>URSD01000016.1 GCA_900550395.1 uncultured Porphyromonadaceae bacterium | reverse complement strand
TTCCGCGAGTATGTCGCTCCCTACGGTCGCTCCTTAACTCGCGGCTAACCGGATTCAACCCGCGACGAGCGCGGGTTATTCCCGTTTTAGCGGACAGTAATAATTTTCATTATTTGAACTACATTGCGCGCCGGTGCATCCCTACATTTATTATCAGCACCTTATGGATTGTGCTTCTCCTGAATAGTTGCCTAAAACTTGCATACCAAAATAAAAAGCATTAACTTTGCAGCGCCGAAAGGCACAGAGATAATTCACACATTTTTTAGGGGTGCCCCCTGACCGATAAGGTCAAGGCTGAGATCATACCCTTTGAACCTGATCCGGATAATACCGGCGTAGAGAAAAAGCAATGAAGAAAAGTCTTCTTGCAGCGGCAGCCTGTGCCATTGCGGCAGGCTCCGCTGTGCCTGCCGCCGCGCAGGCCGACACCGCTGTGGTGCTCAAACAAATCGAAGTAGTGGCCAACCGCGCCACAGCCAAAACCCCCGTAGCCTACACAAACGTAACCAAGGCCGAACTCGAACAGTACAACGACGGCCGCGACATCCCCTACCTGCTGCGCATGACGCCGTCGGTCATCACCACCTCCGACGCAGGCTCGGGCATAGGCTACACATCCATGCGTGTGCGCGGCACTGATGGCTCGCGCATCAACATCACGGCCAACGGTGTGCCCATCAACAACTCCGAGAGCCACAACGTCTACTGGGTAAACATGCCCGACCTCGTATCGTCGCTGCGCGACGTGCAGATTCAGCGCGGCGCAGGCACCAGCGTCAACGGCGCAGGCGCATTCGGCGCAAGCGTCAACATGCTCACCGACGCTCCCTCGGCCGACCCCTATGCCGAGGTATCGGGCTCCTACGGCATGTACAACACCAACCGCGAGACCGTGCGCGTAGGCTCGGGCCTGCTCGGCGGCCACTGGAGCTTCGACGCCCGCGTCAGCCACATGAGTTCCGACGGCTACATAGAGCGTGCCTCGTCCAAGCTGTGGAGCTACTTCACGCAGGCAGCCTACCAGAACCGCAACACCCTGCTGCGCTTCATCGTTTTCGGCGGCAAGGAACAGACCTACATGGCCTGGGACTATGCCTCGAAGGAGGATATGGAAAAGTACGGCCGGCGCTACAACCCCTGCGGCGAGTACACAAACAGCAAGGGAGAGCGCGCCTACTACAAGGACCAGATGGACAACTACACGCAGCACCACTTCCAGCTGCATCTCTCGCAGGTGCTCAGCGACAAGTGGCGCCTGAACGCCGCGCTGCACTATACCGACGATTTCGGCTACTACAACCAGTACAAGACCCGGCGCACACTGCTGGAATACGGACTGCAGAACTTCGTCGGCGCTGACGGCGAGGAGGTGGAAAAATCGGACCTCGTGCGCCTGAAGAAGAACGACAACGGCTTCGGCGGCGGCATGGCTACGTTCAACTATGAGAACGGCCCCTGGAATATCGCCATCGGCGGTGCGGCCAACTATTTCCACGGCCTCCACTACGGTCAGATAGCATGGGTGCGCAACTACGTCGGCCCCATCGATCCTCTCCAGGAATATTACCGCAACACCGGCAAGAAGTTCGACTCCAATTTCTTCGCCCGCGCCAACTACGACATCAACTCCATGTTCTCGGCATTCGCCGACCTCCAGTACCGCCACATACATTACACCATTGACGGAGCAAGCGACAACTTCGACTGGAACACGATGGCCCCGATGGCCCTCGACATCAACCGCCGCTGGGACTTCTTCAACCCCAAGGTAGGCTTCAACTTCACAAAGGACGGCCACCGCGCATTCGCATCCTGGAGCGTCGCACACAAAGAACCCGTACGCGACAACTTCACCGACGGCGACCCCAACCACCGTCCCGAAGCCGAACGCCTCTTCGACTATGAGCTCGGCTACACCTACTCGTCGAAAATCTTCTCCGCAGGCGTCAACCTCTACTACATGGACTACAAGGACCAGCTCGTCGTCACCGGCCAGCTTTCCGACACCGGCAACCCCCTGAGCATCAACACGCCCGACTCCTACCGCATGGGTATCGAGCTTCAGGCCGCCCTGCGCCCCTGCAGCTGGTTCGACTGGGACATCAACGCCACACTCTCCCGCAACCGCATCAAGAACTTCACTGAGTACATCTACGAAGACGAGTGGACCAACCCCATCTCCTTCGACCGCGGCGACACCCCCATCGCATTCTCGCCCGACTTCATCCTCAACAACGCCTTCAACTTCCGCGTCGCAGGCTTCGAGGCTCAGCTCGCCAGCCACTACGTCAGCAAGCAGTACATGAACAACGCCCGCACCGAGGAAACCGTGCTCGATTCATACTTCGTCACCGACCTGCATCTGGGCTACACGTTCAAGAATCTGCCGGCCTGCAAGCGCCTCCACATCGGCTTCTCCATCTACAACCTCTTCAACGAGAAGTACTTCAACAACGGCTACTGCGGAGCAGGATATTACGTGGGCGACAATGGCAAGCCCGAAATCTACCGCTATGCCGGCTATGCAGCCCAGGCACCCATCCACGTGATGGCAAACGTAGCACTCAGCTTCTGAACGCGGGCGCATGGACAGAATCCTTGAAATACTCGGCTTCAGCGTGGGACTCCTATACCTCTGGTGGGAGTACCACGCCGACGCCCGCGTATGGCTCGCCTCAATGGTGATGCCGGCCATATCCATGTGGATATACTTCTCCAAAGGCATATATGCCGACTTCGCCATCAACATCTACTACCTCGTCATGGCCGTCTACGGCTACGCAGTTTGGCGCGCAGGCGGCTCACGCGGAAAAGATAAGAAGCCGCAGCCCATCACGCACACTCCGCTATGGGCGTGGGCGGTAGCGGCCGGCTCGCTTGCCGCGCTGTGGGCAGCATTGGCCTGGATTCTCGCCACATTCACCGATTCCACCGTGCCCGTGACCGACGGTTTCACGACCGCACTGTCAATCGTAGCCACATGGATGATGGCACGCAAATACGCCGAGCAGTGGCTGGCATGGCTCGTAGTGGACATCGTATGCGTCGGACTGTATGCATATAAAGGCCTGATATTCTATCCCATCCTTTATGCGGCCTACACCGTAATCGCCGTCTTCGGCTACCGTAAATGGCTCCGGCTGATGCACGCCCGGACAGACTGAAAATCTCACACAGTATACCGAACGCCCCGCCCTCCGCGGGGCGTTTTTTCGTCTTCTATCGCACCATTTGAAATACGCACCGAAGATTGTGCGTGAAAAATTGTATACTATGCCGTAATGTCAGGGATTTTTTGTATTTTTGCTCTCTAAAAGAGAAACAAAAAATACACTAAGATATGAAATTCAACGTTTCGAGCAAAGCTCTGCACAACGCCGCATCGGCCGTGAGCAAGGTCATCAACAGCAAGAACACCATCACCGTGCTGGACAACTTCCTGCTGTCGCTCTCCGGACAGGAGCTGCTGATTACCGGCATGGACTCCGAGAACTCGCTCACCGCCCGCGTGGCCGTGACGGAAGCCGACGGAGAAGGCCGCTTCTGCATCAACGCCCGGTCGCTTGTTGATTTCCTCAAGGAGATTCCCGACCAGGGCATCACTTTCGACATAAACCCGTCGTCGCTGGAAATCAACATCGACTACAGCAACGGCAAATCTAATTTCGTGGCCGTGAACGGCGACGAATATCCCACCTACAAGAGCCGCGAGGACGACGCCGAGCCCATAGAGTTCGAGTGCCCCACGGAAGAAATCGTCAAGGGACTCGACTACACGATGTTCGCTGCCAGCACCGACGAGTACCGTCCGGTGATGCAGGGCGTATACTTCGACATCAAGCCCGATAACATGACCTTCGCGGCCACCGACACCCGCAAGCTCGTGCGCTATGTCAACCGCCGCATACATGCCGACAACACAATCGGTTGCATCATGCCCATGAAGGCATGCAGCGTGCTGCGCAACGTCTTCGCCAAGGACGAGACCGTGAAGGTGTCGCTGACGGCCAAGAACGCCACATTCAGCAGCGCAAACTACACTTTCAAGTGCTGCCTGCTCAACGGCCGCTATCCCGACTACAACCGCGTGATACCCACATCCAACCCCTATACGCTGACTATCGACCGTCGGTCGCTGCTGACGGCCGTACGCCGCGTGGGCGTGTTCGTAGACCCGGGCTACAGCCTCGAGAAGTTCCGCATCAGCGCCGACAGCATGGAGATAAAGGGCGACAACAAGACCAACCAGAGCACCGCGCGCGAAAAGACTCCGTGCTCCTTCGACGGCCCGGAACTGACAATCGGCTTCAGCTCGGTTTATCTCCAGGAGATTCTGAACGTGATGCCCACCGACGACATCACCGTAGCCCTGGCCGACCCCGGACGCCCCGGCCTCTTCCGCCCCAGCGAGGACGAGAAAGACACCGAGATGGTGATGCTGCTGATGCCTATGACCGTTACTGACTTCTGATCGGCTCCATGTCACTGAAACTGAAAAAGCCCCTCGTGTTCTTCGACCTGGAGACCACCGGCACCAATATCACCCACGACCGTATCGTCGAGCTGAGCTTCCTGAAGCTGATGCCCGACGGAAGCACCGTGGAGAAGACGCGGCGCATCAACCCAGGCATGCCCATACCTGCCGAAGCTACCGCCGTACACCACATCACCGACGCCGACGTAGCCGACGAACCCACCTTCGCGCAGATAGCCAAATCGCTCGCCGAGTGCCTGCGCGGATGCGACTTCGCCGGCTTCAACAGCAACCGCTTCGACCTGCCGCTGCTCGACCAGGAATTCGTACGCGCTGGTGTGGATTTTGATTTCGGCGCATGCCGTTTCATCGACGTGCAGACGATATACCACAAGCGCGAGCCGCGCACCCTGACCGCCGCCTACCGCTACTACTGCGGACGCAACCTGGAGGACGCCCACAGCGCCATGGCCGACACGCGCGCCACCTATGAGGTGCTGATGGCACAGATGGACCACTACGGCGACCTGCCGGACGACGTGGAGCATCTGGCGGAATACGCGTCGCAAAACCGCAATGTCGACTTCATGGGGCGTCTCATCTACGACGACAACGGCTGCGAGGTGATAAACTTCGGTAAATACAAGGGCCAGAAAGCCGAGGACGTGCTGCGCCGCGACCCGGGCTACTATAGCTGGATAATGGGCGGAGACTTCACCAACAACACAAAGCAGGCGTTCACCCGCATCCGCCTGCGCACACGCAAATGACGCTGCAAGGAAAACATATAGTTCTCGGAATCACCGGCGGTATCGCGGCATACAAGTCGGCGCTGCTGGCCCGGCTGCTTGTCAAGGCAGGCGCTGAAGTGCAGGTGATAATGACGCCGTCGGCACGCGAATTCATCACGCCGCTGACGATGTCGACCCTCACGGGCAAGCCCGTCATCACCGAGTTCTTCACCGCAAACACCGGCGAATGGCACAGCCACGTCGACCTCGGCCTCTGGGCCGACTACTTCGTGGTGGCACCGGCCACGGCCTGCACGCTGGCGAAGATGGCGACAGGCGTGGCCGACAACATGCTCGTGACAAGCTATCTGTCCACACGCGGCCGCGTACTCGTTGCCCCGGCCATGGACCTGGACATGATGGTCCATCCCTCCACCTCCCGCAACCTCGCCACACTCGCCGCCGACGGCGTCCGCATAGTCGAGGCCGCATGCGGCGAACTGGCAAGCCACCTTTCGGGCAAAGGCCGCATGGCCGAGCCCGCCGACATAGTCGCCGCCATCGAGGCGTGGGAGAACGAAAAGGCTGCCCTTGCCGGCAAGCATGTGCTGATAACCGCCGGTCCCACCTACGAGCGCATCGACCCGGTGCGCTTCATCGGCAACTTCTCAACCGGAAAGATGGGCTACGCCCTGGCCGAGGAGGCCGCGCGCCGTGGCGCGCGCGTTACGCTCGTCAGCGGCCCCGTGGCGCTTAAAGCCTCACATCCGGCCATCACAGTCGTAAACGTTGAGTCGGCACGCGAGATGCTCAAGGCCGCCACCGACGCCTTCGCCGATGCAGACATAGCCATAATGGCCGCCGCAGTGGCCGATTACAGGCCGGCGGAAACCGCCGAAAGCAAAATCAAGCGCGAGCATATGGCCGAATGTGAACTTGCTCTCGTACGCAATCCCGACATAGCCGCCGCGCTCAGCGAGGCCAAGCGCCGGGGGCAGATACTCGTAGGCTTCGCGCTCGAAACCGACAACGAGCGCGACAACGCCATAGGAAAGATGGCGCGCAAGCACCTCGACATGATAGTGCTGAACTCGCTGCGCGACCCGGGAGCCGGCTTCGGTACCGACACCAACAAAGTAAGCATATTCACAGCCGACGGCCACGAGACGGAGCTACCCCTGAAAGGGAAAAGCGAAGTGGCCGCCGACATACTCAACGCCATCGAACTATGCGGCGGCTGATTCTCGCACTGATGCTGCTCACAAGCGCAGCCGCGGCGAGCGCCCAGGAGCTGAACTGCACCGTCGAAATCAACAGCGACAAGGTGGAGGGCACCTACAAGCAGGTGTTCGAGACCCTGCGTCAGGCTATAGCCGACTACATGAACACCACCGTCTTCACCAACACGCAGTTCGCCGCCAATGAGAAGATAGAGTGCCGCATGTACTTCACCATCAGCGAATACTCAGAGGACGGCATAGCCAAGGGCGACCTACAGGTACAGACCATACGTCCCGTCTACAACAGCAGCTACACAACCACGCTGCTCAACTTCAAGGACACGAAAATCGATTTCAGCTACCGCGAGAACGAGCCGCTTGTGTTCTCTCTCTCGCAGCAGGAAAGCCAGCTCACAGCCATACTCAACTTCTACGCCTACCTCTTCCTGGCGCTCGACTTCGACTCTTTCTCGCCGCGCGGCGGCGACCCGTGGTGGGAACGTATAAAGACCATAGTACAGATGGCACAGAGCTCCGGCGAGGTTGGCTGGAAAGCATTCGAGGATACCAAGAACCGCAGTGCCGTGCTTTCGGCGTTCACCGACGCAGGCACGGAAGGCATACGCGACATGATATACACCTACCACCGCCGCGGACTCGACGAGATGGCCGTCAGCCCCGACAAAGGCCGCGCGGCTCTTCTTGAGTCGCTCAAGGCCGTGGCCGACGTCTACGAGCACGCGCCCATGTCCGTAGCGCTGTCGATGTTCAAAGACGCCAAATTCGACGAGCTCGTCAACGTTTGCTCCAAGGCTCCCGCCGAAGAGCGCACGCGCGTGTACAACCTGCTCGAGCCCATCTACCCCACCGAACAGACACGCCTTGAGGAAATAAGGAAAGGCAAGGAGACAAGATGATCAAGACACTCCACATCAGCAACTACGCCCTGATTTCGCAAATCGACATCGAGTTCGGTCCGGGCCTTAACATCATAACGGGCGAGACCGGCGCCGGCAAATCGGTTATGCTGGCCGCACTCGGACTCCTGCTCGGCGGACGCGCCGACGCGCGCATGGTGCGCGACAGCAGCCGCAAATCGGTCATCGAAGCCGCGGCCGACATCACGGCCGCTACCGGCATAGAAGCCATACTGAGCGACAACGGGCTTGACCCGTGCGCCGACGGCATTTGCATCCTGCGCCGCGAGCTCATGCCGGGCGGACGGTCGAGAGCTTTCATCAACGACACCCCCGTCACCCTACCCGTGCTTAAAGCCGTGGCACTGCGCCTCATCGACATCCATTCGCAGCATCAGAATCTGCTGCTGGCCGACCCCGCCTATCAGCTCTCCATTATCGACAACCTCGCCGACAACACCCATCTGCGCGAACGATACGCCGAGGCCTACACAGCCTACCGTCACACACTCAAGGCATATACCGAGACGCGCGACCTGCTGCGCCGCAACGCAGCCGACGCCGAGTACCTGCAATATCAGCTCGAACAGCTCGACAGGATGAAGCTACAACCCGGCGAACAGGAGCAGCTGGAGCACGAGCGCGAGTTGCTGGCTAACGCCACCACCATACGCACGCGCCTGCAGGGCGCCCTCGGACCGCTGGCCGAGGATCCCGCCAATGCCATCGGCGCGCTGGCCGAAGCCGCAGGCCACTGCCGGGCATTGGCCGACTATATAGCCGACAGCGAGGAACTGGCCGCACGCATCGACTCGGCACGCATTGAGATTCAGGACATAGCCGAAAGTCTCGCCGACATAGAAAGCGGCATTCAGGGCGACCCGGAGATGCTTGAAAGCGTGGAGGAACGTCTCAGCGCCCTTTACTCGCTGGAGCTGAAGCACCACGTCGATACGGTGGACGACCTCATTGCCTTGCGTGAGAGCCTGCGCGCTAAGCTCGCCGCCATCGAGGGCGGCGACGAACGCCTGGCAGAACTTGAGGCCGTGGCACGCAAAGCCAAGAAGAATGCCATGCTCCTGGCGCGCGAGCTAAGCGACACACGCCATACGGCCGCACATGGCTTCGCCGAGGAACTTACAGCACGAGCGATGCCCCTGGGCATGAAAAACCTGCGCTGCGAGATAGGACTGTCGGCCGGGAAGCTCACCTCCGACGGCATCGACAGCGTGGAGTTCCGCTTCGCATTCAACAAGAACCAGACGCCGCTGCCCATCGGAGGCACCGCATCGGGCGGCGAAATCTCGCGCCTGATGCTCTGCATAAAAAGCATCGTGGCGAGCCACATGCAGCTGCCTACGGTGATTTTCGACGAGATAGACACGGGCGTCAGCGGCGATGTGGCCGCACGCATGGCCGACATGATGCTCGGCCTCGCCGGATGCCTCCAGGTAGTAGCCATCACCCACCTGCCGGCTGTGGCGGCAAGAGGGCAGGTACACTTCCGCGTCTACAAACACGACACCGACGACGCCACCGAGACCCGCATAACACGCCTAACCGACGAAGAACGCATCAGCGAGCTCGCCGTCATGCTCAGCGGACGCGGCGACGACCCTGCCGCCCTGGCGGCCGCACGCTCGCTGCTGCAGCGCGACACAGACAAAACACCAACCGCATAGACATGGACAACAAAGACTTCATCTTCGGCATACGTTCCGTAATCGAGGCCATCGAAGCCGGCAAGCAGATTGACAAGCTCCTTATACGCAAGGACCTGCACGGCACCTTGGCCGAAGAACTCCTCGCCCTTGTGCGCCAACACCGCATCGTGGCGCAGCGCGTTCCGGCCGAACGCCTCGACAGAATCACCCGCAAGAACCATCAGGGCGTGGTGGCATACATCTCGGCCGTGACATACTACCGCCTGGAACAGCTTGTGCCACAGTTCTACGAGGACGGCATCACGCCGTTCGTCATGGTGCTCGACGGCATTACCGACGTGCGCAATTTCGGAGCCATAGCCCGTACGGCCGACTGTTGTGGCGTAGGCGCGATTGTAATTGCCGAACGCGGATCCGCATCAGTCAACGCCGATGCCGTCAAGACCTCGGCGGGCGCGCTGATGACTCTGCCGGTGTGCCGCGAACGCAGCATTGCCGGAGCTGTAAAATTCCTGAAGGACAACGGCTATCAGATTGTAGCCGCAACAGAAAAGACCGACGAACTCTACACCTCGGCCCGCTACGACGGCCCCGTAGCCATAGTGATGGGCGCCGAGGACACCGGCATATCCACCGAAGTCATGGCTCTGTGCGACACCCGCGTGGCAATACCCATGTTCGGCCGCATAGGCAGCCTTAACGTAAGCGTTGCCGCCGGCGTCATGATGTATGAAGTCGTGCGGCAACGCATGCAGGCCGATATGGCCGTGGATTAATCGAGAGGACTGAACTCGTCCTTGCCTACTCCGCAGAGAGGACACACCCATGTGTCGGGCAGATCCTCGAATGCAGTGCCGGGGGCGATGCTGCCGCCGGGGTCGCCGACTTCCGGATCATATTCATATCCGCATACGTCGCATACGTACTTCTTTTTCTTCTTGTCGTCCATATGAGGTTCTGTTTTTGAGATTATACTTAGTTGCGATAAGCATTTAATGATAAACACATGAATCGCCGGTAATGTTCTCACTGCCCGACCTCACGCTAACACAGAAATTAGTAAAACCATACAAAACCCGCCTACTACAATGCATCACACCTATACGCCGCAAGGCACATGCAGCCGCCGGATGGACTTCGACATCGACAATGACGGCCGCCTGCACAACCTCCGCGTGACCGGCGGCTGCAACGGCAACCTTCAGGGCATCTCGGCTCTCGTTGAGGGCGCCCCGGCCTGCGAAGTGGCCGCACGTCTGCGCGGCATACGCTGCGGAGCCAAATCAACCTCATGCCCCGACCAGCTGGCATGCGCCATCGCGCAGGTCATCGGCAACGAACAGTAGCGCTATGCTTGTCAAGACGTTCGGCGCGGCCATGCAGGGCATAGACGCCATCATCATCACCGTGGAAGTGGCCGTGGAACGCGGCTACATGTACAGTATCGTCGGGCTGCCCGATACCGCCGTCAAGGAGAGCCAGGAGCGCGTGCGTCTGGCGCTGCTCAACTCGGGCCGCGAGTTGCCGCGCCACCACGTGGTAATCAATCTCTCGCCGGCCGACGTGCGCAAGGAGGGCGCGGCCTACGACCTGCCCATTGCCGTGGCCGTGATGGCAGGTGCCGAGAAGATTAAGGCACCGGAGCTGGACAAATATATGATAATGGGCGAGCTGTCGCTCGACGGCTCCGTGCTGCCCATTCGCGGCGCGCTGCCGATGGCTATCGCCGCCCGTGCTGCCGGTTTCAAAGGCTTCATCCTGCCGGCGGCTAACGCCACCGAGGCCGCCGTCGTCAACAATCTCAACGTCTACGGCGTCGACAACATCAGCCAGGTTCTGGACTTCGTGTCGGGACGCCTTGACATTGCACCCACCGTCGTCAACACGCGCGAGGAATTCGCACGCGACATGAGCGCTTTCGACGTCGATTTCGCCGACGTCAAAGGCCAGGAGAACGTGAAGCGCGCTCTTGAAGTGGCCTGTGCCGGAGGCCACAACATCCTGCTCGTAGGACCTCCCGGCGCCGGCAAGTCCATGATGGCAAAGCGCCTGCCGTCCATCATGCCGCCGCTGACGCTCTCGGAAGCGCTGGAAACCACAAAAATCCACTCCGTGGCCGGACGCCTGAAGCGTGGCTCGCGTCTGATGTCACAACGGCCGTTCCGTTCGCCGCACCACACCATATCGCCGGTGGCGCTGGTGGGAGGTGGCTCGAATCCGATGCCGGGCGAGATTTCCCTTGCCCACAACGGTGTTCTTTTCCTTGACGAGTTCCCCGAATTCAGTCGCCCCGTTCTGGAAGTGCTGCGTCAGCCTCTGGAGGACAGGACCATAAGCGTGTCTCGCGCACGCTATCGTATAGACTATCCAGCCGGTTTCATGCTCGTAGCTTCCATGAATCCATGCCCCTGCGGCTATTACAACCACCCCACGCGCGAGTGCACATGCGCGCCCGGACAGGTGCAGAAGTATATGAGCCGCATTTCCGGCCCGCTGCTCGACCGCATCGACATCCAGTGCGAAATACTGCCGGTGCCGTTCTCCAAGCTTGCCGACATGGAACCCGGCGAGCCCTCGGCAGCCATACGCGAGCGCGTCATCCGCGCACGCGCAGTTCAGGAAGCGCGCTACGCCGAGCATCCAGGCATACACTGCAACGCCCAGCTGACGACGGCACTCCAGAATAGCTACTGCACGCTGGATGCAGCCTGCAAGAAGCTGCTGGAGTCGGCCATGACAAAGTACGACATGAGCGCCCGTGCCTACGGCCGCATCATCAAGGTAGCCCGCACCATCGCCGACCTCGCTGCCTCGGAGAACATACGGCCCGAACACATCAGCGAGGCCATCTCCTACCGCAACCTTGACCGCGGCAGCTGGGGCCGCACCATGTGACGCAAAGCCCCGTGCCGCATATGACGAAGTTGATAACAATCTCATTTATTATTCCTTCGGCTCCCGCCTCAGCACAGCACAAAAGGAGAAGCGCCTCTTTGTACGTGCCGTGGCGGGAGCCAAGGAAATAAAAATAGCAAATCCCTAATTTAATACCGGCTCCATATGCGCCAAGACTCTCCCTCATCCGGTTTTCCTTCCCATCATCCACTTCCCGAATTCATGAAAGGGAAAGCGCGCTCCGGATCATCCGGTTTAACGACCGCCGGCGATCAAGCCGCATCCTGTTCGCGTAAGCATCCGAAGCGAGCTTTCTTCCATGACTATTGCACTCCGGGCTTTTATCTTATTACGGCTACCACACTTCCCGGCTCGCCCCGCCTTTCGGAGATTCCGGACCCGGACGCTAATGAGATAAGAAAAGGGGAGATGATAATCCCCGACAATACACTACTCGGGGATAAGGTCAAGGAGGAAATCCGGTCGATTCCCGTCTATCATCCGGAAATGAAGATACTGCGGTATGCTATAATGCCAGATCATATCCATTTTGTTCTGCAGGTTACCGAAAGAATGAAGCGTATGCTTGGTAGCGAGCTGGCCGGTTTCTTCGGCGCGTGTTCCAGAGCCAGCAGCCGGTCGCAAGGTCTGACAGAGGTCAAGACGCTGTTCGAGACTTTTCACGACAGAGTGATACTCAGTCACGAGCAACTTGATCGTGCTATCAAATATGTGGAAGATAATCCCCGCCGCTATATTTACAGAAAACGCAATCCTGATCTGTTTAGACGCTACCTGCATCTGGAGATTGCCGGTCATGAATATGCCGCATTCGGCAACTTATTCCTTTTAAAGGAGATACATCTACTTCCTGTCAGAATCCATCGCCATTGGAGCGAAACGGAATTCCGGACATATTCTGAATATTGCCGAGCAGAAATAGACAAAGGTGCTGTACCCATCACACCTGCCATTCATCCAGCCGAAAGAGCCATTGTACAGTATGCCCGTGATAATGGCGGTAAGGTGATAATTATGAAGGATCAAGGCTTTGAGGAAAGATTCAAGCCCAAAGGCGCCGATTTTGACTTATGTTGCGACGGGCGATTGCTCTTGCTCGCTCCATGGCCGGAGAAAGTAGGCAGAAAGTCCGGCTCCGAATATACCGAATTCCATCATATGAATGACCTTGCCGTTGCCATAGCCCGTCTCCCGGCGGCCGACCGCATGTCACTGAAAGAGAAATTGGGATAAAGCCGACAAAAAACGACTGTAATCCATGAAAAGTAAATACACATAATCATGCATGGAAACTCAAGACGAAGCCAAAAACGGTTATATGAGCACAATGACACAGAAAGAAAGCGGCAAATTCTTGAACATTTACTGAATGTTAATTGTATGTAACGAGATTTAAATAGCGGATAGCGAGGGAGAAAAAAAGGTACATTTGCAGCACCGGCGAACCAATATCTTCCACCCGCCGGCTGAAATATGCCGCAGATACTGTTCATCACTTTGCTTTTGCTCTTGCTCGGCGTACCATCCGTTCGCAGCCAACAGCGAGCACCGGTCGTAGCCGACTCCGACACCCGCACGCCTCTGCCGCACGCTTCTGTGTTTGACCTACACGGGAATTTCATCGGCGCATGCGATGCCAACGGCCGGATGCCGCACATAGCACCTGAAGCCTTCCCTGCCACAGTGCGCTACATGGGTTATCACGAAGCCACGGTCGCTTCAGCCGCAACGGACACCGTGTTCCTGCGCGAAAACGTCTTCGAACTGCGCGAGGTGGTGGTAGAGTCAAGGCAGCGCCTCCTGCACATACTGGCCTACATACGGGAATACTCCACGCTGACGACATACTCCGACACCATCTTCCTTTTCCGCGAGAAGATGGTGGACTACATGCTCCCGGCCGACACGAAGAAGCGCAGGCATTCATGGACCTACCCAAGGATTCTCTCGGCAAAGTCGTACTACAGATTCACCGATGGCGAGGGCCTCGACAGCGTCAGCGACCGCTACAATCACCACTTCTCATGGGTAGACTGGATGGGCTTTGCGCCACCTGTACCTCTTCCGTCGGCACTACGCGGCGCAGAGAGCGCCACCGACACGGTGTACGGCCGCTACAGCCCCACGGAGATATGGGCCAAGACTCCGGACCGTGTGAGAATCGACGTCAACGTCATGGCCGACACCATGAGCCGCAAGTGGGTGCCGCGCCTCAATGCATTCTTTCACGGAGAGCTTGACTTCGACCAGTTCAGGATCCATTTCAATTACGACAACACAGGCACCGACACCCTGCGCACTATCGACCTCAACGGTTACTCTTTCACGATAGAGACCACGGGCCGCGGACGGGGTGTGTATCTCTTCACCCGCGACGGCGTGCCGTACTTCGTCAACTCATATGCCGAAGTCTACCTCGTCGACAAGGAATTCATCACTCCGAAGGAGGCAGCGCAATGGGAGAAAATGGCATTTGACAAGGACGACATAGCCATCTACGAACCGGCAGAGGCTCCACCGCTTCAGCCGGCCATCATAGAACTCATAGCACGCGTAAACGGCATGGACCACGACATTGCCCGCCTCGGGCTGCGTCCCGACGAACGTCTGGCCGGACGACGCGTTGTGAAGCAGCAGAACCTTGCGCAGCGTGCTTTCGCTCTGTTCAAGACTCTCACAGGTATTTCCAAATACCGTTCCGAACGGAAATGGAACCGTCAGTGGAAAGATTTCAGAGACAAGCAGAAGAAACGGGAATAACTGATAAACCCTAAACCTTAAACTATAAACCCAATCAGCCCCGGAAGCCGTATCGGCTTCCGGGGCTGACGTATGATGTTGTGTCTGAAGCTTACTTGAGGACGTCCTTAACGGCGTCGTTAGGCACCATCTTCTCTTCAAAGACGTAGGCACCGGTCTTGGGCGACTTCACCATTTTGATTACCTTGCTGTAGGTACGGCCTTCACCTTTCTGAAGCGAGGCCACGGTTTTCTTTGCCATATCGTGTGTCTATTATTTGATTTCTTTGTGAACGGTTACGCGCTTAAGGATGGGGTTGTATTTCTTAAGCTCGAGTCTCTCGGTGGTGTTCTTGCGGTTTTTGGTAGTGATGTAGCGGGACGTACCGGGCATGCCGCTTGCCTTATGTTCGGTGCATTCGAGGATTACCTGCACTCGATTGCCTTTAGCTTTCTTTGCCATAGTTTAGAATCCGATAACTTTGATGTCTTTGTCTGTGATAAAGCCTTTTTCGGCAGCCTGCATCATAGCGGCGTTGAGGCCGAGCTTGTTGATGGTGCGCAGACCTGCGGCGCTTACCGTGAGTGTAATCCAGATGCCCTGTTCCACCCAGTAGAACTTCTTATTGAAGAGGTTGACGTTGAATTTGCGCTTGGTGCGGCGTTTCGAGTGCGAGACGTTGTTGCCGGTGAGCGCCTTCTTGCCCGTGATTTGACAAATCTTTGACATGGCTGTTGTGTGGTTTATCTTATTTCGTTTTCTTAAAATAGAAGCGTACTTGCGGCCGCCATCCGTATCCTCATATCGCAGCAGAGCGCATCTTTCTCTGCGGCTTTTTAGGAGGAGCCACAAATCAGAGTGCAAAGTAACTCATTTTTCGGCAAACCACCAAATTATTTCTGCTTTTTTTGTCATGATGAACGGAATATTATGTCAATTCAGCGATATGGTTCTGTATTCTTTCGGTGTGCGGCCGGTGCGGCGCTTGAAAAAGCGCACGAAGTGCTGCGGATACTCGAAGCCGAGGCGGTCGCTTACCTGCGTGACGGACAACGTCATGTCGCTGAGCAGTTCTCTTGCGGCGCCCGTCAGGCGTTCGGCGATCATGTCCTTGGCATTCATACCGGTTACGGTCTTTACAAGTTCGCCGAAATAGCCGGCCGACAGATTCAGCCTGTCGGCGAAATATGCCACAGTAGGAAGTCCGGACTCCTCAAGATTCTTCGCCATATACTCATCAAGCATGGCCTGGAAACGGTCCACAACCGAGCTGTTGACTATCTCGCGGCTGAAGAACTGTCGCTCGTAGAACCGCAGGCAATAGTCAAGAAACACCTCTATGTGCGAAACCAATATGGCACGCGAATGGCGGTCGATAGCATGGCGCATTTCCTTTTCAATTAAAGACAGCACAGCAGACAGCAGCTGCACCTCTTCTTTCGACAGATGAAGCGCCTCATTGCTGTTGTAGGAGAAGAATCCGTAGGCCGACATCCTGCGTCCCAGACCAGTGCGGGCGAGCAAATCCGGATGAAACGCGAGCACAGTCCAGCGCGGCAGTTCAGCACCCTCCTCCACTACCGAACTGACCTTTTGTCCGGGAGCGAAAGACACCACCGACATTTCGTCGAAATCGTATCGCGTAAGACCGTAGTTGAGCGCGCAGCCTTTGGTTTCCTTGATAAAGACGGCATAAATGCCATAGGTATAAGCGGTGATGCCGGGTCTATGAGCGCCGTCATAGTGCCCTACACTCACAAGCGGATTCAAGTGCTCGAATCCATAATATTCGTCAAGACTGCTGATTGAGTCGAATTTCACCTCGTTCGTATCCATAATGCAAAATTACACAAAAATCCAGCCTTATGGAGACCCGAATTCAGGTAAAAGCAACCTTTATTGCAGATTAGTGTCTCAAGAGTCCCGCTATACGCACCACAGCGTAAGATGTAAGTCCGGCGATTGTCACCGGCAGCAGATATTCATAGGCCGCCGTCATCTCCACCGTTATAAATATCGCCATCAGAGGGCAGCGCACCGCACCGGCCATGACACCGGCCATACCGCCGAGCACAAGCACCGGCATCGGAACTTCATATCCAAGACAATGCCGGCACACACCCACCATCACATATCCCAGAATGGCACCGGCGAAGAGCGTAGGCGCAAAGTCGCCGGCCACACCGCCTCCGCTGTTTGTACTGAATGCCGCAATACCCTTGCACAGCAGCATACCAGCAGCCAGCAGAAGCAATGCGCCCTCGCCGCTGCTGCCGAGAAGATACAGAGGACTGTAATTGCCGAGCGTATAGCCGGGCATGTTCATCAGCTGCCCTATGACACTGTAGCCCTCACCATAGAGTGCCGGAAACAGAAACAGAATAACTCCCACCGACGCACCCGACATGAGGTTGCGGATCCACGGATTGCCCATAGCCTCCAGACGGTGGCGCGCCCACATGCCCGTGCGGTTATAGTACATGGCATACAGCCCGCAGCATATGCCGAGCAACAGCACCGCAGGCAGATAGCCGTAGCTCTGCGGCACATAGCGCAACAGCGACAGGTCGGGCACACAGCCCGACAGCACATAGGCCGTCAGCGACGCTATAAGGCACGTTGCGAGGATGGCGATCACGGGGATTGTGGTAAGTTCCACCGCCAGATACTCCAGAGCGAAGAGCATCCCGCCTACAGGGGCCTTGAATATGCCCGCTATGCCGGCTGCCGCCCCGCACGCTATCATTATGCGCACCTTGTCGGGTCCGAGACCGAACCACCGCGACAGGTTACCGCCGAGAGCAGCCCCGCATGTGGCTATCGGGCCCTCAGAGCCGGCCGAGCCGCCGAAGCCGAGGGTGAAAGTACTCGCCACGATGGGGCCGTAAGTGAGTTTAGGCGATATGTAGTAATCGCCGCGCCGCAGTGCATCCTTCAGTCTGTCGCTGCCATGCTCTATGTCGCGGTGCAGCACATAGCGCTGAAACATACCCGAAAGCACGATTCCGACCACAGGCAAGAGTATAAGGAGCATATTGCCGTGGGTGATGCCCATCATGCTGTGTGCAGCCTCCGACATATGGCCTATCAGCCACTTCAGCAGTGCCGCCGCGCTTCCGGCCGCAAGCCCCACGACCAGACACATCACCGGCCCCACAAGAAGAAGCGGGGCTGAGGCAAAACGCCGGCGCAGGCGAACAAGCATATTACGGACTGACATTCAGAGAAAGAGTTGAAACATTTGTATGTTCAACAATCATCATATCATTAAAGTTTCTACCGTAGTTTCCAAAAAAGCAGTTATCTTTGCATTACCGTTGCAACAAAACGGCTGACGGCCTTGTTTGATATGCAGGACCCGATTCTTCATCCACATTATGCGCCGACACGTCACCCATATAATCATAGCCACGGCATGCGCCATGCTTCTCGCCGCGTGTTCCACCACCCGGCGGATACCGCAGGGCGAATATCTCTTCACCGGCAACAAGACGACCCGCTATGTTCTGCCCGCCGACTCCGCGGGCCGTCCTCAGAAACTGCCCGCAGGCCTTACCGACGCAATCGACGAAGCCATATTCGCCAAGCCCAACAACTACATAAAGATGCTGAACTGGCGCTATCCGTTCCCCATAGGCCTTTGGGTCTACAACAACTGGAATCCGAACAGCAAAGGTCCGAAAAAATGGCTCTACAACTGGCTCGTGGAGCAGCCTGTGCTCGTCAGCGAGGTGCGTCCCGAACTGCGGGTGCGCATGCTCGACGACCTGCTCGACAACAACGGCTACTTCCGGGGCAAGGCGTCCTACGAGCTGATAAAAGGCAAGCGCAAGGCCGCCATACAGTACACCATAGCCACGGGAGAGCCATACCCGGTAGACACTCTTGAACTGCTGCCGGACACATGCCACCTCTACCACCTTATCGACTCGCTGGCCGCACGCGACCCGTACCTGAGCAATCCGCAGCGCTACAGCACCGACTCGCTCGGAGTGGCGCGCACACGCATCACCAACGGGCTGCGCAACCGCGGCTACTACTTCTTCAGCCCGGAATACATAGAATACCTCGCCGACAGCATCATGAGGCCGCAGCACATAGCCCTGCGCCTCGAAGTAGCCGACAATACGCCGCAGTTCGCGCTGCAACGCTGGCGCACAGGGCGCGTCACCGTCTACGCCAACCGCCACCAGGGAGGCGGCACACCCGACACCATCGTAACCCCGCGCGCCACCCTCGTACAGATGCAGCCGTCGCGCCTGCGCCGCAAGCTAATCCCGGAGTGTGTGGTATTCCGTCCCGGACGCACATTCAGCGTCCGAAGCATGGACCGCACACAGTCCAACCTGTCGCGTCTGGGCATCTTCAGCGCCATCAATATCACTGCATCGCCCGACACTGCGGCTCTGCACCGCGGCGAGCACCTCCTCGATGTCGCCGTCAACTGCACATTTGACGCCCCACTCGAAGCCACACTGGAAGTCAACGCCACAAGCAAAAGCAACAGCTATATCGGCCCCGGACTGAGCGTCGGCGTCACCAACCACAATGTCTTCGGTGGCGGCGAGCAGCTCTCGGTCCAGCTCACCGGCAGCTACGAATGGCAGACGGGACGCGACCGCAGCTCCGTATTCAATTCCTACGAAGTCGGCCTCACAAGCTCACTGGCCTTCCCGCGACTGCTCGTGCCCAAGTTCATACCACGCAGCCGCTTCAACCTCAACTGGACCCGCTTCCAGCTCGGCGCCGAACTGCTCAACCGGCCGCACTACTTCAAGATGGCGCAGTTCAATGCCTCGGTCAATTACGACTGGCGTCTGCGCCGCTACGTCAGCAACACGCTGACGCTGTTCAAACTCACCTACACCAAGACCATGGACACCACGGCCGACTTCGACTCCATCATGACCGCAAACCCCGCCGTGGCCCAAAGCTTCCGCAACCAGTTCATCCCGCAGCTCGCATACACCTACACCTACGACCGGCGCTTCGGCCGCAACAATACCCTTAACTGGACCTTCACCGTCCAGGAAGCCGGCAACCTATTCTGGGCAATATACCGCGCATGCGGCAGCAAGGGACAGAAACGGCTGTTCGGCACACCGTTCTCCCAATTTGTCAAGGGACAGATGCAGCTCGTGTGGGGCCGACGCATCACCTCCAGAGACATATGGCTCGTCAGCCGCGTGGCGGCCGGAGCAGCGCATGCCTACGGCAACTCCTCCGAAGTTCCGTACTCCGAGCAGTTCTATGTAGGCGGAGCCAACAGCATCCGTGCTTTCACGGTGCGCAGCATCGGCCCCGGCAGCTACCGCGCTCCGGAAGGCACGCCCGAGGAGTATTTCGACCGCACGGGCACATTCAAGTTCGAGGCTAACACCGAGCTGCGCTTCCCCATCTTCGGTCCCCTGCACGGCGCGGTATTCCTCGACGCAGGCAACGTATGGTTGCTCAAGAACGACAAGCTGCGTCCCGGCGGCCGCCTGCGCGCTTCGTCGTTCCTGCGCGACCTCGCGCTCGGCACCGGAGCCGGCCTGCGACTCGACATCGACATCCTCGTCATTCGCGCCGACCTCGGCATAGGCATCCATGCCCCGTACGACACCGGCCGCAAAGGCTACTACAACATGACGTCGTTCGGCAACTCCCTGGCCTTCCATCTGGCCATCGGCTACCCCTTCTGACACACGCCGTCACTTGAAATAATCGCTGCGTAGCAGACTGTCGCTGACGCCGGCCTGACGGGCGTCCGATTCGCCGCGGCGAGGGCCGAGCATACTGCGTCCCACCCCGCGCCAGCCGCCCTCTACGCCCATGATGTCGAGCACCGTCGGAAATACATCCACCTGATGTACCTCCTGCTCTATGCGCTCGCCACGACCGGCATTCGCAGCAATGAACACAATGTCGGCAGGCTCGCCGTCGGCGCGCACTGAATTCGGCACGCAGTGGTCGGACGCAATCACAAGCACCGTATTATCCCACACGCCTCGTTTTTTCAAACCACGGATAAACTCACCGAGATGGCGGTCGAAGTCGGCGGTGCAATTTATGTATAATTGCTCCGACCTATACAGGCCGGTACCGGTGTAGTTTGTAAAGTCTTTCACAGGCTCGTTGCATGGACCGTGCATCTGAATTGTCAGCAACTGTAAATGAAACGGTCGTGCCATACTGTCGACACGTTCAAGTGCATATTGGAACATTGCCCCGTCGCGTGACATTCCGGCAGGTGTATGCGCGCGGATGCTGTCACTATTATATATACGGTCATAACCATATTTTTTGTATGCCTTCATCTTATTCCAGCCATCGCCTGGATCGGCGAATACTGCAGCACAATCCATCTTATTACCAAAGATGTATCCCAAGCCCGGTAAATGATCGAGATAGGGCACAAAATCAGAACCCCCGACATATATTCGGGTCGGCAGAAGGCCGATATTATACATCAATTGTCCATCAGCTGAATTACCCCCGACTATTTGTGGGCGCACATGCAAACTGGTAATTGATTGTGGACTTTGCGCCAAAGCATTAAGATAGGGGGTGACTTCCCGACCATTGATACGGAAATTTACCATATCCGCATTTAGCGATTCAACTATTATAAAAATGAGATTTTTGCCAATGTTCTCTGCAATCATGTTTTTTTGCAGGTCGGCTAACGCGCAATATTCCTTCAAACGTTTCTTCTCTGATGCCGAAAGTTTTATAGCACTTGATGCCGGCAAAGAGCCAAGCTGATAAAGCAGATATATATTTTGGCCAAAAGTACAAAAATAGGATTTTGTATCGGGAGACGGATGTCTAAAAGCATCAACCTTTCGTACTAAAATTTCATAAGCAGAAGTCTGACGCATAAAAGTCGTGGTTTTATCTTTGCTCATTATGTATTGCCCGACGAAAAAAACAACGATGACAAAAACCGTAGCTATTATCCGTTCACGCACGGAATATCTCTGCGCTTTCACCATACCGCGCAACGGGCGCATGCACCATATGAGCGTAACCACCACCGGCACCACAAGATACAGCATGTCGGAGGACCGGAGCATACCCAGAATGCTGTCCAAAAGTACATCGTTGGTATTGCCGGCCTGATTGAGCAACGTCAAAGGCATCAGACGTCCCCAGAACCGCATATACACAAGATTACCGACATAGAACACCGACAGAATCCACACCGGCACAAGCACCGCCCAACGCCAGCGGCGAGGTAGCCACCAGTACGGCGTCATCAGCACTATCGTATCTATCAGCGCCACCGCAACCCATATGCGGCGCGAAGTCTGCGGCGATACCTCATGATAGAAAAAGAACAATTCCACCGCTACCAGCAGCACAATCAGCAACAGATAGAGCGTGGCGCCATGGCGACGGAGCTGAGCAGGCAAATCGTTGCATCTCATATCATTCACTTGAAATAATCGCTGCGGAGCAGGCTGTCGCTGACGCCGGCCTGACGGGCGTCCGATTCGCCGCGGCGAGGGCCGAGCATACTGCGTCCCACTCCGCGCCAACCGCCCTCTATTCCCATGATATCGAGCACCGTCGGAAACACATCCACCTGATGCACTTCCTCCTCTATACGCTCGCCACGACCGGCATTCGCAGCAATGAACACAATGTCGGCAGGCTCGCCGTCGGTGCGCACAGCGTCAGGCGCATTGTGGTCGGAAGCTACTACCAGTATCGTATTATCCCACACGCCACGGTCCTTCAGACCCCGGATGAACGCGCCGAGCTGGCGGTCGAAGTCAGCCGTGCAGTTGATATAACGCCGTTGCGGCAGAGTCAGCCCCAATCCCGTGTAGTCAGTAAAATTCAGCACACGCTCGTTATAGGGGCTGTGCATCTGGATTGTCAGAAGCTGAAGGTGGAATGGTCGGCCCATACTGTCGATGCGTTCGAGAGCATATCTGAACATCGCCCCGTCACGCGACATTCCCTCGGGGGTATGCGCACGGATGCTGTCGCTGTTGAAGATGCGGTCATAGCCGTAATTGCGGTAAGCCTCCCGCTTGTTCCATCCGTTGCCGGGGTCGGCGAAAATCGCCGCACGGTCCGGACTGTCGGGCAGAAGACCGGCCATAGTCTTAAGATTGTAAAGCCCCGGCACATAGTCGGCACTCGCCACATACACGCTGGTGGGCAGGAGCCCCACATTGTACATCAGCTGGCCGTCGGCAGAATTACCCTCGCCGATCTGCGGGCGCACACGCAGACACGTCACCGACCGCGGGCTGCGAGCTAGAGCGTTGAGATTGGGCGTGATTTCGCGCCCGTTTATACGGCGATCCACTATGTCGGCATTAAGCGATTCTACAATTATAAATATAAAATTTTTACCCCGGTTCTCTGCCAGCGCGGTTTCCTGCGGGTCGGCCGACGCACAATAGGCGGCAAACCCGGCGCACTGGTCCTTTGACAGGTCAACATGACCGTCCGACAGCAATGTGCCCGTCTGGTACAGCAGATACTTCGTCTGACCGTTGAAAGTGAAATACGCACGCGTGTCGGACTGAAAATACGCATTAGGTCTTGATAACAACTCGCTATACTTACGGAAAGTTTCCTCAATACCGAGGTCCTTGATATTGCAGTAGCTGCAAAACTGGCGGCCACCTACATACATCGCACCGAAAAACAGTGCCGCTGCAATCATCGATGCATCAAGGCGCTGCCATAGCCTGAACCTACCGTTCATCACCGCTGTCCGTACAGGACGCAGGCACCACAGCAGGGTTATCATGGTCGGCAGCAGAACGTACACGACGTCGGACGCACGCAGCACGCCAATAGCACTGTCCACGAGCACACCGTTGGCATTGCCGGCCTGCGTCACCAACATAAACGGCAACAATCGCCCCCAAAACCTGAAATAAAGCAGATTGCCGGCATAGAACGCGGCCATCAGCCACAGAGGCACAAGCACAAGTCCGCGCCAGCGCCGCGGCAGCCACCAGTATGGCAGCAGCAACACCATGCTGTCTGCAATACTTACCAGCAGCCTCTCCTGGAAATTGCGTCTCACGCTCAACACCTCCTGTCCGAACATGAAGAGCATGGCACTGAGCACTATCAGCGCCAGCATCCAGTAAAGCGACGCGGCATGACGGACGACGAATCTCATCAGGCAGGCTGCAGGGCGGCGTGGCGCCGCGTGTTTCTTATCTTGAAGCCGGTGAACGCCATCACCATCGACATCACGGGCGACAATATGTTGAAAATGCAGCACGGCATATACACCACCGTCGCTACCCCAAGGACGGCACTCTGCGTGACACCGCAGGAGTTCCAGGGAATCAGCACAGACGTCACGCTCACGCTGTCCTCCATAGTGCGGCTGAGCAGTCGCGGCTCAAGGCCGGCGCGCCGGTAGACGTTGCGGTACATGTTGCCGCCGATTATAAGCGAAAGATACTGGTCGGCCGTGCATGAGTTCAGAAACAGGCCGCTGCACACCGTGGCGCCTACTACGGAACTGCGGCGCGACAGCCGCCGCGTGATGGCATGCGTGATGGACGAAATCATGCCGGTGCCTATCATGGCGGCGCCGAAAATCATCGCGCTCAGAACCAGAGCCACCGTCGGCAGCATGCCCGTAATGCCGGAAGTAGCGGCCAGGGAGTCGAGCAGCGGCGAACCGGTGGAAGGCATAGTCTCTGTCCACAGCGTACGCAGCAAAAACGGGGCGCCGGCGGCATCACCACGCAGAGAGGCCACAAGCTCCGGCTGGAACACGAACATGCCGGCAGCGCCGGCAGCGGCACTCGCGGCAAGAACCCACAGCGTAGGCACACGGAGCACCAGCAGAGTGACAGTGAGGGCCGGAATTATCAGCGTCCATGGAGTGATGTCGAATGCAGCATGGAGCCCGCGGGTTATCTCCTGGGCGTCGGCACTCCCGGCAGGAGTACCGAACAGGCCCACACAGGCATACACGGCCAGAGCCAGGGCCATGGCGGGTGCCGACGTAAGCATCATGTAGCGGATATGCTTGAACAGATCGACGCCGCATGCCGAGGAAGCCACCACGGTGGTGTCGCTCAGCGGCGACATCTTGTCGCCGAAATACGCGCCGGAGATGATAGCGCCGGCCACCCATGCCTCCGAATAACCCAGCACGGTGCCTATGCCCATGAAGGCCACGCCTATAGTGGCGATTGTGCTCCACGAACTACCCGTCAGCACCGACACCGCGGCGCACACGGCACACGCGATAGCCAGGAAGTACACGGGACTGATAATGCGCAGACCGTAATCTATAAGCGTAGGCACAACGCCGCTGAGCATCCATGTGGTTGCCACCATGCTTATGCATATGAGCATGGGTACGGCCGGCAATATCTGGACGGCGCTGCGCTGGAGTCCCAGCGCAAGCGAGCGACGCGAGAAACTGCGGCACACACGGCCGAGCACAAGACTGAAAGCCGTAGCCGACAACAGGATAGCCGGGCTGTAAGTGTTGATAAGATCTGTGCTTCCCGCCACAATTATGCCCACAAGCATGACGAGCAGAAATACCACAGGAAGCGCCGACACAGCCACCGGAGGACGGCGCAACGAACCATCAGAGGGGAAAAACGAAATCTTCAATTGCGATAATGATATCTATTGGAACTTTGATTTGCGGCTGCAAAGATACGCAATTTAAAGCAAAACGGTGCCTGACGGCCAAATAATTAAATATTTTTATGCTTCACAGTCCCGACACCTTGCCGGGATTTTTCGCCACGAACTCCTTCCACGACCGCGGACCCGACGCAGGCCTTGGCGTGTCGCTCTCATAGTAATGGCACAAGGCGGCGGCCAGCGCGTCGGTGGCGTCCAGCTCGCGCGGAAGCTCGCTGCGGCTCATGTTCAGTATGCGGCGCAGCATCTCCTGCACTTGCTCCTTGGAGGCGGCACCGTTGCCGGTTATGCTCTGCTTTATCTTTCGCGGCTCGTACTCCGTCACGGGTATATCGCGCACAAGGGCGGCCACCATAGCCACTCCCTGCGCCCGGCCAAGCTTCAGCATCGACTGCACGTTCTTACCGAAGAACGGCGCCTCGATAGCCATCTCGTCGGGCAGATAGCGCGCTACCAGCTCAAGCACATCCTCGTGGATGCGGCGCAGGCGCAGATAATGGCTCTCGGCAGCCTTGAAGCGCAGTGCGCCGAGGGCAACCACCTCAGGCTGCCGGCCGCGCACACCCAGCACACCGTAACCCATTACGTTCGTGCCCGGGTCGATGCCGATGATTATACGCCTGAAATCGCGCAGATTCTCCGGACGGTCGATACTCATAGCACCTGAAGATTTGTAGGGAACAGGACCACCCGGTCGCCCCACATGCGCGCGGCATCTTCCGTCAGGCGGCCTCCCTGTCCCCGCATCCATGCCTTTACTGCGCCCAGGCCTTCGGCCCGGAGCTGCAGGGCGAAGCTCTCCGTAGCCGGATCCGGACTGCCCATCACGCGGGCAAGCATCATGCTCTCGAGGCCGCATGCCCCGGCTGCCGGCGCATACACCCCCCGTACCCAGAGCAGCAGCTCGTCGGCAAGACTTCGGTCGGCACAGAATGTCACATTATGTATTATCATGCGTTACGCGGTTCGCCCTTGCGGGCAGTAAGTTTTCTGAATATAAAACGGACGTGGGCGGCTACCGCGCGACGGCGTCCGTAATAGTAGCACATTATGCGGAAACGCTCCACCAGGCTGCGCATGCGGTGGCGCGATGTCTCGCCCTCAAGCAGATAGTCCACAGTCACGGCGTCGCCGAGGCTGATGTTGGACCGTGAATGCTGAAGGCAGCGTATACACCATTCGTAGTCGGCGGAATAGCGCCAGCGGGTGTCATACCCCGTGGTGATACGCCGCAGAGCCACAAACGCCTGATGACACACCACCATGCCGTCCAGGAACGACCGCAGCGTCAGCACGGCGGGAGCCTTCAGGTGACGCGCGCCGAGCCTGCGGCGGCTTGCGTCCACCACGTCAGTCTGGCCGTACACTATGCCGGGGTAGTCGTTATCCATGATGGCGTCGGCATAGAGCTGAAGAGTGTCAGGGGCATGGAACGCGTCGCCGGCGTTCAGGAACACCACATAGTCGCCGCTTGCCATCGCAAGGCCCTTGTTCATGGCATCGTATATGCCTTTGTCAGGCTCGCTGATGATGTGGCGCAGCGGCGACGGATGGTCGAGAAGCCACTTTACGGTGCCGTCCGTGCTGGCTCCGTCGACTATTATGTGCTCGTACAAGCGGCACGTCTGCGAGTCTACCGACGCTACCGTCACGCGCAGGTTTTCAAGCGCATTGCGGCAGACGGTTATTATAGTGAACAGCGGATTCATTGTGTGCATGTATTGTTATTTACTTTGGGGTCTGCACTGGGCAAACAGACTTTCCACAGCCTTGGCGGCGGCATCCTGCCCTGGACGCACGTGCAGCGTGAATCCAGTCTGACGCTGGCTCAGGCGCTTGCTCATATATTTGTCAAGCTGCTCGAAGGCCGACGACGCCACCAGTTCGCACCCGACCATACCGACTACGGGCATGTCGATGATGCGCTGAGGCTGGGCCGTAATGCGGCAATCCGAAATCTCGGTCACCGGCGTACACCGTGCGCTCATGCCGCCGCCGTTGTCGGCGAACACGCACATGAGTCCGTCGCCCTGCCGGGCTACAGTCACAAAACACAACGGTGCGCCGTCCCAGTAACGCACAGCGGTATTCTCCGGTTTCTCGAAAAGCTCGCGCAGGGGCACCTTGGCTACGTATTCTCCCTCGAAGCAGAGCAGCAGGAAGCCGGAGGTCTCGTCCGGGCTGACCGCCAGTGCGCCCATGCAGTCGCCGTCCTGGTCGCGGTAAATGTCGCTGCGGCTGTAGCTCACCTCTCCTTTATCATTGAAGTAGATATAGCAGAACGGATCATAATAGCCGTCTTCATAACTGTGCAGCACATTGTGACGCCACGCCGACGTCGGTATCAGGCGCGACTCCGCCGGCTCCGTCTTATCGTCGCTTGCCGAAGCATGGACCGACGGCGCACTCGCAGCCCCGTCGCTTTCCACAGCCTCCTCAGCCGTACCGTCGTCTGGCATCGTCACGCCGGATATGCGCATCATCTCGTCGTAGCGGCGCTCGCGGTCGGCTATGAATATCTGGCGATCGGCATCAAGCATAGGTACCGTCGACGAGCTCTGACGCACGAATATGTCGCCGCCGAGTGTCACGGGACGGCGGCTGGGGTCAACCTTCACGACCACGACGCCGCGTTCCGACTCCTCGTCGGGCGATATATGCACGTAGTTGCCCACTGTAGCGCCCTGGTCGTAGCCGGCGCGCACAAGGTTGTCGAGATACACGCACAGATTGTCGATTGTGCGCACGTTCTTGGGCAGATAGGGGAAGTCGCCCTGAAGGCCCTTCTCGTAGTGCTGGTCGTTGACGCCCAGGAAGAGCGTACCGCCCGTGGAGTTGAGGAAACCGGCTATCACCTGCAGTATCTCCCTGTGCTGGCGTTCCTTGTCGGCATCGACGTGCGTCTCTCCCTTCTTCATGGCAGGGAAGACGAGCGAGCTCTTGAACTCGACGTACTGCGACTCCGAGCCGTAATGCTTGAGGTGGTGCGTCTCGCTGTTGACACCCAGCAGACTGGCTATGCGCTTTTTTATGAAGCGCAGGCTGTCCGCGTCCTCGACGCCGCAGTCCGAAAGCATGTTGTAGCTGCTCACGAGACGCGCCAGCGTCCCTTCCATCTCGTTGCGCGGAGACTCCACGTAGCCCGAGAGTTCCGTCAGGCTGTCTGGCCGTCCGAGCAGCGACACTATGTGCAGACGCGTGTACATACGCTCAAGCAGCGGGTTACTTTTTGATGCCGATTCCAGACACACGAGACTGTCGGCGTCGATGCGCGTGTTGTCGGCATAGAACTGATGCTGGCCGAGAAGCGCCATATGGGTCTGAAGCATAGAGGCGGTATCGTCATCGCCTATCACCTTTGCCAATACACGGGCCAGACCCAAGTAATCGACGGCCGTAAGCAGTTCCGGAGCTGCAAGAGCCTTGTACCGCAGCATCTGTATGATTTCGGCGAGTTCGTCGCCGGACAGCAGTTCGTCGGAATCGCGTATTATCTCGTCGTCAGCTTCCTCCGCCTCTGGTGACTCGCCCAGAGCATGCAGCAGATACTTCAGAGCCAGCGACTGCTCCACGCTCTCGCCCTCGAGAGCGTAGTCCACAATCTCACCCACAAGGTTGCCCTCTACGGGAATGTCGGTCAGACGTACTCTCACGTAAGTGCGGGCCGAAAGGTTCTCGAATCCCTCCGTACGCTTTATGAACAGTCCGAAACCGCGCTCGCATATGGCGCCGTACAGCGGGCCGTCCACATAGGTTATCACGGCCACTACGACATCCGTACGGTTTGCCAGCTCGCCGCGCACCAGTCTGTTGGCCTGTTCCTTTATGCTGAAATGATAATAGCCGTTCTCGTCGCACGACACCACGGTGGCCGGGAAGCGCAGCGGGCGCCCTTCCTCGTCCTTATACACCTCCGGCCCTATCGCCGGTATCTTGAAGTCCACTATGTCGCAGCGCTCCATGTAGCCCTCGCCGTCCTCATAGTTCTCGTCGGCGATACGGCAGAAGAGCTTGGGATTCTTGTTGCCGCTGTAGCGGTCGGGCTCGGAGCCGGTGACGATTATCTCCACCTCGTCGCCCTCGTCGGCCTGCGGACGCCGGCCGGGCTCCGGAGCCGTACGTTCTTCCAGCAGTGCAAGCTCGATGTTCTTCCACAGTTCCTGATGCGCCGAGAATTTGTTCAGCTTGGCGCGCGACAGCTGAGGCACGCCGTCCAGATACACTCTGGGAGTCAGCCAGGGTATGGAGTTGTTGGGAAGCACCTGGTCGGCCCCCGGCGCCTCGTCGGTGCGACGCAGTGTAAGACCGTCGGCCGACAGCTCCACACGCACATGTCCGCTGTTCAGCACCCTCGGCGTATCTATCTGGCGCTGCGCATCGTGCATGGGTGTCGACATCGCCGTCACCATCATCGTGTAGTTCTTGATGCTGTCGTAGCTGAATTCCAGATGCTTGCCGCCGCCGTTGAGGAGCGTGTACAGAGCCTTGTCGAGAAGGGCGTCGCCGGAGCGCGGCCGGGCAAGAGACGCGTAGCGGTAGAGCCGCGAACGGTTCACGCTGTATGCCTCGAACGAACGGCTGTCGGCTATGTGCAGCTGGAGCGCTATGGCGGTAATCACATTCTCGAGATTGCCGAAATCGGCATCGGTCTCCGGCTGCGGCAGCTCGTCGATGCGTCGGCGTGCATCGGCCACGTAAATCTCGAACTGCTCCACGAAGGCGCTGCGGAAAGGTTCGACGGTCCACGTCTCCAGGCGCCATTGCATCACGGCGTCATAGATACTGCCGAGCGATTTCTTGATAAGCTCCGGCTTCAGGCGGAACACCGCCATCATCGTTGCGAACTGCAACTTCGGGTGATACAGATAGCCGCTTCGGCGCAGCTTCTCCATCAGGCTGCGCACGTAGCTCTCATAGCTGCCGTCGCTCAGCATCCTGATGGCCCGCTGATACGGCTCCACGCTCTCGGCGGTCTCAGTCAGCAGCTGCTGCATGGCCGACCGGCTGTCGCCCGTAGTGTTGCGCATGAACTCGCTGTCCTCAAGCAGCAGCAGGGTGGCCTCACGCATGGCCTGGAACATCGCTTTCAGAGCAAGAACGTTGCGCGGCACGCGGGCGGTTGCGAACAGTTCCGCCACCTTGGAGCGAAATGCCTCCATAAGCGTTATCACCCACCCCGCACGGCCTTCGGCGCACTCCGCCATCGCCTCGGCGAACGGCGGAAGCGAAGGAATGTAGCGGCGCAGGAAAGCACCTAACACCGGTGGCAGATTAAGAGCCGAAACTATATCGTCGGGCGTGAGAAACTGAAGCACCTCGTCCTCACGGTCGCGGCGCAGCTGAAAGAATCCGGGTGTAAGACGCTCGAAACGGCAGCGCACGTTCTGCCCCGGTGTCAGGCGGGAGTCATCCGAAGGCAATCGGAAAATAATGCCGTTGGAATCAGTAAGCTCATAAAAACCGCCTATACCCTGAGGCAGACGCAAAACCTTGAAATCATAAGACTCGTGCATCCAATCGCGCGACCCGTACAGCCTGAAAACATGCTCTGCCGGGATATGGCTCAAAACCGGTTCTCCGCCACGCAGCATCTTCACGCGACATCTTATGACCGGAGGCAGCTCCCTGCCTATCTGATACTTAAGCTTAAGCAGCCTTATTTCCCTGCCGCCATCCTGCAATATTCTGAAAAATTCCTCATTAACATCGGCCGTCGTGTCGACCGGAAAATCATAACACTGATCAACTATGTACTCCATATTCCATAATGTTTAAAAATACTAACTCGTCTACAAATATACTGACTTTTTTGCAAAAAGTCGTAATTTTGCATCCACAAAACACAAAACAGACTATGACTCCAAAGACAGGCGATACCGTGCGTTTCCTCAACACCACCGGGGGAGGCAGAATAGTGAAGATAACAGGCAACATTGCCTACGTCGACGAAGACGGATTCGAAACTCCCGTGCTGCTGCGCGAATGCGTGGTCGTGTCGTCGGCCGGCATAACGCCGACGCACGGAGCGCCGGTTGTGCCCAAGGCCGACGAGGTTCCGCAGCAGCCGCCCCGCCGACAGCCGGAGCCGCCCGAGGATGAGCCGGAAGAAGTGATAGAGGAGACCGCGACCGGCGACGTGCTCAACGTCGTGCTCGGATTCGAACCTACCGACATCAAGAACCTGAGCCAAAGCTCTTTCGAGGCATACCTCGTCAACGATTCCAACTATCTGATAGACTACGCCGTGATGACGCGTGCCGACGATGACGAGCTCTGGACGCTTCGCCACCGCGGTGTGGCCGAGCCAAACATGCAGGTCTTCGCCTTCGAGTTCGGCCGCACCGACCTCCCGGCCATGGACCGCATAGCCATACAGATGTGCGCATGCAAGACCTCCGGCAAGGCTTTCGCCATCAAGCAGCCCGTGCTGGTGGAGACGCATCTCGACACCACACGATTCGCCCGTCTGCACTGCTTCACACGCAACGAATACTTCGACTCGCCCGTCATTGCCCTCGATATAGTGCGCGACGACAAACCCCTCAGTCCGCAGCTCCGGCCCGACCCGGAAGCGCTCAAGCGCGCCATGAAAGAGAAACAGCGCGCCGACCGGCCCGTGCGCCGCAAGGAGAACGCCCCCCGGCCAAAAGCAGGCGACACCATCGAGATAGACCTCCACGCCACCGAGCTATTCGACGACCTCCGCGGCATGTCGAACGCCGACATACTCAACGCCCAGGTCGACCGCTTCCGCAACGAGATGGACAAGTATCTGCGCACGCCGGGCGTACGCCTGGTGTTCATCCACGGCAAAGGCAACGGCATTCTGCGCGATGCGCTCATGAAGGAGCTCAACCACCGCTACAAAGGCCACGACGTGCAGGACGCCTCCTTCCGCGAATACGGATTCGGCGCCACACAGGTGACGATACGCAACACCACTCCCCGCCGATGATTATCGTATTCTCGGGATGCGGCAACACCGCGGCCGCGGCCAAAGCTCTCGCAGCCATCACCGGCGACGAGGTGCTGCGCCTTACGCCCGCGATGCTGCGTGCCGACAGCCCCGCACCCCGGCTCGCCGCATCCGGCTGCCGCGTAGTGTGGGCATTCCCCACCTACTCCTGGGGCGTGCCGCCCGTCATGCGGCGCTTCATGCGGCGCGTCCGGCTCGACGGCGCGGACAAGCTGTCCCACTTCATGCTCACCACCTGCGGCGACGACATCGGCCTCTGCGCCGCGATGTGGCGCAAGGAGATGCACCGCCGCGGCTGGCGCGCCGCACGAGCATTCAGCGTGCAGATGCCAAACACGTATGTCACGATGAAAGGCTTCGACGTCGACCCCGTCCCCGTGGCCGAGGCAAAACTTGCGGCCATGCCGGCACGCGTGGCCGAGATTGCGGCGGCGATGACCGAGGGGCCTGACATGACTGTACCCGGCGGCATGGCGTGGCTCAAGACCCGCGTGGTCTACCCCTGGTTCGTTCGCCACAGCATGTCGCCGCGTCCCTTCCGCCACACCGACGCATGCACAGCCTGCGGCGCATGCATGCGCGCCTGCCCGATGGCCAACATCAGCGCCGACGCGCAGGGCCATCCCGTCTGGGCCGACGACTGCGCCTTCTGCCTCGCATGCTATCACGCCTGTCCCCGCCACGCCGTGGCCTACGGCCACACGACGGACAAGAAAGGACAATACCACGATAGCAGTTTATAGGGTACTAAAATCAGGCATAAACGCACCCCGCACACCCACTTAATGCTTAACACTTAATACTTAACACTTAACACTTAATACTTAACACTTAATACTTAACACTTAATACTTAATGTATTAAATAATCGCCTTATATACCTGCCTGAAAAGCTCGGGGCGGATATTTAGCTTGTTGAACGCCGGAGTGTCGCGCGTGGGGTTTACACGGTTCGTAAGGAACACGAATATCAGCTCCTCGTCCGGGTCAACCCAGAACACCGTGCCCGTAAAACCAAGATGACCGTACACACCGGCCCCGGCCTCCTCGCAAGTCGGAGAATAGTCAGGATTCTCCTTGTCGGGTTTGTCGAAACCCAGGCCGCGGCGGCAGGTGGGGCTTTTGGTTCGGGTGAACAGGTCGACAGTGGCCTCGGAAAGCACACGTTTGTCTCCGTAATCGCCGCCGTTAAGCCACATCTGGCACACTTTGGCGAGGTCGTCGGCACAGCCGAACACACCCGCATTGCCGCTGATTCCGCCCAGCATTGCCGCCGTCTCGTCGTGCACATAACCGTGTACCGTCTGCTTGCGCATGTAGGTGTCGTTCTCGGTAGGAGCTATATGGTCGGGAGCATGCTTTCCCTTGGGCCGGTAGCACATGGTGTAGGCACCCAGAGGAGCCCATATGCTGTCCGTCACGAAGTGGTCGTGGCGCTGTCCCGTCAGGTTCTGCTCCATATCCATCAGCAGGCAGAAGTTGAGGCACGAGTAGGTATAGTCCTTGTTCTTGCGCAGCGGATTGTGGTAGATGCGCTGCATGATGGTGTCGACGGTCGCGCTGCCGATGAAGAAGTCTTTTGCGGCCTCTATGTCGCGGCCGGCGCCGCGCACGGGCGAATACAGGTCAGTGCGCAGCTTTGCGGCGTTGTGGCCGTAGGCGCGGGGCTGCACCCATATGCTGTGGTTCTTGTCGGCCTTTCCGGTGAACAGCGGGCCACTGTAGCTCGCCGTGTCGAACATGATTTCATATACGTTGATGGCCGGCTTCATTCCCGATTCGTGAAACAGCAGTTCGCGGGCTGTGATGCCTTCCTTGTCGGTGCCGCGCAGGCCCTGGATATACTGCGACGCGCGGTCGTCGAGAGAGAACAGCCCCATGTCGTAAGCTTTCATCACTCCCGGCAGCGTGCCTATTGCCTTCGACACTGATGCAAGGTCGTAGACGGTGGCGTTCGTCACCTTGGCGCCCCCTTTGGTTATGTTGCCGTAGCTGCGGCTGTGCACCACGTCGCCGCCGCGGGCCACGAGCACCTGGCAGCCGGGAAAGGCTCCCGTACGTAGGCCCACGCCCACGATGCTGTCTATGCTGTCGGTCAGCGACGCCCTCAGGCCCTTCGCCTCCGGCACGGTATAGCCCAGGCGCGTCTTGCGCAGCTTCAGGCCGCTGCCGATCTTGTAGAGACCCTTGAGGGTGACGGGCAGCTTGCCGTCCACGTTGATGCCGCCGAAGATTGCCTGCGCCGCGTACTCGCGCGTAAGGGGCGTATCGTCGTAAGCCAGAAGCACAGCCTGGGCACTCCGGATCGCTGTCTCAAAGCGCGCCATTCGGTAGGCGTTGACAAAATATACTTCCACCAGGCCCTTGGTGCCGCGCAGCATTGCCGCCGCCTGTCGTGCCCAGGGCTTGTCGGTGAACGCCGCCATCACCACTATGTCGTGGCGCCCTATCCGGTTCGCCGTGGCCGAGGTCATCGGATGCTCCGCCGTCACGGAGAAGCACTCCACGCGGGCATAGCGCGAGCACATCTCGGCGAACTCATTCTCGGCGGGAGCGCCTATGCTCACCACCGCTATCGTATTCTTGTCAAGGTCGCCCAGAGGAAGCATGTTGTGTTTGTTGGTGAGCACGGTCATTGAGGCCGCAGTCAGCAGACGGTTCACACGGTCGGCCTGCGGCGAGTTTATCGACGCCTCCAGCTTCGCGGCATTCTCCTGCACGTGCGGGCGCCGGCTGAGGCCGAGCAGATACTTGTAGCGCAACACGCGCTTGCAGCTTTCCTCTATGGTGGCCTTGCTGATGGTGCCGGCTTTCACGGCCGCACACACGGCATCGATGTCCTTTATGGTGGAGGGCTCGGACAGGAGCACGTCAGCGCCGGCCTGCACGGCCAGAATACAGTTATTCTTGCCCGCCACGATAGCGCCCTTCATGCCGAGAGCGTCGGTATATATCAGTCCCTCGAAGCCCATCTTGTCGCGCAGCAGACCGGTGGTGATGGGGTGCGACAGCGACGCCGGGCGTCCCGAGGCATCAAGCGCCGGCGTGGTGAGATGGCCCACCATCACGCCCGAATAACCGTCTTTGATGAAGCGGCGGAAGGGCACGAGGTCCACGCTGTCGAGAGTCGCGCGGTCGTGGCTCACGGTGGTATGGGTCTTGTGCGAGTCGGTGGAGGTGTCGCCGTGACCGGGGAAATGCTTTGCCACAGCCTGCACGCCGCCGTCCTCCAGACCCTGCGAGTAAGCCGACACCAGCGCGCCCACCCGGGCCGGATTCTCGCCGAACGAGCGCTGGCCTATCACGGGATTGGCCGGATTGGAATTCACGTCGGCGTCCGGAGCGAAGTTCACCTGTATGCCTGCCAGACGGCATTCCCGCGCCATCTCGCGGCCGTACTGATACAGCAGCCGCGGGTCGGCCACGGCGCCGAGACCCATGTTGCGCGGGAAGCGCGGTGTGTTCTTGATGCGCATCGAGAGACCCCACTCGCCGTCGAATGTCATCAGCAGCGGCACGCGGCTGTGCTCCTGCGCGTAGTTGGTGAGCGAGGCGTACTGCGCCAGCGAACCCTCCGAGAAGAGCAGACCGCCCACACCGGCCTCCACATAGCGCAACGCCGTCTGGCGGGCGTCGGCGCTCCGCGGGTTTATCTTGGGACAGAACAGCTGGGCCACGCGCTGACGTTCGGTCAGCGTACCGTACACGGAGTCGACCCAGCGCTCGCAGGCGCGGGTATTGGAACGTGCCACAAGCGTCGGACGCACGGCCACACCTATCAGTGCGGCCGCCGTCAGCGCCATTGCCGAGATTATGAATCGCTTTTTCAATTTAGAGGCTGTTTAAGTAAGAATGTTCAACGTTCCACCCTCACGCGTTTCTCCGACGAAGGACGTATCTCGCCCTTCTCCGCACGCATGTAGTCCATGAGGTCATAGTATATCACGTTCGGGCTCTGCGCCACGCGTTTGCCCTTGGTGAGGGGCTTCATGTAGTCGCCGCCGTTGCTCAGATAGTCGATGGTGGCGAGCCTGTAGGTGCGGTTCGGGTCTATGGGCTTGCCGTCGATAGTGATGTTCGAGGCCTTCTTGGCTTTTGGGTTGGCAGTGTACCGCACGTTGCGGCTTATGCCCTGACCGCCGGCCACGGCCGTCACGTCGAATGCGTCCAGCAGGTCGGAGCCCTTGATGTCTATCACGTCTATATAGTTGTAGAAAGGCATCATCATTATTATCTGTCCCTCCGAGATGTCGCCCTTCGGCAGCGAACGGCGCAGGCCGCCGCGGTTCATCATCGCCAGGTCCACCTTACCGTCCGGCACGAGTTCGCGGCCGCGCTCCAGCACGAAGTCGCTGACGTAGTTCAGCAACTCGGGGCTGCCCTGCTCCAGAGGCACGGCCGACGTAGCCACGCGCACGGCGTTGAGCGAGTCTACCCCGGTGCGGAATGCGTCTATCACAGCCATCAGGTCACGGTCCACACGCGCATCGAGCCGCTTGTCCACCTTCAGGTAGCGCGATGTGGGCTTCAGCGTCTCCAGGTCTATCTCCACCACTCCGAGATTGCGGGCGCCCTTGCCCGTCTGCGCTATCAGCACGGTGTCGCCGGCGGCGTTCACCACGTGGCCCATCTCGCGGCCCTCCTTCGTGGCGGGGTCTATGGTAGTGTGACTGTGTCCGCCTATTATCACGTCAATGTCGCGCGACTTCCGGGCCAGAGTCACGTCGTCGATGTCGTCGGCCACCTTGTAGCCTATGTGGGTCACGGCCACCACCGCGTCCACATGCTCGACGTTTTTCAGCCACCACGCGGCAGCGTTGGCGGCCTCTATGGCGTCCTTGTACTTCACGCCGTCATAGGTTCCCACTCGCGCCAGACCCTCGGGGTCGCGGTTAATGCCGATGAAGCCTATGCGGCGGTCACCCACGCGCTTGATGGTGTAAGGCTTGAAGATTTCGCCTATGCGCGCGCCGCGCATGTCATAGTTGGTCGATATAAGGTCGGCGTTGCTCATGCGCATCCAGTGCCCTATGCTGTCTATGCCGTTGTCAAACTCATGGTTGCCCAGAATGCGGATGTCGTAATCCAGAGCGTTCAGCAGGCGCTCCTCCACCTCGCCGCCGAAGAGCGTGAAGAACAGGCTTCCCTGCACGGCGTCGCCGGCGTCTATCAGCAGCACGTGCGGCTCGGCTGCCCGCACACTGTCTATAAGCACCTTGCGACGTGCCACGCCGCCCAGGTCGTCCTCCTCGAAAGGCTCGATCTGCGAATGCGTGTCGTTCGTGTGCAGCATTACAAGTTTCTCTGCCGCGGCCGGAGTGATGCACATGGCCGCGAGCGCGCTCGCTACGAGCAGTCTGACGTTAAGTCTCATGATTGTGGGTATGGATTATTTGCTCCTGCGAAATTACACATTTTTCATTACAATTCATAGCCCCGGATGCTGAATTTTCACTAAATTTGTGCATGATTGTAATCGCCCCCGACAAATTCAAAGGCACCATGGACGCCACCGACGCGGCCATGGCTATAGCGCTCGGTTTGCGGGAAGCCGGCGTCCGCGACGCCATCCGGCTCTGCCCCATGGCCGACGGCGGCGACGGCACCGCCGAATTGCTCGCCGACCGTCTGCCGCCCGACTGCGCCGTTGTGGAGTCCCACGCCTGCATCGGTCCGCAATGCTTCGGCAACGCGGCGCCAATGCTCCGCAGCAGCTACGCTTTCGGTCGCGCCATTGCTTTGGCCTTACGCACCCACAGCCACGTGCTGGCCGCCATAGGAGGCACCGCCTGCTGCGACGGTGGCGCCGGCATGCTCCAGGCCCTCGGCCTGAAAGCCTACGACGCCGACGGCCGGCTTATCGACACGCCGCTTACGCCTCGTCTGCTGCCGCTGGTGGCGCGGACCGAACTGCCTTCCGACGGCCTCGGCAACCGGCTCACAGCCCTCTCCGACGTGCAGGCGTCGCTCGTACCATCCCCGGAAGTAGCGCTCTCGGCCCTTGACTTCGCCCCGCAGAAAGGCTTCACCGCCGCCGAGTTGCCCTTGCTCCGGAGCGCCCTGCTCCACTGGGACAGCATCGTCGCGCCGGGGCGTTCCTCGGCCATCGACGGCGCCGGAGGAGGCATCGGCCACGCTCTCGCCACTGTCCTCGGCGCCGACGTACGCAGCGGCGCGCAGTATATGCTCGACATCTACGCCCCCGACTTCGCCTCGGCCTCGCTCATAATCACGGGCGAAGGACGCATCGACCGCCAGACCGGCGCGGGCAAGGTGGTGGCCGCTGTCGCCGACCTTGCCGCCCGCAGGGGCATCCCGGTGCTCGCCGTGGCCGGAAGCGTCGAAGGCGCCCCGCCCTTCCCCGTCCTCGCCGTCGACACCCCCGGCACGCCTCCTCCCTCATCCCGACCGGAAGCGATGGAGCGCCTGCGCGCCGCCGTACGCGAATACTTCAAAGGGAAAAACCCGCAACCAAAACCATGAACATTGCAAAGACCGTCCTTCTCCACATCTACGTCCAGCCCACCTCCCACCGCCTACATACTCGAACACCCATAAAAATAAAAAAGCGCGGGACGCGCGGGTCCATGATTAACCCCGCGTGGAGCGCAGCGCAACGCGGGGCGTGGCAAAGCCCCTACGAGGCAAAGCCCCGGAGGGGCGGGATAAACTCCTCACTCCTCACTCCCAACTCCTAACTACTAACTCCCAACTCCTAACTCCCAACTATAAACTCCCATGCAGTCTTTCGCCATATCTTCCATCATTCTATTATAAGACATGGACAACAGGGGCATCATAGAGCAATGTGCCGCCGGCGACAAATCGGCGATGGCCGCCCTATACCGCCGCTATGCCCCCAAGATGATGCGCCTTATACACCGATATGTCAGCGACGAAGCCGCCGCCGAAGATATTCTGCACGACGGCTTCGTCGTCGTTTTCACCCACATGGAGGAGGTTCGGCAGCCCGACAGACTCGAATACTGGATGGGGACCATAATGAAGAACCTATCCCTGAACTACCTGAGCCGGATTGACCTTACTACCGTCCTCGACGAAGACATGGAGCTGCCGGAGGTGCCGGAGCTGGAAGAAATACTGACCTACGAAGAACTGGAAGAAATCGTCAACCGCCTGCCCGACGGCTACCGCAACATCTTCAAGCTTGCCGTGCTGGAGCACAAGAGCCACAAGGAGATAGGGCGCCTTCTCGGTATAGCGCCGCACTCGTCGTCATCGCAGCTCTACCACGCAAAGGTATTGCTGCGCAAGATGATTCTTGAGAAAAAATCCGGCGCGGTCGTTGTGTTGTTGCTCTGCGCGTTGGCCGGATGGTGGCTCCTGTCGCCACACAGTCGGCGCGAGAGCCTTGATATGCCCGACACGCCCCACGTCCGCATTGCCACAGAAGCCCCCGCCGTAGCCGCCGACACAGCGAAAAACCGGGAGTCGGCCGATACCGTCACCCCCGTAGAATATGTCCGCCGCCATACAGCGGAAGCTGTTGAAAAACCGGCTATTGCGGAAGTTCTCGTTCCCGTTCCCGCTGATACGCTCCCGTCCGTAAAAGAACCCCCGCAGCCTGCCCCACAGAACGAGTCAGCGCCCGAGACTCCCCGAAAAGAGCCTTTGACCGAGCCCGTTACTACTGCGCTGCCCATTCCGCCCAAGAAGTCCACAGGATGGAATGTTGGCGCCATTTACGGGCTGAACGGAAAATTGCCCGACCTCCGGGGTATCGGAGATGACCTTGCCTCTGACAGCGACCCCGGCCCCAAACCGCCGCCTGAGATAGTTGAGGATATTGCACGTTCGCGGCGCAACGTCAGCCATGAAATGCCGATAACCGTGGGAATAGCTGTCAGCCGGCAGCTCACCGACCGTCTGAGCCTTGAATCCGGCATCAGCTACACGCTCCTGCGCACTGATATTGACTACACCGGCAAGAAATTCGAGGCCACACAGCGCTACCGCACAAGCTACATAGGCGTGCCGCTGAAGCTGAATTGCAAGCTCGTCGGCAAATCTCGCTTCTCGCTGTATGCCACGGCCGGAGCCACTGTCGACTTCCCCGTCGGCAACTCCCTCTCCACTTCGGTGACAAAAGGAAATGTCGAGCCGTACATGTTGCCCTCATTATCAGCAAGGACACAGTTCTCGCTGTCATTCGGCCTCGGCCTGCAATACTCCATCACGCCCACCGTAGGACTGTTTGCAGAACCCGGCATAAGATACAACTTCAACAACCGGTCCGCCCTTCCCACCTACTGGCAGGAAAATACCACGGTATTCAACCTTCCCATAGGACTGCGCCTCAGCTGGTAACTTTTTTCCGCACCGCCCATGCAGTCTTTTCAGATAACCCAATCATTATAATAGACATAAAACTATCATCATGAAAAATTATCTCCTGCTCCTTTTTCTCCCCCTTCTCCTCGCTTCATGCTCCGACGAGCCGGGCGGCGATGTTATTTATGACTATGTCCCTGTCAACTTCACCGTAAAAGTGGTAAACGCATCCGGAGAGAATCTGCTCGACGAATCAGTGCCCGGCAACATACTCGGAGAAGAAATAAGCGTCACATATAAAGACAAAACTTATCCCATGGAAGTAGTCAATTCAGGCCGTTATTACCTGCCCTACTGGTACGGCGTGATATTGCTTGACGGAGAATCTCTTAAGATAGGCGAATTCGACGGAGCCGCCCGACACGAGGAGTGTATCCTCCATATCGGAGCGCGCGACATCGAGATATACTATGACGCCAAAATCAACAAAGACGACGTAAAGCGCAAATTCTATTTCGACGGCAAGCGCTGCGACGGCCCAGACTTTGTACTCCGCCTGTAATTCACACGCCCCCGCGCATCAAAACACAAACAATTGATTACAAGCAAATTGTAGGGGCGCGATATATCGCGCCCGCATCCTCAGAAGCCCCCTCTTACCTATAAACTATCAACTCAAAAAAGAAAGAGCGCGGGACGCGCGAGCCCATGATTAACTATTGTGACAACATGGAATATTTTATGGTCTGCAAGTCACTATGAGCGTGAATCTCAATAAATTTCAGTACATTATGAAGCATTATTTTTTCAATCTATTCAGCATATTAATCGGAACTTTGGTTTTTCTAATGTCATGCGCCGATAAAGAAACTGTATTTGATGACTATGCCCCTGTTAACTTCACCGTAAAAGTGGTAAACGCATCCGGACAGAATCTGCTCGACGAGTCAGTGCCCGGCAACATACTCGGAGAAGATATAAGCGTCACATATAAGGACAAAGATTATCCCATGATAATAATGCCACCTTCCGGCCGTTACTATGCTCCGCAGTGGTACGGCGTTGTCCTGTATGACGGAGAGGAGCTCACGATAGGAGAATTTAACGGCGCTGCCCGACACGAGGAGTGTATCCTCCATATCGGAGCGCGCGACATCGAGATATACTATGATGCCAAGATTAGCAAAGACGACGTAAAGCGCAAATTCTATTTCGACGGCAAACGCTGCGACGGCCCCGACTTTGTGCTCCGCCTGTAATTCACACACCCCCGCGCATCAAAATACAAACAATTGATTACAAGTAAATTGTAGGGGCGCGGTATATCGCGCCCGCATCCTCAGAAGTCCCCTCTTACTTATAAACTATCAACTCAAAAAAGAAAGAGCGCGGGACGCGCGAGCCCATGATTAACCACGCGTGAAGCGAAGCGCAACGCGTGGCAGAGATGCCCTACAAGGCAAAGCCCCGGAGGGGCGGGCTAAACTCCTAACTCCACACTCCTAACTCACAACTGCGGGCAACGCCCGCGCCCCCTCTTATCTATAAACCATCAACTAAAAAATGAAAAAATATCTCTTACCTCTCTTTCTTCCCCTCCTCCTCGCAGCCTGCTCCGACGAGCCGGGCGGAAGCAGCAAAGCCATCGACATACAGCTCACAGCCGACGAGGCGACCTGCGCCAAGGCCATGAACACGTTGGCTTGCAAAACACTCGCCCAACTTGACGGCGTAGAAACCGAGAATGTGGTGTTCTCGCCGCTGAGCACCGGCATGGCACTGTCTATGGCCGCCAACGGCGCCGGCGGCAACACACTGCGTCAGATGCAGGACGCCCTGTGTCCAGACGCATCGCTGTCAGCCCTCAACAGCCTCAACACCAAGCTACTCCGCGATCTGCCCTTAACCGACAGCAAGGCAAAGCTGCGTCTTGCCAACTCACTGTGGTACGCACGCAACTACGAGATAAAGACCGCATTCAGCCAACTCCTGGCCGACTCTTACAATGCCTCCGCCGCCTCCTACGACCCGGCCGACAAACCCGCAGCAGCCGCGGCCGTGAATGCCTGGGCCGAAAAGGCCACCGAGGGTATCATCCGCGATATACTCAGACCAAACGACGTCGCCGACAGATACATGATTGCCAACGCCGCGTATTTCAAGGCCACATGGGCCAAAAAATTCAAAAAAGAAGATACCCGTCCCGGCACCTTCACCTGCGCCGACGGCACCGCGGTTTCCGCGCCCATGATGCACGGCGAAATGCGTGCGGCCTACGGCGAAAATGAAGGCGTGAAATTCGCAGCACTCCCGTTCGGCAACAAAGCCTACTGGATGGGCGTCGTGCTGCCCCCCGAAGGTCAGAGCATCATTCCGGCCATGACGCACATTATTGAGCTCGTCAACCGGCCGATGACTGCTGCGAATATTGATTTGACGCTGACGATGCCGCGATTCACCGTCGCTTCCCGCATGTACATGGAGGAGGCCTACAAGTCGCTTGGTATTACCGACGCATTCAATCCGGAGATCGCCGATTTCTCGGCGATCAGCGACCAGGCGTCCTACATCAGCCGTATAAAACACGCCTGCGAGATTCGCGTCGACGAAGACGGCGCCGAAGCCGCCGCAGTCACAGTCTCCGGCGGCGAGACAGCCGCAGGTCCCGGCCGGGTGCTCGTCCTCGACCGTCCCTTCGGCTTCTTCATCATAGAGAAAAGCACCGGCACCATCCTCTTCATGGGCATCCTCAACCGCCTGTAATTTAAGCCACCGCCCCTCCCCTATCAACTCAAAAAGAAAGAGCGCAGGACGCGCGAGCCCATGATTAACCACGCGTGAAGCGAAGCGCAACGCGTGGCAAAGATGCCCTACGACACAGAGCCCCGGAGGGGCGGGCTAAACTCCTAACTCCTAACTGCGGGCGTTGCCCGCACCCCTCTTACCTATCCCCTATAAACTATCAACTCAAAAAAGAAAGAGCGCGGGACGCGCGAGCCCATGATTAACCCCGCGTGGAGCGCAGCGCAACGCGGGGCAGAGATGCCCTACAAGGCAGAGCCCCGGAGGGGCGGGCTAAACTCCTAACTCCTAACTGCGGGCGTTGCCCGCCCCCTCTTACCTATTCCCTCTAAACTATCAACTCAAAAAGAAAGAGCGCGGGACGCGCGAGCCCATGATTAACCACGCGTGAAGCGAAGCGCAACGCGTGGCAGAGATGCCCTACGACGCAAAGCCCCGGAGGGGCGGGCTAAACTCCACACTCCTAACTCCACACTCCTAACTACCTCCTCCTATACCCCGTAAAGACCGACCACAGCACCACTGCACCCGCCAGCAGCACATAGAACCATGTGGCGATATTGCCGAAGAAAAGGCGCCCCGTATGCGCTTCCAGAGCGTACTGCCACAGCGACATCGGCATACGCCTCAGGCTCTCCGGCTGCGGCACCGCATCCGTTCCGCGGTCGTACAGCACCACCACCGGACCGTCACCGAAATGCGTGGAATAACCGGCCACAGCCTTGTTGCCGAACGGCGGCTGCGGACCCTCGGGCGCCTTCTTGCCCGTGAACCGGTCGACAGCCGAGCCCGTTGCCGGATTCCATCTGTAAAGTCCCGAAAACGAGCCGACTATCCACTCCCCGCCGTCGCCCGGGCGAAACACATTCAGCCCCATCACGCTCACCGGCGGCGCACCCTCCATGCGTTCCGGCACGCCCGCAAGCGAGTCGAGCGAGAAGAATCCCTCCGATGTGTGCAGAATCCACCCGACCCGGCTGTCCTGACGCAAAGCGCGAAGCTTGTCGTGCCAGGGATTGTCGGAGTCCAACGCCGTACCCGGCACCGCCGCAGTGCGCACATTCACGAGCGCCACAAGAAACGGAGGCCGCAACAGCCATCCGCTGAACGCCACCAGCACCGTCAGGACTATCGTGGCGATGCCTACCCTCCTGTGCAGCCGCAAGTTGCGTCCGTAGCGCCGTCCGTCGGCACCCGGCGGCAGGCCTCCGGCCCGCTTGCGCGATATGCGGCGGCGAAACATCCACATCAGTAGCCCCGTAACGGTTAACAGCAAAAATATCAGCGCCACACCGTCGACTACCAGACGTCCCGGCAGACCGAACAGCTCGCCGCTGTGCAGCATCCATACGGTGCGGAACAGCGTAGGCCGCCCGAAGCCCTCCTCCTGCGGCGCGCCGAGGGCTATGCGGCGGAACGGCCCCGAGGCACCCCCGGCCGACACATACACGTGCGACCTGCCCGTAACGACAACGCTGTCGCCCGCAAGAGTCATGTCGGAGAATCGTTCGTCCGACTTCAACGGCATGCGCCGCCACACGCGGCTGCCCCGGGGCATGGCGTAGAGCGCGCCGGGCGCGAGAGCCAGCAGCGTGCCGTCCTCGCGCTTTTCCATACTGATTATATGCCGCGCGGAGGAGTTCGCCGGCAGCCCTGCGTTGAAGTCGGCAATACCTGCACCATGTCTGTCGCAGCGCCACATGCCGGACGCGCCGTAAATCACGACGCTGTCGCCCACTTCGCAAGTGCCGCGCATAAGGCCGCGGTCCCAGCGCGCGTGCGTATAGTACGGAGTGAGAAGCCACGAAGGCACATCCACATTCTCGGTCAGGCTCCTATGGTTCAGGACGAGACCCGAAAGGCAGAACACCGCTAACAGCACTACGGCCGCCAGCGACGAGATGCGGTGCTGTCGGCGCCGGTCGGTCATCGGCGGAAAGAGGCATAAAGCGTGTAGGCACCCAGACCGATGAAGGCCGCGAGCAGCACACACATCTCCACCACATGCTCCATCGGAGCCACCCATATCTCGTCAAGCAGGCCTATGTGCCCCAGTATCTCCACGAAAGTCCAGAACACCAACACCGTGGCTATCGCCATGCGTATGTTGGCGCCCCACGAGGCCAGGCGTGTCTGCTTGATGAAAATGAATGCCGAGCCGACCAGACAGAGGATTGCGAGCCCGATTGTCACGGGATGCGTGTCGCCCAGGAAATTGGTGTCGTAGCAGAACATCAGCACCACATAGCACGCCCACATCATCATGTTCAGCTCCATGAACGTCACAAGCGACGTGTGGCGCGTCATCGGACGGGCCACCACGGCGTCGCGCCGGCTGCCGAGCAGGCGCTTCTGCCACCAGTTGAAAAAGTTGCAGCCCGAACGGATGCTGAACAGATAAAGCAGCATGAACATCATCATGAATCCGGACGACGCCGGCATTATCAGATACTCAGGCTGCGTCACCTTGCCCGTCAGCTCGTCGACATACGGCTGCATCCCGAACCGGTCGGCGTAGTACTGAAACAGGAACTCCACCCAGCCGGTCCAGAACAGCAGGCCGCCGAACAGACCGCACAGTGTCTGCTTCAGATCGCCGCCGACAAATATGCCGGCAACGGCCAGCAGCATCCCCGCGAAGCCCATGGCAAACGCGCTCACATGAAGCACGCCGGAGCTCATCGTGTGTTCCATTATTATCATCAGCGCGTGGCCCAGCGGCATGGTGAGAAGCACCAGCAGGAACGAGGCCACCGCCTTTCCGAAATAAGTAGGTCTTTTCTTTTCCATAATCAGTTGAGATCTATGCTGACTCCGGCGGTGAATGCGATGCCGTCGGTCAGCGAAGCGTTAAGGTAATAATACTTGGGCCGATAGTTGAAGATATTGTCGAGCGCAAGTGTAAGCCTCGCCTTACCGAAGAACATCTGCGAGCACGACAGGCGCCAGATGCTGTACGCCGGATAGCGCACACGGACGGTGCCGGCGCCGATGTCGTAGTAGTCCTTGTACTCGTGGTTCACTACAGCCGACAGGAAGCGGCCGTTGATGCCCGCCGTCAGGCTGTATTTCCTTGAAAACTCATGAGTCCAGTCGGCTCTTGCCGTCAGCGAGTGCGGCCTCGCGGGCATATACTGATTGTTGGCCCGGTTGCCGTCGCGGTCGCGTGCCGTCCGTTCATGGTTGTACGAGTAGGAAATCTTTGCCGCGATGCCGTTGTTCCAGCGTCCCTGCAGAGTGATATCTGTGCCCATGATGCTGTAACCGTCAAGGTTGACATAGTCGAGATAGAGCTGCTTGGGATCGTCGGGCAGCGCATACGGCAGGCCGGTGGTGATTTTGTCGGTGACACGGTTGTAGAACGCCGTGACGGTGAAGTTATAGTTACGCTTGGTATAGTCGGCCGAGATGTTGATGTTGTGGCTCGTCTCCGGTTTGAGCGACGGGCTGCCCTTTACAATCCATATACCCGCCATATCGAAGTCGTAGAACCTCTCCTTGAGCGACGGTGCGCGGAATCCCATGCCGTACGAGAAACGGAGATTCAGCCTTGGAGCCGGACGGTAGCGCACCGAGAGCTTCGGTGTGACACGCGACACATGTCCCTGCGAGAACCAGTCGTAGCGCACCACGCCCACGGCCTCCCACCGGTCGTCGAAAATCCGGTCGTACTGCACGAACGCGTCGGCGTTGTCCTGGCGGCGCTCCCGGCCGTCCAGACGCGTGTTCATGAGATAGTCGCGCACATAGTCGGCGCCGACGGTCAGCACGTCGCCGCAGGCGGCCGTATGGGTATACAGACCGCGCAACGAGTTCTGCACATTGCTGTAGCTGCGCACGTCCAGGCCCGTGAGGCGATGATAGTCCGATTTGTCGTACTGGTCGAAAGCATAGGCCAGCTCCACGCGGTCGGCCGTGCCGATGTTCCAGCGCGCCTTCAGGCCACTCGAATAGTCGCGGTAGCGCTCGGGGGTGTCGTAGACTCTTGCGAGCTGGCGGAAATAGTAGCCCGCGCGGGCGGTGAGCTTAAGCCCCGCCGCCGGTTCAAGCGTCAGCTGCTCCTTGAAGTCCCACGTACGGCTGCCGTAGACGGTGGTGAACACACGCGTCACGGGGTCGGGCGCGCTCTTTACGTCGTAGTTGTCGATGTCGTGGAAAGTGCCTGAAAACGTATTACGCAGTATCTTGTAGCGGTTCGACACGGTGAGGTTGTAGCGCTGCTCGCCGTGGCTGCCGAGGCGAGCTCCGGCGCTCACGGCCCAGGGCCGCACGGCGTCGCGCGTGATGATGTTGATGACGCCTCCCCCGGCATTGGAGCCGTAGATGGCGCTCGACGCGCCGCGGACTATCTCGATGCGCTCCACACCCGACATGCCGAGGCGGTTGAAGTCCACGTCGTCCATGGTCTCTCCGGCCAGGCGCTCGCCGTTGACAAGGAACAGCACACCCTGACCGCCGAAACCGCCGAAATTCATGTGCTTCTGCTGGTTCATGGCGTAGGAAAACTCGATGCCGGGGATTTCCTGACGCAGAAGCTCCTCTATGTTGGTGGCGTCGGTGCGCTGTATGTCCTTTGCACTGATGAGCAGCGTCTGCACGGGAACATCCTTGAGCAGGCGCGGCGCGCGCGTACCGGTCACGACCACCTCATGGAGCGCGGTGTCGTAGCCGGGTATGCTGTCCTCCGCGACAGCCGGAGCGCCTGCGGCCCACACCGCGGCGCCAATAAGCATCATTCGTATTTTCATTTGAACACTATTGGATAACGGTAGCTTATCGTGAGGCAGCACTTCACACCGGCCGCGCTCTGATAGTCGCGCAGCTGCAGGGCGCCGTAGCTGCCGTCGGCGAGACGCAGCACCAGCACCGACCTGTCTATGGTGAAAGCCGGCGGCATGGGCGGAATGTCTATACGCAGCCACGCCGAGCCCGTGCGGTTTATCTCTATGCCCTGGTTGCCTATTATGCCCGCGAGCATACGGTCCTGATTGATCCACACATCCGTCTCGTTCCACTCGTCGGCGGAAAACTCCAGCGTCTCAAGGTACCTGTGCGTCAGCGGCAGCGCGTCGATGTCGTCGCAGTCTGTGCGGGCTATGGCTCCTCCATTGGTACGCAGGTTGTTGCGGTGCACGGCTATACTCCACCTCTCAGGCTCGGGCTGCCGTTCTGCCGGCGCCCAGGCACGATACTCGAAACGCGATACACCGGCGCCGTACACGTCGTACCAGTAGGTGTAGACGCCCGGTGCGCCCTGCTGCGGAACCTCGGAGGTCTCGGCGGCCTCCGGAGCCGGTACGGCAAGAGGCACCCACGCCGATGATGTGTTGTAGTCCGGGTTCTCCGATACGCTTTCCGCAAGGGCCGGGAGGTCAAGGTAGTACCACATGCCCCAGTCGGAGGCGTCGACATAAAGCTGTCCCTCGGCCGTGCGTACTTCCTCCCCGTCAGCGGGTTCGTCGTAGACACCGGCCATTATCCCTTCGCACGACGGGAGCAGCAGCATGGCGGCCGCTGCTCCCGCCGCTTGAAAGAATCTACCTACGTATTGAGTCCTCATTTTGTGCCCTCGAAAGTGGCGATGATTTCAAAGGGCATCGCGCCCATCTTGAATTTGTTGACTACCTTGATGCCGCCGTCGGCAGCTTTCGTGACGGTAATCTCGCTGCCGGGATTGAAACCGTAGTCTTTATCCATCGAGGTTGTACCGTCCTTTACGGCCGTAAAGTGCATCTGAAGGCCGTCGGAGCCGTAATCGTGATAGAATCCGCCCTTAGCCTCGTCATAGGTCAGGCCCGAGATAGTGTAGGCGCCGAGAGTAAGGTCGCCCATCACGGTATTGGCGAGCGAGTAAGTCGGCACGTTGACCGTGAGCGTGCCGTCGGCGCCCTTCACGATGTCGTAAGTGATGTCGGCCGTGTAGGTGAACATACCGCCCACCACTACCGAGTTGGTGCCGTGGAACTGTCCGATGTATCCTTCCGTGAGGTCGGCTTCTTCGGTTGCGAATGTCATTTCGCGGATGTCGCCGACGGGCACGGTCTGAACGGTGCCGTCGTTGAGTTCGATACGCAGCACTTCGGTCTGTGCGGCTGCGGTGAGGGAGAGAAGAAAGGAGAGAGAGGCGAGTATATGTTTTTTCATCTGTCTTGAATTTTATCTGATTACAATTTTGAGTGTCTGACTTCCTGCACGGACTATATATGCGCCGGGAGCAAGGATGGAATCGGAGAGGCTCCCGAAAGCCGCCGCCACACGCACACCGGCGATGGTATAGACTTCTATTTCGCAGCCCGGTGCCGAGAGCTCGCCGCCGACGTAGCTCAGAACATCGGCGGTCATCGCCGCATCGGCAATGCCCGTGGTGCCTTTTGTGAAGAATGCGAGAGAGGTCACCTCCGAACGGTTGTAGGCGGTCGAGGCGTTGTCGCACTCAATCATCATCTGCTCTCCGGAGAAAGAAATCACGGGACGGTCGGACAACACATATGTGGCCGACGAGCCGTCGCGGAGCGAGAGCCTGAGAGCCGTTTCACCCGCTGCCGCCGACATCGCGGACAGGAGCAGGGCTGACAGAATAATCGGTATTTTTTTCATGTCGATAAGTGTATTGGTTTTTCCGGATGCAAAATTACAATCGACATGAAAGCCCGGCAATTCCCAAAATTCGGGTTTATGCCGGGCTTCTCCCTACCCCATTTTTAGGGGTTGTTTACTTAAGTTCTATATCCTTGGGGTCGGCGATGCCCTGAAGTATGGCATAGATGGTGAGGGCGGCCGTAGAGTGGATGTTGAGCTTGGAGCTGATATTCTTGCGGTAGGTCGTGACCGTGTGGAACGACAGGCACAGCCTGTCGGCTATCTCCTTGTTGGCGAGCCCGTGCGCCACCAGCCTGATGATTTCCTTCTCGCGGGCGCTCAGCTTTTCTCCGCCGGCGACGGTAGCAGCCGCGGGGCGGTTGCGTCCGTCGCGCGCGGCGCGGCGTGTCTCCCTCTCCAGGGCCTCCACGGCAGGCACCAGCAGCATGTTCTCGATCTCGCAGTGCGTCACAAGGTCGTCGCCGCAAGCCGATATGTTGAATAGCGCACGGTTGAGCAGACGGGTGTTGGGCATGCAGTAGTGCTGCATGAAGATGTCCTTGAGCTCGTCGAGCTTGGACACCACGCTTTCGTGCTTGGACGCGAAGTCGGCTATGTGGAAGCCGTCACCCGGATTGCCCTCCAGCAGCCCCTCGATGTAGGGTAACACGACGCTGTCCTCGTAATCCATATGGGTCCGCACCTCCTCCATGTACTCGTCGAAGAATTTTATTATGTGCATCGCCACATCCTCGAGCGACGGCTGATGCACGGCGCTGATAAGCGTCTCTCGGATGTCGGGGAGGCGGAAGTCGAGGATGTAGGAGTGCGCCTCGCGCAGGTAGGCCATGAGCGTGGGCAGCTTCACGCCGTCGGCCGAGAAGCGCCGGCCGCTGATGAGGTCGGCCACGGCAAGAAACGTGGGGGTGTCTATGCCGTTTTCATCGCACACATCGCCCACGGTACGGTCGCCGAAGCCGAATGGAATGTGGAAGCGGTTGAGGACAAGCAGTATCTGATTGTTGTCCTCGATCATATCCCGCACTCTGTCGGAGATCGAATATCTGACTGATGACTTAATCATAATCGCATAATGATACTGCAAAGATACGCCTATTTTTTCATTTGCAATATACCTAATTTTAGGATGTTTTAAGAGCACCGGGTTGTGGCATTCAGCTTTTTGTATTACCTTTGCACACTGATGAAAAGCACATACTTACATTCTATAATACCTTCTATGTTCAAAAGATTCAAACTCGCTGCCGCCGCGCTGCTCGCCGCAGGCAGCCTCTGGGCATGCTCCGACGACGAGCCTACGCCCGATCCCATTCCCGACAAACCGGCTACCGAGAACCACATCAGCGTCGAGAGCGTCAGCCCCGACATCGTGGCAGCTGAAGGCGGCGAAGTGACCGTGACAGTAAAATCGGGCCGTGTGCCCACAGGCAAGGCCGACGCCGACTGGGTGACCCGCGTATCGTCGTCGCGCGAGGGCGAGATAGCCACTTTCGTTTTCGCCGTCAAGGCCAACGAGGGCAGCGAGGAGCGCAGCTCCGTCATCACCTTCAAGGCCGGCGACCTCACCGCCGACGCCACCATCCGTCAGGCTGCCGGCGAAATAAAGCCCGCGCCCATTCCCGACCTCACCGACGTCGACAGCTCCGTGGACTTCGCCCGCGTTCTCGCCCTGGGATGGAATCTGGGCAACCAGTTCGACGCCCACAACAACGGCACGGCATCAGAGACCGCATGGGGCAACCCGGCCGCCACGCAGGAGCTCTTCAACAAGCTCGCCGAAGCCGGCATCCGGTCGGTGCGCATCCCCGTCACCTGGCTGGGACAGTTCGGCGCGGCTCCCGACTACACCATCAACGCCGCATGGCTTGACCGCATCGCCGAAATCGTAGGCTACGCCGAGAACGCCGGCCTGCGTGCAGTGATCAATATCCACCACGACGGAGCCGATTCCGCCCACTGGCTCAACATCAAGGACGCCGCCAAGGACGCCGCCCTCAACACCTCCATCAAGGAGCAGATCAAGGCCCTGTGGACGCAGATAGCGCAGCGCTTCGCCGACAAGGGTCAGTTCCTGATGTTCGAGAGCTTCAACGAGATCCACGACGGCGGCTGGGGCTGGGGCGAAAACCGCAAGGACGGCGGCAAGCAGTACGCCGTGCTCAACGAGTGGAACCAGGTGTTCGTCGACGCCGTGCGCGCCACCGGCGGCAACAACGCCACCCGCTTCCTCGGCGTACCGGGATATGTCACCAACCCCGATCTCACTCTCGAGCACTTCGTGAAGCCGACCGACAGCGCCAATGACCGCCTGCTCGTGGCCGTTCACTACTACGACCCGAACGACTTCACCCTCACGGCCAAGTTTACCGAATGGGGCCACACCGGCGACGCATCCAAGAAAGCATCCTACGGCGACGAAGGCGACCTGCGCAACATGTTCGGCCGTCTCGCCGACAAGTATGTCAAGGCCGGCACGGGCCTCTATATAGGCGAATTCGGCTGCACCACGCGTGCCAACAGCCGCGACGAACTTTTCCGTCTGTACTACCTTGAGTACGTGTGCAAGGCGGGCCATGACAACGGCTTCGGCATGTTCATCTGGGACAACGGCTCGACCGGCACCGGCAACGAGGCCAACGGCTACTTCAACCACGGCTCGGGCGCTTTCATCTCCAACAAGGCAAAGGCCGCAGTGGAGACGATGGTGAAAGCCTTCACCAACACCGACGCCTCCTATACACTCGACGCCGTATACCAGGGAGCGCCTAAATAACGCCTGACGTTTCGTCAGCCTGAAACAAAAACAGCCGCATGCTGGTACCAGGGCATGCGGCTGTATGTTTTTTGTGCGCGATAGCGTGCTGGCCGAGCTTGGCTCGATGCGGGTCACAAGGCAACCCTGACGTCGGGGACTATCACCTAACACAACGGGT
>URSD01000015.1 GCA_900550395.1 uncultured Porphyromonadaceae bacterium | reverse complement strand
CCGTTGTGTTAGGTGATAGTCCCCGACGTCAGGGTTGCCTTGTGACCCGCATCGAGCCAAGCTCGGCCAGCACGCACTCGCGCACAAAAACATACAGCCGCATGCCCCGGTACCAGCATGCGGCTGTTTTTGTTTTGGCGAGGCTGTCACAAAGGAGTCATATCGCTGCCACCCCATTAATGGTTCTTCGAAGAGCAAAATAAGGTTTTGGTGGTGCGAAACAGGCTATTGACGGAGAATATTTGAATCAGGCGAACGGAGTATTTAATTTTGCAGGTGTAAAATTACAAAGGGTATGAATAATATATTTCGACATTTTTTTATTGTTGTATGTTGCGTGACAGGAATCATATCGGCTTTGGGTCAGGAAGCAGCAGAGACAGAAGCACAAGTTGCGGACAGTGTGCAGGTGTATTCGGTGAAGCAGGTGAGAGTGAGGCCGGATAGTGTGCCTTCAGAAGCGTGGTCGTTCGATGACTGCGTTAATTGGGCTTCCCAATACAGCACCGAGGTGCGCCGATCCATTCTTAATGTTCTCGAAAAAGATGTGGACATCGCCTCGGCCAAGGACGCATGGCTCCCCTCTGTAGGCTTCACCACCAGCCAGACCTTCAGCAATAGCCCCTTCGTCAATGGTGCCCAGCAGACAAACAAGAACGTTTACGGCAGTCAGTACAATATCAATGCCAACTGGACAGTATGGGAGGGGAACGCCCGCAAATATCGACTGCAGTCCAACAAACTGCTGCGTAACCAGGAGCAACTCGCCGGTGATAATGTTGTGCATACACTCAAATTAGGCCTCCTTCAGGCCTACCTCAATATCCTTTACGCCCGAGAGGCCGTCACCGTTGCAACCCAGACACTGGAGGTAAGTACCTCGCAGGCCGAGCGCGGGAAACGTCTTATGGAGTCAGGACGCACTTCCAAAGTTGACTACGCCCAGATAGAGACCCAGCGCGCCCAGGACGCCTACAGTCTCGTTCAAGCCGAGAATAATCTGGAGAGTGCAAAAATGACTCTGAAACAAATATTGCAGTTAGGTCTTGACTATAACCTCACCATTGCCGATGTCAACTTTGATGATACAGAAGTGCTCTGCACCTTACCGGCAATGAGCGATACATATAGTAGCGCAATGGCATGGCTGCCAGAGATTCGCAGCAATGAGCTCAATAAAGAAATTTACGCAAACGATGTAAAAATAGCCAAAGCCGGCCGCCTGCCACAGATTGATCTCAGCGGCGGTGTCGGCACCGGCTACACATCGGGGCTTGGCACCGGATGGAGCACATCAATGAAACGAAATTTCGGCGAGAACATCGGTCTCACCGTTTCTATTCCCATCTTCGACGGGAATTCCACAAAGCGTGCCGTGGCCAAGGCCAGACTGTCCGAACTGCAATATGACCTCAACCGCAAAAATTTGCTGGCAAACCTTTCACAAACAGTAGAGAACCTCTATATCGATGCCAACAACGCCCGCGCAAAGTATCAGGCCGGTCTCACACAACTCAATTCAGCGCAACTCACCGCTGACCTGGCCAACCGGCAGTTTGAGTTGGGCAAAGTCAACACCCTCGAATTACTCACCGCCCACAACAATCTGCTCAACGCGCGCCTGGAGGTGCTGATGAACAAATACATGGCAATAATGGCAAACAAGACCATACTCTATTACGCCACTCAGGAAATGACAATATAATACCTCACAATATGAATAAGATAAAACTATTACATGCCGCAGCCCTACTCCTTCTCACCGCTTGCTCAAAGGAGCAAAAGACGCAGCTGGAGACCTACACTGTGGAGCCGACAACGATGTCCGAGATCGTTACAGCCACAGGCACCATGGAGTCGGTGACCTCGGTAGATGTCGGCACACAAGTTACCGGCATCATCGACAAACTGTATGTTGATTTCAACGACAAGGTCGAGAAGGGTCAGCTCATCGCCGAAATCGAGAAGACGCTTCTGGACAGCGAACTCAAGAGCGCCGATGCTTCGCTGGCATCCGCAAAGGCCAGCTATGAGTACGCCCTCCACAACTATGAGCGCGACAAAACCCTGCACGACGAGCAGCTGATAAGCGATTATGAGTTCCAGACCTCCATGAAGGATTTTCAGGTGGCCAAACAGAGCTACGCCAAAAGCCAGGCCGACCGTGTCCGCGCCGCCAAGAATCTCAACTATGCCGAGATTTACTCTCCAATCGACGGTATTGTGGTCTCTCGCGAGGTAGAAGTCGGACAGACCGTTGTATCGAGTATGAATGTAGCTAACCTGTATACAATCGCCGACCTCGACAACATGCAGGTAGTGGGATCAGTCGATGAAGCCGACATAGGTCAGGTAAAGGTGGGTCAGCATGTCACCTTCACTGTCGACTCATATCCGGACGACACATTCACCGGTACTGTCACCCAGGTGCGCATCAATCCCACTACCACCAACAACGTAGTCACCTACGAGGTGATTGTGGGTGCAGAAAACCCTGACCACAAACTTCTTCCCGGCATGACTGCCAACCTTTCGATCTATACACTCGAACTTGACAATGTTCTGGCCGTACCACTTAAAGCATTGAAATTCCAGCCGCAGTCGCAAGGTAAAGATAATAAAGACCCGGAGACCGTTGCGCTCAAAGAACCCGTTAAGGCCGGCGTATGGGTGCTGAACGGTAACCGTCTGGAACAGCGAGCAGTAGAAACCGGTATGTCAAACGGCATATACCAGCAGATTACCGGCGGCCTCAAACAGGGCGACATAGTGGCATTGCAGTACAATATGCAGGTACCCGGCGAACGAGAAGGCAATGCCGAGGAAAATCCCTTTATGCCCAAACCGCCGGGAGCCGGCAAGGATAAGAATAAAAACAAGGAAAGATGAACAAGGATGCAAAGGAAATAATACGGATTGACAATCTGAAGCGCTACTTCAAGGTTGGCGACGAGACCGTCAAAGCCCTTCGCGGAGTCTCTTTCACCATCTACGAGGGCGAGTTCGTGACTATCATGGGAACATCAGGCTCGGGAAAGTCCACCCTGCTCAACACATTGGGGTGTCTTGATACGCCTACATCGGGCGAATACTATCTGGACGGCATTCCCGTCAAGGGCATGAACAAAGATGAACGCGCACGCATCCGCAACCGTAAAATCGGCTTTATCTTCCAGAACTACAATCTCCTGCCCAAGACAACAGCCCTCGAGAACGTGGAGCTGCCATTGCTATACAACAATAAGGTCAGCGCTGTCGAGCGAGCCGAACGAGCCAAACGTTGTCTGCTTCAGGTAGGTCTTGGCGAACGTCTGTACCACAAGAGCAGTCAGATGTCGGGCGGTCAGCAACAGCGTGTGGCAATCGCCCGAGCGCTGGTCAACAATCCCGTCATCATTCTTGCTGACGAGGCAACGGGTAATCTGGATACGCGCACGTCGTTCTCAATTCTGACACTCTTCCAGAAGTTGCACCGCGAGGGAAAGACCATCATCTTTGTCACACATAACCCTGACATCGCTTTGTACTCATCGCGAAACATCGTCTTGCGTGACGGTCACATCGTCAGCGACGAGCAGAACAACAACATACAGTCGGCCGAGGATGTTTATCGCTCTTTACCACAGGAGGATTGATTATGAATCTTACGAATTTATTCAAAATAGCCATCAAGGCACTTGGCAACAACAAGATGCGTTGTTTTCTGACCATGCTGGGCGTTATTATCGGCGTGGGCGCCGTCATAGCCATGCTGGCAATAGGCGAAGGCTCCAAAGCCTCCATCCGTTCTCAGATTTCAGAGATGGGCAGCAACATGATTATGATTATGCCGGGAACGGAGCAGCGTGGCGGCGTGCGCCAAAGCAGCGACGACATGCAGACACTCAAGCCCGCCGATTATGAGGCACTTCTTACACAGGCAACAACTATAGCCAACATCACACCATCGGTATCGTCATCGGGCCAATGGATCAACGGCAACAACAACTACCCGTCTCAGGCTCAAGGGGTGAATACTCAGTTCCTGGACATACGGCAGCGCAAAGTGGCGCAGGGCGAGATGTTTACCGAACACGATGTCAAGACTGCTGCCAAGGTGTGCGTTTTAGGCAAAACTTTGGTGGACAACCTGTTCCCCGACGGCACCGACCCCATCGGCAAGGTGGTGCGTTTCGGTGCCATACCCCTGACCGTCATTGGCGTACTTGATGAAAAGGGCTACAATACTATGGGCCAGGATCAAGATGACATGGCTCTGGTTCCCTATACAACAGTCATGAAACGCATGCTCGCCATCGACTATCTGCAGGGCATTCAGACCTCAGCAATAGATGAGGAGCAGACCGACGCCACCATAGCCGAAATAACCGACATACTGCGCACCACTCACAAGCTGCGCGATGATCAGGACGATAATTTCACCATTCGCTCGATGCAGGAGCTGGCTTCCATGATTTCGTCAACCTCGTCAATGATGACTGTACTTTTGGCCTGCGTGGCCGGCATATCGCTCTTAGTTGGTGGTATCGGCATTATGAACATCATGATTGTCAGCGTCACCGAGCGTACCCGCGAGATAGGCCTTCGTATGAGCATCGGTGCCACCGGCAAAGACATCATGACACAATTCCTAATCGAGGCAGTGATAATTTCGGTGACGGGAGGTATTATCGGCATAATCCTTGGTGCGCTGTCAACATGGTTTATCAAACTGTTCGCACACTGGCCTGTGCAGATAAATACGACATCAGTCATACTTTCTTTTGCCGTATGCACAATAATCGGCGTCATTTTCGGGTTTTACCCGGCAGCGAAGGCATCAAATCTTGACCCTATTGAAGCTATACGATACGAATAACGATTATGAAACTGCAAACTAAGACCAACCGTGCATGGACCACCACAGTGATCCTTCTGGCATTCCTGCTATTTTACTTCCCGTCCATGTTGGCATTTTTCGACCGTAGCGGAGGTCCCGGACTCGTGCCCGGACTGTTGTCTTCCACCATCTACACGTCGATTTTCTGCCTCAACTATCTGTGGCTGATACCCGGTGTGCTTATGCGTGGCAACAAAGCACTGTTTTTACTCTGCAATCTGGTAATGGTTATGATTGGCTGCAGCCTTATCCCTATGTGGTTTCAGAGTCACGGTGGGGCGCCCATGCCACACCATGTAGCCGAGCAGATAAATTCAGTCGGCGACTACCTGTTAGGTTATATCCACTTTGTCATCCGTGACGGCGTAACGATGGTGCTGTCCATTGCTCTGGCGTATGCCCTGCGGGTGTCGAAAGAAAATGAAGCAATGCAGCACCGCCAGCTGGAAGTGGAATCCGAACGGCATTGCATAGAGCTCCAAAGCCTCAAGGCGCAGCTTAATCCCCACTTCCTGTTCAACGCCATCAACAATATATACACGCTCATTGGCGTGTCGTCGGACCGCGCGCAGAAGGCTCTTTACGAACTCAGCGGAATGCTACGCTTCCTAATCTACGACGCCTCGGAATACTTTGTGCCCCTTGCAAAAGAATTTTCATTTATTCAAGACTATATCGAGCTGATGAAGCTGCGGCTCAACCCCTCGGTGCGCCTCGAAGTAGAAATCTCGGAGGAGGGCACTGACCGTATGGCCGTTGCTCCGCTACTTTTCATGACTCTGATAGAGAACGCCTTCAAGCACATGGCCGCCAATACCACAGGTAAGTTTGTATCCATCAAAATAGGTATCGAACAAGAGTGGCTTATATGCCGCGTTAACAACTCATGCAATCAGAATGTTTCTCGCTCGCTTACTAACTCAGGCGTGGGGCTGACAAATGTCGAGAGCCAGCTGCGCCTGCTGTACCCAAACTCAGCCGAATTCCATCACAGCGAAAAGGAAGGAGTTTACACTGCCGAAATTAAAATTGTTGTAAATGCGCTGATAAATGATGAACTTTGCAAAATAAAAACTATTGAGAAATGAGTGATACACGACTACGCTGCATCATTGTTGACGATGAACCGCTTGCTCGCGATTTGATCCTCTCGTATGTGCTTAAAACTCCCGGCCTGGTGGCGGTCGGCGAATTTGAATCGGCTGATGAGGCTTTAGATACCATCCGCAGAGGCACCACCGACCTTATATTTCTTGATATTAATATGCCGGTGATGAATGGAATAGACTTCGCCGCACTCATTCCCGCCGATACGCGCATAATCTACATTACCGCCTACGAACAGTTTGCCCTGCAAGGCTTCCGCGTAAACGCCCTCGACTATCTGCTGAAACCCGTCAGCTACAATGATTTCGTCGGCGCAGTCAGCAAAGCATTCGAATGGCACGCCATGTCCCGGGCCTACCGGGCTGGAGCATGCACGCCTGAAACCACCCCTCTCGAAACAATTCTGATAAAATCGGGGAATCGTCTTGTCCGCATCGCGACCGGCACAATTCAGTATATCGAATCACTCAACGACCGCACCATAGTCCACCGGACCGACGGCGACCCGGTCACTTCGCTCATAAGTTTGCACGAGGTAGAAGAAATGTTGCCCACAGACCAATTTATGCGCGTACACCGATCGTTCATTGTAAACATGGCTGCTGTCCGTGAAGTCGAACGTAATCACATCATCTTCGGTAAGACACGCATCCCCGTCACCGACTCACGCCGCGATGACTTTTTCGCGCGCCTCGCTCGCTGAACACACCTCGGGTGTAACATACAGACAGCAGGGCACGCCACGATTTTTTGGTATATTACAGTCTGCGCTGCTTCGCATCCATCGCCTTCCATACAATATCGTATCCACATTTTGTGGCACGAAAAACTAATGACGCAAGTTCGGGATAAGAGTGGCGCCAAAAGATAATACCGACCGGAACATCAGGCCTTGGAGGCTGATTTGTTTCCATTGTTTTTGTTTCCACCCGTTTTTGTCATTTCATTTATATTGATTAACTTTGCATTACTTAACTTATACATCCTGACATCATGAAAGTAGACACCCGACACTGCGGAGACATCACCCTATACACCCTCACCAACGCATCAGGCGCTTCTGTCGTCCTCTCCACTCTCGGAGCAGGCATCGTGGCCGTCAACGTACCCGACAAGGACGGACACATCGACGACGTGGTGCTTGGCTACCGCGACCCCGCCGACTACAACAACGACGGCCCCTGCGCCGGCAAGACTCCCGGACGCTACGCCAACCGAATTGCCCTCGGACGCTTCGCCTTAGGCGGTAAGGAGTACCAGCTGCCCATCAACAACGGGCCCAACTGCTGCCACGGCGGCAACGGTTTCCAGAACCGCATCTGGAACGGACGCTTCGTAGGCGACGGCATACGCTTCGACTACACCTCGGCAGATGGCGAGGAAGGCTTCCCCGGCAAGGTCGAGGCCGCCGTAACCTACCGCTGGAACGACCGTAACGAACTCGCCATCGAGTTCAGCGCCACCACCGAAGCCAAGACCGTCATCAACCTCACCAACCACGCATATTTCAACCTCGAAGGTCACAACTCCGGCAGCGTGCTTGAGCATAAACTCCAGCTCAACGCCGACCGCTGGCTTCCCACCGACCCCACGCAGATTCCCACCGGCGAGATAGCCCCGGTGGCCGATACCCCCATGGACTTCCGCGAGGCCAAGGAGATAGGCCGCGACATACGTCAGGACTACGAAGCACTGAAGATCGGCAAGGGCTACGACCACTGCTGGGTGCTCAACGACTGGCAGAAGCATCACCTGACGCGCGCCGCCGTCCTCACCGCGCCCCACAGCGGACGCATCCTGGAGGTGGACACCACGCAGCCCGCCGTGCAGGTCTACACCGGCAACTGGTTCACCGGCTCGTCGCCCGTCAACAAGGAAGGACGCCCCTACGAGGACAACGACGGCGTAGCCATCGAGTGCCAGGGCATGCCCGACGCCCCCAACAAGCCGGCATTCCCCAGCCAGATTCTCGGTCCGGGCGAGCTCTACACGCAGTTCATCATCTTCCGCTTCAAGACGGCCTGATGTCCGACTTCAGGGTTCACATCCTGGGATGCGGCTCAGCCACGCCCACCGCGCGCCACACGCCGAGCTGTCAGGTGGTGGACGCGCACGGCAAACTGTTCATGATCGACTGCGGCGAGGGCGCTCAGCTCGAGTTCCGCCATCAGGGACTGAAATTCTCACGCCTGGGCCACATCTTCATCTCCCACATGCACGGCGACCACTTTCTCGGCCTGCCGGGCCTGCTCTCCACAATGGCCCTGCACGAGAAGACCGGCGACCTAACCGTCCACATCCACCCCGAAGGAGCCCGCCTGCTGCAACAGATCATGGCCGTGCTGTGCCGCGAGACCACCTACACCCTCCACTACGACATCATCACGCCCGGCGAACGGCGCACGCTCTACGAGGACCGTTCGCTGGTGGTGGAGACCTTCCCCCTCTACCACCGCGTGGCATGCTCGGGATTCATCTTCCGCGAGAAGCAGCAGCGCCGCCCGCTGCGGGCCGACATGCTTGAGTTCCACCAGGTTCCGCTGGTGCAGCGCCGCGCCATCGCCGAGGGTGCCGACTTCACCACGCCCGACGGCTGCGTGATTCCGAACGCGTGGCTCACGCGCGACCCCGAGCCTGCCGCCTCCTACGCCTACTGCTCCGACACCATGCGCCGGCGCGAGGTGGCCGAGGCCGTCAGCGGCGTGCGCACACTCTACCATGAAGCCACCTACGACGACACACAGGCCTTCAAGGCAGCCCCACGCGGCCACTCCACCGCGCGCGACGCCGCCCTCGTCGCCCGTGATGCCGGAGCCTCGCGCCTCGTGCTGGGCCACTACTCGAAGACGATAAAAGACGAAAGCATCCTCGTGGCACAGGCCGCCGAGGAGTTCGGCGGAGAGATTCTCGCCGCCGACGAAGGCCTCATTTTCGCCCCATGACGCCGGACGACGAGAAATACATGCGTCTGGCCCTTGTCGAGGCGCGGCGCGCGGCAGCCCTCGGCGAAGTGCCGATAGGCGCCGTCATCACGGCGCCGGACGGTGCCGTGCTCGGCCGCGGCCACAACCTCACGGAAAGCCTGGCCGACGTCACCGCCCACGCCGAGATACAGGCCATCACGGCCGCGGCGGCCACCCTCGGCGGAAAGTATCTCGACGACTGCACGCTGTACGTCACGGTGGAGCCGTGCCTGATGTGCGCCGGAGCCATAGGCTGGAGCCACCTCGCAAGGATTGTCATCGGCACGCCCGACCCCAAAGGAGGCTACACGGCCAACACCCTGAGGCCGCCATTCCACCCGCGCGCGACGGTAGTCACCGGCGTCCTCGCCGACGAATGCCGCGCGCTGATGCAGGATTTTTTTCGCGCAAAACGCAAATAAAAAGGCTGACACGAAATGCACTACTTCATCATAGCCGGCGAAGCCAGCGGCGACCTCCACGCCGCGCAACTGATGCGCGCGCTGCGCAGGAGCGACCCCGAGGCACGCTTCACCTTCCTGGGCGGCGACCTCATGGCCGCCGAGGCCGGCTGCGCTCCCCTCATCCACTACCGCGACATGGCTTTCATGGGCTTCTCCGAGGTGCTGCGCCATCTGCCCAAAGTGCTCGGCAACCTGCGCGACGCCCGCCGCGCGCTCACCGAGGAACGCCCCGACGCATTCATCGCCACGGACTATCCGAGCTTCAACCTCAAGGTGGCAAAGACCGCGGCCGAGGCCGGCATACCGGTGTTCTACTTCATCAGCCCGAAGCTCTGGGCGTGGAAAGCATGGCGCGTCAAGGCCATACGCCGCTACGTGCGGCGCATGCTCGCCATCTTCCCCTTCGAGCCTGCATGGTACGCCGCCCACGGCTTCCGTGCCGACTATGTGGGCAATCCCAGCGTGGCCGAGGTGGACGCCGCCCTTGCCGCCGCGCCGCCGCGCGAGGAGTTTCTGCGCGAGCACGCGCTGCGCGACCGTCCCCTGATAGCCCTGCTTCCCGGCAGCCGGCGCGGCGAAGTGCGCACCAACCTGCCCGTGATGCTTCAGGCAGCCAGGCGCTTCGCCCAGTACCGGCCGGTGGTGGCATGCGCGCCCGGCCTCGACGACGACTTCTACCGCGGCTTCACCGACCTGCCCCTGCTGCGCGACGCCACCTTCCCGCTGCTGCGCCACGCGCGCGCGGCGCTCGTCACCAGCGGTACGGCCACGCTCGAAGCCGCCCTCGCGGGGCTGCCCCAGGTGGTGTGCTACCGCAGCAACGGCAGCAAGCTCACCTACGACATCATGAAGCGCATCCTAAAGGTCGACTACGTGTCGCTGCCCAACATCATCTCCGGCCGCGAGATAGTGCCCGAGATGCTGCTGCACAACTGCACGCCCGACCTTGTGGCCGAGCGCCTCGCGCCCCTGCTGCGCGACACTCCCGAGCGCGCCGCGCAGCTCGACGCCTACGCCTCCATGCGCGCCACCCTCGGCACCCGCGACGCCGCCACCGAGGCCGCCCGCCTCATCACCGCCGACCTGAGGTAGCACCGGTAACTATTGCAGATATTGCTATAGCATCTTCACTTCTGATTCTCGTCGCCGAACCATCCCATACGTATGAGAATATCGGAAAGAGTCCAGGCGTAGCGCCGCCGTACCGTAGTTTCCTGAGTCATCTCCCCTGCCGACGACATATCGCGGCAGATGGCACCGCTTTCTCGTGGCCGGAATATGCTTTCTCCCACTCCTCGCCAGTGATAAGCTGAGACACCCAGCATATCAAGCAACGACGGGTATATGTCCGACTGACCCATTATGGCATTTTCGTCTGCATTAAGACCGTCGGGCACATTTATGACGATGAAAGGAATATAGCGGTCTTCTACCGTCCCCTGCTCACGGCCGTCAAACCTGTTGCGACCGACACCATCATGGTCGCCGGTCACGACAATTATGCTGTTGTCATATAGTCCGGAGACCTTCAGGTCATCAACAAACGCACCAATGCAGGAATCCGTATAGTTTACAATAGCGGCTATGTTGCGCGCATCCTCTGTTGCGAAGTCCATGTTATGGAATTTACTTTTCAGCTTGCCGCGTATAGGGTCGTGCCCCGACATAGTGACAAGCATGGAATAGAACGGCTGCTTCTGCTTACGAATTTCCTGAAAAGACTTTCTAAACAAGTCCCCGTTTGACAGTTCCTTCTTCTGTGACGCAAGTTCATCATATACGCGTTCAATACCATAGGCTACCGCTGTTGCTCCCTGATTCCAGTATTTTTTACTATCGCAGATGTAAAGCGACGATCCGTATCCCTTCTGTTTCAGAGCCTTAGCCAAAGCCGGATAAGAATTGAAGGCATAAAGGCTTGAAGCAGCTCCGTCAGTCAATGGAAGCAGACCTGTGTTTATCATCAATTGTGCATCTGAGGAACGTCCGTGCTTAACCTGAGGAACAACTTTCGACATAAAGACCGTCGAATCCGAGGCTATAATTTGGTCAAGCCGTGGCGTGACTTTTTCGCCTTCCACCTCAAGCCCAATCGGCCAACTCCCCAAAGACTCCACTAAAATTATTATCAAGTTTTTATCTTCCGACGGTATTAAGGGAGCAAGTTCTTTCCACTCTGCCATCATATCATTCACCATGACACGTGCAGACGCCTCATCCTCACCGCTGACACCCTGTAGTTTGGAAGTTTGATAAATCCAAAAATTTATCAAACCAAACTGTCGGTAAGCGCGCAGCGGCTCAAATTGAAACAACCTCCACGGACGCGAGTAATCATCCTTATTTCCCACAAGATATGAAGGAAGAATTATAGCCGTCCCTATCATGAAGAAAAGTCCTGCCGACAAAAGCCTGCGACTGCGACTGTTGCGTCCTCTGTCCCGCATCTTTGGACCAATCCTGAAGACTCCAAACCAAACGCACCATAACAACGGGAGAATCAGCAAGAAAAGATTTCCCCATCCTATGCCCAACAAGATGCTGTCGCCTATACCGTCAAGATTTCCAACCAATCTGAACGACGAAAACGGGATCAATTCATCATAATACCGATAATAGACCAGATTCGCATTAAGATATAGCATCAGTAGTCCAATCCAAACAAACAAAGGCCATTTTCGGCAGACAAACCAGACAGGAAGTGCCAAAATCAAGGCATCCGCCACACGCCTGAGATGCATGCTCAGATAATCCAAATTATTAAAATTCAGCAGATGGACAAACAACTCGAATGTCAAATACAGCACCGCAGCAAGGGACGTATATGCGATGAACCGGATCGCTAAGGGGCCGGTCTTCCCGCCACCACGTTCAGATGTGTTTGCCTCCTCCGCAGAGGAGGCGCCGGTATCTGAGAGCTTCCTGATACAGCGATTCAAAATATCGCCTGCATCCGCAATCTTACCTAAAACGCTGATATATATATATATATATATATATATCAAAAACTTTCGTAAACGCCATTTCGCTTTATTATTTTATTTATATTTTTTATTTGTTACAAAAATAGAAACAAAACGGAAGTTCCTTATTACATTACGCTTTGATTTAACATTAATTAATAGTTATAATGTATCTGAATGACTATTCGGCGAATCGCTTTTATAGCTAACAGTGACAATTTACGGAAGCCCGCGGAGCGTGGCGGGCAGTTTTCAGCCCATGCGTGAGGAGGCGCCGCCGACGAGCCATGGGACAGCACACCATCATCCTCACGCGCCGAGCTCCGGCAGGAAGCGACAGCGCGTGCTTACGGACCTTGGTCCGGGAAATCCACATTTGCCCGGGTCAGCCGTAATAATTATTTTTGCATCAAAATCTCCAATACCATGAGCAAAGTATTTGCACTGTACCACATCGTGTTTTCTACGAAAAACCGCGAACCGGTGCTCCGTAATTTTGACCGTGCGAAGTTTCATGCGACAATTGTTTCCATCGCCGAGGAATATCGCTGTCCTGTATTTGTCGTGAACAGCGTCGACGACCATGTCCACATGCTTTTGAGACTTTCATCAGAAACAGCTTTATCCTCATTGATGGCCTCGCTGAAAGCCCGCACCAATTATTGGCTAAAAGACAATTGCCCTCAGTTTAAAGCCTGGGGACAGGGCTACTATGCATCCACCATATCGCCGAGTGCCATCGGACAGGTGACCGATTACATCAACGCGCAGCCTGAGCATCACAGGAAGCGCCCGTTTGTAGATGAGCTTAAGGCCATGGGTGAATTATGGTCTCTGGGGTACCATCCGAATGACCTTTTATAGTCGGCCGGGACCAAGGTCCGCAAACACGCGCTGTCGCTTCCTGCCGGAGCTCGGCGCGTGAGAGGGGGAGGACTCCTGACCCATGGCTCGTCGGCTTCGCCTCCTCACGCATGGGCTGAAAACTGCCCGCCACGCTCCGCGGGCTCCCGATGTCGGCAGGCTTCAGGTAGATTGTTCCTATGTAGAAACACACCACACACTTGACTGCCCGCCACGCTCCGCGGGCTCCCGATGTCGGCAGGCTTCAGGTAGATCGTACCTATGTAGAAACACACCACACATTTGTAGACAAAATGTCAACATCGCTGAATAGTTGCGGCGCCTTTGGTGTGTGCGTAATTTTTGTTAATTTTGCAGTCGGAAAAACATTGCGATATGAATGCTTTCAATCTTCTGGTAATCATTGTAGTCGGCGTGGCGGCCGTGCTGGGCTTCCGCAAGGGAATCATCGCGCAGGCCGGGCAGATAGCAGCCCTGGTGGCCGGCGTCGTGGCATGCCGCATGTTCGGCACGGAGGCGGCGCACTGGATAGGCGCCGCGGGCGACAAGGCACCGTCCACCGGCGACACCGCGCTGGGCTATGCCGCGGTATTTCTGGTGTTCTACTTCGGAGTGCTGCTGATAGCGCATCTGGTGCGCGGCGTGGTGCACGGCGTGCATCTGGGCATCCTGGACCGCGGAGCCGGCGCCATGTTCAAGGCATGCCTGTGGACTCTCCTGCTCAGCGTGGCGCTGAACATCTGGGCTGTGGTGGCTCCGGACAGCGACCTCACCGACACCAAGGCCCACCCGGGGCGCGCCTATGTGCTGAAGATAGCACCGGAAGTATGCGGCTACATCAGAACGCATTCGCATGAAAACCCACAAGCTGAATAATTCGTTATATCCTTATGGATAAAGACAAAGACAAAGAAAGCAACGACGAGCTGCTTGAGAAAGCCACACGCGGCGAGTACAAGTACGGCTTCGTCAGCGATATAGACACTCACCGGCTGGACCGCGGCCTCAACGAGGACGTGGTGCGCCGCATCAGCGAGCTGAAGGGCGAGCCCGACTGGCTGCTGGAATTCCGCCTGAAGGCCTTCCGCCACTGGCTCACGCTGGAAATGCCTCATTGGGCGCACCTCGACATTCCGCCCATCGACTATCAGGACATAAGCTACTACGCCGCGCCGAAGCAGACGAAGCGGCCCGAGAGCCTCGACGAGGTGGACCCGCAGATTCTCGACACATTCAACCGCCTGGGCATACCGCTAGAGGAGCAGAAAGCGCTCAGCGGCATGGCCGTGGACGCGGTGATGGACTCCGTGAGCGTGCGCACGACGCACCGTGAGGCCCTGGCCGAAAAAGGCATCATCTTCTGCTCGTTCAGCGAGGCCGTGAAAGATTATCCCGACCTGGTGCGCCGCTATCTGGGCAGCGTGGTGAGCTACCGCGACAACTTCTTCGCGGCGCTGAACTCGGCGGTATTCTCCGACGGCTCGTTCGTCTACATTCCCAAGGGCGTGCGCTGCCCCATGGAGCTGAGCACCTACTTCCGCATCAACGCGGCAGGCACCGGTCAGTTCGAGCGCACGCTGATAGTGGCCGACGACGACAGCTACGTGAGCTATCTCGAGGGCTGCACGGCCCCGATGCGCGACGAGAACCAGCTGCACGCGGCCATAGTGGAGATAGTGGTCGAGGACCGCGCAGAGGTCAAGTACAGCACGGTGCAGAACTGGTATGCCGGCGATGCCGAGGGGCGCGGCGGCGTCTACAACTTCGTCACCAAGCGCGGCCTGTGCCGCGGCTACGCCTCCAAGCTGTCGTGGACGCAGGTGGAGACCGGCTCGGCCATCACGTGGAAGTACCCCGGCTGCATCCTCCAGGGCGACAACTCCGTGGGCGAGTTCTACTCGGTGGCCGTCACCAACAACCGCCAGCAGGCCGACACCGGCACCAAGATGATACACGTAGGCCGCAACACGCGATCGACCATCGTCAGCAAGGGCATCTCGGCCGGGCGCAGCCAGAACAGCTACCGCGGCCTCGTCAAGGTGGGGCCGAAGGCCGAGGGCGCACGCAACTACACGCAGTGCGACTCGCTGCTGCTGGGCGGCGACTGCGGCGCGCACACCTTCCCCTACGTGGACGTGCTCAATCCCACGGCCGTAGTGGAACACGAGGCCACCACCAGCAAAATCTCCGAGCAGCAGCTCTTCTACTGCAACCAGCGCGGAATCCCGACGGAGGAGGCCGTGGGACTGATTGTCAACGGCTACGCCAAGGAAGTGATGAACAAGCTGCCGATGGAATTCGCCGTCGAGGCCCAGAAACTGCTCTCCATAACTCTGGAAGGCTCCATCGGGTAAAGGGACAGAGGCAAAGCACCCCCTCCCCTCTTACCTATAAACTATACACTATAAACTCAAAATGAACGATATACTTCTTCAGGTCAACGACCTGCACGCCGCCATAGACGGACGCGAGATACTCAAGGGCATCAACCTCACCATCCGCCCGGGCGAGGTACACGCCATCATGGGGCCCAACGGCTCGGGCAAAAGCACCCTCAGCGGAGTGCTGGCCGGCGACCCGCGCTACACCGTGACGGGCGGCTCGGCCATCTTCCGCGGCAAGGAACTGCTCGACCTGTCGCCGGAAGACCGGTCGCACGAGGGCCTGTTCCTCTCCTTCCAGTATCCGGTGGAGATACCCGGCGTGTCGATGGTGAACTTCATGCGTGCCGCCGTGAACGCCAAGCGCGCCTACCTGCACGAGCCCGCGCTCTCGGCCAGCGAGTTCCTGAAGCTGATGCGCCAGAAGCGCGCCATAGTTGAGCTCGACAACAAGCTGGCCTCGCGCTCGGTCAACGAGGGCTTCAGCGGCGGCGAGAAAAAACGCAACGAAATCTTCCAGATGGCGATGCTGGAGCCGTGCCTCAGCATCCTGGACGAGACCGACTCCGGCCTGGACATCGACGCGCTGCGCATCGTGGCCGGAGGCGTCAACAAACTCAAGACCTCGCAGAACGCCACCATCGTCATCACCCACTACCAGCGCCTGCTCGACTACATACGGCCCGACTTCGTGCACATCCTCTACAAAGGGCGCATCGTCTACAGCGGCGCCCCGGAGCTGGCTCTCGAGCTTGAAGAAAAAGGCTACGACTGGATAAAACAACAGGTCGACAATGAACAGCATCAGTAAGGCCCTCGGGCAATACACTGGGCTCTACGACGCCCACCGCCACGACATCGACAGCCACGCCCCGGCGTTGCTCAACGCGCTGCGTCCCGCGGCGCGCGAAGCCCTGGAACGCGCCGGACGCCTGCCGCGCAAGGGCGACGAGGGCTATGCCCGCACCGACGTCGAGGAGCTGTTCGCCCCCGACTACGGCATAAACATCATGCGTGTGCCCGCACCCGTCGACGTGGCCGCCTCGCTGCGCTGCGGCGTACCGAACATCAGCACGCTGACGGGCGTGGTCGTGGGCGACGAGTTCCGCCCCACGGCCCCGCTGCTGCGCAATCTGCCCGCAGGAGTGACCCTCATGAGCCTCGCCGAGGCCGCCCGCAAGGCGCCGGAGCTCGTGGAAGGACACCTCGGCGCGCTCTCCCGCGAGGGCGACGCCGCCGCACAGCTCAACACGCTGCTGATGCAGGACGGCGTGCTGTTGCACGTGGCCGCAGACACCGTGTGCGAGAAGCCCCTGCAGATCATCAGCATCTTCAACGCCGGCGTGCCTTCGATGGCCGCGCGGCGCCTGCTCGTGGTGCTGGAAGCCGGCGCGCGGGCGTCGCTCCTCGTGTGTGACCATTCGCAGCGCGCCGATGTGGACTATCTGTCGTCGGAAGTGACAGAGATATTCCTTGCGGAAGGCGCGCAGCTGGACTACTGCCATATAGAGGCTTCCACGGCGCGCACGTCGCGCGTGGGCTCGCTGTTCGCCTCCCTCGCCTCCGGCTCGCGCCTGAACGCCAACGGCACCACGCTCTCGGGCGGCCACACGCGCAACAGCTACCGCGTGGACCTCAACGGCGCCGACGCGAGCGTCGACATGGCCGGCATGGTGATAGCCTCCGGCGCACAGCACTGCGACAACGACACCCTGGTGCTGCACCACGCCCCGCACTGCCGCAGCACGCAACTGTTCAAATACATTCTCGACGACGACGCGTCCGGAGCCTTCCGCGGGCTGGTGCGCGTGGACCACGGCGCCGCCTTCACCGACGCCTACCAGACCAACCGCAACCTGCTGGCGAGCGACCGCGCGACCATGCACACCGAGCCGCAACTCGAAATCTACTGCGACGAGGTGAAGTGCGGCCACGGCGCCACCACGGGCCAGCTGGACGCCAACGCCCTCTTCTACATGCGCTCGCGCGGCATCCCTGAGGACGAGGCCCGCATGATGCTCATGCAGGCATTCATGGCCGACGTCATCGACACCATCACCATACCCTCGCTGCACGACCGCCTGCGCATGCTCGTGGAGCGCCGCCTCTGCGGCCACCACAGCACCTGCGCCGACTGCTCGGCGACATGTACGCCCCCACAGCAATGAGCACGACCTACGATACCGAAGCCATACGCCGGCAGTTCCCCATCCTGCGCCGCCACGCGGGCGAGGGCGACGCGCCGCTGATCTACCTCGACAACACAGCCACGTCGCAGACGCCGCAGTGCGTGGTGGACGCCATAGTCGAGGGATACACCATGCGCAAGGCCAACGTGCACCGCGGCGTACACACGCTCTCGCAGGAAGCCACCGACGCGCAGGAGGCCACGCGCCGCCGCGTGCGCGACTTCATCAGTGCCGAAAGCAGCGACGAAATCATCTTCACGCGCGGCACCACCGAGGCCATAAACCTCGCGGCGGCAAGCTGGTGCAGCCTGCTGAGGCCGGGCGACGAGATAGTGGTAACCGTCATGGAGCACCACTCCGACATAGTGCCGTGGCAGCTCGCCGCCGAGCACCACGGCCTGAAGCTCAAGGCTGTGCCGCTGCGCGAGGGCAGCTCGGAACTCGACCTCGACGCTTACGCCGCCCTGCTGGGCGAGCGCACGCGCGTGGTGGCATTCACCGCCGCCAGCAATGTGCTCGGCACCGTCAACCCCGTGCGGCGCATGGTCGACATGGCCCACAGCGTCGGCGCAGTAGTCCTGGTGGACGCCGCCCAGGCTGTGGCTCACGAGCGCATCAACGTGCGCGAATGGGACGCCGACTTCGTGGCGTTCTCGGCCCACAAGATGTACGGCCCCACAGGCACGGGCGTACTCTACGGACGCCGGGAGCTGCTCGAGAAGATGCCACCCTACCAGGGCGGCGGCGAGATGATAAGCCACGTGGACATAGACCACAGCACATGGGCCGAGCTGCCCTACAAGTTCGAGGCCGGCACGCCCGACTTCATAGGCATAGCCGCGCTGCACCGTGCCATCGACTGGATGGAGGCCACCGGCATAGAGCGCATCGCCGCCCACGAGCAGGCGCTGCTGCGCCGCGCCACCGAAGGTATGGAGGCGATGCCGGGCGTGCGCATCTTCGGCAACGCGCCGGGCAAGTGCGCCATCATCAGCTTCCTGATGGGCGAGGAGGCGTCGGCCTACGACATCGGCATGCTTCTAGACCAGATGGGCATTGCCGTACGAACGGGACACCACTGCGCCCAGCCGCTGATGCACACCTTAGGCGTCACGGGCGTGGCGCGCGCATCGTTCGCCGCCTACAACACCGAGGCCGAGGTCGACGCATTCCTCGACGCCCTGCGCCGCATCCACCGCATTTTCAGACTTTAAAGTATGATAAACCTCACTCCACTGCTTCGGCCGGTATTCGCACGGCGCGTAAAGGCGGCTCAGTCGTGGCAGGGCAACATACGCCAGGTGCAGACCCGCCAGCTGATGCACCTGCTGCACACCGCACGCGCCACCGAGGCGGGCCACCGCTACGGCTTCCCCTACATTCGTACCGTTGAGGGCTTCCGGCATGCGGTACCCGTGGCCGAATATCCCGACCTGCGCGACGACATCATGCGCATGGTGCGCGGCGAGCACGACGTGCTGTGGCCCGGACGCTGCCACCGCTTCGCCCAGAGCAGCGGCACGAGCGACGGCAAGAGCAAGTTCATCCCCGTGACGGACGCGTCGCTGCGCCTCAACCACTACGCCGGTACGCGCGACGTGGTGGCCCACTATCTGCATCTCAATCCGGCCAGCCGCCTCTTTGCCGGCAAGGCGTTCATACTCGGGGGCAGTTTCGCCAACGAGCTTGAGGAACTGCCCGAGGGCGTCACCGTGGGCGACCTTTCGGCCAACCTTATCGACGCCATGAATCCCGCGGCCAACCTGCTGCGCGTGCCGTCGAAGGAAGTGGCCCTCATGGCCGACTGGAACGAGAAGCTACCGGCACTTATCGAGGCGGCCGTGGGGCAGGACGTAACCAACATCTCGGGCGTTCCGTCGTGGTTCCTCACGTTGCTGCGCCGCGCCATGCAGCACTGCGGCGCAGGCAGCGTACACGACATATGGCCCAATCTGGAGGTGTTCTTCCACGGCGGCATATCCTTCGAGCCATACCGCGAGCAGTATGCCTCGATATGCGACCCTGCGCGCATGCACTATCTCGAAACCTACAATGCCTCGGAGGGTTTCTTCGCCGTGCAGGACCTGCACGAGCCAGGCTCGATGCTCCTGCTGCTCGACACGGGCGTGTTCTATGAATTCATTCCGCTGGACCAGACCGGCGAGCGCTATCCCGAGGCCGTGGCGCCGTGGGACGTGGAGGAAGGCCGCACCTACGCGCTCGTCATCACTGCACCGAACGGTCTGTGGCGCTATTCGATAGGCGACACCGTGATGGTGGTGAGCGCCGACCCTCTGCGCATACGCATCGCAGGACGCACACGCTCTTTCATAAACGCTTTCGGCGAGGAACTGATGGTCTACAACGCCGACCGCGCCATCACGCGCGCCGCCTCGGCCTGCGGCGCCCAGGTGCTCAACTACACGGCGGCGCCGGTGTTCGCCACCGCCACGTCGCGCGGGCGCCATCAGTGGCTCATAGAGTGGGCCGTGCCGCCGACCGCGGGCAATGACGCCTTCGCCGCGCGCCTCGACGAGGAACTGCGCTGCGAGAACAGCGACTACCAGGCCAAACGCTCCGGCACCATCTTCCTCGACCCGCCGCTGCTGACAACAGCCCGCCCGGGCCTCTTCGACGACTGGCTGGCCTCCACCGGCAAGCTCGGCGGCCAGCGCAAGGTGCCGCGCCTGAGCAACGACCGCACCATCATCGACAGCATGCTGCGCATGAACTGACAACGACGCAACAGCACACAACAAAGCAGTGCATCCCTGCCCCACGGGCTGAACACACTGCCGATGCGTGCTATTGCGCCGACCTCAACGGCCGGACTAAGCAAAGAAAAAGCGGAGGCTTATTCCTCTACGGCGCGAAGCTGCTGCACGTAGATAGCCTTCATCATCTTCTTGCGGTTGGTGACGGAGGGCTTCTGGAATGCCTGACGTGCGCGGAGTTCCTTTACGACGCCGGTGCGCTCAAATTTACGTTTGAATTTCTTAAGGGCGCGCTCGATGTTCTCGCCTTCTTTTACTTGTACAATAATCATACTGTTATTTCGTTTTTTTATTTTTTGTTTTTCTTAGCTGTATGCTTTGCGTTTAGCGGGGCAAAATTACGCATAACTTTTGAATTTACAAAACTTTTATAGCGTCAATCGCAATAAATTTTGATTTTTCGCTCAAAAGTTTTTTGCGAAGATTGGTTACGGAATCTTATATCCCCTATTTGATAAAGACTGCCCCTACAAGGGTTTTGGGATCCATTCCCGTTATGCGGTTAAGACGGTCCTCATATTTGCCGGCCCATGCATTGAACAGCGATTTGAGTCCGATAGCCCGGCTGATGTACAGGCTGAAGGAAGTAAAGCATCTGGCCGATATTTCGGGGTCAAAACTGTAAGCTATCGTGTAATCGATAGTCGAAGGCGATGTGTTTTCGTCGAAATCCACTGTCTGTCCCTGCGTCATGTCGCCGAACTTATGGACGGTAGACAGTGCTTTCTTGGTGTGGGCCAGCTCGTCGTGCTTGTAATAGATTTTCTTATCGTAGTCGCTCATGTAGCTGTACTGGGGGAGATACACCGTGGCGTGTGGAGGAATCATCAATATATAGGGCTGTGTCTTGCTGATGGAAGAGCCTGACGAAGACCCGACGCCTACCCCGATGCCCAGGACGTTCACACCTGCTCCGACGGAGGTAGAACCGCCTTTGGAGGTGGTGGTCCCGTCGTAGAATGTGCGGTATCCGCCCGGAATCTCCCCGTTTCTCATTGTCTTTGACAGGTCAACGTAAATGTTTTTGTCGGTCTTGTTGGTGATGCCTATTCTCAGCTGGCATTGACTTGTAGCCAATGTATTGCGGTCGTTCTTTTTCGATAGCGAAAATGCGTTCTCCCATTCTCCCTCTTTGCCGTCTATGGTTACTCCGGCCTCAAGAGAAATAGTTATGTCGTCGTTAGACAGCACGGAGTTTGACGTCGGTTTGTAGAACACTATGGCGCGTTTAGCTTCCTTGCCGTCGGGTTTCTTGTCGAAGGTGTAGTCGCCTGCGGAGTAGGAGAGCAATAATGATGCGTTGTCAGCTGCCGGACGGGTGGCCTCTGTTGCGGACTCCGGTTGCGTTTCCGTCGCGGGGCTGCTTTCCTTCGGGCCCTGAGAATTCACGGTCTGCATTTCGCCATCTCCTATCTTGTATCCAAACACGTCGTCAACGGCTATTCTCACGGATGCCTTGTCATCGGGGCTTAGCGTGTAGAAGATATTTTTGGGGCCGACCTCTATGTTGTAGGCCGTGATAGTTTCTCCTGATTTTGTAATTATCAGGTCGGCATAAGCCCGGCTACATGTCAATAATGCCGCTATCGCCATAAGTACGGGCAGGACTTTAGGACTTCTCATCTATATCCGATATTGTATTGTCGTTGTCGCAAATTTTCGTGCAAATATACTGAAAATGGCAGATTTTTCGGTAAAAAGCGGGCGGTTTTTTTGCCATGTCGCAAAAAGTTATTAACTTTGCCTCCCGAATCGACGAATCGCAATAGAAATAATAAAAACACAATACAGCAATGAAACGCACCTATCAGCCCCACAACCGCAAGCGCGTGAACAAGCACGGCTTCCGCGAAAGAATGTCTACTCCCGACGGCCGCAAGGTTCTGGCCCGCCGTCGCGCCAAGGGTCGCAAGCACCTCACCGTCAGCGACACCATCGGCAGCAAGTAAGCCGCCGCGACATTCGCAAAAACCGCTACAGCTGCAAGCCCCACGCTCGCAGCTGTTTCTTTTTCAACAGACTCTAATATCACAATGCCATGAAAAAATATCTGATAGCGATAGCATGCGCGGCGCTCGCCGCAGCAGGCGCACAGGCACAGCGAATAGCGGTGCTGAGCGATATACACGTGATACCCGGCAACGAGAACGACAGGCAGCTGCGCCTCGCCGTAGAGGAGATAAACCGCGGGGGATTCGACTACGCGGTGGTAAACGGCGACCTTACGAACGAGGGCTCGGACGAACAGATAGCCAACGTGAAGTCGATTCTCGACGGCATCACCGTACCGCTGGCCGTGCTGCCGGGCAACCATGAGAACAACTGGAGCCAGAGCGCTACAAAAACTTTCGTCGACACGTGGGGCAACGACCGCTTTCTCGCCAAGGTCGGGGCGGACTCGCTGGTTATAGTGGGCATCAACTGCGGCCCGTACATGAAGATGGGCGACGGCCACATCAAGCAGGAAGACCTGCACTGGCTGCGCGCCACTTTGGCGCGCGAGGCCGCCAAGGGGCGCCGCATACTGTCGTTCAACCACTATCCGCTGCGCGAGAACGACCTCGACAACTGGCGGGAGTACGTGCAGCTGCTCCAGCAGTATCCCGTGATAGGCCACATCAACGGCCACTACCACAGCTGGCAGGAGTACCGCGCAGGGGGCATACCGGCAGTGATGACGCGCGCGCTCGACATGCGCGACGGCACCTACGGCTACGCCATAGTGGAGGTGACGCCGCAGTGGGTTCACGTATACGATAAAACAATAGGCCACGATGCGGTACCGATGATGGCTTTCGCCACCACGCACCGCAACACCGACGTCGGCGGCGGCACGTCGGCATGGGAGCAGCCCGAGGGCTTCGAAGTACGCAAACTCTGGGCCGACAGCGCGTCGGTGTTTACGCGTCTGGGCATTGACGGCAACCGGATATACTTCGGCAACTCGCTGGGCGTGGCCCGGGCCATAGACAAGCACGATGGCGCGCCCGCATGGAACCTGCCCACAGGGGCATCGCTGTTCGGCCGTCCGGTGCCTCTGAACAAGGGTCGCGTGGCGGTACCAACGGCCACAGGCATCATAATAGCCGACGCAGCCACAGGGCGAACCATCAAGGAGATAACATCCAAAGAAGGGCCCTACGTGGCCGACGGCATCACCGACCCGGCATCGGGCGACCTGCTGACAGGCGCCTACAAGCGTTTTGAGCGCCGACGGGCCGACGGGCGCCTGCGCTGGAGCTACGACTCACTCTTCAACTACTGCCAGGCCGCGGCCGTGCTCGACGGCGACGACATCTTCTTCGGCGCCTGGGACACCAATCTGCGCTGCCTGGACGCCCGCATCGGACGCCTGCGCTGGGCATGGAACAACGGTAAAAAAGTCAACATGCTGGGACCCGGCAACGTGGTGCCGGTGGTGACTCCGGAGAGGGTCTACATCGTGGCTCCCGACCGCTACATGACGGCGATAGACCGGCGCACGGGGCGCACGCTGTGGCGCGACAACAGCCACCGCTACCGCGAGAGTCTGGGACGCAGCGCCGACGGCACGCGCGTCTACGCCAAGACAATGGACGGCGAGCTTGTGGCAGTGGATGCCACCGTTCCAGACTTTCATGAACTGTGGACTCTCGACCTCGGCCTGGGTTACGACCATGCGCCCTGCATTGTGGCCGAAAGCAACGGTGTGGTGTACGCCGGTTCGCGCCGCGGACTGCTTACGGCCGTCGACCCCGCAGCACCCCGTGTGCTGTGGCAGCTGCCGCTTGGTGTCAGCGAAATCAACGGCATTGACATCGACCCCGCCACGGGGACTGTGTATGTGTCGCTGATAGAGGGCTGTATTTTCAAAGTGACAGACACCCGTCAGTCTCCCAGCACCTCAACATCGCTATAGCGTATTCTGTTTCCGGAGGTTATACGACGGCAGTCAAGCCGCAACATGTCGTACTCTCCGGGAGAGAACGAAATAGTCTGCCATATGGGATTATTAATAATATTTGAGAACTCGCCTTTTGCTATCTGCACCCAGGAACCGTCCGACTTACGCCCGTTCAGTATATAATCCAGCGGAGTTCCTTCCCTGCTTTCCTGATCCGGCAGAAAACGCAAGCTGCGCACTTCCTGAACTTTGCCAAGATCGATAAACATCGATTCCGCCTGTGCTCCCGCATTATTGAAAAAGACATTGTAGGCCGACGATTTTTTCTCGCCGTTTTCTGCTTTGTCTTTTTCAATTTCCGGCGCAAGATAGAGGCCGATCTCACTTATGAGAGGGCAAGCCTTGGAATCTAAAACACTGAACCTCACCTTAGAAGCACAAACCGTCGGGAAGCATATTATACGCTTTCTGCCGATTGTAGACATCGCCATGTCGGCATTCTCGGTGTAATCGTCTTTAAGCTGCGTCCATTCTCCATCGACCATCGCCTCTACAGAGAATTTCCTCACTCTCTGCCCCAAAGGTATGTACTCTGAAACCACGAAGCGGTTGATTTCCACCGGCTCAGACAGGTTTATGGTAAGCGAGGCGCTTTTCACCGAATCGTCGGTAGCCCAATAGGTGTGCCGATGTCCGTCAATGGCATTGGCGGAAGAATATTCCTCGGAGCCGCCACGCACATTGCTCGCTACGGCAACAGCTCCCGCCGCCAGATTGCGTTCAAACACACTCTGAACCATATCGTAGAAAACGTGACCGCGGATGCTGTCCTCCCGAGCTATCAGGCCATCGCGGTTTATCGGAAAATTCAGCAACAAGGTACTGTTGCGTCCCACCGATTTGTAGTAAGTCTCCATCAGTTTTGAAAGACTCTTTACATGGCCGTTTTCCGAATCATGATAGAACCATCCAGGGCGAATGGATGTATTGGTTTCTCCCGGGACCCATGAGTCTCCGTCCTCAAGGCCATAGTGCAGCATCGGCCACGTCACCTCGCCATCCTTGTCAAGCAGGCTCCAGTTGGTCTCGCCTATATTTCCGGCCTCCGTACCGACCCAGCGCAAATCGCCACGGTCGCTGCCGTCATTCCATATGCAGCACTCAGGCTGCCACTCCAATATTTTCCTGTAGGTCTGCGGCCATCCATAATATGTCTGTCTGTCAATCTTTCTTATCTCATTCGCTCCACCGTACCATCCGTCTCCGCCGTTGGCACCGTCAAACCACACCTCAAATATGTCGCCGTATTGTGTAAGCAATTCCTCCAGCTGATTCCTGAAATATTCCACATATTCCGGGTGTCCGTACTCGGGATGATTGCGGTCCCATGGCGAAAGATATACCGCGAATTTCAATCCTTCTTCACGGCATGCCGCCGCCAGTTCTGCGACAACATCGCCCTTGCCATCCTTCCAGGGTGAATTCTTGACAGAATAATCCGTAAATCCGGACGGCCACATGCAGAAGCCACAATGATGTTTGGCCGTAAAGATTATGCCTTTCATACCGGCATTCTTACAAGTCCGCGCCCACTGACGCGTATCCAGAGAGGAAGGGTTGAACAATTCCGGACTCTCGTCTCCGTAGCCCCACTCCTGATCGGTATAAGTATTCAACGAATAATGTATGAACGCATACATCTCCATGTCCTGAAGCCGCAGTTGTTTTTCGGAAGGTACGGGAAGTACGGGAGCCGGTACCGACGCGCCGGCATCCATAGCAAGCCCCGCCGCCACAAGCAATACAAATTTCTTCATGGTAGAATCTTTTGGGTTATCAAGATGCAAATTTAATTCTTTTTATTGACATAACATAAACTGTAATGTACGACATCGCATACTTTTACCAATAAACTAATCCGGGATGTTTCTTGTTAAGAAAGAAACAAGATTCATCCCGTTATGGCCCGCCGTGCAATCACATTCGACCGCGCCGCACGCATATGCTTCGGCATAGCGCTGGCCGCCGCCATAGCCGCCCTCCTCTACTACCTGCGCAACGCCCTGCTGCCCTTCGGCATAGGTTGCCTCATCGCCTACATGGCCGAGCCGCTGGTGCAGTGGAACATGCGCCTGACACATCTGCGCGGGCGCATGGTGCCTGTGTTCCTCACCGTTTTCGAGATAACTGTGGTGGTGGGCGGTGTGGTCGCCATCTTTCTTCCGGAATTCATCGACGACTGCCACAAGGCCGGCGAGCTCTTTCACCGCTATGCCGACACAGGCCTGGACGCCACATTTCTGCCCGCGTGGCTCCACCGGCTGGTGCACAGCAACCTGGACCTGCACGACATCGGCCGCCTGCTCCACGACAGCGACATGCAGCAGGCCTTAGGGCAGGTGGGCCACTTCCTTTCGGGAGGCCTCGACGCGGCAGGCACCATGCTTTCCGGCATAATGGTGATACTCTACGTGGTGTTCATTCTCGTCAGCTATCCCAGCATCATGCAGGGGCTGCGCAATATAGTGCCACCCCGCTGGCGCCACATTTCCAACCCACTGATTACGGACATCTCCACCACCATGAAGCGTTACTTCCGCACACAGGCCATGATAGCCGCGGCAGTGGGCGTGGGCTACGGCGTAGGCTTCTCCATAGTAGGGCTGCCGATGGCGGCGGCCTGGGGTGTCTTCAACGGCGTACTGTACATGGTGCCGTATGTGGTGTATCTCACCATAGTGCCGGTGACGCTGCTTTGCATCGTGGTGTCGCTGGACGGAGGCGCACCGGCGTTCTGGACTCTGTGGGGCGAGTGCATGGCCGTGTACGCGGTGGTGCAGCTGACGGCCGACTACTACATCACGCCGCGCGTCATGAGCAAGTCGATGAACCTGGACCCGGCGGTGATACTGCTGTCGCTCTCGGTATGGGGGACTCTGCTTGGACTTCTCGGCGTGATTCTGGCACTGCCCCTCACCACCGTGGCCTCAGTATATTACCGGCGCCACATCCTCGGCGAAAGCGATGCCAAATAGCGATGCCAAATAGGTATTAGCGGCCTCGTGAACGTATTATAATGTATAAATTTATTAACTTTGCGGTACGTTTCCGCTATAATACGTTCTTACAATGGTAAACTTCTCGCTTGAGGGTAAAGTAGCCCTGGTGACCGGTGGCGTCTACGGCATCGGCTTCGCAATCGCAAAAGCGCTGCACGAGGCAGGCGCCAAAATCGTTTACAACTGCAACACGCAGGCATCGATGGACCTCGGCATCGCCAACTACAAGGAGGCCGGCATCGACGCCAAGGGCTATATGTGCGACGTAACTGACGAGGAGGGCGTAAAAGCCATGGTGGCGGACATTGAGAAAACGGTCGGCACGATCGACATCCTCGTCAACAACGCCGGCATCATCAAGCGCATTCCCATGGAAGAAATGGCCGTGGAGGACTTCCGCAAGGTGGTGGACATCGACCTGGTGGCTCCGTTCATCTGCGCCAAGGCCGTCATCCCCGGCATGATACGCAAGGGCCACGGCAAAATCATCAACATATGCTCCATGATGAGCGAGCTCGGCCGCGAGACCGTCAGCGCCTACGCCGCAGCCAAGGGCGGACTGAAGATGCTCACACGCAACATCTGCTCGGAGTACGGCGAGGCCAACATCCAGTGCAACGGCATAGGCCCGGGCTACATAGCCACCCCGCAGACGGCGCCGCTGCGCGAAATCCAACCCGACGGCAGCCGCCATCCCTTCGACCAGTTCATCATCGCCAAGACTCCGGCCGGCCGCTGGGGCACACCGGAAGACCTTATGGGTCCCGCAGTCTTCCTGGCATCGGACGCATCCAACTTCGTGAACGGCCACATCCTGTACGTTGACGGCGGTATCCTCGCCTATATCGGGAAGCAACCGAAATAGAGTCAAGGGAGTTGAAAAGTTAAAGGGTTAAAGGGTTAAAGAGTTAAAAAGTTAAAGAGTTAAAGAGTTAAGATAATAGCTCTGTGGTGCAAGCCTAAACTGCTGACAGATGACGACATTTACGTTTGAGAGACTAAACGCCTGGCAGAAAGCGAGGATAGTGGTCCGCGATGTTTACAGACTGCTGAGACAGCTCCCGCCCGAGGAAAACTACGGTCTGTCCGACCAGCTCAGGCGCGCAAGCGTTTCCGTGGCGTCCAACCTTGCCGAAGGCAGCGGACGTCTGTCTACCAAAGAGAAGATACATTTCTGCCACATGGCGTATGGCTCGCTCATGGAAGTCATGTGTCAGCTTATCCTCGCCCATGATCTTGGCTACATCGACAAATGCGCCCTCGACGAAATCCGCCTTACGATTGAAGAAGCCGAGCGCGTCATTAATGGCTACCACAACTATCTGAAAAACGAAGCCAACAAGCTATGACCCAAGAGGTTTCCGCTAAACTCTTCCCCTTTTTAACTCCAAAAGGTATTTTCTTAACTTTTTACCTTTTTAACTTTTTAACTAAAACTCTAAACTCTTTCCCTTTTTAACTTTTAACTTATAAGAAAATTGGAACAATTTTTTTCCTACATAATCAGTCTGGGGGCAGCGGTGATGATGCCCGTCATCTTCACCGTGCTCGGCCTCTGCATAGGGCTGAAGTTCGGGAAGGCTCTGATGAGCGGCCTCAAGGTGGGCGTGGGCTTCATAGGCCTGTCGATAGTGACAGCTCTGCTCACATCGGCTCTGGGGCCCGCGCTGAACACTGTCGTGGACATCTATGATCTGCAGCTGCGCGTCTTCGACATGGGCTGGCCCGCGGCGGCCGCCGCGGCCTACAACACGGCCGTAGGCGCCTTCATCATCCCCGTGTGTCTCGGCGTCAACCTGCTCATGCTCGTCACCAAGACCACGCGCACCGTCAACATCGACCTCTGGAACTACTGGCACTTCGCCTTCATCGGCGCCGTCATCTACTTCGCCTGCGACTCGCTCGCATGGGGATTCTTCGGCGCAATCATCTGCTACATCATCACCCTGATACTGGCCGACATCACCGCCAAACGCTTCCAGGGCTTCTACGAGGGTATGGACGGCATCAGCATCCCCCAGCCCTTCTGCGCCGGCTTCATGCCCTTCGCATGGGCCATCAACAAGGGGCTTGACGCCATCCCCGGCATGTCGCGTCTGGAGATCGACGCCGAGGGCCTGAAGCGCAAGTTCGGCATCCTGGGCGAGCCGCTGTTTCTCGGTGTCATAGTGGGCGTGGGCATCGGCTGCCTCACGTGCACCTCGTGGGCGGGAATCGTGGACAACATCCCCTACATCCTCGGCCTCGGCATCAAGATGGGCGCCGTCATGGAGCTGATACCGCGTGTCACCGTCCTCTTCATCGAGGGTCTGCGTCCCATCTCCGACGCCACGCGCAGCCTCATAGCCCGTAAGTTCAAGGGCGCCGACGGCCTCAACATCGGCATGAGCCCAGCGCTCGTCATCGGCCATCCCACCACGCTGGTGGTGTCGCTGCTGCTCATTCCCGCCACGCTGCTGCTGGCCGTAGTGCTGCCCGGCAACCAGTTCCTGCCGCTGGCGTCGCTGGCCGGGATGTTCTACGTCTTCCCCCTGGTGCTTCCCTATACCCGCGGCAACGTTGTCAAGACCTTCATCACCGGCCTCGTCATCATCGTGCTCGGTCTCTACATGGTCACAAACATAGCACCTTGGTTCACCAAAGCCGCACAGGACGTGTTCGCCGCTACCGGCGACTCCACCGTAGCCATCCCTGACGGCTTCGAAGGAGGCAGCCTCGACTTCGCATCCAGCCCCCTGGCATGGATAATCTTCCAATGCACGCACGGGCTGAAGTACATCGGCGCCGCCCTGCTCGTAATCTCCACAATGGCCATGATGTGGTGGAACCGTGTACACATCCTCCGCAACCAGCGTGCCATGATAGCCGCCAATTCCGACGAAATTCAAGAAACAGAATAATGAAAAAGACACTTCTCACCATCATCTCCTGTGCCGTGGCACTCTGCGCCGCCGCACAGACCGACTACTCCATACTGCGCGCATGCCATCCCGACGACGTCAAGCACTACGACACGGATCAACTGCGCTCCCACTTCATGATGCAAAAGGTCATGGAGCAGAACCGCATCAACCTCACCTACTCCATGTACGACCGCATCATCTACGGAGGAGTCATCCCCGTAGGGCGCGCCGTGACCCTCGAAACCATCGACCCGTTGAAGGCCGAGTACTTCCTGGAACGCCGCGAGCTCGGCGTCATCAACATCGGCGGCGAGGGCATCGTCAGCGTCGACGGCAAGGACTACGAGCTACACTTCAAGGACGCCCTCTACGTGGGCCGCGGATGCAAGGATGTCACCTTCCGCAGCAAGGATGACGCCAACCCCGCCAAGTTCTACCTCAACTCAACCCCGGCACACAAGGCCTACAAGACCCAGCTCGTCACCATCGACGGCCGCAAAGGCTCCATCAAGGCCAACAGCTTCCACGCCGGCAAGCCAGAGGAGAGCAACGACCGCGTCATCAACCAGCTCATAGTCAGCAACGTGCTCGAGGAGGGCCCCTGCCAGCTTCAGATGGGACTCACCGAGCTGATGCCCGGAAGCGTCTGGAACACGATGCCCGCCCACACACACGACCGCCGCGTGGAGTGCTACTTCTACTTCAACGTGCCCGGGGGCAACGCCGTGTGCCACTTCATGGGCGAGCCTCAGCAGGAGCGCATCATCTGGCTGCACAACGAGCAGGCCGTCATGAGCCCCGAATGGAGCATACACGCCGCAGCCGGCACCAGCAACTACATGTTCATCTGGGGCATGGGTGGCGAAAACCTCGACTACGGCGACATGGACAAGGTGGGCTACCTCGACATGAAATAAACTACATTCGGCTGGCGCAACAGATACAAAAGCACAAAAATAACAGAAATAACAAATTGAAAAAATACATTATATTGTATAAGCCGCGTCGATTTTATACGATATGAGATTTGTTATTTCTGTCATTTTTGTATTTTTGTATCTATAACGCCCGCAAAACCATTTAACGAAATGGCCGATTTCAAAGAAGTATCCGAAAGCTACACGCTGCCCGAGGCGATACGCGAGGCGCAGCGATGCCTGCACTGCAAGGTGCCGGGCTGCAAGAAGGGATGCCCCGTGAGCAACGACATCCCCGACTGGATTGCCGAACTTGCCAAGGGCAACTTCGGCAATGCCATGTCTATAATCCACAAGCGCAGCAACCTCCCAGCCGTGTGCGGACGTGTATGCGGCCACGAGCGCCAGTGCGAGGGCAACTGCGTCCTCGCCAAGAAAGGCGAGGCCGTGCACATAGGCAAACTCGAGCGCTTCGTGGCCGACTTCGACTCCGAGGCCGGACTCACCCACGAGGCTATCCCTCAGAAAACACGCGGCAAGGTGGCCGTCATAGGCAGCGGACCTGCCGGACTCACCATCGCCGGCGACCTCGCCCGCGACGGCTTCGCAGTGGAGATTTTCGAGATGGAGCCGGAGCCGGGAGGCGTGCTGATGTTCGGCATCCCGGAGTACCGCCTGCCCAAGGAGGTGGTGCGCCGCGAGATAAAGAAGATAGAGCACCTCGGCGTGGTCTTCCACCTCAACACCACCATCGGCAAGGACTACACCGTGGACGATCTGTTCGCCCAGGGCTTCGACGCCATATTCATCGGCACCGGTACCGCCAAGCCCAAACTGCTCGACATTCCCGGCGCGACCCATCCCGGCGTACGCCAGGCGGTGTGGTTCCTGCGCCGCGTCAGCCTCTACCAGAGCCGCAGCATCGACCGCGAGGAGGTAGTAGTGGGCCAGGGCGACAAGGTAGCCGTGATAGGCTGCGGCAACACGGCCATCGACGCCGCACGCACGGCCCTGCGCATGGGCGCCAGCGAAGTCACCGTCATATACCACCGCACCATCGACCGCATGAGCGCCCTGCGCGCCGAGTACGACGACGCCGTCAGCGAGGGCGTGCGCTTCATGTGGCAGACCTCCGTCACCAACATCGAGGGCGCACAGGGCAACCGTCTGCGCACCATCACCGTGCAGACCGAGGGCCAGGAGCCCGTCGAGATGCCTCTCGACCGCCTCATCATGGCCGTCGGCAGCGCGCCGGCAGCCCGCATCGTAAGCACAACAACGGGCATAGACGTGGACGAGAAAGGCTACGTGCTCACCCGCGACAATCCCTACGGCATGACTTCCCGCCCCGGTGTCTTTGCCGGCGGCGACGTCACCAACCGCCCGGCTACCGTCGTCCACGCCATGCGCGACGCCAAGCAAGTGGCCGAAGGCATTGCCCGCTACGTGGACGCAGTGAAACTAATGGAAAGTATTAACATTAACAACACATTATAATAATGAGCAAAATAATCACACTGGGAGAAATCATGCTCCGTCTCTCGCCCGCAGGCTGCAAGCGCTTCGTGCAGGTCGACAACTTCGACATAATCTGGGGCGGCGGCGAGGCCAACGTAGCTGTAAGCTGCGCCAACTACGGACACGACGCCTACTTCGTCACCAAACTGCCCGAACACGAGATAGGACAGGCCGCCGTCAACGCCCTGCGGCGCTACGGCGTGCACACCGACCACATAGCCCGCGGCGGCAAGCGCGTCGGCATCTACTACTGCGAGACCGGCGCGTCGATGCGCCCCTCAAAGGTGATATACGACCGCGCAGGCAGCGCCATCGCCGAAGCTTCGCCCGCCGATTTTGACTTCGACGCCATCATGGAGGGCGCCGACTGGTTCCACTGGAGTGGCATCACACCCGCCATCAGCGACGAGGCAGCCGAGCTGACACGCCTCGCATGCGAGGCCGCCAAGCGCCACGGCGTCACCGTCAGCGTAGACCTCAACTTCCGCAAGAAGCTCTGGACCAAAGAGAAGGCGCAGAGCATCATGCGGCCCCTCATGAAGTATGTCGACGTGTGCATCGGCAACGAGGAGGACGCCGAGCTCTGCCTCGGATTCAAGCCCGACGCCGATGTCGAGGCCGGCAACACCGACGCCGAAGGATACAAGGGCATATTCAAGGCCATGATGAAGGAATTCGGATTCAAATACGTCGTAAGCACCCTGCGCGAGAGCTTCTCCGCCACACACAACGGCTGGAAGGCCATGATCTACAACGGCGAGGAGTTCTACCAGAGCAAGCGCTACGACATAGACCCCATCATTGATCGCGTGGGAGGCGGCGACTCTTTCTCGGGAGGCCTCATCCACGGTCTGCTCACCAAGCCCACCCAGGGCGAGGCTCTGGAATTCGCCGTGGCAGCATCGGCCCTGAAGCACACCATCAACGGCGACTTCAACCTCGTCTCCGCAGCCGAAGTGGAGGCTCTGGCCGGCGGCAACGCCAACGGCCGCGTACAGCGTTGATTTGTGGCCAGGCGGGCCACAAATCCGGTCTCGAAGTCTAAGGTCTAAGGCTTAGAGGATACCGCCTCGTCATGCCGGCTCTTCCGACTGCTTGATAAGGTATCTCCGATAAGACTGTAGCTGGCGGCTTAACGACTCGATATGTTCCCTGACAATCTCGATTTCACAGGACGATATATACAACAGATCTACAGCGACAGTCAGCTGGCAACACACTTCCATAAGCGATCCATATGCTATCTCCACAAAGTGCGCCTGGTCCTTAAATGACTTACGCCCAGACCCCTCTGCAATATTCGAAGGAATCGATACAGCGGCACGTCGTAGCTGATCAATCAGGCCAAACCGTTCATCGTTCGGAAATAATTTTGTCAGAGTATACACTTCCTGGACAATCTCCCGCGAGAGTTCCCATACTTTCAGCCTCTCGAAACTAAATTCCATAGTTAATAATATTATACCCACAAATATACGCAAAACAGACAATATAAATTAGAACAAAAGCAATAAAATAATTTCCAAAAGACTATTCTCTAAGCCTTAGACCTTAGACTAAAAGACCCAATCATGGCAAGATTCGACAAACAGGCCGTCATGGCCAAGATAAAAGAGGCACCGATGGTGCCCGTGTTCTACCATAAAGACCTCGACACGGCCAAGGCCGTAGTCAAGGCATGCTACGCCGGCGGCGTACGCGCATTTGAGTTCACCAACCGCGGCGACTTCGCCCACGAGGTGTTCGGTCCTCTGGTAAAATGGGCCGCAGAGGAATGCCCCGACCTGGCCCTCGGCGTCGGCAGCATAGTTGACCCGGCCACCGCAGCCCTCTACATGCAGCTCGGCGCCTGCTTCGTCGTCGGCCCGCTGTTCAACCCCGAAGTCGCACGCGTGTGCAACCGCCGCCAGGTACCCTACACCCCGGGCTGCGGAAGCATCTCGGAGGTAGGCTTCGCCCAGGAGGCCGGATGCGAACTCTGCAAGGTGTTCCCCGGCGACGTACTCGGGCCTAAATTTGTAAAAGGACTGCTCGCACCCATGCCCTGGAGCAAGCTGATGGTAACCGGAGGCGTAGAACCCACGGCCGACAACCTCAACGCATGGTTCGCCGCAGGCGCCTTCTGCGTAGGCATGGGTTCCAAGCTCTTCCCCAAGGACCGCATCGCCGCCGCCGACTGGACATATATCTCCGACAAATGCCGCGAGGCGCTGGCTCTCTGCCGCCGCTGACGCTTCCCTAAAGCCACTATCTCTGTACTGCCGCCGATGTCCCAAAATGATTTTGGGGCATCGGCGGCTTGCTTTTACTTGAATTTAATGCACATATAACGCGCTGATTTGCAATATCGTAAACAAATCATATACTTTTTGATAACATTTTAAAACTGTTAACAACCGTTAAATATTTGGGGGGGTAAAAGTGGAGGTACATTTGCGGCGGACAAAACGTCCGACCGACAATTTACCAAAACTAATACCTTCATCGTACATGAAAAAACTTTTACTCGGTCTCGCAGCCCTTTTCGGCGCGATGACAGCCTCGGCCACCGAGACAGTACTCTGGGAAGGAAGCCAGCGCCTGGGATGGAGCTGCGCACCGACCATCACAGCAACACAATGCCAGAATTTTGAAGAAGGAGCAGACATCGTCGTTTCCATAACCTGCGATGCTTCAGGCTCTTATACCTCCATGAAGCTGATGCAGCCAGACTGGGGCAACTTCAGCTGGGGCGACGCCAAGGGGTATCCGCGCACACAGACGTCCGTAACCTACGGTCCGATGACAGCCGACGACGTGGCAACCATGAAAACCGAGGGATTCGGCTTCGCGGGCAACGAAATCACAGTGACAAAAGTTGTCTACCGGACGCCATCAGGCCCCGTCGACCCCACCGTCATGCTCCGCGACCCCGTCACCATAGACACAGAGTCAGGCTCCGTTGAATTCTCCTACGACGCCATAGTGGCTGCCGGCGGCGAAGTGGGCGGCGGCGTACGCGTGGACTACACCGGCATGGCCGACAAGCAGTACTACATCGACTTCCTCCATCAGGGCGATGCAGCCAACCAATACACGTGGTGCCAGTTTACAGAAAAACTTGTCACTGAAGAAGACGGCTACAGCATCCTGCACCTCACCGAGTCGACCATGAACGAAATCAACTCGTTCAGCAAGAATCTCGTGGTACAGGGCGGCTTCGTCAACATCAGCGGTGTCAAGGTAGTGCTTCCCGCCGACATGCCCGAAGCACCGCAGCCCGAAGCCAGCGTCACCCTCGATAAGACCGAACTCAGCCTTGAGGTAGGTCAGGACGCCACCCTTGCAGCCACAGTCGTGCCGGCAGGCGCCGAACTCACCTGGACCAGCTCCGACCCCGCTGTAGCCACCGTCGACGCCAACGGTAAGGTAACGGCCGTAGCCGCCGGCACCGCCACCATCAAGGTAGCCACAGCCGATGCCTTTGCTGAGTGCGCAGTCACAGTCAAGGAGAAGACCAACGCCTCCATCACGGCCGTCTTCGAGAAAGGCGGCAATAAGGCCGAAAGCATCGAGATGTTCCTCGGCGAGTCAGCTCCCCGTCTTATTTTCCACACCGTGCCGGAAGACGCAAGAGTGAGCGTCAAGGTCGAAAATGAGAACCCCGAAGGAGTTGTGAAGCTCTACAACTATGAACCGGGCACACGCGTTCCGTTCTACAACACTGAGGTCTCGCCCAAAAAGGAAGGCACGGCCACCGTGGTGGCATATCTCACAGCCAATCCCGAGGTAAGGGTTGAAATCCCCGTCACAGTAAAAGACTACGCCGAGCCCACGCTGAAATTCGGTCCCTGGTCAGAGGAAATCAACCCCGAGGCTGTATCGCCCGGTCAGGCACCATATGAGATGGCAGCACAGATCTTCCTGCCCGGCGGTGAGGTCGACTGGGACGTGCTCTTCGACGACAGCTACACATACACCTTCTCCACCAGCGACCCCGAAATCGCAACCATCCAGCCCAGCGATGAATACAACTGCATGGTTATCGTGACCTTCACCGGCACACCCGGCAAAGTCACCATCAACGGCTCGATGACTCCTCCCGCAGGCAGCCCCTATCCCGCAATGCAGTGCTCGCAGGAATTCACCGTGCTCAACTACGGCCAGGTCAAATACACCTTCGACTTCTATAACGGCGATTGGAAGGCCAACTACGACTTCCCCGAAGGCAACACCGTCACCGACTTCACAGCCAAGGGCAAGAACGTGGACATGTTCATGAGCAACGCCGACATCACCAACACTCCCTGGCCGCTTGAGGGCAGCACATTCTCCTTCAAGGTGACCGACCCGAACGTACGCATACTCAGCGTCAGCGGTTCACCGTCGCCCAGCACTCCGGCCCGCGTGACATTCGCCGACAAAGTAACTGTCGATACCGGCGCGGTTAACGGCAGCCTTTGGGAACCCGACGAGGCCGACAAGGAAACCGGCGTAGAAAGCGTCACCTTCACCTGCACCGCCGACGTCACCAGCATCTGCTTCTGGTATGTCAACCTGATGTACTACGCTCCCGCCGAAGTCGCTCTCGACAAGACCGAAGGCAGCCTCAAGGAAGAAGAGACCCTGCAGCTCACGGCCACCGTCACCGGCGAACATATCCTGCCCAACGGCAACGTAGTATGGACCAGCAGCGATGAGACTGTCGCCACCGTTGACGCCGAAGGCCTCGTGACAGCCGTTGCGGAAGGCGAAGCAGTCATCACAGCCGACTACTGCGGCAGCAAGGCCACCTGCACCGTCACCGTCGAGAAGCAAAACAGCATCCTCGACATCAACGCCGACGCCAACGAGCCCGTAGAGTACTTCAACCTCCAGGGTGTACGCGTCAGCAATCCCGCAGCCGGCGGCATCTACATCCGCCGTCAGGGCAACAACGTCACAAAAGTACTTGTGAAATAAGGTTTAAATCATAGGTTCAGCGAGGGGATGCGTTTCGGCGCATCCCCTTTTTTGATTGCCCAAAATTTGCATATGCCGCGACAAATCATTACCTTTGCAACCGCAACACCCTCAGGAAAGATGGCAGAGTGGTCGATTGCGGCGGTCTTGAAAACCGTTGAGGGTCACACCTCCGGGGGTTCGAATCCCTCTCTTTCCGCAAAAAGCAGCCTTTACCAGGCTGCTTTTTTAGTTTATAGTTGAGAGTTGATAGGTAAGAGGGGGGGAGTTACATCGCATAGCGAGAAACACAAGGACATAAAGTCAAAAGGGACAAAAATTTGAATTTAAATATTTATTCTTCTGTCCCTTATGACCTTATGTCCTTCTGTTTCTCGTCCTCACACGCCATCTATTACCTCTACCACAAAAACTGATTAAAATTTAATCTGTTATTTTTGTCATCTCTGTATTTTTGTTTCGATAACGCCCTCACTCCCACTCCTAACTGCCGCGAAGCGGCGTCCCCCTCTTACCTATCCCCTATCAACTATAAACTAAACTAAAAAAACGGGGAGCCCCGCAGTCCGGCACCTCAGGCCCGACGTATGCTCCCCGCCTCAGATAAAGAATCAGAATGTCATTCCTCTTTCTCGGTCTCCTTCGGCACAAGCTCAAAGAAACCGCTGATTTCCTGCTGGTCGAGCGCCTGGCGTACGTTAAAACGCTTCACCTGGTCCTCATAGCCGCGTTTCGAGACCTTGATTTCCACCGTCACGTCACGCGAATTGTTGTAGGTGAGACCCTGGATATTGAAACTGCGGGTTTCCTCCAGAGGGGTTGTCGTGAGATACGTCTCGTTGGTATTCTTCACCTCAGCGGGCACACTGGATATGACTCGCCAGAAGATGCGGGCTCCGCGTGGATCGGAATCGAAGAACCAGCGTATTATGGCCTGCTCCATGCCGGTGGTTCCGGGGTTGTGGCGGTCGACGCGCTGACGGCTCTCGGCCACGGTCACCGTCGGGTCGGCAGCTGACGGACGGTTGGCGGCCGCGGCGGCCGATGCCTTCCTCTTCATTTTGAGATACAGCACCGGATTGGCCTTGAGCTGCTTGGCCGTGTAGGACACCGTGGCGGACTTGTTCTCGTAGCCTTCCTTGCGTACCTGGATTATCATGGTCTTGGCGGCCGTCTTCTTGTCCACCTCAATCACGGCCGGTGTGGAGTTAGCCACCATCGTGCCGTTAAGATACACCTCGGCCTCCTCGGGGTCACTGTTTACCACGATAGTGAAATTCTTGGCATGCGCGCCGAATCCGACTGCCGACATGCACAGCAACAGCCCGAAAGCCGCTGCCGACTTGATGAAACTTTTCATGTTATCTGATTAATTGGTTTTGGGCACGAGTTCGAAGAAACCGCTGATTTCCTGCTGGTCGAGGGCCTGGCGCACATTATAGCGCTTCACCTGGTCCTCATAGCCGCGCTTCGTGAGCTTGATTTCTACCGTCACGGCCTGTGCGTTGTCGTAATTGAGGCCCGGGATATTGAAGCTGCGCGTCTCCTCTATGGGAGTGGTCGTGAGATACGTTTCGTTGGTATTGTGCACCTCGGCTGGTACGTTGGAGATGACACGCCAGTAGACACGCGCACCACGCGGGTCAGAGTCGATGTACCAGCGGATTATGGCCTTCTCTGCATCCGTGACGCCCGGATTCTCACGGCTCACGGTCTGCGGCAGATTGGGCACTACAATCTCCTCCGTCACCTCCTCCTGGCCCTCCAGCGGCATGAGGGTGACGTCGAGAACGTCGGTCTTATACTTCTTCATCTTGCCCGTGGCGGCATCGATAGCCATACCGGGAATGCCACCGAAAATCAAGTTGCCCCAGAACCATCCCTGCATCTTTGTCTCCAGGGCATAGTCGGCAGGCTGATAGCCGTCTCTGGTGGCGCGCAGCTCTTTCTTGCCCAACTGCTTGCGCACCTCGGCGCGCGCAAAGCCGTTTGACCCGATTTCGGCGATGGGCTGATTTTTCTTTTTGTCGATTACAACAGTGCCGGGTACTCCCTTGAACTGGATTTCCTGCCGTGACTTGGTGAACAGCGTGGCGCACGACGATGTCAGCAGACCGGCTCCCAGCATCAGCACGACCAAGCTCCTGATTGGTTTGTTATACATAAATAAAAAACTTTTCTGGCGGCTGCAACCCTCAACTGCACCTGTTATATACGAAAAAAACGTGGGCTGAATTGCCACACCCTTAGTTGATAGGTCCTGAGAAAACCATGAGAAGCGGATGCACCAATAGCTGCCCACGCATATGCGTGAGAAACCATCTTGCCTTTTCTCGCTTCTCTTGTTTCAAAATTTCTCAGGTTCATCAACTAAGAGCGAAAAGCAAAACGTTTTCTAATAAATATTTAGCGACGCGCCTCTGCGCATCGCTGCAAAATTATATTTTTTTAAGCAATCAGCAAAATAATAACACAAAAAAAATTGCGGCTCGATTTTTTCGGGACCGTATAATCCGCGTGTTCAGCAGGTTTCGGGCTATAGACTGTCAGCCGCGACCAAACGGAATTCGCCGTCGACGTATACGAAGTCGAGGAGCCGCATGGCAGCAAGCCGCACTATGTGGGCGGATGCCGCACGCCGGCTGATGCCAAGAGTCGGCGCGACATCCTCGGGGCTCACTCCGGCCTCGCCGGAGTGAGCAGCAAGCGCCAGCAATGCTCGTCCCGGCGAATCTTCGCGCAAGACGATGCACGTGTCGCCAGACCGGCGGCGCCAGGCCTCGACCATCAGCGGATGGGCCCCGGATATTCTCGTCGGCCACGCGGTAGTAGGCATGCCACGAACCGTCGGCATCGCGGGCCATCACGGGCCGCGACGCACACGCTGCCACCGACGCGCGGATGACGACGGCGCGCTCATCGTAGCGGAACGCCGCGAAGTCGATATGCTGTGCAGGACGGCAGTACAGCGACGCCGCCTCTTCCACCACGTACACATCCTCCTCGTTGCGCACACCGGCCACGACGCCGTTGTCCTTGACACCGATGAGCAGATGGCCGCCGCCACGGTTGGCGAAGGCCGATATGCTGCGGGCTATCTTGCAGGCGTCTCCTATGCTGTACTTGAAATCCTGATTCTCGTGCTCGCCCCGCGCTATCATCTCCAGAAGATAGCGGCGCCCGCGGGCTACGGGTATGTCCTTCATGCCGCCGCGCCTCAGAGCTTGCTCATGAGCGCGCCTACGGCCTCAAAGGTACACGTAGGTGCGGTGTCCCAGAAGCTGGCGTACTGCGCCACATTGTCGGCCGCGCCGGGAGTGTCGCTTATCACTCGCAGCACCACGCAGGGCACATCCTTGAGGAAGCACACCTGGGCGACGGCAGCCGATTCCATGTCCACGGCCACTGCGTCCGGATATATGTCGAGTATACGGCGCACGGTGTCGGCGTCGCTCACGAATATGTCGCCGCTTGCAATGAGTCCGCGCTTGAGATTAAGGCCGTGAAAAGCAGCTTCCGGCAGCGGACACTCGAAAAGACGCGGGCAATCGGCGGCCTGACCCCACTCGGTGTCCGGTCCGCACCACACATCGTGATAAGCCACGGCCGTGGCGGCCACCACATCCATCACGCGCGCTCCGGCGCCGGTGCCTCCGGCCACGCCGGTGTTGATGATGAGCGAGGGGTGAAAATTCTCGATGAGCGTCAGCGTGCCCACAGCGGCATTCACCTTGCCTATGCCGCATTGTGCCAGAACTACCTCGTGACGCCCGATGCGGCCGATGTAGAAATTGCGGTTGTTGACGGTGACGCGCGACTCGTCTTCTATGTTGTGCAGGAGCAGGGCGAGTTCCTTGCTCATGGCTACGATGATACCTATCTTCATAAGGGGGGATTATTTACGCTTGCAAATATACAAAATAAATCGGGGAATACGTACTGTTACGCGTATGCAAGGATTTTTTCATACGCAAAGATACGCCTTTTCCTACGGAATTCGTACTTTTGCAGCATGGATTACGACATTAACTCGCGTTTCGGGCGCATGGCGCTGCTTGCGGGCGACGAAATGATGCGCCGCCTCGCCGCAATGCGGGTGATTATCTTCGGCCTGGGAGGCGTCGGCTCATGGTGCGCCGAGGCGTTGGCCCGCGCGGGCGTGGGTCATCTCACGATAGTCGACAGCGACGATGTGGCGCTGAGCAACTGCAACCGACAGCTGCCGGCGGCCGACTCCACCATAGGGCAGGCCAAAACCGAGGTGATGCGCCGACGGATACTCGACATCAACCCGGAGTGCGACGTCCGGGCCATATGCGCCGCATACACTCCGGAGAACGCCGACGACTTCGACCTGACGGCCTACGACTGCGTGGTCGACGCCATAGACTCCCTGCGCTGCAAGGCCCACCTGCTGCTCGCAGCCACCGACGCGGGCGTCCGCACCGTCTCCAGCATGGGGGCGGCGCTGAAAGTCCATGCCGGTCAGATAGCCGTGGCCGAGTTCCGCAAAGTGCAGGGCTGTCCCCTGGCGCGGGCCCTGCGCACCACATTCCGCCGCAGCGGGCGGATGCCGTCGGCACCGGTGATGTGCGTCTACAGCCCCGAGCGCTTGCACAACCGCCTTCAGGCACCCTCTCCCTCCGAGGCCTCCGACCGCTGGACGGCAGCGAAAGCCGCTGTCAACGGCACTCTGAGCCACACCACGGCCATCTTCGGCATGCGGCTGGCGGGCATCATTCTGGAGAGCGTCTACGACGAAAGCGAGGCATCGCCCGCAACGGATGCGGAAGACGCCTCGCGGTAGCCCTGAAAGGCTAATAAGGTTTACTTCTCTACGGGACGAAGCTCGTAGGCGGAGATGGCGATGGTGAAGCCCCAGTAGATGAAAGCGATGCTCACCAGGAAGCTTACCATGAACATGTTGCTTACCCAGCCGGCCTCCATGAAGAAGAATCCGATGAGGAGCAGCAGCACGCCGTTCACCACATTGAGCCAGCGGTAGCGGGCGTGACCGCGGTAGGCACAGCCGTCAACAAGAGCTTCCACGCCCCAGAACAGGAACAGGAACGCCAGGAAATACGGGAATACCATCTCTGACAGGAACACATTGCGCACCAGCACGAAGCCGATGAAAATGTCGACGATACCGCCGGCAAGCCACCAGCCCCAGCCACGCGCGGCGCGGCCGCTGGCCGACACGCACAACTGAACCGTACCGGCAAGAATCAACAGCCATCCGAAAATCTGCGATGCCACAGCATAGCCGGCTTCAGGCCAGAACCAATAGGCAAAGCCGCCGATCACCAGCAGTATGCCGACGAGAAGAACAACCCACCATGCGCGGGTGGTTCCGAAATTAGTAGCATTCAAGGCTTTCATAATAAATAAGAGTTGAATATTTGTTAAACTTGTGTGGATTTCAATATGATGAACGTCGTTTTTGCACGTCGTGTACATAATCAACACGCCGGCGCGACTTTTTGTTTCACGCAAAGATTCTTTTTTCGTAATTTTGCAGTCAAAGAATAGTTCTATGAGTTACCCAATATTTATTTCATATAAAAGAAAGAATAAAGAAGAAGTCTTCAAGATAAAAGATTTCCTTGAGGAGCAAACCGGTGCCCAATGTTGGATTGATTTGAATGGCATTGAGAGTGATGATACATTTGTCAATAAAATCATTTCAGCTATTGATTCTTGTAGCATATTCATTTATTTCTACTCTAAAGAACATCTTAACATTCAGGACACGACCAAAGATTGGTCATGGCGAGAATTAGGCTATGCACAGGAAGAGGGCAAACGGATTGTAATTGTTAATCTTGACAGATCTCCACTCTTTGGGAAATTCAAGTTCTACTATCGTGAGAAACAGCAGATTGACGCTCAAGACAAGAATAGTCTGATAAAGCTTGCAAAAGATATACGACTATGGCTGGACATACCCCAAAAGGCCAATTACGACATCAATAATATTAATCATAACGAAGATAACGTAGTTGAATTCTCGCATACGCCCGACTCCACAGAACTTTCCTTGGAAATAAGTGCAAACGATGCATATAGACGAGCTTGTTTTTACCATGAGGGGGTAAATCAATCGGCAGAGAACAAAGCTAAAGCATTAAAATATTTTAAGTTAGCAGCTCAAAAAGGGCATAAAGAGGCCCAGCAAATTTTAGCTCGACATTACAATGTTGATGATTTGTCGCAATATATTGAGTTTGCGACCATAAAAGAGCACAAGGAATCTCCATATAATTCAGCTAATAGCTATACCGATAATAACTTACAAGAACATTTAGACATACCGAAATCATTATGTTTCAATTTTAAAGATAGAAAGTTATACATGGTCTTATCAGACGATGCTAAATTCTATCTAGGCAACTTAAATGCAAAAGAAGACCTTTCATGGTGGAATAACAAATGGGTAGGAGCTGGAGGAGCTGCCGCAATTATCGCAGGCGCTGCCGTATTCAGTTTAGTCTCTCTCCCATTACTTATATTAGCAGGCTGTAGGGCTATAGGTTACTTTTTTAGTGATGAAAATAACAAAACTGCGACAACGATTCAAGCCTCTAAAGAAATATGTGAGTCATTAAGCAAGCAAACTGGACACATATTTGATATACCCACAACCAACGAGCTTAAAAGTGTGAAAGAAGATGCTCGTAACGGTTGTGTTGTACTTCGCATTGCTGACAATCCTGACTTAATAAAGAATCGAGGTTAATATGATTTATCCCGCAAGTTTTGAGAGGAAAGTAGGCTTCGACAGCGTACGGCAGGCCGTGGCGGCATTGTGCGCCAGCCCCCTGGGGCAGGAGCAGGCCGACGCCATGGCTTTCAGCGACGATTTCGCCACCGTGAAGCGGCACCTCGACGAGGTAGCCGAGATGAAGGCCCTCACCACGGCCGACAGCGACTTCCGCCTCGGCACCATCCACGACATGCGCGACGCCCTGCGCGGCATACGCGTGCAGGGTGCCTTCATGCCCGCACCCGAGCTGATGCGGCTCAGGACAGTCCTCGCCACCGTGGCCGACCTCCACGCCTTCTTCGCCCGCCGCCGCGACGACGAAGGCCGGTCCGACCTGCCCGCGCTCGACGCCGTGGCCGTCGGCCTCTGGCCCATGAACGATGCCGCGCGGGCCATCGACTCGCTGCTCGACCGCTGGGGCAACGTGCGCGACAACGCCTCGCCCGAGCTGGCCGAAATCCGACGCTCCCTCGCCTCGATGAACGGCGTGATAGCCGGAGCCATGCGCCGCGTCATGGCCCGGGCCGTGCAGGAGGGATGGGTCGAGGCCGATGCCACCCCCGCGGTGCGCGACGGACGCCTTACCGTCCCCGTCGCCCCGGCCAACAAGCGCCGCATCCCGGGCATCGTCCACGACGAGTCGGCCTCGGGCAAGACTGTATTCATAGAACCGGCCGAAATCGTCGAGGCCAACAACCGCCTGCGCGAACTCCAGATGCGCGAGCGCCGCGAAGTCACCCGTCTGCTCACAGCCATGGCCGACCGTCTGCGCCCCGACATACCCTCCATCCTCGACAATCTCGACACACTCGGACTCCTCGACTTCATCCATGCAAAGGCAGCCTACGCCGCCCTGACCGACGCCCACCTCCCGGCTCTCGTTCCCGACCCGGACATGGACTGGCACCACGCCTGCCACCCCGTGCTCCAGGCGTCGCTCGCTCGCCAGGACAAGGAGATAGTGCCGCTGGACATAACCCTCTCCGCCCCCGACGCGCGCATTCTCGTCATCTCGGGGCCCAACGCCGGCGGCAAATCAGTCACGCTCAAGACCGTAGGCATCGTCCAGTACATGATGCAGTGCGGACTGCTGCCGCCCGTCTACGAGAACTCGCACATGGGCGTCTTCCGCAGCATCTTCATCGACATAGGCGACGACCAGAGCATCGAGGACGACCTCAGCACCTACTCCTCGCACCTGCGCAACATGAAGCACTTCCTGCAGCGGGGCGACGGCCGCACGCTCATGCTCATCGACGAGTTCGGCGCCGGCACAGAGCCGCAGATAGGCGGCGCCATAGCCCAGGCCATACTCGGACGCTTCAACGCCCAGGGCATGTGGGGCGTCGTCACCACCCACTTCCAGAACCTCAAGCACTTCGCCGAGGACACGCCAGGCCTCATCAACGGCTCGATGCTCTACGACCGCCAGCTCATGCAGCCGCAGTTCCGCCTGCTCATAGGCCACCCCGGCAGTTCCTTCGCCGTGGAGATAGCCCGCAAGACGGGCCTCCCCGACGACGTCATCGCCGACGCCGAGCAGATAGTGGGCAGCGACTACGTCAACCTCGACAAGTACCTCCTCGACATCACCCGCGACAAACGCTACTGGGAGAACAAGCGCACCGAGATACGTCGCAAGGAGAAACGCCTCGAAGAGACCCTCGCCCGCTACGAGGCCGACGCCGACACCCTGCGCCGCCAGCGCCGCGAGATCATCGAGGACGCACGCGCCGAGGCGCGCCGCATCCTCGAAGGCAGTAACGCCGCCATAGAGCGCACCATCCACGACATCCGCCGCGCCCAGGCCGAACGCGAGGCCACCATGGAGGCCCGCCGGCGCCTAGCCGACGAGCGCAGCCGCCTCTCGGGCGAAATGAAGGACGCGGACACCGACCATCCCCTTACGGCCCGCGCGCCACGCACCCGCCGTAAGCGCCCCGAGGCCACACCGGCGGCGCCCCAAAAGCCCAAGGCCATAGCTCCCGGCGACAACGTACTGCTTGACGGCGCGGGGCAGCCCGGCACCGTCGAGAGCGTGCGCGGCGACAGCGCCACCGTCATCTTCGGCCAGCTGCGCACCACCGTGCGCCTCTCGCGCCTCACCCCCACCCTGCGCAAGGCGCCGTCGGGCGCCAAAGCCTCGTCGTTCGTCAGCGCCTCCACCAGCGACGACATCCGCGAGCGCCAGCTGCGCTTCAAGCCCGAGATCGACGTCCGCGGCATGCGCGCCGACGAAGCTGTCCAGGCCGTCACCTACTTCATCGACGACGCTCTCCAGTTCAACGCGCAGCGCGTGCGTATACTCCACGGCACCGGCACCGGCGCCCTCCGTCAGTACATACGCCAGTACCTCGCCACCGTCCACGGCGTCCGCGCCTTCCGCGACGAGGACGTACGCCTCGGCGGCGCCGGCATCACTGTCGTGGAGATGTAGAAGAAGTCACGTACCAAGTTCCAACTGGTTACGCACCAGCTCATAATAGCGGCCACGCATAGCGGTCAGATGTGCATGCGTGCCCTGTTCGGCCACCCGGCCCGACTCCATCACGACTATATTGTCGGCATCGCGCACCGTTGAAAGTCTGTGTGCCACTACCACCACAGTGCGCCCCTTGTAAAAGTCGGCGAGATTCTCCACTATAGCCCTCTCGTTCAACGCATCAAGCGAATTGGTGGCTTCGTCAAGAAATATGAATTCCGGACTGCGGTAGACGGCACGGGCTATGAGTATTCTTTGCTTCTGCCCCTGGCTCAATCCGGTTCCGTCAGGACCTATAACTGTGTCCCAGCCAAGCGGCAGCCCCTCGATATAATCAAGAATGCAGGCTACGCGTGCGGCGGCTTCGAGGCGTGCGACATCTATCTCGCCATCGGCGGCCGCGATGTTGCGGGCTATTGTGTCGGAAAAGATTACACCATCCTGCATTACCACTCCGCAACGGCTTCGCCACCACTTCATGTTGTAATCGCAGAGGTCGCGGCCGGCCACAGAGATACGACCCGCCCCAAGAGGATAGTAGCCCAGCATAAGTTTCACAAGAGTGGTCTTGCCGCTTCCCGAGGCTCCTACAATGGCAGTGACGCCACCCTGCGGAATCGTAACCGACACATGGCTGATTGTATCATTCAAGGCATGTGCGTCGTACTTGAAGCATACATCATCAAAAACTATCTCCCGCGGGACATCCGGAGCAAACGACGCGACAGCATCTTCCCCGTTCTCCTCCTCAGCGCTGCAATGTACCTCGTTGATGCGTTCAAGCGAAATACGTACATCCTGCACTGAATACACAAACGACATAAACTGTTCGACCGGCGAATTGAGCTGCCCGATTATATATTGCACGGCAAGCATGGCGCCAAGAGTCATTTCGCCCCGGATAACGGCCGAAGCGGCCAGGACTGTCAGGACAATATTCTTCGCCTCATTAATCGCTACGGCTCCGGCTTCCTGACGCTGCTGGAGTTTCAAAGCTTTCATCTGCACGTCGAACACCCCTGCCTGACTTTGCTCCCACTCGGCAGTGCGCCGTTCCTCGCAGTTCTGCAACTTGATTTCCTGCATCGTCGTTATAAAACGGAACGTCTTGCTCTGATTTTTCGATGACTGTCGGAACAATTCATAATCCAGCACCTTGCGGCGCTCCAGAAACAGCGCTATCCACACTCCGTAAACTACCGAACCGGCAATAAACACTGCGAACAGCAACGCATCGTAGCTGAAAAGAACCACACTGAATATGATGAATGTCAGCAAAGTAAACACCATACCGAGGACCTCCCCGGTGAGAAATGTCTGCACACGTCCGTGATCCGATATGCGCTGCAGAAGGTCGCCCATCAGCTTAGTCTCAAAGAAAGGCATCGGCAGCCGCAACAGCTTGGCAAAGAAATCGCTTACGAGCGAGACATTGATGTGCATGGATATAACGAGCGAAAGTCTGCTGCGCACGAAATTCGCCACCGTGCTTCCCGCCACAATCATAAGCTCGCCGAGCAATATCAGCCATATTATGCTTATACTCCGGCGGCGGATTCCCTCGTCCACTATCAGCTGCATCAGAAACGGCATCAGAAGCTGCATCAGACTGCCGGCCAGCAACATCAGTGCTATTACGGCAATCTTTCCACGGAACCGCGAAAGATAGGACAGCAGAAAACGGAACGATCGGGCGTTACGGCTGCCGGCATCCTCCACCGACCCGAAGCCATCGTCCGGCTCCACACTCATAGCTATCCCCTCGGCCGACGCTCCGGCACACCAGTGTGCTGCCAGTTCCTCCTCGCAGCAGCAGATACGTCCCTTCGCAGGGTCGGCTATCCGGTAGACCCATCCGCTTCGCCTGCGCCTGACATCGTATAGTACGACGAAATGGTTGTGGTCCCAGTGCAGCACACAAGGTAACGGCAACTTCCTCAAAGCCTGCACGGAACATCTTACCGCCGTAGCTCTCAGATGCAACACCTCGGCACAGTCCTTTATTCCGAGCATCGAGGCTCCCTCGGCCGTGGGGCGGCATAGCTGCGAGATAAAGCGCAGGCTGTACTCCCGGCCGAAGCTGCGGCATATCATGGCCACGCACGCCGCGCCGCATTGCATGGAATCGAGTTGCTTTACGAACGGGAAGCGGCGGTGCATGGCCTGTGAGAAATCACTTCTCGTTATCGTAGGTAGGATCGTTGTCGGCCTTGCGCGACTTGCCCTGGCCGAAGCTGTAGCTCAGACTCATTCCGACATAAGGCACACGGATGCGGGCGTCGGTGTAGCGTGTGTACGAGAAGCCCGGGATATTCACGCGTATTTCGTCCCTGCGCGACAGCAACCCCGGGCAGAAATATGTCTGCACGGCGGCCGATAGGCGGTTTTTCAGGAAGTTTTTCTGAAGCGACAGCGACACGCTGTTGACATTGCTGACCTTGCGGCCTTGCAGAAGCGGATCGTGGCTGTTGCGCACGAACAGACCGGCCATGGCGTTCCAGCCGCTACCCGCGATGTCCCAGTTCACGTCTATATCGGCGTACCACATGCGGCCGTCGCCGGCGGGCACACCGTCGGCCTTCAGATGCTGCCACTGATAGTTGAGCGTCACGTTGAGCCGCACATGCTTCAGCGGGCTGCCGCTGTAGCTCACGCCTATATACTGGTTGGAGTAGTCGGCATTGACGTTCGTGCGCATCGCCGTGCCGTCGGGCATCAGCGAATAGTACGGCGTCCAGGAGTCACCGCCGAAGTAGTAGGAGTAGCCGATTTTGAAGTCATCAAGGAAGGTCAGCTCCGCGGCCGCGTTGTGCATCACCTGCGCCCGCAGGTCGGGATTGCCGCGCGTGGAGAGGCCCTTTATGACCGTCACGGCGTTTGGCGACAGCATCTCGAGCGAGGGGTACGACGAGCTGCCGCCATAGTGCAGCAGCAGGTTCAGCTTCTTCACCGGGGCATAATATATCTGCGCCACGGGCATGAACGAGGTGTGGGCGGCATGATTTCCGATATTGTCGGAGACGACGTGGAGCAGCCCGGCCGTGGCTCTGATGCTGAGGTTGCGGCCGTTGTTGTAGCGCACGGTGGCCTGCGGGCGGTGGCGCTGCTCCTTGAAGTAATAGCGGGCGCCGTCGGCCGAGCGCGACCGGTTGCTGTAGTCGCGCCACGTGTAGCCGTACCATGCCGAGAGGCTCCATCGGTCACTCAAGCTGTACGTGCCGCCTCCGTTGGCGTTTACATAGTTCTTGGTGCCGTCGAAATGCGACGACGAGTACACATCGCCCGACCCCAAGGCGTAGTCATAGCGGTCGTTGATGTCGTAGTAATTGTAGCTCAGCTCGGCGTTGAGGCTAAGCCTGTCGGACGGCTGACCCTGATAGAAAAGGCTCGTGATGCTGTTGCGCGAGTCGTAGTCGTCGGTGTTCAGGTCGTGTGTGCGCTCGCTCGAGTTTGCGTCCGCCAGAATGAGGATTGACTGCGCCGAGAGCGTGTGCCGGTTGCTGATGCGGTAGTCGGCACCGGCCACGAGCACCGGCGCGCTCTGCCTGATGCGCACATTGGCCTGCGACGGCGTGGGCAGCGGGAACACCTCCTCGGCCGCCTCGCCGGCATGGAGTTCGTAGCCGCGGGAGTTGTATTGCAGGTTGTGCTCGAACTGCGCCGTGCCGAACACGCTCCAGCGCCCGAACGATGATACAACATTAGCACCGACGCTCTGCGAGTTGGTGGCGCTGCCGTTGAGCACCGCGTCGGCCGTCGCATACAGCGAGCCGTCCGTGCCTATATAATTGCTGTTCAGCACTATGTTTATAAGTATCGGGTACTCCGAAAAGCGACCCGCAGGATAGCGGAGCACCTCGATGCGCTTGATGCGCTCGGGATTGAGCGACATGGCGTATTTGTGCGTCACCTCCTTGTCGTTCACCACCACCGGTATGTCCTTGTCCTTTGCTATGCTCACGCTTTCAGAAATCGGGTCAACCACAAAGCCGTGCAGACGCCTCATCAGCTGCGCGGCGCTCGCCGTGCCCTCGCGCAGTTCGGGAGTGATGATATAGCTCTCCTTTCCCGCCTCGCGCACCACCGGCGCTTCCGTCACGACCACCTCGTTCAGCTCATGAGTCTGCTGCGTCGCCTCACCGGCCTCTCCGCCTTCCGGCTCCTGCGCCACCGCAGGCAGCGCGATAGCAAAAAGCACAATTGCATAGATAATTTTTAGCATAACAAAAGTGTTTGATTGATTATTTCGGCAAAGATAGCATATTAATCCCGTTTTTGAACTATCTTATGCTATTTTTCGTACAATTTATATTTGAGATTGTGGTATACACGCCAGCAATAATCACGAATACGTGTTTCGAGGATACTGTAATCGTCTCCGAATCCGCATACTATTTTTTTATCCGGATTTTTGGCGATTTCATTTTCTCTTTCCACCGGACAACCGCTGAGACATAACGGATAATAATCGCAATCAGAGCACACACAGTCCTTGGCAAACAGATCGTAATCAGGGAACAGCGGCTTCTCTTTCCAGACCACATCTCCGTCTTCGTTGATGTAACCGCGAAGAGTATCAGGTGTGCGTTTGTCACATTTTTCCACGCCTCCATTGTAGTAGAACATGTTATAATGTTTCTTTTCCACATAGCAAATTGCGAAAATATGCGAACTCTCAAGATAAAAGCCGTTGCTTGCAAAAGCATTCTGCAGCCATATAAGGTCCTCCATTGGCACAAGATTTTCCTGTATCTGCCACACACGTTGCAAATCAACTATGATCTGTTCCCTGATTTCAACAGGAATATATTTCAAAACGTCATCAACTATACGTTTGTTACGAAGTATCTCAATCGTATAATTAACACGTAAAGTAATGCGTGCATCTTTGTTGGATTGGGCAACATTACAGATATTACCCATGATTAGAGCAAACGAGGATTCACTTAAGGAATCATGTTTAACCCTGTTATGTGTGATTTCATCACCATCTATAGCAATTTGGTAATGATTTATTCCACAATCATTAAGCTTTGCTATAAGATCGGTGTTAAGCAATGCCCCGTTGGTAGTTGCAGCACCGGTAAATACAATATTGTGTTCTTCACAAAAGTTCTTCATCTCTTGGGAAATTCGCACCACTATATCAGGCTGTGTCAGCGGCTCACCACCAAACCATGACAATATATATTCCTTGATGTTGTTTTCAAGAAGATACTTCTTGTCATGTTTGACGATAAGATTTAGTTTTTCTTCGTCGAGTTTAAGCGGCGTATGTTTCTGAATACAATACCAACATTTATAATTGCACTCAAATGTAGGCAGTATTACCGACTTGTACACGGGTGCATCTATGAAATGCCTTCTTTGATACTGCAAAAATATTTTCGGATCCATCTTATCTTCTAAGATAAATCCTCTGTTTTTTAGTCGGCTGACAATACGAGGATGGCTTGACATGTATTTATCAGGATTGTTCATTATTGCCATATAGGATGACAGTTCCTCATTTTCAATGATTATGAAGTCCTGATTTAACCCATTGAAGATGATTTTTTTCTCATCATTGAATGGGACTACGTAAGTATATCGATTTAGCTTCATTATTAGGATGAGTGGGGTATGAGATTATAGTTACAGGTTATTTAGGTTGTATCTGTTTGATACCACTTGAACAACCTGTAACATTTTCTTTAGCATTCCGAGATATTCTTTACCTCAATGCCGCATTTGTAGCCTTTCAAGCCACAGTTTTCGCACTTGCTGCAATTATCGCATTTCTGGCACTTGAAGCAAATACTATTCATTACGCAAATGGTTTCACCTTTCATGATAGTGATGCCACCATCATCACCACCACCCCGTACAGTCAGCAATTGTGCCTCACTGAGCACAACGGCTGAATCAGTTTTGTACATTTCTGCCTTCATGACTTTGATGTATTTGTTATTTCCTACTCTATTATGGATTTTCGGATACCTCCATTTATTGTATGTGATTTTATAGTTCGATATTTCCGGCGAAGAGCTGGTTACCGTCGGTGCGGCAAAGTATTTCGTACTCACCCTGAAGGCCAGCGACGTCGATAGAGGCATCTTCATGGTCTACCATGCCGGTGAGCATCACAGCGTCGCCCTGCTTTAGTTCCACCGTCATATATTCTACATACTCCGGGAGGTCAAAAATGAGCGTGTTTTCGGTTATAAAAACATCAATACCTTCATTCGATGGTTTAGACGGACGATTGGTACTACCCGGGCGATATTTAATCACCGTTTTATTGCCGCTGGCCGTATTTTGCGCTGTAAGGCAAAGTGGCAGCAACAATAAAGACAACGTAAACACTATTGTGATTTTTCTCATGCTATACTGATTAATTGTATTGAATCATGTCGCAAAATTAATCTCAGAAAGCATTCAATCCAACTTTTTCAAGAAAAATCGTTTGGCAAGTCCACCTTGCAAATAGCTGAAATACAAAATGTTACACCCCTGCCAAATACGAGCAATTTGGCAAGGGCGTAAAATGTCGATATTCAGCACATTACAAGTGCGTATTTGCCAACTGTTACAGCAATATTTTTAAATATTGTTCTGCCAATGCCGGTTCCAGTTGATTGATCTTATCTTTGAGATGGCGGCGGTGGTTGTATATGTTACTGATTTTACTTTCGCCCATAAACAGCGCTATGGCTGTGGATGAAAATCCGAGAGAGGAAAAGATGAACAGCTGATACTCTTTGACAGAAATACTGGGAATCACATTTTTAATGTCGGCAATCATCTTGCTGTAATATTTCATTGCAATTTGTTCCGCCTCTCTAAATCCTTCATTATCTTTTGAGAAAGATTTGATAAGTTGAGAAACTGTTTCGTATATTCTTTTGGAATTATCCGATTCTTGCGAATCATCAATATACCCCTTGCAACATTCGTCAAGAATACTGTAATGTTTTTTCAGCAACGCATATATAGCGTCTCTCGAGTTTCTTTTATTTGCCTCTATTATGGAGTTGCTTTGCTTGAGTTCTTCTGCAATAAGCATATATTGTTCCCTCTGTCGCATCAGTCTATTGCGATGACATACGAACAGCATTACTATAATACCGACACATAGCAAAAGACCAACAGCAAAGGCCCACATCAGTATTTTTGCCGACCTGATACGCTCACTTTTAAGAGCTTGCAGACTATTATAATATTCAACCTCACCAATGCTTAAATCGTTTGTATTGCGCTTATAGAATTTCTGAAAATTTTCAGCGTTAATCTCCAGCATAGCCTCAAGTGCCCGCTGTGTATTATTTTCCGATTTATATATGATGTATTGCAAGAGATTGCTGCACTCTGCTACCCTTCCGTACAAGGATTCATTTATATGCTTTGCAGAATCAAGCTGCCCTAATCCGACATATCCGGCTGCCATATACACCGAATCATCCAAAACAGCCATTCCGGCATCAACAAGACGGCGTGCCGTTGATATACATTTGCGATATTCACCAAGATCATATGCATTACTAACGATACAACTCATTGATTCACACCACAGTGCTGAATCTCCCATCACAAGACTTTCTTCTGCTACCAGTTCAAAAATCGGCATGGATTCGTCCTGTATGTTATTGTTAAGAAGGGCTAACCCCTTATCCAAAAGAGCATATATTCTATGAATTTGTTTTTCTGTTTTAGAAATAGTAGTGGTGCGATAAAATTCTAACCACTATTATTAAAATATTAGTATTTAATCAAATACAAGAGAATATTGATTT
>URSD01000014.1 GCA_900550395.1 uncultured Porphyromonadaceae bacterium | reverse complement strand
CGTCTCTGTCTTACTTATTAACAATCTCCGGCTGAAATGTTAACGGAGATCTCGACTGCAAAGGTAAAAGCTAACCACATTCAACCCGCGATGAGCGCGGGTTGTACCCGTTTTATCGGACAGTAATAATATTCAGTACCAGGTGATGCCGTTGTGCGTCGACGAACGCTTGTCGTACTTGAGGTCGCTCAGCAGCGAGCTCTTGACGGCGATGTGGAAGTTGTAGCTCTTGTAGGGACCCACCGGCACGAAGCTGGCCGACATCTGGAAGCAGTGCAGGTCGCGCGAGATGTTGCAGTTCATGTAGGCGAGCTTGTGGGTGTCGAAGTTGTAAGACGCCGAGAACGAGAAATTCCAGTTCTGCGTCGGGCGTATGCTGCCAGAGAAGCTGAGGTTCTGCGTGATGCGTCCGTCGTATTCCATCTTCTTTTTGTTGAACGCACCGTAGCTGTAGTTGATAGAGTAGTTGACCGACAGGCTCCAGGGCACCTCCCATTTGGCATAACCGTCGCTGCTCATTTCCACCGACTCGTTCTCGTGGCTGTGGCCGGTGCGGTTGCGGCTGTTGTTGCCCTCGAAGTCATCGTCGCGCTCGTCGTCGCCGTTGCTGCCCTCGTCTTTCTTCTTGTCCTTCTTGCGCCTGAAGGTGTCGTTGTTGAAGGTGTAGCTGAACGATGTTCCCGTATTGCGCAGCCGGCCGAAGCCTTTGCCTTGCGAGAGGCGCAGCTTGTTGACGCGCACCGGCTGGCCGGCTTCGTTCAGCGCGTAGGTGTAGACATCCCATGTGGCGCTGAGGTTCAGATTGAAGCCCTTGGTGAGGCGCAGCAGGATTGACGTGTTTATGTCGCTCCAGCGCAGAGAGTCGGCCGCGAAGTTGTAGCTCTGCGATATGTTCAGGTTCTCTATGAGCGAGATTTTCTTCTCGCCTATGGAGTCGTTGTCGCTCTTTACCTTCATCTCCAGGTTGTTGGCGAGGTTGTAGCTTATAGAGCCCGTCTTGCCTTCGCTGGGCACTCCGAACAGCGCGTTAGGGAACAGCGAGTAGCGCCGCGTGCGAGTTTCGCCGCTGCGCGGGTCCTGATACTCGTATTGGCCGTAGTATCCGAAGAAGCTGCTGCCGTAGTCCGGCGCGGCCGTGAACGATATGCTCGGAGTGAACACGTGGCGTATCATCTTGATTTTCTTGCCCAGGAAGCCCAGCGGCTGGTAGAAGCCGTAGAGCTTGGTGTCGACGGAGACGCTGGCGCGCATGTCCCATACGTTGTACAGGCTGTAGGTGGTGTCGCATATCTCCATGCCGGCCACGGGGTCCCACTGGCGGCGTACCTTGCGGGTGTACATACGGTCCTGAAGGTCGATGCTGGGCGTGATGTTGATGTAGTTGAACACGTTGAAGGTGGCCGATATGGGCACGCGGTGGTTCATGCCGTTGCGCCAGTCCTTGATGAGGCTTTTCTTAAAGAACTCGTTCTGCTTGGCGGTGAGAGAGTTCTGGAACTGTCCGTTGTAGCTCATCTTGATTTTCTCGTACCACCTTTCAGCTCCCGCGGCGCGCTTGCGCTTGAAGGGCTGCGTCTGGCTCATGGTAACGGTGAGGTTGGGGAAGCCCACCGTGAGCGTGCTGTCCTGCGTGCGCTGCGATACGTTCATTGTCGCCGACAGGCTCCACTTAGACTGCGGGAAGCGGTAGGTCATGTTCACGGTCGAGCTTTTCGTGCTCTCGGTGAAGGCGTTGGAGTAGTAGCTGTTCAGGTCGTTTCGCGTGTAGCCGCTGGTCGTGAAGTTGACCGATGCCGAGAGGCTCATGTTGGGGTTGGCCTTGGAGTCCTGCGAGTGGCTCCAGAGTATCTGGAAGTTCTTCTGGAGGCTGTAGTCGGGCGAACCCTTTTCTCCGTTTTTGGTGAGCAGGTACGACAGGTTGAAGCTTCCGCTGTACTTGTATCGTTTGGCATAGGTGCTTCTGGCCTGAAGACCCCACGACCCCTTGGTGTAGAGCTCGCCGGTGAGTGCGAGGTCGATGTTGTCGCTGATGGCGAAGTAATAGCCGCCGTCGCGCATATAGAAACCGCGGTTGTAGTCGTCGCCGAATGTCGGCACTATGACACCGGAGGCATACTTGTCGCTGAAGGGGAAGTAGCCGAAAGGCACCGCTATCGGCAGCGGCAATCCGGCCAGCACCATGTAGGCCGGACCTGTGATTACGTCCTTGCCGGCGCGCATCTTGCCTTTGGTTATCTGTAGGTAGAAGTGCGGATTGTCGTGGTTGTCGCAGGTGGTGTAGCGGCCGTTCTTGATGTAATAGCTGTCGTCGGCGTCTTTCTTCGTTATGCCGCCCGTGAGGTAGCCCTCGCCCTGCTGTGTGACCACATTGGAGATTATGCCTTTCGATGTCTTGAAGTTGTAGCGCATAGTTTTGGCCTCGTAGTCCGTGCCGCTTTCGTTGAACACGGGCGTACCCTGAAGCTCGCCCAGGCTGTCGGGGCGGCCTATGGCATAGACGGTATTGTCGCCGAGGTCCATCTCTATCTGGGCGGCATCCAGCTTTATGTCGCCGTAGGTCACGGAGCCGTTGCCGTACATGAAGGCCGAGTCGCGGCGCACTATCACCATGGAGTCGCTCGACGAAAACTGTACGGGGTTCTCCAGGTCTACCCTCGTGCGCACTATGCGGCTGCGCCGCGGCGTGAGAGTGTCTGTCTTTATTTCGGCGAGCGCACGGACAGCTGTGTCCGGAGGCATCGAGTCGGGCACCGGTGTGTCTGTCGGCAGTGAATCGGCCACGGCAGACGCCACCACCGGCAGCGAGTCGGCCACGCGTAGCGTGTGCGCGTCATCGGCAACCCGCGTGGCGAATGCTGTCAGCGTCGGCAACGCCGCAACGGCGGCCGTAAAACCCAATATAGTGCGTCGCATCAAGTGCATAATCGCCGCAAAATTACAAAAACTATTCCGCAATAATGCAATTTGCGCCGATATTTTATGAGGGGCTGCGGTTGAATAACAATCAGAATGTTAATAAATACTAATACACCGTTATGTTTTGTAACGATTCGGACATGTGCTGCGTCTTATGGGTAAAAACTCAATGATATGAAAAAACTTCTTTTATCTCTTTGCATGGCAGTATTATGCCTGAGTTGCAGCGCGGCTAAGGAAAGCACCAAGGCCGTACGAGTGGACGCGCCGTTCTCCGGCATCTCTGTGGGCGGCAATGTGAAGGTAGACTATACGCCTTCTGCCAAAGTCAGCATCAAGGCTACTGGCAACTCCGAGGCGCTTGCCACGCTGAAGGCCTACGTGAAAGGCGGCACGCTATACCTTTATACCGATAATGAAGGACGCTTCTCCCATCTGCGCGACAATAAGGTCGAGGTGGTGATGACGGCACCCGCCATGAAAGATTTCCAGACTCACGGCAACGCCGGGCTGGATGTGCTGTCAAGCAGCGGCATCAACGGTTCGCTGGAAATATCCACTTCCGGCAACAGCGGCATTGAATTCCATCAGGAGTTGTCGTGCAAGAGAATTGAGATAAACACCTCCGGCAACAGTAGTGTCGAACTTGAGGGTGCGACTGCATGCACTACTTTCCGGGCCAACACATCCGGCAACAGCAGCGTGGAGGCGGAATCCGTAACGGCCGATGTCGTGAATCTCGACAGCTCCGGCAATAGCGAGATTGAAGTGCGCCTCAAAGGTGCAGGTAAAGTCGATGCTACCGCTTCGGGTAATTCCGAGATAGAGATACCCGGCACAGCCCGCAGCAAGAACATCCACACATCGGGCTTCGCCGAGATAAAGACCAACGACTAAGTAAGTAGTAACAACGTTATTGCGGGCGCTCCTATCCTGGTGGCGTCCGCATTTGTTTGAGAACGCAATCAATCTTGAATAAAAATCGCCAGATAAGCCAAAAGTGTCAGAGATTTGTTGTAACTTTGTAATCCACTTAATAGCAAGAGACAAGATTATGGCACGACCAATAGCGGAAACCCCGGTTCTGACAGGCGAAGACGCAATCCGTTTTGAGAAACTCAGAATGGAGGTTGAGAGTCTGACCAAGGAACAGCGCGCCAAAAATTCAAGAAAGCTCAAAGAGGCGGTCAAGAAAGCAAAGGAATACATTACCATCTGTTTGTAAAAGATGAAACTTGTAAGACTTACGCCGGAAACCGTGCTTGACGGATTTGATTGCGGTGACGAAGATTTGAACAATTTTCTTGTCGAGGATGCCAAAGGTTTCCTCGACAAACGTATTGCTACTTCATATATCCTTGAGGATCGCGGAAGCATTGTCGCATATTTCTGCCTTTTGAACGACAAAATCAGCCGTCAGGATGTAACCAATAGTCAATGGTAGAAAATCAAGGGTGGCTTCCCGGAGTGTAAGCAGTTCGGCAGTTACCCGGCAGTCAAGATTGGCAGGTTTGCCGTCTCATCCAAATACAAGGGTCGAAATATAGGTACAGACCTGATGAATCTTCTGAAAGATATGCTTAATGGGAATCCCAATTATTCAGCGTCCCGCTATCTGACTGTTGATGCCTACCTCTCTGCCATAGCCTTCTATCTGAAAAACAATTTCAAAGTGCTGTCTGAAAAGATACAGAATGACCATACACGCCTTATGTTTTTCGATATGATGGAGCTGGAATAAGCGTTTGCGGATCCGCATTTGCATTAAAAAATCCGATTGATTTTTCCGCTTTCTCATATATTATATATATATTTGCAGAAAATTAGGGGAACGCCGGCTGGCGGAGCCCCGTTGCATGTGCAATATTAAGTAGTACATAGTAGTCTATGAACCTTAGAGTTATAGCGATTTTCGCATTAGCCATATCGCTTCACGCCGGTACTCTGTGCGCGAAGCAGAACCCGCATGTGGCGGCGCTTGCCACGTATGTGGCTCCGGCCAACCGGCCTGCCGCGGCGGAAAACTACTCGTATCTGCCGGATGGCACGGCTCTGCGCCTGACTGCCGACGGCCGCAGCATTGTGCGCGTGGATCTGCGCACCGGAAAGGACGGCGAAGTGCTGTTCGATGCCGGGCATACCCGTGAGAACACGATAGCTTCCATCGACGGCTTCACTGTCAGCCCAAACGGCGAGCAGATTCTGGTCTGGTATGAGACGCGCCCCATCTACCGCCGTTCATTCTCTGCCAGATATTACGTCTACGAGGTGCGCTCGCGCCTTCTGCGTCCTTTGAGTGCTGCACATGTCTTTACGCAGAGCCCGGTCTTTTCGCCCGATAGCCGCGCTGTCGCGTTTGTGGCAGAGAATAATATATACATCAAGAAACTCGACTACAACTCGGAGGTGGCTGTGACTGCGGATGGCCGGCGTAACGCCGTCATCAACGGCGTGCCGGACTGGACATACGAGGAGGAGTTCACGACCACATGCTCGATGGCATGGGCGCCCGACGCGCTAACTCTCAGCTATCTGCGTTACGACGAGAGCGACGTGCCCATGTATTCCTTCCCGCTTTACGAGGGTAGCTGCGAGCCCCGCACATCCTACGCTCTTTACCCCGGAACCTACGAGTACAAGTATCCCGTGGCAGGCGCCGTCAACAGCCGCGTGACGCTCCACAGTTACGACATTGAGACCCGCAAAATCAAGGATATAGCCCTGCCCGCCGGTTCTGTTGATTATATTCCGCGCATAGGCTACGGCGACACTCCCGAGCGCCTCGTGGTTGCCACACTCAACCGCGATCAGAACCGCTTCGAGGTGTTCGCTGTCAATCCCAAAAGCACTGTCGTGAAGAGCATCTACACCGAGCAGAGCAAGGCGTGGATAGCCCCCGAGACCTACGAGAAACTTCATCTCGGCCGTCAGTCGATGGTGGTTATGTCGAGCCGCAACGGCTACGCGCAGCTCTACGAATACAGTTATACCGGCCAGCAGCTTCGGGAAATCACCTCCGGCGAAGCTGACGTGACCGACTATTACGGCGCCGACGCCCGCGGCACGCACTTCTATCAGATCGCCGCGCCGACGCCTCTCGACCGCACCGTGTGCTCGGTCGACGCAAAGGGACGCGTCGCCACTCTGTCGGCTCCCGCAGGCACATCGTCGGCACAGTTCAATCCTGCGATGGACATGGCCGTCATGTGCCACAGCAGCGCCACCGAGGTGCCGGTCTACGACCTTATCAGCGCCGCCGGCAAGAAACTGCGCACCATAGAGGACAACGCCGCATACGCCGCCCGCTGCGCCTCGGCTCCGCGCCGCGAGTTCTTCACGATGGACGGCCCTGACGGCTACCGCCTCAACGGTTATGTTGTGAAGCCGGCCGACATGGCCCCCGGGCGCAAATATCCCGTGATTATGTCGCAGTACAGCGGCCCCGGCTCGCAGAGCGTCCTCAACCGCTGGAGCCTCGACTGGGAGCAGTATTACGCCACGCAAGGCTACGTCATCGTCTGCGTCGACGGGCGTGGCACAGGCGGCCGCGGCCGTGCGTTCTCCGATGTCGTGTACTGCCGCCTGGGCTACTACGAGACCATCGACCAGCTGGCCGCCGCCCGCTACGCTGCCTCGCTCCCCTATGCCGACGCCTCACGCATAGGCATATACGGCTGGAGCTACGGCGGCTACGAGGCCCTGATGTGTGCCTCCGCCGACGCCTCTCCCTATGCCGCCGCCGTGGCTGTGGCGCCCGTGACCGACTGGCGCTACTACGACACTGTCTACGCCGAGCGCTATATGCTCACACCGCAGCAGAACGCCGACGGCTACAAAGCTTCCGCCCCGATGACGCGCGCCCGCAACCTCGCCTGCCCGCTGCTGCTCATGAGTGGCACCGCCGACGACAACGTGCATCTTTCTAATACGATGGAGTATGTCTCCGCCCTTCAGAACGAGGGTATTCTCTGCGATATGTACCTCTTCCCCAACATGAACCACAGCATAAACGGCTGCAACGCCAGGGCCGTAGTCTACGCCCGCATGCTCGAGTTCTTCAACAGCAAGCTGAAATGAAAGACAACAGTAAAATAACGGGCACCCTTCGCACCCTTTTCTGGGGGTATGCCCTCACGGCCGGATTCGTGGCGGCTGTCCTCGGGTGCAGCTTTATGATAAGCAAGACGATTATGCCCGTACTGCTGCTTGCCCTGGCCTATGTGGTTTCCGCCGTCACCCGCATGCCCTCTGTCGGCGGAAGGCAGCGGTGCCACCGCATGACTTGGACCGTTCGTGCTACTCTGATATGGTCGGCTTTCATCATGATGCTGCTTCTGCTCAGTCACGTGAAAATCCTGTTCGGTGACCGGTTCAACACCGCACATTTCAATCCTACTATTCCATACATCACATGCCTTGTGGTGCAGACCGTCGGCTCCCTTGTGAGCCTTTACGCTCTGTTTATGGGGCGCAGCCTCGGCGTATGCCGTAAGTGCTTGAAAATGAACGGAGAGTACGATAATGACAGCCTTGCCTCCATCCTTTTCAACGAGGAGTCCGGACAGCAGTTGCGCATGTACTTCTGGATATGCTTTGGCGCCGGAGTCGTGCAGTGGGCCTACTTCTTCATCTTCTACATCAATGTCAATTTCAACAGCCCCGACGTTTTTGTATTCAACTTTGTGCCCGTGGCGATTTACCTTCTCTCGCTCGTTTATCTGGGATCGCGCTACTATTCGATTGCGATGTCAATGGAACCTGCCGAAGTTGACCGTCATCGCGTCAACCGCGACGCGCAGCTCCGTTTCATCGTCACAAGCGGCGACCGCATGCTTCTGCGCGACAACGACGGTGATGATTACGACACGCCCTACAAGGCCGAGGTGAATTTCGACAGACCTGACGACGCCCGCGCCGCCGAGCGCTTCGAGGCCATGGGCGGACCGGCCGGCAGCGCCATGCGTTTCCTCTACGACAATGTGGCTCCCGATGGCGAACATACCATTCACTATGCGGCTTTCGTCAGCGAGGACGACAGCGAGAAAGCCCGCCGCAACGGCAATTGGTTCACGCTCTATGAGGTGAACCGCTTCCTCAACTCCGGGCGCCTCGCGCCCATGATGGCCAACGAGATAGTGCGCATCTACACCATAACGATGGCCTGGAAAACCTACGATCGCCAGGGGCGCCGCCTATATCCCGTGAAGCATTACAAACCCATATTCCGCCTGCGCGACTTCAAGGACTGGGACGTCGACTACAACGACCCCGCCTGGATGCAGGTGTCCATAGAGAACGAAGACCGCATGTTCTTCCATGCGCGCCGCTTCTGGCGCAAGTGCCTCAATATCTTTAACCGCGGATGACGTCGCCGGCGCCGCTGCTCGTCATCACCGGTCCCACCGCATCCGGCAAGACCCGCCTGGCGGTGGCCGCCGCGCGTGCGCTGAACGCCGAGATCATAGGGGCCGACTCGCGGCAGGTGTACCGCGGCATGGACCTCGGCACGGGCAAGGACCTTGAGGAATACGGCGATGTGCCGTATCATCTCGTCGACATAGTGCCCGCAGGCTACCGTTACAACCTCTACGAATATCTGCGCGACTACGACCGTGCCGAGGCGCTTGTGCGTTCGCACGGCCGCATGCCGCTGCTGTGCGGTGGCACCGGCCTCTACGTGGAGAGCGTGCTCCGCGGCCTGCATCTTCCCGAAGTGCCGGCCGACCCGGCCCTGCGTGCTTCGCTTGCCGGCCGTACACTCGCCGAGCTTACCGAAATCCTTGCCTCGATGAAGACCCTGCACAACACCACCGACGTGGACACCCCGCAGCGTGCCGTGCGGGCCATCGAGATAGAGACCTACTATGCGGCGCACCCCGATGCCGCAGCCCTCGCGCAGCCCTCGTCGCGGACCGATGCCGTGGTGGTGGGCGTAGACATAGGGCGTGACGAACGCCGCCGTCGCATCACCGAACGCCTGCACCGGCGTTTTGCCGCAGGCATGACGGCCGAGGTGGAGCGACTGCTCGCCGAGGGCGTCGACGCCGAGAACCTCATCTATTATGGACTTGAGTACAAGTATGTAACTCTCTTCGTGCTGGGACGCCTGTCGCGCGACGAGATGGAACGCTCTCTCGAGACCGCCATACATCAGTTTGCCAAAAGACAGATGACGTGGTTCCGCGGTATGGAACGCCGCGGCTGGCACATAACGTGGCTGCCGTTCGATATGGAGCCTGCATCCTTTGTCGGTGAAATTCAGAAACTTATTGAAAATGCGCGGAGTTAGCTTCTGGATGCTTGCAATTGCGGCTACGCTCTGCGCTACGGCTGCCGTACCTCCGATGCCGTCGCGCCTGCATCCCGTTGGCGATGTCGCTGCGGCTACCATGCACTGGCGCCTGCGTCCACACGGCACGGGCGCGGCCCGATGGGGCATAATATGGAATCTGCGCGACTCCCTCAACTACGATGCCGCCGAAGTAGAGTTTGCCGACGCGTACTACGACGACGCTCTCGGACGCAGCGGCGGCTGCCTGCGCCTGCTGGCGGTTCGTGCCGGCCGCGACTCTCTGGTGGAGAAACGCGACCTTTGTCCGGGCGCCTCGCCACGCGAGGGAGGCTATTCGTTGCGTCTGCGCCTCGAGCCGAATGCGGCCGCCGCCGTTCTTGAAGCCGGTTATGCTCAGCCCGAGGTAGCACTCGCCGTAAGTCTGGAACCAAATACTCGCGCCGGATTTTACTCCTCTGTTCCGGCCGACACATTGCGCTGCCGGTTTGATGTGGCTGGGTGTCCCGCCGCTGAATCGGCTCCCTTTGCCGACGTGGATGCGCTGCGTGCCCGGCTTGCCTCGAAAACCGACGCAGGCGAGGGCGAATGGGTCTATTACGACCGTAATACCGACCCCCTGCGCCTATCGCTCGGCGGCGATTACCGCCTTGCCACTTTGGCCGACGGAATGGGAGGTTATACAATTATATATATGGAAGGTGCCGTCGAGAATGCCGCAGCGTGGACGCCCCTGCGCGTGAAAGGGCGTCTCCGGCCCACCGGTTTCGTCGGACAATACGATTTGGAGTGGCTCGACGCATTCGGGATGCCTATGGGCGCCGACTGCTCGGCCATGATGACCGACGGCTCCCTCCTCGACCTGCGTTTCCCCCTTTACAAAAGCAGCGTGCGCTTCCGCCGTGTGCTGCCCGATCAATGAATTCATAAAATTACCTTCTGATCCATGAACATAAGAACTTGCATATTACTTACCGCTGTGCTTGGTGCCGCCTCCGTCCGCGCCGAGATGCTTCCGTATCAGAATCCCGAACTCACCCCGGCCGAACGTGCCGACGACCTCTGCCGCCGGCTTACGCTTGACGAGAAGGTGTCGCTTACCATGAACTCCTCCCCGGCCATCCCGCGCCTGGGCATACCTGCGATGGACTGGTGGAGCGAGGCGCTTCATGGCATAGGCCGCAACGGCATCGCCACCGTCTTCCCCTCGTGCATCGGCATGGCCGCGTCGTTCGACGACGACCTGATAGAGCGCGTCTTCACGGCCGTCAGCGACGAAGGGCGCGCCAAGAACACCCTTGCGCGCCACGAGAATCGCGCGGGCCACTACCGCGGCGTCATGTTCTGGACCCCGAACATCAACGTGTTCCGCGACCCGCGCTGGGGACGCGGCCAGGAGACATACGGCGAGGATCCCTACATGAACGGACGCATGGGCGTCCGCGTTGTCAGCGGTCTGCAGGGCAACGGCAGCGGCGCCCGCTACCGCAAGGCCCTGGCCTGTGCCAAGCATTACGCCGTCCACAGCGGCCCCGAACGCACGCGCCACAACATGGACATTGACAGCCTGCCGTCGCGCGACCTGTGGGAAACCTACCTCCCGGCCTTCCGTTCCCTTGTGCAGGATGCCGACGTGCGCCAGGTGATGTGTGCCTACCAGCGCCTCGACGGTCAGGCCTGCTGTGGCTCCGACCGTCTGCTGCAGCAGATTCTCCGCGACAAGTGGGGCTTCGACGGCGTGGTCGTCAGCGACTGCGGCGCTATATACGACTTCTTCGAGCCGGGGCGCCACGGTGTTGCTTCCGACATGGCCGCGGCTTCCGCCTTAGGCGTGCGCAGCGGCACCGACGTGGAGTGCGGCAACGCCTACCGGGCCATACCGGAGGCCATCGGGCGCGGCGAGCTCACCGAGGCCGATCTCGACCGCAGTGTGCGCCGTCTGCTGGCCGAGCGCTTTGCCGTCGGCGACTTCGACCCCGATTCGCTCGTGAGCTGGCGGTCGATTCCGATGTCGGTGATAGCTTGCGACGCCCACCGCAGCCTCGCCCTGCAGATGGCACGCGAGCAGATGGTGCTTCTGAAGAACAACGGCATTCTGCCCCTGCGCAAGGATGCCGCCGACGGACTGTTGGTGATGGGCCCGAACGCCGCCGACTCCACCATGCAGTGGGGCATCTACTACGGCCAGCCCTCCCACACGGTCACCGCCCTGCAGGGCATACGCTCCAAGGTCGGTGCCGACGTGCCCTATCTCCGCGGCTGCGGCCTCGTGTCCATGCAGGCCGCCGAGAGCGTGTTCGACCGCCTGCGCACCGCCGACGGCCTCAAAGGCATGCGTGCGCGCTACTATAATAATGTGAAACTTGAGGGCGAGCCGGTGGCCGAGGACACATACGCCGCAGCCATAAGCAAGAGCACCGGCGGCAACACGGTGTTCGCTCCCGGAGTAAACCTCAACCGTTTCTCGCTGCGTCTTGAGGGACGGCTTGACGCCGACCGCGACGAGACTCTCACGCTGTCGCTGCGCAACGACGACGAATTCCGCCTTATAGTCAACGGCGACACTCTGCGCCGTGGCTGGAACGCCGAGCGCCATCTCATGGAGCTGCCGCTGAAGGTCGAGACCGGACGAAGCTACGACATAGTCCTGGAATATGCTCAGTACGACGAGGACGCCCTGCTCAATTTCGACATCGTGCGTGACCGGACAATGAAGATTGACGACGTGCTCCGTGCCGCTGCTGACGTTTCCACGATAATATTCGTCGGCGGCATCTCGCCGGAGCTGGAACGCGAGGAGGCGCCGGTGTCGGCGCCCGGCTTCGACAACGGCGACCGCACATCCATAGAGCTGCCGGCCGTGCAGCGTGAGCTGTTGCGTGCCCTGCACGACGCCGGTAAGCGCATCGTCTTCGTCAATTGCAGCGGGGGCGCCGTGGCCCTGACGCCCGAAGCCGCCATATGCGACGCCATCGTGCAGGCCTGGTATCCGGGCGAGGAGGGCGGCAACGCGCTGGCCGATGTGCTCTTCGGCGATTTCAATCCTCAGGGACGGCTGCCCGTGACGTTCTACCGCGACGATTCGCAGCTGCCGCCTTTCGAAGACTACAGCATGGAGGGACGCACCTACCGATTCATGCGCACCACGCCGCTGTATCCCTTCGGCTACGGCCTCAGCTACACCACGTTCAGTTTCGGCGAGCCGGAGTATGCCGACGGCCGACTCACCGTCGACGTCACCAACACCGGAAGCCGCGCCGGAACGGAGGTGGTACAGGTCTACATCCGCCGTCCCGACGACCCGGAGGGACCCGACAAGACTCTGCGCGGCTACGCCTTCGCCGAGCTTCAGCCCGGCGAAACGCGCACCGTGACGGTCGACATGCCGCGCAGCGCATTCGAGGTGTGGGATGCCTCCGCCGGCGAGATGCGCGTGCGCCCCGGCCGCTACGACGTCATGGTCGGCTCCTCCAGCGCTGACGGCTCTCTGCGCACCATCAGCGTGGACATGCCGGACTGACGCCCGTATGCAATTTTTTGTCCGTTACCGAAAAATGCAGTAACTTTGCGCAACGAAACATACATAACCAACTAACATAACAATTACAATGAGAAAGAACATAGTTGCGGGCAACTGGAAAATGAACACCACCCTGCCCGAAGGTGTGGCTCTGGCCAAAGAAGTGAACGAGGCCCTGAAGGGTGCCGACGCAAAGTGCGACGTCATCATCTGTGTGCCTTTCACACATCTTGCAAGCGTTAACGCCGTCATCGACAGCAAGCTCGGCCTCGGTGCTGAGAACTGCGCCGACCACGCCAAGGGCGCATACACCGGCGAGGTGAGCGCCGCCATGGTGGCTTCCACCGGTGCCAAGTACGTCATCCTCGGCCACAGCGAGCGCCGTCAGTACTACGGCGAGGACGCCGAGGTGCTCCGCGCCAAGCTGGCCCTGGCTCTTGAGAACGGCCTTACACCCATCTTCTGCGTCGGCGAGGTGCTCGCCCAGCGCGAGGACGGCAGCTACAACGACGTAGTCAAGGCTCAGCTCGAGGACGCACTCTTCCACCTCTCCGCCGAGGACTTCGCCAAGCTCATCATCGCATATGAGCCCGTATGGGCCATAGGTACCGGCAAGACCGCTACCGCCGAGCAGGCTGAGGACATGCACGCCCACATCCGCAGCGTCATCGCCGGCAAGTACGGCAAGGAAATCGCCGACAACACCAGCATCCTCTACGGCGGCAGCTGCAAGCCCTCCAACGCACGCGAAATCTTCGCCAAGCCCGACGTAGACGGCGGCCTCATCGGCGGCGCAGCACTCAAGTGCGCCGACTTTATGGGCATCGTCGCTGCTTTCGACTGATTCCCCGCATCCCTGAATACATAAAAGCCGCCCGGCATCCGATTTTTCGGAGCGCCGGGCGGCTTCTTTTCGTCTGGCCGTTATGGCTTTATTTCACAAGCGCTGCGGTGTCGCGTGCTATCATCAGCTCCTCGTCGGTGGGAACGACCACCACCTTCACTTTCGATGCTGCGGTGGAGATGACGGCCTCCACGCCGCGTGCGGCGTTCGCCTCCTTGTCTATCTCCACACCCATGAAGGCGAGGGGAGCGCACACGTCGGCGCGCAGGCCCGTCTGATTCTCGCCCACGCCGCCCGTGAAGACGATGATGTCCACACCGCCCATCTCGGCCGCGTATGCGCCGATGTATTTTGTGATGCGTTTGATGTACATCTCCAGGCCCAGGCTTGCGCGCTCGTCGCCGGCGTTGACTGCGGCCTCGATTTCGCGCATGTCGCTGCTGATGCCGCTGATGCCGGCCATGCCGCTTTCCTTGTTGATGATGCGCTGCATGTCGGCTGCCGTGAGGCCGTGCTTGGTCATGAGGTATGTGAGCGCTCCGGGGTCTACGTCGCCCACGCGTGTGCCCATCATCAGTCCTTCGGTGGGGGTGAGACCCATGGAGGTGTCCACGCTGCGGCCGCCTTCTATCGCGGTGATGCTGCCGCCGTTGCCCACATGGCAGGTGATGATTTTGACGTCCTTGATGTCGACGCCCAGAATCTCGCACACGCGCTGCGACACATAGCGGTGGCTCGTGCCGTGGAAGCCGTAGCGGCGCACGCCGTCTTCCTTGTAATACTTGTAGGGCAGGGCATACATGAAGCTGCTCGCCGGCATCGTCTGGTGGAAAGCCGTGTCGAAGACGCCCACCTGCGGCACGCCCGGCAGCAGAGCCTCCATGGCCTCGATGCCCGTCATGTTGGCGGGATTGTGCAGCGGGGCTATGTCGTAGCACTCGCGTATCATGCGCTTCACGTCGTCGTCTATCAGCACGCTCTTGGCGAATTTCTCGCCGCCGTGCACTACGCGGTGGCCCACGGCGTCGATTTCCCCGTAGCTGCGGATGCAGCCCTCGGCAGGGTCGGTGAGCAGGCGCAGCACTGCCTCGATGGCTCCTTTGTGGTCGGTGAGGCCGAGATTGATGATGGCTTTCGAGCCGTCGGCGCGCTTGTATTTCAGGAATCCGTCGTCGAGACCTATTTTCTCCACTCCGCCTTCGGCGAGGACGTGTTCGCCGTCGGTGTCGATAAGCTTGTATTTTACGGAGCTGCTGCCCGAGTTGAGAACGAGAATCTTCATGGCTTTATGCGTTTTCTTTGAGGCCGATGGCCTGGTTGGCTGTGATTATGATGGTTTTGTAGATGTCCTCGGGATAGGCGCCGCGGCTCAGATCGTTGACGGGGGCCGCCAGACCTTGCAGCACGGGGCCTACGGCCTGCACGCCGCCGAGGCGCTGCACCAGCTTGTAGGCTATGTTGCCAACCTCCAGCGAGGGGAACACGAGCACGTTGGCGCGGCCGTTCAGCACACCGTTCGGCGCCTTGGTGTTGGCTACGGCGGGCACGATAGCGGCATCGGCCTGCAGCTCGTCGTCGATGATGAGCGAGGGGGCCATTTCGCGGGCTATGCGGCCGGCCTCCTTTACCTTGTCGACGCGTTCGTGGCGTGCCGAGCCCTTGGTGGAGAACGAGAGCAGGGCCACGCGCGGCTCTATGCCGGCGATGTCGCGTGCGGTCTGTGCGGCGCTCACTGCTATTTGTGCCAGCTCGGCGGCGGTGGGGTCGGGCACTACCGCGCAGTCGGCAAACACAAGCAGTCCGTTGGTGCCGTACTTCTTCCCTTCGGGGAGCAGCATGATGAAGGCGCCGCTGACTACGCTGATGCCCGGCTGAGTCTTGATTACCTGGAATGCCGCGCGCAGCACGTTGCCGGTGGTGTTCATCGCGCCGGCCACCTGACCGTCGGCGTCGCCGGCTTTCACCATCAGGCAGCCCAGATAGAGGGGATTGGCCGTCGTCAGGCGCGACTCCTCTTCGGTCATGCCCTTGCTGTGGCGCAGCTTGTAGAGCAGCGGAGCATAGCGGTCGATGACGTGCTCGTCCGCGGGATTTATGATTGTGGCTTTGCCTATGTTGTCAAGCTTGAGCTCGGCAGCCATCGACATTATCTCGTCGGGAGAGCCTATGAGGATAATTTCGGCCAGACCGTCGGCTATGATGCGGTCGGCGGCTGTGAGTGTACGGGGTTCGGTGCCTTCGGGCAGCACGATGCGCTGAGGCATTGACTTTGCCTTTGCGGACAGTTTTTCAAATAACGACATTGGTATGAGAATTTATGTAATTATTTCTAAGTGCAAAGGTACGTATTTCGCCGCAAACATGCTTCCGGAAAGAATTAAAAAATGAGTTTCATGAACATAAGTGAAACTCGCTTGTTGAATTTTAAACAGCATCTTAAAAGTCACATTATAATTCTCTTCCAGCTATGAGCAAACATAAAGACAAAAAATCGCGCACCAGCGCATGGGTTGTGGTCGGCACCATCATCCTGATAGTGTTGCTGTTGGTTTGGCTCACGTATGCCGACCTGCTCGGCGATACCGACGTTGCCGCTTTCGTCCCCGCGCCTGAGGAACCTCTGGCGTGAGGTCGCCTCTTTCCGAATATTTAGAATTCTCTTTCTGCCATAAATAAAAAGTCAGCCACACATTCCGGCTCTGCCGGAGTGTGTGGCTGTGTGGTTTGAAGGCCGTGCGGGACCTTATTTGCCGATTACGCGGCGCTCCTTGATGCGGGCTTTCTTGCCGGTGAGGTTGCGCAGGTAATACAGCTTTGCGCGGCGCACCTTACCGTACTTGTTGACGGTGATGCTGTCGATGAAAGGCGATTCGATGGGGAAGATACGCTCCACGCCGATGTTGTCGCTCATCTTGCGAACGGTGAAACGCTTTTTGGCGCCTTCGCCCGAAATGCGGATAACGACACCGCGGAACTGCTGGATACGCTCCTTGTTGCCTTCTTTGATACGGTAAGCCACGGTGATGGTGTCGCCCGGGCCGAACTGGGGATGCTCTTTGCCGCAAGCGAAAGCTTCTTCGGCAATCTTAATCAGATCCATTGTGCTGATAATTATAATGTTAACATTACTCGCAACATTCGCCGGCTGCATGTCCTGGCCAGAGGTTGCGAAATTCGACGGCAAAGTTAACAATTTCTATTCAGATATGCAAATATTTTCTTTCTGCCTTTAAATGTTTAGTGGCATAACACGTCGGTTTTGCGCGAAATGTAAGTTTCTGATAATCACTGTTGTCGATTCTACATTCCGCCATTTGGCGCGATTTCGTTCGGCAACTTGGCGGAAATTCAGAAGCTTTCGTGAAAATCGGCGGAGACGGGTGCCCAATTCTGTATCATATCGGCCTGACGCTTCTCAATCGCTTCCGTCTCGTGCTGTAGGACTTCGAGAAGAGGGGCTGCATCTTTGGGCTTGATGGTGATTTCTTCGGCCTTTTCTTTCTTTTTACGGTAATTGATCGTTTCGACAGTGATGGCCGCAAGGGGCGACGAAGTGAGTTTGCGGTAAGCCTCGTCGTTTATGGCATAGTACATGCTTCTTAACGGCATGGTGGTGTTTCGTCCACTCCATACGTACGGAATATCCGACCACATCTGTCCGGGCAGAGGCGTGAGCTCGAATCTCTCGCCGTCGGCAAACTGGAGAATCAGATTCCTGTCCGGCATTATGTCGTTTGTGCCGCTTTTCACCAGACGGAGCGCCCGGATGTGCTGTGGCTCCATGTCGGAATCGTAGAGCTCGATTTTCATGCAGGTATAGGCGAGCTGACTCTTGATATTTATAATGTTGGTATAGGAATATGCAATGTTTTCCGACAGAGCTGCGACGTGTATTGCCAGAACGGCCAGCAGCATAAGTATATAGCGTGGTTTCATGGGCGGTGCTTTTATGGGTATATGTTCAACGTACTTTGTCAAATGCCTGTTTCAGCTCCTTCTGTACTGTTGCGGCGTCTTCATCGCTGATGTCGTAGTCGATGTGTTTTCCCCCGGCAAGCTCTACACGCCACTTTACAATCGGCTGAGCTGTCATGCGCGCGGCGTCCTCGTCGGAAACGGTAAATCGGGCTGTGGAGTATAGGAGATAGTCGGCGTCCAGGATTTGGAGACTTGTCTTTGTGTTGCGGTTGTAGATTTCCGTTACGGCACCGGGTGCATAAATCCGATTGCGGGTGGAGCTGCTTGTCGCAATTGTGGGCCTGACATATTCATAGTCGGAGGCGGTTCCTTTCAGTTCCATGACAGTACCGTCGCCGAGCTTTACGAGCATCTTGGGATTGGCCTCGGGCATCTGAATCCTTGCAAAAGGATTGCGCATCTTCAGCATGATTACGAATTCTCCCGGATTGTCGGGTGAGTGAAATTTTCCTATGCCCAGTTCGGGGGAGAGGTCCTGCCGGGCGCGGGTCCAGACATCGTCGGCCCACTCCCAATCCCCCTTGCTTTCTGCAAAGGAAAGTAATGGCAGCAGGGATGTTATTAAAAATAGAAAGATTTTTTTCATAGGTATGGGATTTAAAGTGCGTTTGGGCTGAATGAATATTCCGTTTTGGCTTGTATTTCGCAAAGTTATGCAAAGTCATCCGTGTTTCCAAAATTTTTTTTGCCAATGTGACAAAAACTACATTCAAATGGGTATTTCGTGTTGTAACTTTGCACCGGCAAGAGGAAGTCGGCCGCAGAGGTGGCCCCCCCTCTTACCTATCCACTATAAACTCTAAACTAAAGAGAACATTGACATTTTGTTACAAACCTGCCTTGCAGTCCGTCCGACAAACGGGCCGCAACGCATAGTGCAGGCCGGGGGCAACACAACGGAGAACAGGAATGGGTATGAGGAACAGGTATCCAGTGCGCACACCCGTTGTGTTAGGTGATAGTCCCCGACGTCAGGGTTGCCTTGTGACCCGCATCGAGCCAAGCTCAGCCAGCACGCCACGCGCACACAAATACACAACAGCCGCATGCCATAGGAAGGGGAGCATGCGGCTGTTTTGTTTTTGTCAGTAAGTCTTTCAGTGACGGCCTTTGCTGGCCCGGCGGTGCTGACGCATCAGCTCGCGTGTGAACTTACGCTCCGCGTTTTTGAGCATCAGCAACTGGCGCGGTTCCAGAATCCGGCGGAAGCTCTCGAAGTATTTCAGCTCCTCGGCGCCCTCGGCTCCTTTCTGCTCGTACATGGCACGGGCGGCAGCCTCTATCTCCACATCCGTGGCGTCGGCCTTGTCGCGCACCTGCATCTCAAGGTCGCGGGTCTGGCGTGCAATCGCGTCCACGGCATCGTCCATCTCGTCGTAGACGGGAAAGAACTCTCGCTGCTGCTCCTGAGTCAGCTTAAGCTCCCGCGTCAGGAACTCGTGCTTATAGGTGCGGATCTCGGCGCGGAACCGCTGCATGTCTTCATCCGACGGGCGTGCCGGCGCCTGGCATACGGCACCCAGAGCCATAAATAAAACAAGTATCGCTGTAAAAATCGTTCTCATACGCTTTCGCTTTTAGAAACTGTCGAAGCAGATGGAGTCGGCCGAGATGCCGTCCTGCATCATTTCGTCCATGACGTCGCGGTCGCTCACGTCGTCAAGCACGTACTCGTTCATGAAATCGTCGTTGCTGAATGCCTCGGCCATGATGGGATTGTTCTCCATGGGCGTAAGGCTGTTGCCCGTGCTGATGCCGGTGAACATCTTCAGCATGCACCATACGCCGGCAAACATGGCCGCCATGTACACATAGGGGCGCACACGCTCCCAGAGGCTGCGGGGCGGCACGCCGGAAGCCATCTGCGCCAGCTCGGGACGTTGCGGAAGTTCCTCGGCCATGCGTCGGGCAAAATCGGCGAAATAGCCGTCGGGCACTTTCATGCCGTCGTTTCTGCCGATTTTCGATAATATGTCCTTGTCTTCTTTTTTCATCGTTGTAGCGGAGAGATGTTTATAAGTATGACATGAAGGGCGAGTCAAGGTTTAATCGTCATCGGAAAAAAATTGCTCGATTTTCTTCACGGCAAGATGGTAGGATGCCTTCAGGGCGCCAACGCTTGTGCCAAGAATCTCGCTTATCTGGTCGTAGCGCATATCGTCGTAGTAGCGCATATTGAACACAAGGCGCTGCTTTTCAGGCAGTGTGGCTATGGCTTTGCGCAGGCGCTGCGCAAGCATGTCGCCGTCTATGTCCTTGTCGGCCTCTATGGTGTTGATGAGTGCGGCCTCCTGGTCGTCGAGGGAGATGCCGCGGCGTTTGCGCTCTCGCTCCAGGAAGGAAAGCGTCTCGTTCACGGCAATCTTGTAGAGCCATGTGCCGAGACGCGCGTCACCGCGGAAGTTCTCGATATTGCTCCATGCCTTCATGAACGTGTTCTGCAGCAGGTCGTTGGTGTCGTCGTGGCTCTGGACCATGCGGCGTATCTGGCGGTACAGAGGCTCGCTGTAAAGCGCGATGACGTCGGCGAAGGCCGCACGCACCGTAGCCGGATTGCGCAGCCTCTCCACGAGTTGCGGGTTGTCTTGCATTACATCTGCCATGACCGTCGGGAGGGGATTTTGATTGTCAAAATTACACATTTTTTTGAGTGCGCGCAAAAATCCGGTCAATCTTTAAGATTTATTGTGAAAATATTGCTAACTTTGCAGCTCTTATGAATCTGTTACGCATTACTATATTGAGTGCCGCGCTGGCGGCCGTGCCGGCCTATGCCACAGACGCCACGGCGCCCGACAGCGCCGCCACCCGCCACCGCACCCTGCGCGAGGTGGAGGTGATGGGCGTGAAGCAGGACGCCGCGGCGGAATCGTCGATGGCCGCCATGACGCTTGTGGGCTCGCGCGAGGCCCGTCGCCTTGGCATCAGCTCGGCAAAAGGCCTGAGCGAGGTGGCGCCCAACTTCTTCATCCCCGACTATGGCTCGCGCATGACGTCGTCGGTCTACGTGCGCGGCCTCGGTTCGCGCATGGATCAGCCCGTGGTGGGCCTTATGGTGGACGGTGTGCCCGTGCTCAACAAGGACGCCTACGATTTCGACGTCGACGACATCGAACGGATAGAGATGTGGCGCGGCGCCCAGTCGGTAATCAACGGCCGCAACGCCATGGCGGGTCAGATCAACATCTACACCCGTTCGCCCTGGGCGGGCGAGCGCCTGCGGCTCATGGCGGGCTACGGACGCGGCAACACATGGCGCGCCGGCGGTGTGTGGCGCACACGCCTGGCCGAGCGCGTGGCAACAAGCGTCACGGCCTACATGCGCAGCACCGACGGCTTCTTCCGCAACGCCTACAACAACGCGCGCATAGATTGGGAACGCCAGGGCTCGGCGCGCTGGAAGCTGTCGTGGCGTCCGTCGGCCCACATGTCGCTCACCAATACGGCGGCCACCGGCGTGCTGCGGCAGGGCGGCTATCCCTACCGGCGCGTCGACAAGAACGAGATAGCACGCAACGACACGTGCTTCTACCGCCGCTTCACGTTCTCCGACGGCCTCACCGTGTCGTGGGCCGGGCGCCGCATTGTGGCAACGTCGCTGACCTCGGTGCAGTACCTCGACGACAACATGACTCTCGACCAGGACTTCACCACCGACGACATGTTCACCCTCACGCAGAAACGCCGCGAATGGGGCTTCACCGAGGACCTCTTCACCCGCGGCTCGCGCGGACACTACTCGTGGCTCGGCGGCGTGTTCGCCTTCTACCGGCCGTCGCGCATGGAGGCGCCTGTCGACTTCAAGGACCAGGGCATCGCCACGCTGATAGAGAAGCACCGCAACGACGCCAATCCCGACTATCCCATCTCCTGGTTCACGCGCCGCTTCACTCTCGGCAGCGAGTTCAATGTGCGTAACGGCGGTGTGGCCCTTTACCACGAGAGCCGCTATACAAGCGGCCCCTGGACCGTGGAGGGCGCGCTGCGCCTTGACTACGAGCACACGACCCTGCGCTGGCGCAGCAGTTGCTCCACCGGCTACAACACCCTGCACAGGCTCCCCGACGGCAGCCTGGAGCCGTACGCCACCAGGCATCTCGACATAGACGAGCGCGACCGGATGAAGCGCGACTTCACGCAGCTGCTGCCAAAGCTGGCCGTACGCTACGAGTTCGCCCGCAGGGGCAGCGTCTACCTGAACATCGCCAAGGGCTACAAGGCCGGCGGCTTCAACCTCCAGATGTTCAGCGACGTGCTCCAGCAGAAGCTCATGAACATGATGGGCTTCGGCGAGTTGTACAATCCGCGCGACGTCGTGAGCTACCGCCCCGAGACGAGCTGGAACTACGAGCTGGGCACTCACCTCGCCGGTGACAAGTGGAGTGCCGACGCGACAGTGTTCTTCATCGACACGCGCGACCGCCAGCTCACCACATTCCCCAAGGGCATGACGACGGGACGCATGATGACCAACGCCGCGCGGGCCCACAGCTGCGGCATCGAGCTGTCCGGCTCGTGGCAGCCCGCCACGGGTTTGCGGCTGACCGCCTCCTACGGCTTCACCCATGCCGAGTTCCGCAAATACGAAAGCGGCGGCGTCAGCTACAAAGGCAAGAAACTGCCATACGCCCCGGGCCACACCTTGTTCGCGTCGGCCGAGTGGCTACTGCCCGTTCGCCCGGCTTTCTGCAATATATCGGCAGGGGCAAGTGTGCGCGGCGCCGGTCCGATGTACTGGGACGACGCCAACACCGTGCGGCAGGACTTCTACGCCACCCTTGCCGCCCACGTTACGTTCTCCGGCGAGGCCGACCGCTGGTCGCTGCGCCTGTGGGGCGAGAACCTGACGAATACGCACTACGACACCTTCTATTTCGTGAGCATGCAGCGTGCGTTCCTCCAGCCCGGCAAGCCCTGGCAGCTCGGCGCCACCCTGCGTGTATCGGTCGACTGGTGACGAGTGGCTGAGGCTCATTTCCTTCTACGAAGATGTCGCTGAGTGACACTCAAAGCATAGTGCCGGGCGGTCATTGCTTTTGGTGGCGCTGAACCGCTGCTCGGCAAAAACCTTGTGTTTTTCACAAGAATAAATAGCAAGTCATAATGTTATTTCATATAGAACATGTTGGCGCAACCAGTGACCTACTTCCAACGAGGGATGTTCAAACTTTCCAACCTTTTCCATACCTATCTTCTGCATTACCCTTTCCGACGGCAAATTAACTGCTGCTGTGAAAGAGTATAATTTTTTCAGTCCTGTCTTTTTCGCAAAGTCAAGCACGGCTTGTGCCGCTTCCGTGGCGTAGCCTTTATTCCAATACCGCTTGTCTAAGCGCCATCCTATTTCTATTTCACCTTTGAATCCTGCGTCAAAAGCAATCTCGTGAAGTCCTACATAACCGATGAACGCTCCTGTTGATTTCAATTCGACTGCGAACAGCCCAAAGCCTTTCGCATTCATCTCTGCTATTATTCTGTGTGCAAAAATATCACTGGCCCCTTTCGTCAAAGTATTAGGAAAATACTTCATTACGTCTGAGTCAGCGTTCATTTCCGAAAACGGCACAAAGTCACTATAACGCCATTCGCGAAGTACAAGTCTGTCGGTATTTATTTGTTCTATCATAGTGCAAATTTATAACTTTTTCGTCTTTTACCGAAAATGACAGTATGAGTTACTTGCGGCCCACAATTAGGTGGTAGGGGGTGCTTTGCTCAGTTGGGATTTTTAGCCCGCCCGTCCCGGGCTCTGACGTGTATGAGGCTCTATGCTGCGCCCCACGTTGCGCTTCGCTTCACGTTAATCATGGATTCGCGCGTCCCGCGCTTTCATTTTTCTTCAGTTGATAGTTTAGGGATAGGTAAGAGGGAGGGCTGTGCTCCAGCTGCACCCGTAATCGTTTTATCATTGCAAAATTACGAATTTTCTGCGAGATAATGCTTGATTCCGGGAAATTTAGTAACTTTGTAATTGCTTATGGCACAGTTTAATTCGTATATCGATTTTTTGGATCTCACGGCTGCTACGGATTACTGCCGCGAGCAGGGAATACGGTGCTGTTATAAGAAGGGGGAGAGTTTTGTTCAGCAAGGGACAATCGCTCGTTATGCAGCCCTTGTGGTGTCGGGGTATTTTAAAGTAACGACTCTTAATGATTCGGGAGATGAGGCAGTAGTTAATTTCGCTTTCCCGGGCCAATTCATTACAGATTTCCATTCGTCTTTACGCGGAGAAACTTCTCAATTTTCAATTATCGCTGGCGCTGATTGCGAGATAATGCGAGTTCCGTTAAATGCTTTCAAGGAGTTTCTTTCTCCTTCTCTGCTCGATGAATATAAAGCACTGTTCAACATGGTATTCATGCGGTTGCTCAATCTCTACCGCAAGTCGCCGCGTCAGCGTTATGTGGAGTTGTGTGAACAATATCCTCAAATTGTTGAGGCTGTTACATTGAGAGATTTGTCGTCGTTCCTCTTGATTACTCCCAATCATCTGAGCCGTATCAGACGGGAACTGGCGAAAAAAACGGAAACGAACATCAAAAAATAAGGCAGTCTATACATTTGTTAAGACCCAATCCACTTGCACTTGCTAACTTTGCGGTCGGAAGGGGTTCCGACCTCTCCGCAGCATTTTGGTAAACTAAAAAGCCTTATACCTTATGAAAAAGTTATTTTTGATTTTATTGATTATCGTTCAGCCGTGCATAGCGTTCGCGCAGGATTATTGCGTGAATGATACTATTGTACATGAAATTCAGTTCCCTCTTACCTTGCAGGATACCAAATCCGAGTTCTTCTATTTCAACAATGAATGGATTCGGGGTGCATATCCTGATCTGGTGCCGGCCGACTCCATTCAGAAGGCAGAGGTAAAAAACGACGAGTATGGGAATCGCTCTTTATTTTTAACCGTATCACCGGAATGTCTTGCACAGATAAAAAGGGAAGCGCGCAGAGTTCTGGTTAACGTCGACACTCGCTGCGAGTTTCCTGGAGGCAACGGAAAACTCAAAGAATGGCTTGACGATAATATCCGTATTCCCGAGGGATTCAAGGGCAGTGAAAGAGTAGTGGTTGAATTTACCGTTCATCCTGACGGCTCAATCAGTGACCCGAAGATGTTCCGGGGACGGAGCAAGAACGAGGCTGTAAATCAGGAGGCACTAAGGCTTGTGAATGCGTTGCCTAAATTCCGCGTTAAATACTTTGTCCCTCACTTAAAGAAAAGCTTCCAATATTACCTCCCGATAACTTTCAAAGAGCCGGGCGTGATGTTTATACGAGGAGGTGAAGGCAAAGACAACACGCAGAAATAGGGCGTATGGTGTGGTGCAACCCGCCATGTGGCGGGTAATTATCTGGTATACTGTAAAATGTAGGTGCGTTCAGCCGCCTCCGGGGCTGATTCTGTGGGTGTGTTCCTGACCACGGGCGCAAGCGCCCGCGGCTAACAAAATCCATGGCCTCCGGCCATACGGCTGTTGTGCGTGCTGGATTTTCTGTGTTTACGCTGCGTTTAACTTATTTTGTGTTGTGCGTACGGCGGCGAAGCATTAACTTTGCACAAAATAACACTTTGCAAATAAAACAGCGACTAAAATGAAGAAACTCAATATCATTCTCTGCGGCCTCGCCGCATGCTCGATGATGCTGACCTCCTGTCTCAAAACCAACGATGAGGACCAGGTGGTCACTGAATCGTTCGGCAGCTGCTTCTCCTACAACGTGAACAAGTCGACCGGCGACATCACCATCAGTAAGGAAAACAGCATGATTGTCAAGACCAACTATACGGCTCTGAACATGGGTGTCACCGTAGGCAGCCTCAGCGTCAATGGCATGACACTTCCCTCGGCCGAATTCAAGGACCTCAAGCTGCAACAGAACAACACCGGCTGGATGATAGCCGAGGCTACGGCGATACGCCCCGAGGTAAAGGGCTTTGACGAGGCTACGGTGCCTATGTTCAACCGCGTACGCATTGCGAGCCTCAACCACATGACCGAGTACAACGGCAGCTATCTGGCCGGCTACGACCGCGCATTGCGCCTCGACACCGACAACGAGGTAATATTCGTAAGCCCCGTCAGCACATGGAGCACCGGCGAGACTGTCGTCAACAACCTGTCTGACGCCACCGAGCCGCTGTTCAAGTCGTCCAAGCCGATCTATCTCATCAAGCTTGACACGGAGAAGAACACGGCCAGCATCACCGTGCACAACGCCGTCTTCGCTCCCGGCATGGAGAACCGGGGTCTCGTGATCGAATTCCGCGACGTGCCCTTCACGCTCGACGGTACCGGCCGCGTGACGATGCGCCGCACCGAGACTTTCGAACCCTACTACGACAAGGCGCCTAACCCGGCGTTCCCCATCAGTAACCTCACCTGCTTCTGGGACTTCTTCACCGGCATTCAGATCAGTTTCAACTGCGACGCCAAGGGCGGCAGCTACCGCGTGAGCGCCGACCTGCCTTTCAACTTCGGCTACGAAGCTGACAAGAACTGATAGTCCGCAAGGCAACATATCACGCCACGGCAGCACATCCCGCAACGGATGCTGCCGTGGCGTCGGCGTTATGTGCCAATAAAAAAGCATTTCAGACTCTTGCAGATAGAGGGATTTTCGTTAATTTTGCATTATGAAAACCAAGCAGCAGCTGGCACTGTTCGCCGCCATTGTGATAGCGTTCCTGCCCATCCTCATTCTCAGGGATTTCACCCCGAGCAATGAGCTGCGCTACCTGAGCATCGCCGACGAGGCCCTGGACGGCGGCCACATATTCGCATTCACCAACCACGGCGCTCCCTATGCCGACAAGCCGCCGCTGTATCTGTGGCTCGTGATGCTCGGCAAGACGGTACTTGGCCATCACGCCATGTGGCTCCTCGGCCTGTTTTCGCTGATTCCGGCATTAGTCGTGACGTGGATTATGGGACGCTGGACGGCGGCAGAGCTGCCGGGCCACGGCGCTGACGCCCAGCTGATGCTGATGACGTGCGGCCTGTTTGCGGGCATGGCGTTCACGCTGCGCATGGACATGCTGATGACGCTGTGGATAGTGCTGGCGCTGAAGACCGTCTACGACATGGCCCTGTCGGGCCCAACGGCACGGCGGCAGTGGGCGCTCGGCGCCTTTACATTCCTCGCCCTGTTCACCAAAGGACCCCTTGGCGTGCTTATCCCCCTTGCCGGTTCGGCTGTATGGCTGCTCTACGAGAGGCGCCTGCGCGACTTCTTCCGCCTGTGGGGGTGGCGGTCGTGGACCGTCCTTGCGGGCGGCAGCGCGCTGTGGTTCCTGGCCGTATGGGCCGAGGGGGGCTCGGAATATCTCAACAACCTGCTTTTCCACCAGACGGTGGACCGCGCCGTCGATGCTTTCCACCACAAGCGTCCGCTGTGGTACTACTGCACAACATACTGGTACAGCCTCGCGCCCTGGTCTGTGCTGCTGGCGGCCGTCGCCGGCGTCACCGCATATCGCCGCAGCGTGTCATGGACGTCGCTGCAAAGGATGCTGTGGGCGGTGTCGCTCACCACGTTCGTGATGCTCTCCATCATCAGTTCCAAGCTGGCGGTGTATCTGCTGCCGGCCATACCTTTCTTCGTCTATCTCGGCGCCATAAGGCTTCGTGCCTGCTATGACGCATGGTGGGCCAAGCTCGCCGTGGCGGTGCCTGCCGCCGCGCTGCTGGCATCGCCCGCTGTTCTGGCTGTGATGAGCCGCAGGATGCCGGAGTACGGCGTGTGGGGCGTATGGGCCGCCGTCGTGGTGCTGAGCGCGGGGGCGTTCGTGGCCTTCGTGCTGATGTACGGCCGCAACCGGCTTCGCGCCGCCATCCGCGTGCTGGCCGTGGCGGTGCTGGGCGCGCTGTTCTTCGGCGGCCTCGCCATGCCGCAGCTCAACCCCTACATGGGCTATGGCCTCCTCTGCCGCGAAACCGCCCGGCTGCGGCCGCCGCATGTGTACGTGTGGGGACTGCACCGTCCCGAGAACATGGACGCCTACCTGGGTCAGCCCGTCGACATCATATCGTCGCCCGAGGCCATCACCGCGCCCGGCGTGCTGCTGCTCCCTACCGACAGCCTTCGGTCGCTGCCTTTCAGCCCTGACGTGCGGGGTGCTTCCGGGCCGTATTCAATCGTCAAAATAAGCCACAATCAACTATGAACAAGACAGCTGATTACAGACTCACCATAATAGTCCCCGTCTTCAACGAGGAAGACAACATGGCCGCCCTCGAGGAGCGCCTGGCAGCCTATCTGCCCAAAGCTGCCTGCAAGGCATGCGTGCTCTTCGTCAACGACGGCTCGCGCGACAACTCGCTGCAGCTCATCCGCGAGGCATGCCGGCGCAATCCCGACTTCTTCTATATCTCGCTGGCGCAGAACAGCGGCCTGAGCGCCGCCATGAAAGCCGGAATAGACGTGACGGAGTCGCCTCTGACCGGCTATATGGACGCAGACCTGCAGACGACGCCCGAGGACTTCGACCTGCTGCTGCAATATGCCGGCGAATATCAGCTCTCGATGGGCATACGCGCCAACCGTAAGGACAGCGGCTTCAAGAAACTGCAATCGAAAATCGCCAACGGATTCCGCCGCATGATGACGCATGACGGCGTACAGGACACGGGCTGCCCCCTCAAGATAATGCACACCGACTATGCGCGGCGCGTACCTTTCTTCACGGGCATGCACCGCTTCCTGCCTGCGCTGATCCAGCTTCAGAACGGCCGCGTGCGTCAGGTGCCCGTGCGCCATTTTCCGCGCACGGCCGGCGTGTCGAAGTACCATCTGTGGAACCGCCTGGTGTCGCCTTTCATGGACTGCTTCGCCTACCGCTGGATGCGTAAGCGCTACATCAACTACTCCATAGGCGAAAACAACCTGCAATGAGCAGCGCCCTTGCCGTCACCGCCGTAGGGCTGCTGGCCCAGGCCTGCTTCTCGGCCCGCATGCTCGTGCAGTGGATTATGAGCGAGCGCGCCCGGCGCGTGCTGTCACCGTCGCTGTTCTGGATACTCAGCGTCGCCGGCTCGTTCCTTTTGGGTATGTACGGCTGGCTGCGCCACGACTTCGCCATAATCCTGGGGCAGGCCATCTCCTACTACATCTATCTCTGGAACCTGAATATCAAGGGCGTGTGGCAGCGCGTGCCCGGGCTGCTGCGTATCATAATTGTGGTCGCGCCTCCCGTGCTGCTGGCGCTCACGGCAGGCAGCGCTTCCGAAGCCTTCGACGCGTTCTTCCGCCGCGCCGACCTGCCTATGTGGCTCCTCGTATTCGGCAGCGCGGGTAACCTTATACTGTCGTTGCGCTTCATATATCAGTGGCTGTACTCGCGCCGTGCCGGCGAGTCGGAACTTCCGGCCGGATTCTGGATTTTCAGCCTGGCGGGGGCGGCTATAGTGTTCGTCTACGGCATCCTGCGCGCCGACATCGTGCTGATGCTCGGCCAGGGCTTCGGACTGATAGTCTATTCCCGTAACCTTATCATCGGCCACCGCGCGGTTGCCGGGTCAAAATGAAAAAAATCATTGCGTTGCTGATGCTGTTCGTGGCGGTGGCGTTCTTCCTCCGCTGCTACTGGCACGAGCTTTCGGGCGACGAGTTGCGCTACCAGTACGTATGGGAGGCCGACGACTCTCTCTCGATGTGGACGAAAGGCCATCGCTACGAGCGCAAGATCGGCAGCCTCGCCGACATCGTGCAATCGCAGAAGAAGCATTATTTCAAGGCCAACGGCCGCACGCTGGTACATTCGGCCGAGCAGGCCGTGTCGGGGCGCCGCGGATTCGTATTCTTCTGCTTTTTCAACACGGCAGTATTCCTGACATTCGTATGGCTTGTCGTGCGCTACACATGCAGCGCCGCAGCGTCGCGCCGCGACGCCGTGCCGTGGATTCTGGCCGTGCTGGCGCTGCTGTATCTGATGCCGTTCCAGCGCACGCTGTGGACGTCGATCAACTATGGTCCCAACTATCTATGGCCTTCCGTGCTTACCGTCGTGCTGCTGGCGGCGTGGAGAAGGGTGGGCGCCGCACCTCGTCGCGGGGGAGTGTATGTCGCGGCAGCGGTGCTCGCTTTTGTCACGGGCTGGAGCAACGAGGCATTCTCGGCCGGACTGAGTCTTGGCTCAGGCGTCTACGTGCTGTGGCTGCTGATGCTGCGCCGTTTCAGCACCCGGCTGCTGTGGGTGGCACTCCCGCTTTGGGCGGGTACCGCAATTCTGATTGCAGCCCCGGGCAACTGGCACCGCCTTGACGTCATGACCGCGTCCGACATCTGGCTGCGACTGCGCATCGGTAGCCTGTTCTACACCGGCATGAGCCTGAAATTGGCATGGCTGCTGCTTTTCGGCGTGGCAGCCACCGCGCTGACGCGCCGCCGTATTCTTACAGATTTCGCAAGGCAGAACCGGCTGCTCATAGCATGCTGGTGCGGCACCGTAGCGTTCATGTCGGTGGTGAGCAAGGGCATCCACTCCATGTGCGGAGTGGAGCTGCTGAGCCTCCTGCTGCTGATGCGCCTGTGCGCCTGTGCCGGTTGGTTCGGGCATCAGAGCCGTCTCCGCACGGCGCTTGCCGCTGTTGCCGCTTTGGCCGTGGTGGCACCGCAGACGGTCATCTGCCGCGACACTCTGAAAATATACCGTTTTCAGCATGCGCTGGTGCAGGGCTACTGCCGTTCGGAGGACGGGCTTGTGCTGTGCGATGAGCCACCGGTGTCGGACTTTACGCGCCCTTACATCAGGCTGTGGGAACTGCCGCCGACACCCTATACCGAGATTTTCTCCATAGAGCAGGTGTACGGGCAGTACTGCAAGCCTTCCGTATACCTCAATGCGGCCGACTATAATGCGGTGGCCGATACCGCGGCTTTCTATGCCACGGCACACCGTGTGCCCGGCGACGCAGGTGCCTACGTGGCCGATGGCGGCGCCTGGATGTGGCTGCGGCCGGGAACGTTCAGCTGTGGCGAGAGGTTCCGGCTGAAGCTCGCCCATGTGGGGCTGACGTCGGACGACCCTATTGATTCCAAGATACAGAGAATAGCGTGGCCTCTGGCATGGCAGGATTCCTACACCGTTAAGGTGGACACTGTGCGCACGCGCTATGGCGAGGCGTACCGAATAGCGATACCGCGCCGCCGCAAGCTGCTTGAGCTGAATAGAGTTGATGGTTTATAGTGTAGTTGATAGTTTATAGTGTATAGGTAAGAGGGGGAAGTTACCTTGTATGGTGGGCCTTAGGGTGTTGCTGAAACAATAATAACAGACGCTTTTCGCATGGTGCAAAAAAAAAGCTGCGGCACATGGTGCCGGCAGCTTTCTGTGGGTGTGGAATCTGCAAGGATTACTTGCGGATGCCAAGCTCTTTTTTGGCGATGATGGCGCGGTAGCGTGTGATGTCTTTGCGCATCAGGTAGTCGAGAAGACGACGACGCTTACCAACCAGCATCTTAAGAGCGCGCTCAGTAGTATGATCTTTATGATTTGACTTGAGGTGCTCAGTCAAATGACGAATACGGACCGAGAATAATGCTATCTGGGCTTCAGGCGAGCCAGTATCAGTCTTGCTCTTACCGTACTCCTCGAAGATCTTCACTTTTTCTTCAGAATTCAAGTGCATTCTTTCAGAGTTTAGGTGGTTAATAATTTGGTTTTTGCATTAAAGCGACTGCAAAGTTAATGATTTTGTTTCTGATATGCAAATATTTTGTCTGCGAATTTGAATTTAAAGAGTTTAGTTGATAGTTTAGAGGTAAGAGGGTGCGGTGGTTGCTTCTGTGGATGTGGGCGCGATGTATCGCGCCCCTACAGGCGGGTGCGGGCGGATAGGAAGGTTTATGTCTGCGGTGAGCGCTGATGCATTTTATGACGCGAAAGCCCTGCGCGGGGCGCAGGGCTTTCGCAGCGGAGGAGAGGAGTATGGATTAGTCCTGACTGTCGCGATCCTTCACGGGGTTGCGGAAGAAGAGCTTGTGGTCGATGTACTCCTGAGTGGCGATGAGGGTGGGCTTGGGAAGCTTCTCGTAGTAGCGGGATATTTCGATCTGCTCGCGGTTCTCGGAGATTTCCTCGAGGTTGTCGTTGAGCGAAGCGAATTCCTGGAGCTTTTTCTCAAGGTCGTGCTTCATCTCGCCGGCGATCTGGTTGGCGCGCTTGGCGATGATGCAAACGGTTTCATAGACGTTGCCGGTGTCTTCGGAGAGCTCAATCAGGTCGCGTGTGACGGTGTTGAGGGGGGCGTTTGTCTTCTTGTAGTCCATGAGTTTATCTTTCGTTGTAGATTTCGTTATTAATCAGTCCTTGACGTGGCGCCGTGCTATCTTGAAGATATTGTCGGCCTCGGCACGATTGGGGCTTTCGGGATAGTTGTTGATGAAGGAGTAGTATTCGTCGATGACCTCGCGGAAGCGGTCTTCCTTGCGTGAGTCGATGCTCTGGTCGGCCTCCTGATAGCGCGCTTTGAGCACGAGGAGCTCAAGGTCTTCCTTGTACTTGGAGTAGGGGTAGTCCTTGATGGCGTTTTTCGCTACAATGACGGCGCTCTCGTAGTTGTTGCCGAGGTAGTTGCCGAGGTTGTAGTAGAGCTGTGCGTTCTGGAGCTGCTTGAGGGTGAGCTTGTCCTGAAGCTCGAAGATGGCGCTCTGAGCTACGTTGACCCTGTCGCTGCGGGGGAAGTAGTCGAGGAAGCCCTGAAGCTCCTGAATGGCGGTGATGGTGCCGGTCTGGTCGAGCTGCGGCTCGGGCGAGTCGAGGTAGTAGCCGTAGCCGCAGTAGAAGCGTGCGAGCTCGGCGAACTTGCCTTTGGGGTAGCGCTGGTAGTAGGTGCGGAAGTAGGGGCCGGCCGAGACGTAGTCCTTGTTCTCGTAGTGGCTGAGGCCGAGGAGGTAGAGCGACTCTTCGGCTTTGTCGGAGCCTTTGAAGACGGTGATGCACTCGTTGAGGAGGGTTGCCGCCTGGACGTAGCGCTTGGCTTCGAATGCGCGCTTGGCGTAGTCGAACTTGTAGTCGTAGTCGTTGCTCTTCTGGGCGCGCTGATATTCGCCGCAGGAGCACGTCAGTAAAGCTATGATAATTAGCAGTATGTAGTTTCGCATTCGCAAGGTCACAGTTTTGAGTCTACAAAGTTAAGCATTATTTGCGACAAAGGTGGCGCCTTTGTGTTAAAAAGCGCCACCTTTAACGTTATTTTAGTGTAAAATGCTGCTGATTACTGCTGATGTGCGGGACGGAGCAGGTCGTTGACCACCTTGACGGGGTTGAAGGTGGAAGCGGGCACTTCGACGAAGACGGTGTTCCAGTCGCTCATGGCGCCGTTCCAGAGACCGGGGAGCTCCAGGGCGCGCAGCTCGCGTCCTTCGTAGCTCTTGGAGGAGATGAAGCCGGTGTCGGGGTCGACGAATTCGGGCAGGTCGTAGCGGTCGCCGTCGAGGTCGCGGATGTAGCAGACGAGGTCGACGGGGTTGAAGTGGGTGGCTTCGGCCATCATGGCTGCGGCCTCGGGGTCGGCGGTGTTGATCTGCGTGCTTTCGAGAATCTGGGGCGAAGCGGAGCCGTCGGGGTTGTAGGCCAGGTAGGGGCCGCCGCCGGGTTCGCCTTCGTTGCGGACCATACCGCATACGCGCAGGGGACGGTCGAGCTTGGCGAGCATGAAGTCAGGGTCGGCGGCTTCCAGCTCGGGAGCCGTGATGCAGAGGGTCTCCTGCATGAAGTCGGCAATCTCGGCGAGGTCGGCGGGGTCGTAGTCGCCCTCGGTGAGCATGCGGACGTAGTTTTCGATGTCGTCGTGGACCTGCATGAGCACTCCGCCGAGCACCTTCTTGTAGTGCAGGGTGTCGGCGCGGCGTGCCTCGGGCACCACGTTGTCGATGTTCTTGATGAATACCACCGTGGCGTCAAGCTCGTTGAGGTTGCGGATGAGTGCGCCGTGGCCGCCGGGACGGAACACAATCTCGCCGGCGCTGTTGCGGAAAGGCGTGCCGTCAAGGTTGGCGGCGGGGGTGTCGGTGCTGGGCTTCTGCTCGCTCAGGCTCACGTTGATTTTCACGCCCGTAGCGGCCTCGACGGCCGGAACGGCCTCGGCGAGCTTGGCGTCGAAGAGCTTGTGGTGGTCGGCCGAGACGGTGAAGTGGATGTCGACACGGCCGTCGGCGGTGACGGTCTGGACGCCCTCGTGGAGTTGCTCCTCAAGCGAGGTGCGCGTGGTGCCGTCGGGGTAGCGGTGGAAGGTGAGGAGGGCCTTGGGGAGGGCGCCGTAGTTCATGCCTTCGGGGGAGATGATGGCCTTGACGATGTCGCGGTGGCGGCCTTCGGCCTTGAGCTGCGCGGCGTCGGCGCCGAAGATGCGGAGGGCGGCTGCGTTCAGTTCGGCGAGGAAGGGGAGGCTGTCAAGACCGTCGACGAGGGCGGCTACGGGGCTTCCGGCGGGAGCTGTCTGCGTGTCGCCGTCGGCAAATGCGAAAAGGGCCTTGAACATGCGCGAAGCGGCGCCGCTGGCGGGGACGAACTTGGCGGCGCGTCCGCCTTCTTTCAGGAAGAGGTTCCAGCGGGCGACGGCGCTGTCCTGCTCGGCCTGGTCGAGCACGTGGATGCCTGCGCCTGGGCGGGCGGAGCCGAGCAGGGTGAGGTAGGGAAATCCTGTGCTGAATCGCTTCATCTGAGCCTCGAACTGTTCGGTGGAAATGCCGCGTGCGGCGAGGCTCTCAAGATCTTTTTCGTTAAGCATTGGAAGTGGTATTTAGGTTATTGTTTCCGGATTCGTTTGATAAGGTTGTAGGCCGGGACGATGCCGCTTTCGCCGGCCTTGCTGAGGTCGGCGATGCCGGCATGGCTGTTGCCGAGTTTGAGGTAAATGTATCCGCGGTTGTAGTACGCCTCGCCCATGTCGGGCTTCAGCTCGATGGCGCGGGTGTAGGCGGCGATGGCCGATGTGTAGTCCTGATTCTCCAGCAGGAGGTTGCCCTTGTTGTACCAGGCTACGGCTGTCAGGGGGCTGAGCTCGAGGCCTTTGTCGACGTCGGCCATGATTTCGGCCATGGTGGCGTCGGCCACCTGCAGGCGCGTGGCCGCGTCGACGCCCGGCTCGGGGTTGTCGCGGTCGACCTGTAGCTTGCGGTAGCGGGCCTGGGCCCGGAGCCAGTAGGCCGGGGCAAAGTCGGGCATGAGTGCTATGGCTCGCGTGGCGTCGTCGATGGCTCCCTGGTAATTGCGCGTGGTGACGAAGTCGAGGGCTCTGCCTATGTAGTCGACGGCGCGGGGCTGATGGGTGGCGAGCAGCGAGTTGTAGTATTCGATTGACTCGAAGTGGCGCTTCACTATGTCCTCGTCGAGGGCCGGCTGGCGGCTGGTGACGACGACGGTGCGGCGCAGGGCCCGCGTGGCGTTGAGGTCGTCGATTTCCTTTATATAATATGTGTTGCTGCGCAGTTCGGAGGGCGAGGAGTAGAAGCCGAGTTCCATCATGGGCTCGACCTCGATGGCTACGTTGCGGTCCTGGACGCGTCCGCGTATGGCACTGTTGTTGTATTGCTCGGCGATTTCGGCGTTGTCGTCGACGGTGAGGAGCGACGCGAAGCGGCGCGACACCAGCTCTTCGGGCACGTCGGACGAGGCCACGGCCTTGCCGTCGGCTCCGGCTTCGGAGGGCTTGGCGTTTTTGGCGAGCTGCTTGGCACGCATGTAGGTGGCTTCGGCGCGCGATATCTGGCCGAGCGAACGCTCCAGGTCGGAACGCAGCCAGAGGGCGTCGGGGAATTCCGGGAACGCCTCGGCCACGCGGTTGACGTCGGCGATGGCCTCGCGGTAGTTGCCCTTGGCGCGATGTATCATGGCGCGCATGTACAGGGCGCGGTAGTTGTCGGGGTCGAGGCGGAGCACGGCGGAGAAGTCGCCGAGCGCGCGGTCGTTGGCGTTGACTTCGGCCAGCAGCAGGCCGCGGTTGAAGAGCGCCGTGGCGTTGGCCGGCTCCAGCTGGAGGGCGTAGTCGTAGTCGGCCATCGCGCCGAAGTAGTCGTCGAGAGAGTAGCGGAGGTAGGCGCGGTTGATGTACAGGCCGGCGAGCTTGGGCTGGAGTCGCACGGCCTCGTTCATGTCGGCGAGTGCGGCCTTGAGGTCGCCGCCGCTGTGCATGGCGATGTCGGCGCGCATGATGTAGCCGTTGAGGGCGTTGGGGTTGAGCTCAAGGGCGCGCGAGATGTCGGCCGATGCGCCGGTGGTGTCGGCAGTGGCGAGCCTGAGCTGAGCGCGGCCCAGGTAAGCGTTGTCGTACTTCGGGTAGTAGCGGAGCAATTGGGAGAAGGTGGAGTCAGCGTCGGCATACTTTTCCGCACCCTGCTGAGCCATCGCCAGGTTGAAGAGCAGGTTGCGGTTGCGCGGCAGCAGGTTTAGAGCGTGCTCGTAGTCGCCGATGGCGTCGGCGTCGTTGCCGCGGTTCTGCCGGGCTACGCCGCGCACCTCCCAGGCGTCGGTGATGAAGGGGTTGAGCTTGATTGCCTGCGAGGCGTCGGCTTCGGCGCCGGCATAGTCCTCGAGGTTGTACTTGGCGACGGCGCGCAGGAAGTAGGGCTCGGCGAGGTAGGGCTTGGCGTCGATGACGCGGTTGAAGTACTGTATGGAGAGCATATAGTCCTCGAAATAGAGGGCGTTGCGTCCCACGCGAAGCACCTGCTCGGTGTTGATCTGCGCATGGGCGCACAGCGACGCGGCCATCAGCACGAGGGCCGACAGCAGCTTTGGCAGCATAGTGGAGCAAGTGTGTCTCATTGCTTTTGCAAAAGTAAAAAATAATTGGTTATGATGCTGTATCGCCGGTGTATTTTATGAAAAATTATAAAAATGTGATGCCGGGATTGCGTATGGAGGAGTGTCTGAAATGAGCGCCGCGACTGACGGAAAAACAATCCGGGGCATGTGGGTGTTATTTTTTCATGAATACACTTCAAACTGTTTATTTATGAAAAAACTATTGCTCACATGCCTCATCGCATTTGCCTGTGCTACGGGCGCGATGGCTCAGCGCACGGAAGTGACCGTGGGCTACGGCGGCTACACACAGATGGACGCAAGCGACTGTCATGACGGATGGCACAACGTGAAAAACGCCTGGGGCGCCCTTACGGCGGGCGTCAATTTCCGTCTTGCCCGTAATTTCTGGGTGGGACCGAGCTACACGTTCTCGAGCACGAACACCAAGGGCGGTCCGCATCGTTCGCACATCGCCTACCACGTGCTGCTTGCCAACGGCAAATACAACTACTACAGCAACCGCACGGTGACTCTGTACGGGCATCTCGGTCTGGGTGTCATCATCAGCTACATGCAGCCTTACGGGGGCGACAGCTACAACAGCACCTATTTCGGCATGCAGATTTCGCCCATAGGGGCTCAGGCGGCGGTGTCGCGCAATGTGTCGCTGTACGGCGAACTGGGCTACGGCGCGCAAGGCCTACTGCAGGTAGGCGTCAGAGTTTCACTCTGAGGTTTAAGGTTTAGGGTTTAAGGTTTAGATAATACTTTTATTGGTATTATCTAAGCCTTAGACCTTTGACTTTAGACCCGATATCGTCAGGTGATGACGAGCGTGCGAGGACGCGGCCGTCGGCGTCGAGCAGGTAGATGCCGGGCGTGAACTCCGGACTGTAGATGCCGAGGGAGTAGACGCCGTCGGTGTCGAGCGCCACGTCCCAGCCATCCGGCACTTCGGCCTGCGCACGGGGCCACAATTCCTCGTCGCCCTCGGCGAATACGGCGAGGGCAGGCAGCCCGTCGGGACGAACCGCGGCGAGCGCGAGAAGCGCGCGCCGGCAGTCGTCGCACTCGGGGTCGAAGAGCACAAGAAGCAGGGGTGCACCGCGCCGGTCGGAGAGACGCGCCGTGCTGCCGTCGGGCGTGAGCATGGCGAAGTCGGCCGCCGGGGTGCCGGGGGCGTTCAGGGCCATCTCACGGGCCAGGTAGGCGCGCCGCAGGCTGTCAGCCTCGCAGACGTCGGAGGGGGAGGCGCCGCGGGCGCATAGGGCGCCCACGGCGGCAAGAAGGATGATGGCAAGAATGCGGGCTGCGGGCATCATAATCCGCGTATGCCCATCACCTGACGCAGTTCGGCCAGGGTGGCGGCGGCGCGCTCGCGGGCACGCTCAGCGCCGCGGGTGACGACGCGGTGGAGGTAAGCCTCGTCGTTGATGATGTCCTGCACACGCTCGCGTATGGGGTTGGTGACGGCCAGAATATCCTCGGCAAGCTGTTTCTTGAGGTCGCCGTAGCGAATGGAGCAGTCGGCGTAGGCGTCGCGGAAGTGCTTCACCACGTCGGGTGTGCTGGTGAGTTCCAGCAGCGAGAAGAGGTTGGCTACGGGCTCCGTCATGGGCGAGTTCGGCTCCTTGGGGCCTTCGTCCGTGGTGGCGCGCATCACTTTCTTGCGGAGCACCTTGGGGTCGTCGACGAGGTAGATGCAGTTGCCTTCGCTCTTTCCCATCTTGCCGCTGCCGTCGAGTCCGGGCACCTTGACGGGCTTGCCGTCGAAGTCGAAGTTGTACGGTTCGGGGAAGATTTCTGTGTTGTAGAACGAGTTGATGCGGCGGGCGAAGCGTCGTGTCAGCTCCAGGTGCTGCTCCTGGTCCTTGCCCACGGGCACCTTGGTAGCCTTCTGAATGAGGATGTCGACGGCCATGAGTGTGGGGTAGGTGAGCAGTCCGGCGTTGACGCGCTTGTTGGTGCCGGCGCCGATGATTTCCTTCTCGAAAGCTTCGTCGCTGTCCTCGCCGGCTTCGGGCGCCTTGAGGCCGAGGGCCTTGCGTGCCTTGTCCTTGAAGGAGGTGGTGCGCATGAGTTCGCCGATGCCTACGTGCATGTTGAGCAGGAGGTACATTTCGGCTACTTCGGGTACGGAACTCTGTATGAAAATCGTCGATTTTTCGGGGTCGATGCCGGCGGCGAGGTACTCGGCCAGAATGTGCTTCACGTTGGCGTGCAGCTCCTCGGGGTCGGGATTGGTTGTGAGGGCATGCAGGTCGGCGATGAAGAAATTGCAGTCGTAATCGTCCTGCAGAGCCACGAATTTGCGGAGGGCACCGTAGTAGTTGCCCAGGTGTAGATTGCCGGTGGAACGTATTCCACTCAGCACGATTTCTTTTTTGTCTGCCATTGGTTTGGTTGTTTTGGCGCAAAAATACAAAAAACGCGGCTTATCTGCAAATCCGCGTTTATTGACGCCGGTTAACATATTTTAACGGGGGGGGGTAAAATTCTATGTTTTATTCTCTAAATTTGCAGTCAGTATCTTAAATCGTTAACCATAAATGCCATATACAATGAATAAGTATGTGCTTTTTCTGATGGCGCTAATATTCGGCGCAGCATTCGCCTTAGAGGTAGAAGCACAGGTGGAAATAACTTATGAGAAACTGCCAAGTCAGAATTCATATTCGGAGTTCCATCCGGGTTCTTTTGCAGATGGAAAAATAAGTGAGAAAATAGCGGTAAGTGCCGCAGATGCAGATTCTGTTCCTTCTGGGAATGTACTTCGCTATGGATGGATTGATCTGGGCTTTTTGACAGGTTGTAACAGTCAGATGTCTGAGAAAATGACGAATCTGGAAAATCGTTATAAGCAGATAAATCAATTGATGTCCAATTCTTCAAATGATACGGAATTGGCTAAATACAATCAGGAACTAAGTGCTGTTATTGGTGAAATCAACAATTTTAATAGTAATGAGGTGTGGAACTATTGTATAGGTCCGTCAATAGAATTAGGGTATATTCCTATTGGAACCCATAGAATTGATTATTCTAAAGATAATGCGATAGGCGATAAACTCAGGAATGCGCCGGATATAACCGGTCAAGTCTGCAATTTAATGAGAAAAAAACCACTGAGGCCATATACAAGTGATAAAATAGGCAAATCCGACCAGAAAATAGCTTATATAGATTATGGATTATTTTTTAAGGATTGTATATCTTTAGTAAATTCTTTTCTTGAAATTATCGATCGTGATTATTCCCATAAATATGGATGTGGTTCGGATGCACTGCCACTTCTTAATAAGTGTGCTGAGGAAAACCAAGAGATAGTTATTAATTCTATCAAATCCAAATATTTATCGTGGGGATATGATGGAATTATCTTTGTTTTTCCAAAAGATGTGCCGGCAGTCATATTGGAGGGGATGGACGATGTCACATATATTGCCAAACAGCAGTGCCTTCCACGTGAAATAATTGAAGATCTCAATAAAAAATTGGAAAGGGTATGCTACGATTATTATCAAACACACATTTATTAACGTCGTTATGTATTCTGTCTGCATTGCTGGTTGATGCGCAGTTGCATGCCCAGAATGTCAATTCCGTCATAATCAATCAGGGAGGAAACGGCGAGTCAATCGTTTCGCCGTCAGGCGAAATATATATTAACGGAATTTCGTCGAAAGAAGATATTGGCGGTGTAGAAATAAGTAGGGGCAAATACAGGGGCTATAAAAGCTATGACCTTTATTTTACGAACTACAATAGCTTCATGGTGAGTGTGGTGTACTCCCTCCATGCCTATATGGACGGTTCGCTTGTGGAAATGACCGGTTCAATAGTGCTCCAGCCCAATGAATCGAAATTTACACGCGACAGTTATGCCGAACCGCATGATTTCAGGCTGATTGCAAGACGTCTGAGCGCGGATAACGGGTCTGCGCAGCCGTCGCAGTCCGTAGCCCGACCGGCGCCGCAGCAGGAAAGCCTTGACGGCGTGCTGACTAAATGCGGCGGTTATTTCTACAAATATCCTGAACTTGTAGAGTGTGCTATCCGCGACATAAGAGCTTTTATTAATAACCTCAACCGTAAAAAGGTGTACGGCAGGAGCAACTGGAGGCTGGCTACACCGACTGAGGCAAATCTCGCAGGTGTGCCTCATTGGCTTGATATAGGGACATCAGAAACCAGAGAACGACTAAATGACCCTTACGACAAAAAATATCACTTCCTTATAGTATGCGAATAAACAGAATCTTTTCGATAATTTTGCTTGCTTTGTTCGCAGTCGTTCTGGCTGCGCAGCAGTCGGGCGGAAATTATGTCATCATCAGGCTGACGCCTTCGTATGCAAATGTAGAGATTGACTCTGCCCGCTGTCGTGCGGTCGACGGCGTGGCTCAGTGTCTGCTGTCACCGGGAACGCATTCATTCCGGATTTCTGCTCCTGATTTTAAAACGGAGGAAGGAACTTTTGAGATTTCGCCGTCGTTCCGAACTGAATTGAATGTAAAGCTAAAATCCTATAATGCGTTGCTCCGTATCAGCGCGCAGGACAAGGATGTGGTGTTAAGTATTGACGAAAAAATAATAGAAGGCCCGGACTGGGAAAATTACGTCGCTCCCGGAACCCACACGGTGCGGGCGACAAAAGATAATTGTCAGCCGTTCGAGCAGGTTGTCAATATCGAGGCTGGCGGCAGCTCGACAGTCATTATCCCCGAGTTGAAAAAGGCGAAGGGCAGCATCAATGTAGCAATGATGCCCGTGGATGCCGAGGTTTATATCGACGGCGCCTACAAAGGTCTTACTCCGATGGTAATCAACGACCTGGATGTCGGGAAATATAAGATTGAGATAAAGAAAAAACATTACGATTCCTTATCAAGGACGGTGCGCGTGAAAGAGGGGAGACAGACCAATATGAGTGGAAGCCTTGTAGGCTATACCCTCGTGGATCTCGGATTGAGCGTTTTGTGGGCGACTGCCAATGTCGGAGCTTCTGACCCGACTTCAGAAGGAGATAAAGTATGCTGGGGCGCACTCTTCCCCGATGAAAAAAACAGCAGGCAGATAGGATACAACATGATTGGTCAGGGATTGGTGTACGGTCAGTTTTTATCATGGGACAATGATTGCGCGCACAAGAGGTGGGGCGATGACTACCGGATGCCGACCATGTCCGAAGTCCGGGAGTTGATATATAAATGCAAATGGACGTATGAATCGGTTAACAATGTACCCGTTGCTCGAGCCACAGGTACGAATGGCAATTCCATAATATTCCCTTTAGGCGCCTATTGGACGCGTGAAAGGAATCCTGAATGGAGCGATTCCAAACTTTGCGCCTATGATTTTGAAATATACCAAAAAGGGGACGGGACACCTAATATAAAATCGTCATATTATGGCGATTCGTATTCCACGCCGCCACACATTAACAGTCATTTCATGGTTCGTCCCGTAATGAGCAAACCGAAATAGCAGAGTGCGCCTGTCAATGCAGCAGGTCGTCGAGGCGGCAGGTGAGGTTGAGCATGAAGGTGGTGGCGCCGGTGTGGGGCTGCGCGAAGGCGACGCCGACGGCGAAGCTGCGGACGTTGATGCCGCCGCACAGAGAGAAACCTGAGAGGAAGCTGCGCGAGTAGGTGCTCATGTCGGTGCGCGTCTTGTAGTTGTAGCCGATGCCGATGTAGTAGTTGGGCGAGGCAATGAGGTCGGCGCCGAATACGAGGTGGCGGAAGAGGTTGCTCTTGAAGGAGTCCTTCATCTCCGGCTCGGAGGTACCGTCGCCTGCGTCGAGGTAGGGCAGCTTCCACTTGGTGAGGTTCCAGGCCGTGACGCTGAAGCGTACGGGGAAGGCGCCGAAGCTCTGCGACCAGCCCAGACGCACGTCCAGCGGCAGGCGGTCGTAGCTGTGGTTGAAGCGCTTGACTTGGCCGCCGAGATTGGCGACTACCATTGAGAGCGACAGGTCGCGCTCCTCGTCGTAGTAGTTGACGCCGAGGTCGGTGCTGATGGCGAAGGCGGAGTAGTCGGCATAGGCGCTGTAGAGGCCGCGGAGGGTGATGCCGCCGCGCCAGCGTCCGTAGATATCGCGGGAGTAGGTGGCGCCGAATGCGACGTCCTTGGGCGAAAATTCGCCCACGACGGTGCCGTCGGGCAGTGCTTCTTTCATGCTTCCGTAGCCGAAATAGCGCACGGACGCGCTCCATGCGCCGTGGTCGCCGGCGGAGTGTGCGTAGCGCAGGCCGGCGAAGTTGCTGCCGCCTATGTAGTGCATGTAATTCAGGCCTATCTGCCCGGTCATCTCGGGGCCGAGCAGCGCGGGGTTGCAGTCGGTGCTCATGAGTTCGTCGTCGACCAGCGAGATGTTGACGCCGCCGAGGCCGTAGATCTTGGACGACGAGCTTACATTCAGAAAAGTATAGGCCGACGACGCGTCCTGAGCGACGGCCGCCGGCACTCCTGCCAGGGCGCACAGAAGCGCGCCCGCGATATGTCTCGTTATCTTACGCACACACTAAAAACGAAAGTGTGGCCTATTTATTGCGTCAGTCCTTGTTGAAAAGGCTTTTTATGGAACCGATGGACGACAGTACGGATGACGCCTCGTAGGGGATGTAGACGGTCTTGTTGTCCTGTCCGGAAGTCATCTCCTTGAGTGTCTCGATATACTTCATCGCCAGCATGTAGGTGGCGGGGTCGGTGCGTGTGTCGCTGACGGCCTGCGCCACGCGGAGGATGGCGTCGGCCTCGGCCTGGGCGTTGAGGATGATGGCCTGAGCCTCGCCCTCGGCGCGCAGAATCTCCGACTGCTTGATGGCTTCGGCCTCGTTGATCTTGGATGCTTTTTCGCCCTCGGAACGCAGTATGAGCGAGCGCTTCTCGCCCTCGGCGTTCAGAATCTCGGCGCGGCGGTTGCGCTCGGCCTGCATCTGCTTCTCCATGGCTACGCGTACGCTCTCGGGGGGCGTGATGTCCTGGAGCTCGACGCGGTTCACCTTGACGCCCCACTTGTTGGTGGCGTCGTCGAGGATGGTCTGGAGGCGCGAGTTGATGGTGTCGCGCGAGGTGAGGGTCTCGTCCAGCTCAAGTTCGCCGATGACGTTGCGCAGCGATGTCTGCGTGAGTTTCTCGATGGCGTTGGGCAGGTTGTCGATTTCGTAGACGGCTTTCTTAGGGTCGACTATCTGGAAATAGAGCAGGGCATTGATCTCGGTGGTGACGTTGTCGCGCGTGATTACCTGCTGCGAAGGGAAGTCGTAGACCTGTTCGCGCAGGTCGATGACCGGAGATGACGTCATGCGCACGTAGACACGGCCGCCGACGCCGGTCTCGATGCGGCGGGTGAATATGGTCTTGGGCTTGTCTATGAACGGGATGATGAAGTTGAGTCCCGGGCCGAGCACGCTGTGGAAGCGGCCGAGGCGCTCGATGACGCACGTTTCGGACTGCGGGACGACGCGGACGCCGGCCGATATAACCACTATGGCCAGCACTACGAGTGCAATGGCCAGAATCAGGGTAGGAGTTGCCATATGGTGTTAGATTGGTTCTACTGTGAGGATTATGCTGTCGTAGGAGTGTATGCGCACGCGTTCGCCAACGCGGAAGCTGATGTCGGGATGGCGCGCCACGGCCTGCCAGTTGTCGCCGTCGGCCTTGACGCGTCCCATGCCGCCGGCCTCGATGCTCTTGATGACGGTAGCTTCCTTGCCTATCAGGGCGTCCATGCCCGTGCGCAGGCGGTTGCCGTCGCGCTCGGCGATGCGGTGGTGCAGCCGGCGGAAATAGGGCACCAGCACCACGTAGGCCACCATCGCCGTTACGGCCATAGTTGCAATCTGCACAGTGACGCCCGCGCCGCACAACGATGCCGCCAGAGCACCGGCGCATCCGATAGCGAGGCATAGCGTCCATACCATCTGTGTCATCACTTCGACAGTCACGAGCACCGCCGCGACTATCAGCCAAAGAATCCATGCTGTCATAGTGGCGTAAAGATAAGCAATTTTTTCTTATTGCAGCGGATTCTGCGGCAAAAAAAAGAAAAAATCACTCCATATGGCCTCCGGCCGAAGTTTTTCCGGCTGCGATGGCGGCCAGAACCTCGGGCGTGAGGCGCGTGTGCCGTCCGGCCAGGCGGAAGGCGTTGAGCTCCATCGGTGTAAGCTCCACGGCGCCGCAGTCAGGAGGGATTGCCGGCGGCGTCGGTGCCGCTGTCTTTGTCGGTGTCATAATAGAGATATTTCAAGATGCGGGAGTACTTGTTGAGCACAAGCAGTGCGGCGATATAGACGGCGCCCAGCACGAAGAATCCGATGCCCGGAGGCCATGCGTCGCGGAAGCAGTGACCGCCGAGGTAGCAGAAGAACAGCAGCCACAGCGTCAGCTGTACGCCTACGCACATTGTACACCACCGCCGTGCCACGAAGCGCTGGTAGCTGATGCTCCAGACGGTGTAGGGCAGGCAGCACACGTTGATGAGCGCGAGGTCGCCGATGTGGTCGGGGAAAAGCAGGAGCGTGGCGAGGCTGACGCCGAAGTAGGCCATGCCCACCTCGCTCCAGTGGAAAATGCCCATAAAAGTGGAGGCGCGGGTGGCGAGTATGTCGTCGCAGCCGCCTTTCTGGAGAACGCCGCACACGTGGTCCTGGATGTGGGTGTGTACTCCGGCTGTCTTCTGCACGAGCATGAACGAGAGGGTGAGCCCTCCGATGTTGAACAGCGTCAGCAGCACGGTGTACCAGCGGCCTTCCAGCCCGTGGGCGATAAACATATAGATGAAGACGGCGGCGAGGGCTATCCACACTCCGATGTCGCGCAGGCGCGTCATGACCTCGGCGAAGCGGTGGCGCCCCCAGTCGGGCTCACGTGCCCCTGACGCCGGCGCTGCGAGCAGGGCTACGCCGGTCCAGGCGTCGGCGAATTCAGCCTGCGGCGCCTGTGCGGCATAGCCCTGCGTCATATAGCCTATGTTGCCGTCGGCGGTGCCGGTGACAATCACCATCGAGCCGTCGCGCATCGGCGCCACGAACGGCACCGGCAGCGCCGCTATGTGCCCTTTGTCGGGAAGGAGCACACCGCGGGTGCCGACGCCGTACTCCTGCATGAGCTTGCTCAGGCCGTAGAGCGACTGAAAACTCATGCTCCGGAAGCGCGAGTCGCTGTACGCCTCGGTGTAAGGCACATGCAGCAGCCGCAGCCAGTCGGAGAAGAGAGTCATGGAATCAGTATTCGTCGGTGCGCGGCGCCATGCAGCGCTGCACGGTTTCCAGGAGCACCTGTCCGTCTATTTCGCCGGTGTGCCGCCATAATTCCTTGCCGTTGCGGTAGATTATGAAAGTAGGCACACTTTCCACGCCGGCCTCTTCCGCCGCCTGCTGGTTCTTGTCGATGTCGAACTGATATACGCCGGCCATTCCGCCGAGGAGTTCCTTCACTTCGGCCACTACCGGCATCATGCGCTGGCAGTGGGGGCACCACGATGCGTAGAATTCCACCAGCATCGTTTCTGTTTTGTTGATAAAATCCTGATAGTCCATATTGCGTTAATGCTTTTGGACTATAAACACGCCGGGGCGTCCGGTGGTTGTGGCTGTATCTGTTAAAAAAGGTTCAGGGCACCGGCCACGACCCAGGTCATGTAGGCTACGTAGATGATAACGAACACGGTGCCCTCGCTGCGGGTGATGACGTTGTGACCTATCACGCGTCCGCTGAGCCAGAACAGCATGCTGACGCCGGTGAGCAGCAGCAGGTCGGTCAGACCTATGCCGGCAAAAGGCAGCTGGCGCACGGTGGCGGCGGCTCCGAGCACCATGAAGATGTTGAAGATATTGCTGCCGATGACGTTGCCTACGGCTATGCCCGTGCGGCCTTTGAGTGCGGCCGTGACGGAGGTGGCGAGTTCGGGGAGGGATGTGCCCACGGCCACGACGGTGAGGCCGATTACAGCCTCGCTGATGCCCATGGCTGCCGCTATTGCCGCGGCACCGTCGACAAACTTGTCGCCGCCCCATATCAGGGCTGCCAGGCCGAGAACTGTCATTCCGATAGCTTTCCATACGGGCATCGGGGAAGCCTCGGGCGAGTCGGCATCTCCGCCGTTTTTGGCCGACGCGAAGACGTAGCGCATGAACACTGCGAAGAACAGCAGCAGAAGAATGCCGTCGACACGCGTCAGCACGGCTGCAGGCACGCCGTCCAGCAGCGGTCCGCAACCCATGGCGAGGAGCACGAGCGACGACAGCACCACAAGCGGAATCTCGTTGGACATGAGGCTGCGGTCCACGGGCACGGGGCGGATGAGGGCCGTGATGCCGATTATCGCGCAGATGTTGAAGATGTTACTGCCCACGATGTTGCCTACGGCCAGACCGGCATTGCCGTTCAGGGAGCTGACGACGCTTATGGTGAGTTCTGGCGCCGAAGTGCCGAAGCTGACGACGGTAAGACCCACCACGAGGTCGCTCACTCCCATGCGGCGGGCTATGGCCGATGCGCCGTCGGTTAGGGCCGACGCTCCCCACAGGATGAGCACCAGGCCGATGACTACGAATGCGATGTCGAGCAGCATGGCTATCGGATGGCGTTAAGGAATTCGGCCCGCAACGAGGCGTCCTCGGCGAAGCGCCCTTCGTAATGGGTGGTGACGGTGGACGATTCCTGTTTCTCAACGCCTCGCATCTGCATGCACAGGTGGCGCGCACGGCACACCACCATCACGCCCGCAGCGCCGAGCTCGCGCTCCACCTCGCGGCAGAGCTGCGCCGTCAAGCGCTCCTGCACCTGGAGGCGGCGTGCCAGCACCTCGACGCAGCGAGCCAGTTTGCTCAGACCTATTATCTTGCCCTGAGGCAGATAGCCCACGGAGATGGTGCCGAAGAACGGCAGGACATGGTGCTCGCACAGCGAATAGAACTCGATGTCGCGCACCACTATCATCTGCGAGCCGTCGTGCGTGAACAGAGCCTGCTGCATCACTGCGGAGGGAGTGGTGCGGTAGCCTGATGTCAGATACCACAGCGCTTTGGCCGCACGGATAGGCGTCTTTACAAGGCCCTCACGGCCGGTGTCTTCGCCGATCAGCTCTATTATGGCTTTGTAATGCTCGGCTATGAGACTGATTCGTTGCTCGTCGCTAAGATTCTGATTCATTACTTATTCAGCATTGATGTAGTCGCGTACGATGCGCAGCTGAGGTGACAGCGAGGGGAAAGCGTGGCGCATTTCTTCCAGCATGGCCTCGGCCTCGCCGCGCGACCGGAAGTCGCCTATGCGGACGCGCCAGTAGGGCGAGTTGAACTGCATGTAGCCGCGTAGCTCGGGGAAGCGCGACTCCATCAGGCGCTTGCGGTTCTGTGCCTCGCCGCGTGCCGTGCGCGGGTTGTTGTCGTCGAACACCTGTATGCGGTAGCCCACACGTCCGCGGGGTGCGGTGCGCTGTTCGGTGGCTTCCTGCTCGGCGGCTTCGGTCTTGCGCAGACGTTCGTCCATGGCTGCCGGCTGCCGGATTATGATAGAGCCGGAGGCGTTCAGTCGCTCCAGAATGCCGGGCGCGGCGGCCGCGCTGTCAGTGTCGGCGGTGTCCTGAGCCGCGGCCGGGATGGTGCAGGCTAAGGCAAAAAGCAGTATGGCGAGGCTGTTTCTCATACGCGATAGTTTGTTTCAAAGCACAAAGTTAAGAATTATTCGGCAAACGGAGGGTATTTTTTAGTTGATAGTTGATAGGGGATAGGTAAGAGGGTCCGTAAGAGGGTCGTGCGGAGGGTGGCGATGATTGAAAAACAGCTGTAAAATCAAAGAGTAATATTGAATATATAGCCCGAGATTATAGCCGTAAGGAATATAACAGCAACAATCATGGCGACAAGTTTTTTCTTGAAGATACTTGCGAGCATCGACATTTTTCTGACTCCAAGGGAGTATCCTTTCGTTTTCATTTATGTTTAGAAGAAATATCCGTAAAACCAGCCTGATGCAGTAGCCATTACTATAACGAGTGCGACATATATAACGGTCTTTTTCGTACCCATCACGCTGCTGATTACAAGCATATTCGGCAGTGAAAGCGAGGGACCGGCAAGCAGTAGGGCGAGTGCAGGACCTTTACCCATTCCCGATGCAAGCAGTCCTTGAATTATAGGCACTTCGGTGAGTGTTGCGAAATACATAAACGCGCCGGTAAAGCTTGCAAAGAAATTGGATAGCAGCGAGTTTCCGCCTACCGCCCATTCTACCCAACTGTTAGGTATGATGCCGGGCAGCTCCATGCCGTCGTGTGTAGAGCCGAGAAGAAATCCGGCAGTCAAGATGCCCACGGCAAGCAGCGGCAGTATCAGTTTGGCGAATTCCCATGAAGACAACGCCCACTCCCGGTTCTCGTCATCGTTTTTATCGTATAGCAATACAATGGCAAGTACGGCGACCGAGACGACCATTGGCACAAGCGGAGCCAGTTTTGCATCAGGAATAAAGACATTAGCGAGAAATGCCGATACTGCCACAGCGATGGCACCGAGGATAATCCATCTGGCTTTGAGATGCAGAATCTTTACAAGAATTACGCAAAGTCCGATTGCAAGAGCCGAAGTTATCCACCATTTTGCATTGTAGATCGTAGCCCATATTCCGCTGTCAATTGCTGCCGGCGCTCCCCAGTTGGCGAACACAAGGATTGCCACAAGGGTGAAGAAGAACACCGCGGTTTGCCATAACGGGCGTTTCTCAGGCGGCGGAACTATGTTCATCTGCTCCACTTCTTTGTCACGTTCCTCCTTACGGAAGATAAACGACATCACCAAACCGATGACTATAGCGAATGTCACGGCTCCGATGATACGGGCTAATCCCATCTCAAGGCCGAGAATACGTGCGGTGAGGATTATCGAGAGGATGCTAATGGCAGGACCGGAATAAAGGAAGGCTATTGCCGGGCCGAGTCCTGCACCACGCTTATAGATACTTGTGAACAGCGGGAGAATAGTACAGGAACAGACCGCGAGAATGCCTCCCGATACAGACGCGACGGTATAGGATACCCATTTCTTTGCGTTGGCCCCGAAATACTTCAGCACGGCACCTTGGCTTACGAATACAGCAATAACACCAGCGATGAAAAATGCAGGTAACAGGCAGAGAACGATATGCTCGCGGGCATACCACTTCGTCAGGTCAAGGGTGGAATGGATCGCCGTCATCAGTGTGCCGCTGTTGACCGGCATGAAGAACGCTGTCAGGAATAGGACAACGGTCCATATCAGGAACTTGATTTCCTTTCGTGTTTCCATGTATGTCTCCTGTTGTTACAGTTTAGATCCCGAGAGCCTTTTTCACTTCGTCAGCCGACGGAACGTGCCCTTTGATTTTGACTGCGCCGTCAACGACTACGGCAGGGGTCGCCATGATGTTGTATTTCATCATCTCTGCGATGTCCTCTATTTTGGAGAGCTTGACATCGAGATTGTTCTCGCTGATCACACGCTCCACTACTTTGTAAGCCTCCTTACATTTGGTGCACCCGGGGCCGAGGACAAGAACTTCGCTCACCTTTGTGCGGGGTGCAGTGGTTTTCACATCTTCTAAGGTGATACATCTGTTGCAGCAACAACTTTTCTCCCTGGGGGTGAATAGGGTTGACCAGAAGCCTTTCTTTGTTTCTTTATTATCCATGTTTTTCGTTATAAAGGTTATACAATTTAGAAGTACATCATTATACAGTAATATACGCCTATGGCTAAGAAGATAATGCCGACAATAATATTGAGCCATTTCTGGATTATACGCAGTTTGCCGTAAAGCTCGCCGACTTTTTCAACGCTGAAAGCGATAAGCCATGCGACTGCAAGCACCGGAAGCGCAGTAGCGATAGCAAACATAACCGGCAGTAACCATCCGGCACTCGCTGTCACCGACATAGGAATAAGCATGCCGAAATAGAAGATTCCGCTTGTGGGGCAGAATGCCATTGCGAACAGAATGCCGAGCACCAAGGCTCCCCGGCCTCCTTTTCGGGCGAGGCTTTCGCCATTGCCGCCAAAACCGAATCCGGGCAGGTTGAGTTTGTGTCCAATAAACATGAAAAGTCCGATAAGCAAGAGCAATGGGCCGATAAGCAGCTCGCCCCATCTCCCTACGGCTTTTTGTATGCCGAACACGCTTGCTCCCTCTTTCAGTGTTAAAATCAGCACGATACCGAGGACGGTATAGGCAATGACGCGGCCGACGGTATATAGCACCCCGTTACGAAAGATGCGACTGCGGTTCTCAATGTCTTTGCTGATATAGCCTATCGCGGCTATGTTGGTGGCAAGCGGACATGGCGAAATTGCTGTAAGCAGTCCGAGAAGGAAAGCGGTCAGAGCCGGAGCTGTGCTGTTGTCGAGCAAAGTCTGTAACCAGTCCATTATTTCAGCGATTGTCGGATTTTAGCGGCAAGAGTATTCTTGAACGCATAGGGGTTCTTACGGGCATTACCGAATGCGAACTCAGTCAGGTTGTTACATATCTCCTTTCCGTCTTTCCACTTGTTGACAATGAGAGAAGACCATGCCACTTCGTACTTGTCGGCAATCTTCTCACCCTCCGGTGTGGATATATCCACGATTTTAAATACGACTTTGCCGTTTTTCAGCTCGTTGGCAAACAAGGAATTAATAACATCCCGTGTATTCTTCTCGATTGCCATACAGGTGGCGCAGCGTTGTTTCCCGTGGAAATATATTACTTCTACTCTGTCGTTTGCAGGAGATTTTGCATCGGCTGTGCTCGCACCGCTGCCGCATGATACCATTCCTATCAGGAGGGCGAAAATCATCAGTAATTTTTTCATGTTTTTGAATAAGTTTTGGATGTTGTTTGCCGAATAACGAACATTAATGATAAAAATAGTGCTTACAAGCAGCAGCTATTCTTTTTGGAGGGACTACACTCCTCCAACATCTGCGAAAACAGTTGCTTGGCAAGTTTCCAGTTTTCGGAATTGATGCAGTACTTTACCTTTGGCGGCTCAATGGTGCCCTGTATCAGCCCGGCCTCTTTTAGTTCGCTCAGATGCTGCGAAACGGTGGCCTTAGCTATTGGTAGCACCTCATGTATATCACCGAAGAAACATTCATTTCTTTGGGCAAGGAAATGCAAGATAGCAATACGGGTAGGATGCCCCATCGCTTTAGCGAATCTCGCAAGACGTTCCTGTTCAGGTGTTATCTCTAATTTTGTCATACTTCATTTGTTTGTTGTTTGCAAAATTACAAACAACATTTGGCGTTAGCAAATTAAAAAAGGTTAAATGTGGTGCTATGATTATGAACTAAAGACGAATGTGTAATTTAATAGATAGTTAAAAGTGAATGCAAAAGAGGCTTTGTAATAGTGATGCTGCGGACGATTTCGATACATTTAAAAACCAAACTGCGGGGGCGCTTGTTGTTGATTTTAAACTTTTGGCTATATTTGTACTCTAATCATAAAAAGAAAGACGATGAAACATACAGTACTATACGCAGCCGCAGCGGCTGCAATCATGCTCTGTTCCTGCAATGCGCTTCAGGGCGGCACAAAAACTTCCGGTTCGCAGGCTACTGCCACAGCAAACGCCGACAATAAAGGCACGACACAGCGCCAGCCGGGCGGCAAGGTAACGCCTACCGCTGTCAATGACGAGGCTCTCGCCGGCGAATGGACCATTGTGGGCGTCGGCAAGACTTCCATCACCGACCGCGAGGAGATGCCTTACATCACCTTCGACGACGGCAAAATTTATGCCTCCAACGGCTGCAACGTACTCAACGGCGGCTATGCCCTCAGCAACGGGCGTCTTTCGTTCTCGAAGATGGCATCGACCATGCGCTATTGCCCCGATGTGCCTTTCGAGCACGACATAAATGTCGTGATTGCCGACGGCACATCCTATCCGGTGCGCATCGAGCGTGTGGGGCATGAGTCGTACCTTTACCTACTCGACGGCGCCGGCCGCAAGCTTATGACGGCGCGCCGCCACAACATGGGATTCCTCAACGGCCAGTGGCTCGTCACGAGCATCGACGGAAATCCAGTAGACGACGAGGAATGCAATATCTTCTTCGACATCGCCGAAGGCAAGGTCCACGGCAACACGGGCTGCAACTACTTCAACGGCAACATATACATCAACTCCGACCGCAGCAATGCCCTTGAGCTCAGCAATATGGGCGTGACACGCATGGCATGCCCCAAGACGGCTCAGGAAACTGCCATGCTCGTGGCTCTCGAACAGACAGCCTCGGCCATACAGGGTTCCGACTGCCAGGTGATGCTGCTCGACAAGAACGGCAAGAAACTTATCACACTCAAACCATTTAATAAACCAAACGATTGACAGACATGATGCGTAAAATCTTATTCGCTCTGGTGGCCGTGCTGACCATCTCGGTCGGTGCGCAGGCCGAAGGTACTATCAGCCTGAAACAGGAAATAGAGGCCTTCAACAAGCAATGCCCCATGGCCGGCGACGGCTACACCATCGACAAGGCTTTCCTTACCGATAAGGACATGGAATTTCATATGACCATGGACTATCCCGCCTCGCAGGCTACCGCCATACAGAAAACTTTCGACCAGATGCGCCCTGCTCTGCTGAAAGAGTTTGTCGGCGATGCCGAGTCGCGCCAATTGTTCAAAGCGGCTGCTGAGCAGGGCTATGGATTCAGTATGTGGATACACTGCAAGGCTGAGCCTCTCAATTTTGTCCGCCTGATATATACGGCACAGGAACTCAAAAGTGCGTTATAGGGTCTTGGAGTCTAAGGTTAATTTGAGGTCTAAGGTCTAAGGCTTAGATAAAAGCGCCGGATGGCGGGTAAAGTTGCCCATGCCATCCGGCGCTTTTATATTTATATTGGTATTATCTAAGCCTTAAACCTTAGACCCAAGACCTCAGTCCTTGATAAGGTCGTGTCCTGTCATCTCCTCGGGTTGTACTATGCCCATGATGTGGAGTATGCTGGGAGCCACGTCGGCAAGGCGTCCGTTCTCGGTGTGTGCTTTGGCATTGTCCGTGACGTAGACGAAAGGCACCGGGTTGAGCGAGTGGGCCGTGTTGGGTGTGCCGTCGGCGTTCTCGGCGTGGTCGGCGTTGCCGTGGTCGGCGATGATGATTGTTTCGTAGCCGTTGGCGATGGCGGCTTCTACCGTGTCGTGCAGGCATACGTCGAGGGTTTCCACCGCTTTCTGAATAGCGGGATATATGCCGGTGTGGCCCACCATGTCGCCGTTGGCGTAGTTAACCACAATGAAGTCATACTTCTGCGAGTCGATGGCCTCGACCAGTTTTTCCTTGACCTCGGGAGCGCTCATCTCGGGCTTGAGATCGTAGGTCGCAACCTTGGGCGACGGAACGAGTATGCGGTCCTCGCCGTCGAAGGGCTTTTCACGTCCGCCGTTGAAGAAGAACGTCACGTGGGCGTACTTTTCGGTCTCGGCTATGTGCAGCTGCTTTTTGCCCAGCTTGGAGAGATATTCGCCCAGAGTGTTGCCCACGTTCTCCTTGTCGAAGAGGATATAGACGCCCTTGAAGGATGCGTCGTAGGGCGTCATGCAGTAGTACTGGAGCCCCGGGATAGTGTGCATGCCTTCCTCGGGCATGTCGTGCTGGGTGAGCACTACGGTCAGCTCCTTGGCGCGGTCGTTGCGGTAGTTGAAGAAGATTACCACGTCGCCCTCCTGGATGGTGCCGTCGACGTTGGCATTGTTGATGGGCTTGATGAATTCGTCGGTGACTTCCTCGTCGTAGCTCTCCTGCATGGCCTTGACCATGTCGGTGGCCTGTTTGCCCTCGCCTTTCACAAGCAGGTCGTAGGCCACCTTGACGCGGTCCCAGCGCTTGTCGCGGTCCATGGCGTAGTAGCGGCCGGTGATGCTGGCGATGGTGCCGGCGCTCTCGGCGCAGTGAGCCTGAAGCTGCTCTATGAAGCCCTTGCCGCTGCGGGGGTCGGTGTCGCGGCCGTCCATGAAGCAGTGCAGGAACACATTGTCGAGGCCGTAGTGCTTGGCGATGTCGCAGAGTGCGAAGATGTGCTCGAGCGACGAGTGTACGCCGCCGGTGCTGGTGAGGCCCATGAAGTGCATGCGCTTGCCCGTGGTCTTGGCGTACTCGAATGCCTTCTTTATCATTGGATTGTCGAGGATAGAGCCGTCGGCGATGGCCTTGTTGATTTTCACGAGGTCCTGATAGACTATGCGGCCTGCGCCGATGTTGAGGTGGCCCACCTCGGAGTTGCCCATCTGTCCGTCGGGCAGGCCTACGTCCTCGCCTCCGGCCTTGAGCTGCGAGTGGGGGTAGGTTGCCAGCAGGTGGTCCCAGTATGGGGTGGGGGTGGAGTAGATGGCGTTGCTGTGGCTGTGGTTGCCTATGCCCCAGCCGTCGAGGATTATGAGAAGTGCTTTTTTAGCCATGATTTATATTGTTATTTGGTTTTACTTGAATTTTCTTCGTTGCGCCGTATGTCGTCAAGACGTTCCCGGCGGTAGCGTTCGCGGCGCTTGAGGTTGAAATGCAGCAGCACGATTACCGCGAGAGTTATGGCTATGATGCCGAAGTACATCAGCGGCGAGGTGCGTCCCGCGGCATACTCGGGGTAGCCTATGCCGGCCATTACGGCCAGATATACCGTCAGGATTATCGGCAGAACAGTAGAACGTTTCAGTTTCATGTCCGGTTCATGTTGTCTGTGTCATCATGTGCCGTGGTGTCCGTGCGGAAAGCCGAATCCGCCGGGTCGAATCCGCCGGCCAGCAGGTGGCGGTAAAGCCGCAGGCAGGCGCGCGCGTCGAGCGCGGCATAGGCACGCTGCGAGTCGGTGAGAGTGTCCGCCTCCCAGTTGGTGAGGCGCTGTTTCTTGGATATGCGTCGGCCGAACACTATGGCGTAGATCTTCTGCAGCGACGTGTCGGTGATGCAGTAATCTTTTGCGAGGCGCTGGAGCTCTACGAACCCTTGAGGCTCAATCGGTGTGCTGCGCCGCAGCACGCTGAAATCGTCGTGTACCGACAGTCCCACTTTGGTGATGTCAGGGTTCTCCAGAAAGCGGCGCAGCGGTTCCGGGATACCGAGCCGGTTGAGGCGTATGAGGTAGTTGCGCGTGTCGGTCGACAGCTGAAGCAGGGCTACCTTGTTGACGCAACCTTTTTTGAACGAGGGTTTTGTCTCCGTGTCGAAGCCCACCATCGTGTGCGCGTTAAGGTCGGCGAGCGCATCGGCGAGGCCCTGCGGCGTGTCCACGACAACGATGTCGCCCTCCGTAACCTCAGGCGGCATTTCCGCGATGGCCTGTTTGCTGATTGCGATGGAAAATGTACTCATTTTCATAACGTGCAAAGTTACGCATAATTCCCGATATCAGCGTAATGTTTGCCGAAAAACGTCTTCTATCATATTGATAAATGCTGAGTGCGCAGGTTCAACTGGCAAGTGCAAAATTAGCGATTTGTTTGAAGAATTCTATTTTTGGAGTTGAGAAGTTGAGTTTCTTGCGAGGTCTCATATTTAGTTTTCGTCCGACATTGCGGACGTAATTATCGG
>URSD01000013.1 GCA_900550395.1 uncultured Porphyromonadaceae bacterium | reverse complement strand
TGTTCGCCTATTAAAGTGGCACGCGAGCTGGGTTCAGAACGTCGTGAGACAGTTCGGTCTCTATCTGTTGTGGGCGCAGGAGATTTGCGAGGGTCCGACACTAGTACGAGAGGACCGTGTTGGACGGACCGCCGGTGTACCGGTTGTAGCGCACAGCTGCACCGCCGGGTAGCCGCGTCCGGTAAGGATAAGTGCTGAAAGCATCTAAGCACGAAGCCCTCCTCAAGATAAGATCTCCACATAGGGTCGTTTAAGACGAAGACGTAGATAGGTTGCAGGTGCACGGGCGGCAACGTCCTCAGCCGAGCAATACTAATAACCCGAACCCTTTCCGGGAGCAAGACTCCCAGGCAAGCAAAGCGCGTAGCGTCAGTCATCCCTCCATCGGGGTCGACAGAGCGAAGCGCGAAGCAATCCGCCGTCCGCCTCGCGGACGACACACGGCCGTACTCCTCGGCGAGTCGGCGCCTTGAGTTCGTTTGGCGATAGCTCGAAAGAGTAGCCTTCCGCCCCTTCAGCGATGAAGCGGGCAGTCAGCTTCCGGCTCTTTTTCACCTTACAAGGCCACAGCGGCGCCGCCGCCCTCGCGAGCCTGTCAGACAGACAGCCGCAAGCAGCGAAGCGCGTGCCCGTGGACCGAAGCAACTAAGGTGGCAATAGCGTGAGGGATCCACCTCTTCCCATTCCGAACAGAGAAGTTAAACCTCACCACGCCGATGGTACTGCGAAAGTGGGAGAGTAGGTAACCGCCCCCTGTCCGAACCCCGGACTTCCTCACGGAAGCTCCGGGGTTCACTCTTTTTACAGGTATACCGTCCGTTTGTCCGGCAGATTCGTTTGAAAATCGGCTTGGCGGGCGTATTCCTGCATGTTTCGTGCCCTTTGTTGATAATCATGCATTTACATGTGTTAATGGAATCGAAATATTTGTTTCAAAAATAAAAAATCATTAATTTTGCATCTCTAATGCAATGGAAGCGAACGTTATTTACAGAATAAGTAAGGGAGACGAGCAGGCTTTCGACCGGTTTATGGATTACTGGTCGGATACGTTGTATCGTTATGCCTACGGCATTCTGGGCGTTCGTGAGCCGGCGGAGGAGGTAGTGAGCGACGTATTTGTGGAGATATGGCGCGGACGTGCCGGTCTTCTCGAGATTGAATCTATGGCCGCATATCTGCGCACACTGACCTATCGCAAGGCTGTGTCGGCGCTGCGTCATGAGAATGTGCAGCCACATGGCGTGTCGCTGGATGTGCTTGAGGACTATACGGTGTCGCCGGTGGAGGCTCCGGACGACGCAATGGTGCGTCAGGAGGATATGGACCGGCTGAACAGCGCCATCGAATCCTTGCCCCCGAAGTGCAAACATGTATTCTGTCTGGCAAAGATCGAGCGTGTGCCATACAAGGAGATATGCGATCTGCTGAAGATATCCGTGGCTACAGTGAATTATCATGTGGGCTATGCCATGGATGCTTTGCGCAAGAAGCTGCGGCCTCCGGAGTAGGGAGTGTGTGAACATTTCCCTCTTCCATATTATTTTATAAAAAAACCAAAATTCATACTATAGAAAAAGCCCGCCTCTGCGTCATTAATTGTAGAAACGGCACAATAAGATGAACGAATTTAACGATAAGCAAGGCATGAATTCCGCTACAGGCGATGACAAACGCCTGGAGAGCATGCTGAGTGTGTGCCGCGGACAACATATCGACAACAGCCGCATCAAATCTCTGGTGCATGCCAAGATTCAGGCAGATGAAATGCAGAAGCGCATGGCCGCGCGCCGTTCGCGCGGATGGTTTGCTGCCGCAGCTGTTATAGTCGTTTTGCTGACCGTGGGTATCGTTCATTTTGTGGGTCCGAAGAGTGTAAGAATCTCGTCGATTCCGGCCGATGAACTCGCCTCCGGCGGTTACTGCGAGCTTGTGGTACCTGCCGGCAAGACAGACGAGCTTCGTCTGTCCGACGGCACCGTGCTCAAGGTCAATTCCGGCAGCCGTGTGCTTTATCCGGAGCAGTTCGAGGGCAAGGAACGCCGCATCTACGCTTTCGGCGAGGTGTATCTGCAGGTCGCAAAAGACAAGGAGCATCCGTTCATAGTGGAGTCCGACGGCTTCGACGTGAAGGTGCTGGGCACCACGTTCAACGTCTGCAACTACAGCGACAGCACGGCCAGCGTCGTGCTCGTGGAGGGTAGCGTCGAGGTGCTTGGCGGTGGCGACGAGAGTGTGCGCATGCGTCCCTGCGACAAGTGCGACATCCTGAACGGTGGCATAGAGTCGCTGACGCAGGTCGACCCGGCCAATTATACGGCCTGGACTCGCGGACTCATCTATATTGACGGAGAGAGCCTGGGTTCGCTCGCCGAGCGTCTGTCGAGACATTACGGCAGACGTATAGAGTGTGAGGCGGCTCTTGCCAACGTCAAGATCTACGGCAAGCTGGACTTGCGCGACAGCGTGGAGACCACTATGGCTGCCATAGCCGAGATTGTGCCTATGCAACTTGCGTTCAGCGCCGACCGAATCACCATGAAAGACGGCGCCTCGAAATAAAGGACTGCGCAGGATTTTGCCCGCAATCCATAAGAGGCTGACAGCCTGACTTTTCGACATAATCCGTAACCAAAAGCTCGCGGGGCGAAAGTCCTGCAGGCCACAACTATACCTTATCGCTAACATGAAGCACTTTGCAAAAACATTCATCGCAGTTATCCTGATGCTTGCCTCCGGCGCTTCCGTAGCCGTGGCGAAGCAGCCTGAGACTACCGTCACTTTCGCGCCCGACACCGCACGCGTCCTGCGCAATCCGCTGCAAGGGTGGGTGATGTATCTCGGTCGTAATTTCGACGAAAATTTCTGGGAAGAGCGCGGCTACGACCGCATGCATGCTGCCGGGCTTGACGAGCCGGTGCGCGTGAGCGACTATGCCACCTGCGCCTACATCCGCACAAGCTGGGTGTCGTTTGAGCCGGAAGAGGGCAAATACGCATGGCTCGACCCCGACTCGCGCATCATGCGCCTGATACGCAGCGTGCGCGACCGCGGCCTGCGCATGGCGTTCCGCATCGTGGTGGACGGCCGCGACCAGGGACAGAACACTCCGCAGTACGTCTTCGACGCCGGCGCCCAGGGCTATTACGACCCCAAGGCACCCGGCAAGAACCGTTCGCCCTATCCCGACGACCCTGTCTTTCAGGAGAAATACGCTAAATTCCTGCGCGCATTCGCATCGTATTTCGACGACCCCGAGAAAGTGGAGTTCATTGACGCCTACTCGCTGGGCAAGTGGGGCGAGAGCCACAGCATGATTTACCGCGACAACGCCAACAAGGAAGCCGTGTATGACTGGATTACCGACCTCGCGTGCGACTGTTTCCGCCGCGTGCCCATCCTGATACATTACCACCGCCTGCTCGGCGACCCCGACGAGGACGGCTGGGGAGCCGCCCCGGAGGAGTCGGCCCGTCTTATCGAGCATGCCATTGACCGCGGCTTCTCGCTGCGCCACGACGCTTTCGGCATGACCGGCTACTATCAGGACTGGGAGAAGGACTTCGCCCGCAAGTGGAATTTCCGCCGTCCCATCATCCTTGAGGGCGGCTGGATCACCGGCGCTCACCACCGCTACTGGCGCGACCCCAGCGGCAAATACCGCGAGGGACATGCCGAGGACGTGCGCCTGGGCGAATACGAGGCCGGCAAGGAAGCACGCGTCAACATGATGGACTTCCGCATCAACGACGAGACGCGTTCGTGGTTCGAGGACGCCTTCCCTCTGGTGAAGCGCTTCGTGGCCGAGGGCGGCTACCGTCTGTATCCGTCCAGCGTCACCGTGCCCTCTCGCGCACGCCGCGGCGAGCCCGTGGCCGTAAGTGCCGAGTGGCGCAATCTGGGCTTCGGGTACTGCCCCACCAACATCCCGCAGTGGAATCAGAAATACAAGGTGGGCGTGGCTCTGCTCGATGCCGACGGCCGCGCCGTGAAGGTGGCCGTCGATGCTTCCAGCGACCTGTCGACATGGCTGCGCGAGGCTCCGGCCCGCACCTCCACCGGCATCAGCCTTGCCGACGTGCCTGCCGGCCGCTACACCTGGGCGGTGGGGCTTGTTGACCTTAGCCGCCAATGCGCTCCGGGTCTCGAGATGGCAGTGGACGCCTCGCTGCTGTGCGACGGCTGGCTGCCTGTAGCTCCTGTTGAAATCAAGTAACAACCAGTTAAACCAAATCATATCAATCACAAAAACATGAAAAGGACATCGCAAAGCAAACAGTGGCGCCGACAGCTCGCAGGGCTGTGCGTCATGGGTCTTGTGATGATGGCTCCTCCCTCGCTGAGCGCGGGCATGAGCTTCTCGCAGGACAGTGCAACGGGTCTTTATTCCGTGTCAGCCACGGGCAAGACCGCCAAGGATGTGCTGAAGTACATCGAATCCAACAGCGACTACGTCTTCCTCTATGGCGAGGGCGTGGAACGCAAGCTCAGCTCGAAAGTCGACATCCAGCTTAAAGACAAGAAGATGGACGCCGTGCTCGCCGAGGTGTGCAAGGCTGTCGGCCTCAACTACAAGGTGGACGGACGCCAGGTGACCATCAACGTGGCCTCCAGGGCCGAGAAGGCACCCGCCGGCAAAGGCGCGGTGGAACAAATCAAGGGCACGGTTCTCGACGAGGAAGGCGAACCCCTCATCGGCGCCAGCGTGCGCCTCAAAGGCACAGACCAGGCCGTCGTGACCGACATCGACGGCAATTTCGTACTCAACGGCCGCCGCGGCCAGAAAGTGCAGGTGAGTTATGTAGGCTACAATCCCACCGACGTCACCTATAACGGCGGCGCCATGAAGATAGACATGACCGGTGCTACCAACGTCCTCAACGACATCGTGGTTATCGGTTACGGCGCCGTCAAGAAAAAGGACCTCACGGGCGCCGTGGCTTCCGTGAAGGGTGCCGACCTTGCCGCCCGCAAGACCACCACGCTCTCCACAGCCCTGCAGGGCAGCGTCTCCGGCCTTATGGTACGCCGCAGCGGCGGCGGCCCCGGCGCTTCGGCAGGCTCGATGCACGTGCGCGGTGTCACCACCATGGGCGACTCCAGCCCTCTCATCATCGTGGACGGCATGGAGGTCGACAACATCGACTACGTCAACAGCAACGACGTCGAGAGCGTGACCGTGCTGAAGGATGCCGCAGCTGCCTCTATCTACGGTTCGAAGGCAGCCGCAGGCGTAATCCTCATCACCACCAAGCGCGGCGACGACTCCAGCATCAGCCTCAGCTATCAGGGCGAGTTCGGCTGGGAAATCCCCACCGAGCAGCCCTCTATGGTAGGTGTCACCCGCTATCTGGAAATGCATAACGAGCTGCTCTATAACGACAACCCCGCAGCCGGCTACTTCCAGCAGTACACCCCCGACCAGGTGAAGAACTGGGTGAAGTACAACGCCACCGACCCCGACAACTATCCCATCACCGACTGGAAAGGCATGATGCTCAAGGACTCGGCTCCCCGCCAGACCCACACCGTGCAGCTCTCCGGCGGCAACAAGAGCGTGCGCACGCAGGCATCGTTCAGCTACGACGAGGTGGACGGCCTCTATGCGGGCCGCGACTTCCGCCGCCTGATGTTCCGCATCAACAACGACTTCAACATCAGCAAGTACATCTCGGCTTCTCTCGACGTCAACATCCGCAACGCCAAGAGCAACAACACTCAGTTCTCGCCCTGGGAGGACATGCGCCGCATGCCGGCCATCTATCCCGCCATCTGGGAGAACGGCGGCATCGCCGACGGTAAATCCGGCGCCAACCCCTGGGCCCTGCTCAACTACGGCGGCTGGAGCAAGAGCCGCAGCACTCAGGTGGGCGGTAAGGCCAGCATCACCGTCAAGCCCATCGACGGCCTCAGCATCCAGGCCATCGTTTCGCCCTTCATCAATTATACCCGCGGCACCGGCTTCCGCTACGGCGTACAGCGCGTCAGCAAGGACGATCCCATGCTGCAGACCGGCTGGCTCGAAGGCAACGGCTCGGTATGGTCGAGCAACAACCTCACCGAAACCCGCAACAACAACTGGCACGTGACAACGCAGGCTATCGCCAACTACATGCACTCCTTCGGCAAGCACGATCTCACGCTCATGGCCGGTTTCGAGAACTACGTGATGAGCACCGACGAGCTCAAGGCGTGGCGCAACGAGTATGAGATGACCAACTATCCCTACCTCAACGTAGGCCCGCAGGACTATCAGTTCAACAGCGGCAAGGGCGAGCGCTACACGTCCAACTCGTTCTTCGGCCGTGTGCTCTACAACTTCGACGGTCGCTATCTGCTTCAGGCCAATGTGCGCCGCGACGGCAGCAGCCGCTTCGCCAGCAAATACCGCTGGGGCACATTCCCCTCGTTCTCGGCCGGCTGGGTGCTGAGCAGCGAGAAATTCATGGAAGGCGTCAACAAGAACGCCCTGAGCTATCTGAAGTTGCGCGCATCGTGGGGTAAGCTCGGCAACGAACGCATAGGCAGCTACTTCCCCTACATGTCGCTCGTAGGCTTCGGCAACTCGCTGTTCTACGAGAACGGCGAAGTGGTGTCGAACAAGACAGCCAACATCAGCACTCTGGCTGTGGAAGATATATCCTGGGAGACGACCACCAGCACCGACATAGGCCTTGACGCCCACTTCCTGAACGGGCGCCTGCGCCTGACCGCCGACTACTACTGGAAGAAGACCAAGGACATGCTTCTGAACATACAGATACCCTGGACCATGGGCTACTCCGACCCCGACACCAACGCCGGCAAGATGAGCACCCACGGCTACGACATCGAGCTGGCATGGAACGACCGCGCCGGCGACTTCAACTACGGCGCCACGTTCAACTTCTCTGACTTCCTCTCGAAAATCGACTATATCAACAATTCCGAGATAATAAGCGACGGCAAAATCAAGCGTGAGGGCGAATACTTCAACGCATGGTACGGCTATGAGTGCCTCGGCATCTATCAGACGCAGGAAGAGGTGAACAACTCCGCCACCACAAGCACCAACGTCAGCGTGGGCGACCTCAAGTACCGCGACATCAGCGGCCCCGACGGCAAGCCCGACGGCAAAATCTCGCCCGAGTACGACCGCGTGCCCCTGGGCAACTCGCTGCCCCGCTTCCAGTACGGCGGCACTCTGTTCGCATCCTGGAAGGGCATCGACCTGAACATCGCCTTTCAGGGCATAGGCAAGCAGAAAGCCTACATCGACCGCGCCATGGTCGAGCCCCTGCGCAACAACTACGGCAACATGCCCGCCATCATCGACGGCAAATACTGGAGCGTGTTCAACACCGCCGAGGAGAACGCCCACGCCAAGTATCCCCGCCTGACCAGCACCTCGAAGAGCAACAACTACACCACGAGCGATTTCTGGTTCATCAGCGGCAGCTACTTCCGCCTGAAGAACGTCACGCTGGGCTACACGCTGCCCGAGGCATGGACGCGCAAGGCCTACATCCAGAAGGCACGCTTCTACTTCAGCGCCAGCGACCTGTTCTCCATCGACAACTATCCCAAGGGCTGGGACCCCGAAATGGGCGTGACCGCTTACCCCATCACCACCTCTCTCGTAATTGGTGTTAACCTCAAATTCTGATAAAGCAATGAAAAAGTCATTATATACACTGGCCGCTGTAGCCGCCATGACCCTCGCCTCCGGCTGCGAGAGCATGGACATCACCCCGAAGTATCAGGGCAACAGCGAGTCATGGTACTCCAACGACCTCGAGCTCGAGATGGCCGTCAGCGAGTTCTATAAGCTCGCCTACTGGGTTCAGCCCCTGGAGAGCAGCGAGCAGTGGACCGACAACTTCACCTACCGCCAGCAGAACCGCAACCCGGGCAGCAACGGCACCGTGCTCGACGGCACCCTCAACGGCCAGCAGTGGGAGGTGTACATCCTCTGGGAGAACGCCTACAAGCTCATCGCCCGCGCCAATTCTCTGCTGAACAACTGCCACCGCGCCGAGGGCAACGTGCTGCCCGAGAAGCTCGAGCGCTATAAGGCCGAGGCCTACTTCGCCCGCGCCTGCAAGTACGCCGAGCTGATGTGCTACTACGGCGACGTGCCCTACATGACCGGCGAAGAGACCATCGAGGAAGCCGAGCAGCGCGGACGCACGCCCATGTCGGAAATCAAGCCTCTCGTCTATGAGGACTTCGACCGTGCCATCGCCGCCCTGCCTCTGGACTACGGCAAGGAAGCCGTGCACTTCACCAAGGGTGCTGCCATGGCTATGAAGGCCCGCTACGCCCTCTATTTCGGAGACTTCGAGATAGCCGCAAAGGCCGCCAAGGACTGCATGGACCTCGGCATCTACAGCCTTGAGCCCGACTTTACCAACATCTTCCTCCAGCGTACCAAGCAGATTCCCGAGAAGATCTTCTCCATTCCGCGTTCCTACGAGCTGGGCATAAAGGTTGACGAGTGGTTCGTGAAGAACGGCCTGCCCCGCTGCGTGGGCGGCTACGGCTCGGACAACCCCTCGTGGGACCTGCTCGCAGCATTCCTCTGCACCGACGGCCTGCCCATCGACGAGTCGCCGCTGTTCGACCCCCGCAACCCCTTCAAGAACCGCGACCCGCGCTGCACCAAGACCATCGTGGAGTTCGGCACCGAGCACTGCGGCGTCGAGTACCAGCCACGCACCGACGTCATGGAGGTGATGAACTACACCACCGGCAAGATGATACCCAACAACGACAACCGCAAGGTAGCCACCTACTCGTCGTACAACGGCCTTGTGTGGAAGAAGGGCATCGACATCACCTGGACCGAGAATTTCCCCAACGTGGAGACCGACTGGACCATGATACGCTATGCGGACGTGCTCCTGATGTACGCCGAGGCAAAGATTGAGCTTAACGAAATCGACGCGAGTGTAACCGACGCCATCAACGCAGTGCGCGCCCGTGCCTACGGCGTGGCACCGACAGCCGTCACCGAGTATCCCGCCGTGCCGCTGGGCGACCAGGCCCAGATGCGCAAGGCCGTGCGCATAGAGCGCCGCATGGAGACCGCCAACGAGGGCCTGCGCTACATGGACCTCATCCGCTGGGGTCTGGCCGAAAAGGCCCTCAACGGCTACAACTACATCAACCTTCAGCCCGACGACTGCCTCGCCAACGTGGTGAACAAGGGTCTGTGGCTCTGGAGCCACGTGCCTCAGATCGACGACGACGGCCTCGCCGACTTCTCGGCCCTCTACTCGGCCGGCACCATCGCCCTGGGCGCCAAGCGCGTGTTCCCCGCACGCCAGAAACTCTGGCCCATCCCCACACGCGACCTTCAGCTGTGCCCCAACCTCAAGAACAACGACGGCTATTAAGAGGCTGTTTAAAAACGGATGTTAACTCAGGGGTTGCATATTTTGGCGGGTATTTCATCCTGCGGGAGCAGGAGCGTGCCGGATGTACGCGACAGTGACAAAGGATGAAAGACACCCAAAAGATGCAAAACTGATGTAACTTTTCCAATATAAATAGCCTCGTGACAAAAAAATATAATAATAGGATGATTAGTAAACGGATATTAAAAGTCAGCCCGCCTCGGTCCCTCTCCGGCGCTTTCCGCCGTCTTCTTCGGTCGAGTGGCTACAGCCACACTCCCTCATCAGACGACAAAAATCGCCCGGAGATTGACCGCCCCTGCGTTAACATCTGTTTTTAAACAGCCTCTAATTCCTGACAACAATGAAACGCAATATCAAATACTTCGGCCTGATGGGTCTCATGGCCTTCGCAGCCACGGCATGCGGCGACGAGGACATCGACAACACCTTCTCGCGCACCAACATGGTGGTAGAGCTCACGACCTCCACCGACTACGTCGTGCTTGACGAGTCGCGTCCCGACGATGTGGCCCTCACCATCAGCTGGACCGACGCCCATCCCTACGGCAACGAGTTCATCACCACGTACCAGCTCCAGTACGACGTCACCGGCAGCAAGGTGAACGCCTACAAGGAGTATGAGGACGACGGCCACTTCACCCGCAGCTACACCAACGCCCAGCTGCAGCAGATCATGGTGGAGCGCTACGGTGCCCTCACCAGCAGCGTGGGTCAGCTCAACTTCACGCTCACGGCCAGCTTCGAGGGCCCGCGCGTGGTAATCCCCGACATCGCCACCGCCAGCGTGCGCATCAAGACCTACGGCGCCAAGCAGTTCGCCGCCGACCGCCTCTTCGTAGCCGGTACGGCCGTGGGCGACGAGCGCATCGAGGTACAGCCCACCACAGCCACCAGCGGCATCTATGTATGGAACGGCGCCCTCAAGGCAGGCCGCCTGAACATCCCCGTCATCTACGCCGACGAGAACAACGCCATCGGCCCCGAGACCGCCGACGCTCCCATCCGCAACGACGAGATGGATGCCGTAATCAGCGACGAGGCTTCGGCCAACTTTTGGGTGATTCCGGCCGACGACAACTACCGCGTCACCGTCGACATGAACAAGAAGACAGTGAAGATCATCGCCGTAGGCAGCGTCATCGAGATGGACAAGCTCTACATGGCAGGCGCAGCCACCGGCGGCACCGACATCGAGGTAGAGCAGACCATGGAGCGCGAGAGCCTCTACGCATGGCGCGGCGAACTCAAGGCCGGCAAGCTCACCTTCCCCGTCGAGTTCGACGGCAAGACCGAGATGAGCCTTGTACCTGCAGAGGCCGACGACCATGACATCCACGACGGCACCGCTGCAAGCTTCAAGCTCGTCAGTACCCTCAGCGGCACCGCCGCAGCCTACTGGGAGATTCCCGCCGACGCCACCTACCGCGTGGTAGTGGACACCGACGCCCGCACCGTCACCATCTACTCGCCGGAGAAGGATATGAAGAATACCGTAGTGTCCTACAACAATACCGTCGACAAGATCAATCCCTACTCGCAGGAAGTGACCGAGCTGTGGATCTGGGGCGGATTCAACGCCTCGGCCCACGACGAGGGCATGAAGGCCGGTTTCCAGAGCAAGTTCAAGCTGAAGCAGTCGCTCGCCAACCCGAACGTCTTCGTCTACCACGGCGAGAACCTGCCGCGCAGCACGTCGACCGACGACTGGAGCAAGGCCACCGCACAGGGCGCACTGAACTTCCTGGTAAGCAACATCGAGAACAACGTCTACGCCTTCGGCTCGACGGCCGACGCCAAGCGCAACAGCAAGCGCGGCTATCTGCCCGTGACCCTCGGCGAGGAGATGAAACTCGTAGCCGGCCAAAGCGACAACCGCTACGCCTACTTCTGCGTGCCGGAGAACTGCAACTTCATCGTTGTGGACATCGAGAACCTCACAGTGACTTTCGATAACAAGTAAATAAAGGGTCAGAGGTCTAAGGTCTGAGGCTTAGACAATGGCAGATTGTCAGAGAGCTATTCTCTAAGCCTTAGACCCCGGACCTGAGACTCAAATTCAAAAGAAAATGAAAAACAAATATATAGCAATGGCGGCAGGCCTGGCTATGGCCTTCGCAGGCGTCGGCTGCTCCGACGACGAACCCGCCACCGCCCCCGGCAGCCACAACTCGCACCTCGACGGCAACGAGATCGTCAACATCAAGCCCGAGCGCGCCAAGCTGCTGCGCAACCCCATGTCGGGCTGGGTGCTGTACGCCGGCCTCGGCGACGGTCTGTCGGACACGTTCTGGGAAGACTACGACAACTTCCCCTCGGCCGTAGGCCCCGTCAAGGTGTCGGACTACGCCAACACCCTGTTCATCCGCGGCGCGTGGAGCGACTTCAACCCCGAGCCCGGAAAATATGTGTGGAACGAGGGACAGCTCAACACCAAGCCCGCCCAGCGCTTCAAGATGCTCGTGGACGGCGCAAAGGAGCGCGGTCTCAAGCTCGCTTTCTGCTTCGTGTGCGACAGTCAGGACAAGCACTACTGCTTCACTCCGCAGTACGTCATCGACGCCGGAGCCAAGGGCTTCTATACCGTCACCGGCAGTGTGACCGTATGGTCGCCGTATGCCGACGACCCCGTGTTCCAACAGAAATATGAGGAATTCGTGCGCGACTTTGCCGCCAAGTACGACGACCCCGACGTGACTATGTTCATCAGCGGTACCGGCCTCGGCAAATGGGGCGAGACACACACCATGACATACTCCACCGGCAACAACGACCCCCGCATGGCCGTGGCAGAGTGGGTTACCGACGTCTACACCAAGTACTTCACACACGTGCCTCTGATCATCAACTATCACCGCACCATTCTTTCCACCGGCAGCTTCACGGACAATGCCCAGACCATGGAGACTTCGGCACAGATTATCGACATGGCCGTCCGGAAGGGCTACTCGCTCCGTCACGATGCCTTCGGCATGAAGCAGTACTACAAGGACTGGGAGCGCGCCGAGGCAAAGAAATATCTCTATCAGCGTCCTCTCATCATGGAAGGCGGCTGGGTTGAAAGCAGCCACGGCGGCTCCATCAAGGGCGACGGCTATGCTGATCACGGCGAGGTGCGCTGGGGCGAATACTACGAGGGCAAGGCCGCATGCGTCAACATGATGGACTTCCGCTACAGCAAGAGCGCAGGCGAGACCTGGCGCTGGTTCAACGACGCCTACGAGGCCGTCACCGAGTTCATCGCCGAGGGCGCCTACCGTCTGTATCCCGACAAGGTTTCCGTGCCCGTGAGCGCACACCGCGGCCAGAACGTAAGCTTCACTCACCGCTGGAGCAACCTCGGCTGGGGCTACTGCCCGACCAACATCCCGCAGTGGAACCAGAAGTACAAAGTGGCCTTCGCTCTGCTCGACCGCAATACGGAGAAGCCCGTATTCGTCAGCGTGGACGAGGAACCCTGCCTCGACACGTGGATCAAGGGCAAACCCTCCACATACACCACTACCTTCAAGCTCGGCGACGTGCCGGCAGGGCAGTATGTATGGGCCGTGGGCCTCGTGGACACCACCAAGGACAACGAGATCGGTCTTGAGATTTCCGCCAAGGAAGGCCTTACCGCCGATGGCTGGCTGAAACTCCGCGAGGTCAACGTTCAGTAAGAGATACGGCATGCTACGCAACTTACTGACATCACTCGCCTGTTGCGCCGCGCTCGCATCTTCCGCCGCCGATGTGTGGGTGGAGGCCGAGGCCTTCACCCGCAAGGGCGGCTGGGTGGTCGACCAGCAGTTTGCCGACCTGATGGGCTCGTCCTACCTGATGGCCCACGGCCTGGGCCGTCAGGTGGCCGATGCCGAGACGACGGTGACGGTGCCTGAGGACGGCCGCTACGACGTCTACGTGCGCACCTACAACTGGACCGCGCCCTGGACTTCGGCCGAGGGCCCCGGCGCATTCCGCGTCCGCGTGGGCGGCAAGACGCTGCCTGCGCGCCTGGGATGCACCGGCAGCGCGTGGGAGTGGCAGAAAGCCGGCAGCGTGAAGCTGCGCAAGGGCGAGACAAGCCTGGCCCTGCACGACCTCACCGGCTTCAACGGCCGCTGCGACGCCCTGCTGCTCACCACCGACGCCTCGCCCGTGCTGCCCGACGGCGGCGACGAGCTCGCCGCCATGCGCCGCCATGCGCTCGGCCTCGACACCGTGGCGCCCGCCACCGCCTGCTACGACATGGTGGTGGTGGGCGGCGGCATCGCCGGCATGTGTGCGGCCGTCTCGGCCGCCCGCAGCGGCATGAAGGTGGCGCTCGTCAACGACCGTCCCGTGCTGGGCGGCAACAACAGCGCCGAAGTGCGCGTGCACCTCGGCGGCCACATAGAGCTGGGACCCAACAAGGGCCTCGGCCGCATGATACGCGAGTTCGGACACTCGCGCCGCGGCAACGCCATGCCGGCCGACTACTATGAGGACGAGCGCAAGCAGGAATTTATCGACAACGAGCCGGGCGTGACGCTCTATCCCTCCACGCGCGCCTTCGCCGTGGCAACGACAGGCGGCCACATCGACGCCGTGAGCGTGCGCCACATAGAGAACGCCCGCGAGACGGTGCTCCGCGCCCCGCTGTTCGCCGACTGCACGGGCGACGGCACCATAGGCTGGCTGGCCGGCGCCGACTGGACGTCGGGCCGCGAGAGCCGCGCCGAGTACGGCGAGCCTCTGGCTCCCGAGCAGCCCGACAGCCTCACCATGGGCGCGTCGGTGCAGTGGTACACCCGCGACGACGGGCGCCCCACGCGCTTCCCGGAGTTCAGCTACGGCCTCGCCTTCAATGACGACAACTGCGAGCGCGTGACTATGGGCGAATGGACCTGGGAGACGGGCATGAACCGCGACCAGATAGCCGACGCCGAGCGCATCCGCGACTACGGCCTGATGGTGATATTCTCCAACTGGTCGTACCTCAAGAACCATCTCAAGGACAACGCGCGCTGGCGCAACCGGTCGCTGGACTGGGCCGCCTATATCGCCGGCAAGCGCGAGTCGCGCCGCCTGCTGGGCGACTACATCCTCAAGCAGGACGACATCGACAAGGGCGTCTTCCACGAGGACGCATCGTTCTGCACCTCCTGGAGCCTCGACCTGCACTTCGCCGACCCGAAGAACAGCGTCCACTTCCCGGACAATGAGTTCAAGGCCGCCACGAAGCACATCTGGGTGCAGCCCTACGCCGTGCCTTACCGCTGCCTGTACTCGCGCAACATCGACAACCTATTCATGGCCGGGCGCAACATCAGCGTCACCCATGTGGCCCTCGGCACCGTGCGCGTCATGCGCACCACCGGTATGATGGGCGAGGTCGTGGGCATGGCCGCCGGCCTGTGCAAGCGCCACGCCACCACTCCGCGCGGCGTGTACCAGCACCATCTGCCCGAGCTCTGCGCCATGATGCGCGAGGGCGCCGGCCGTCCCGCCGACGAGGTTCCCGACAATCAGAATTTCAACCGTGCAAACCATCTGCTGGACGCTCCGCGCGCCCTGGGTGGCAAACCGTTGTAATCTATGAATCCAAGCTTCAGAAACATCTCCGCATTCATCCTGGCCGCCGCAGCCTCAGTGCCGGCGGCCGGGAGCGAGTGCTACGCGCGCCTCGACGGCGACACCCTGCGCCTGGGCAACGACCGCATAGAGCGCGTGTTCCTATGGAACGACGGCAACCTCAAGACCGTCACCATCACAGACAAGGCATCGGGCCGCGCATGGCCCATACCCAACCCCGTGCCTGATTTCGCAGTGAACCGTTCCGAAGCCTCGGGCGGCCGGCTGGATGCAAGGCTTGTGCCCTCCGACGGCATACGCCCCGAGCATCTGGAGGCCACTGTGGGCTTTGACCTCGGCTCGCTCTCGGTGCGACGGGTCTACCGAATTTACGACGGCGTGGCAGCCATCGCCGTCGACACCTATCTGCGAGGGCGCCTCGACGGCAGCCCCGCAGCAGCCGACGCCGCGGCGGCCGACCGCGGCAACATAGAGAGCAAGGAGGCCATGAAGGTGAAGCCCGTCACGGCCGTGCTCGACCGCGTCAACCCCGGAGGCAACCACTGGCACGGACGCGCCGTGGAGTTCCGCGACATCTCCGACTGGAACAACAACCTCGTGGACGAACGCGACTTCATATCCTACCGCAAGACCAACTACCGCGGCAATGTGCTTCTGCTTTCCGACGGGCTCCGCCCCGGCGGCTTCGTGCTGCTGAAGGAGGCGCCGTGCTCGGGCGTGCAGTTAGCTTACAAGAACGCCGACTTCATAGCCGACTTCGGCAGCTTTGCCGTGACCGGTCTGGGCCTGGAGAGCAAGGACGTGACGCCCGACCGCTGGACGCGCGCCTACGGCTCGGTGCTCTGCACCTACGACGGCTCGGAGACGGAGGCGCTGAAGGCCCTGCGCGGCTATCAGAAGCAGACGCGCATACTCGACCCCTCGCGCGATGAGATGGTGATGATGAACACCTGGGGCGACCGGTCGCAGGACGCGAAGGTGAACGAGGCGTTCTGCCTTGCGGAGCTTGACCGTGCCTCGCGCCTTGGCATAAGCCTCTTTCAGATAGACGACGGCTGGCAGGTGGGCAAGAGTCCCAACTCGGCCGTGGCTAAGGGCTCGTTCCGCGACATGCACCGCAGCGGCGACTACTGGAAACCCGATCCGAAGAAATATCCCCGCGGCCTGCGGCCCGTGGTGGAGCACGGACGCCGCCTCGGCATAGAGGTGGGCCTCTGGTACAACCCCAGCATCCAGGACGACTTCGCCGACTGGGAGAAGGATGCCGACAACATCATAGGCCTGTACCGTGACTACGGCATACGCATGTTCAAGATCGACGGCCTCACGGTCACGAGCAAGCTCGGCGAGGAGAATCTGCGCCGCCTGTTCGACCGTGTGCTCGAAGCCACGGACAATGCCGTGATGTTCAATCTCGACGCAACGGCCAGCCGGCGCTGCGGATACCATTATTTCAACGAGTACGGCAACGTGTTCCTGGAGAACCGCTACACCGATTGGGGCAACTACTATCCCTATCAGACGCTGCGCAATCTGTGGCAGCTGTCGGCCTACGTGGCTCCGGAGAGCCTTCAGATCGAGTTCCTGAACAAATGGCGCAACGGTGGCAAGTACGCCGACGGCGATACGTTCGCCCCCGGCGCCTACGATTTCGGCTATCTGTTCGCAACCACGATGGCCGGTCAGCCGCTGGCCTGGATGGAGGCTGCCAATCTGCCCGACGAGGCATTCGCCATCCGGCCGCTTGTGGAGGGCTACCGCAAGGTGCAGCATGAGCTGCACAGCGGCGTCATCCTGCCCATAGGCAGCGAGCCGTCAGGCACCTCCTGGACCGGCTTTCAGTCCATCGTGTCGCCCACCGAGGGCTTCCTGCTGGTCTACCGCGAGGCCACGCCGGAGGCCGCCTGTGAGCTTCCCACGCGTCTGCCCGAGGGCGCGGCCGTCAGCCTGACCGCCGTGCTGGGTAGCGGAACCGACGCATCGCTCACGGCCGGCCCCGACGGACGCCTCCCGCTGAGCCTCCCGCAGCCCAATTCCTTCGCCCTCTACCGCTATAAAATATTGTAAAAGAAGCACCTCCCTCTTACCTCTAAACCATAAACTCTAAACTTTAAATCAAAAACCAATGCGCAAGCTATTCCTGCTGATACTGACAGCCTTTGCCGTCGCCGCCTCGGCGCAGGTGCCTGAGCAGCTGTACAAGATTTCCGTATATCCCGCCGACGGCGTGTGGAACCGCCACACCGGCGAAAAAGTCCGCTTTGAAGTGCGTCTCACCCGCTGTGGCGTGGCCGAGGGCGACACCGTACTGCCCTACGACGTAAGCTACGACATGATGAAACCGCACATCAAGGGCAAGGTGCGCCTGCGCAATGGCGTCGGCACCATCGACGCCGGCACGATGAAGGTGCCCGGCTTCCTGCGCTGCCGCGTGTACGACCGCATAGACGGCCGCGACTATCAGGGAATGGGTACGATCGGTTTCGACCCGGAGAGCCTGCGCCCCGTCACGCAACAGCCGGCCGACTTCGCCGAATTCTGGACCAAGGCCATCGCAGACGCCCGCAAGTGGGACCTCGACCCTCAGGTGCAGCTCGTGCCCGAACGCTGCACTCCCAAGGTGAATGTCTACCACGTGTCGTTCGCCAACAACCGCTGGGGTTCGCGCTTCTACGGCATGCTGGCCGTGCCCGTTGCTCCCGGTAAATACCCCGCAATACTGAAGGTGCCCGGTGCCGGCGTGCGTGGCTACAACGGCGATGTCAGCCACGCCGAAAAGGGCTGCATCATTCTTGAGGTGGGCATACACGGCATCCCCGTCAACATGCAGGGACAGGTATATCAGAACCTTTATCAGGGGCCGCTGTACCACTATCATTCGTTCAATATGGACGACCGCGACCGCTACTACTACAAGAGCGTGTTCACCGGTTGCGTCCGCGCCATCGACTTCATCGAGCAGCTGCCCGAGTTCAACGGCCGTCTGGCCGTGTTCGGCGGCAGTCAGGGCGGAGCACTTTCCATAATAATTGCCGGCCTCGACCCGCGTGTCGACGCGCTCGTGTCGTACTATCCCGCCATGAGCGACATGGCGGGATACACTGTGGAGAACCGCGCCGGCGGCTGGCCCCACACGCTCAAGGACAAGAAATATCAGACGCCCGAGAACATCGCCACACTGGCCTACTTCGACACCTCAAGCTTCGCGCGCGAGGTGAAGGTGCCGGGCTTCTACACCTTTGGCTACAACGACATGGTGTGCCCGCCCACTACCACTTATTCAGTCTACAACGTCGTCACCGCCCCCAAGCAGCTGCGCATCGCCGAGACCACCGAGCACTGGGCTTATGCCGAGCAGGGAGCCGCCGCATGGCGCTGGGTGTTCGACCGGCTCGGCGTAGGCAAGAAGTCGGATAAATAACCTCTGAAAATCCCGTCATACATGAGATACGCAAGATTATTGATGCTCCTTGCCGCCGTAGGCGCGGCGCTCGGAGTCAGGGCCGAGCTTATAGGCAATGTGTACGGACGCGACTACCGTCTGCTCAACGGCCGTTGGGACGCCATCGTCGACCTCTACGACCAGGGCGAACGCATGAAGATATACGAGAACCGCAAGCCCGAGGGCAATACCGATTTCTATGAATACTCCTTCGACGGAGCCACGCGTCTGGACGTGCCCGGCGACTGGAACTCGCAGCGCCCCGAGCTGGAGTATTATGAAGGCACGGTGTGGTACCACCGTCCGTTCGACTTCGAGCCGCAGGCCGGCCGCCGCGCCATCCTCTACTTCGGCGCGGCCAGCTACCGCACCAAGGTGTATCTGAACGGCAGCCTCGTTGCCGAACACGAGGGCGGCTTCACGCCTTTTCAGGCCGACGTGACGGACAAACTCCGCCCCGGAGAGAATACGCTGGTAGTGCAGGTGAACAACCGCCGCACCGCCGACGCCATACCCGCACTGTCGTTCGACTGGTGGAACTACGGCGGCATAACGCGCGACGTGATGCTCGTGAGCGTTCCGGACAACTATGTGGCCGACTATTTCGTGCAGCTCGACAAAAAACGTTCCGACCTGATTAACGTGGACGTGCGCATGTCGCAGCCGGTGGCCGGAGTGCCCGTGAGCGTCGAGATACCCGGACTCGGGCAGACCTTCCGCGGCGTGACCGACGCCGAGGGCCGCGCATCCGGCACCATAAGCAGCAAGAAAATCCGCCGCTGGGCGCCCGGCGAGCCGTATCTTTACGACGTGACCGTGCGCGGCGGCGACGACACCGTCGGCGAGCAGATAGGCTTCCGCAACATCGCCGTAGACGGCACCCGTATCCTCATCAACGGCCGGCCGCAGTTCATGCGCAGCGTGTCGTTCCATGAGGAGATACCCCAACGCCGCGGCCGTGCGTTCTCCGAGGACGACGCCCGCGTGCTGCTCGGCGAGGCAGCAGATCTCGGCGTCAACATGGTGCGCCTGGCCCATTATCCACAGAACGAATACACTGTGCGCATGGCCGAGAAGATGGGCATAGTGCTCTGGCAGGAGATACCCATCTGGCAGGGCATAGACTTCACTGACGACTCCACAAGGGTGAAATCGCGCCGCATGTTCGCCGAGATGCAGTCCCGCGACAAGAACCGCTGCGCCGTAGGCTTCTGGGGCGTTGCCAACGAGACGCGTCCCTCCGAGGCACGAAACCGCTTCCTCACCGAGCTGCTCGAAAGCGCCCGTGCCGCCGACTCCACGCGCCTCTATGTGGCCGCGTTCGACAATGTGTATTACCGTCCCGAGAAGGGCGCCTTCACTATGGACGACGATTTCGCACAGCAGCTTGATGTGGTGGCCGTCAACAAGTACATGGGCTGGTATGCGCCCTGGCCTGTCGACCCTGCCGATGCCGCCTGGCGCGTGGCGACGGACAAGCCGCTGATTATTTCGGAATTCGGCGGCGAGGCTCTGTACGGCCAGAACGGCAGCCGCGACGTGGTGTCGTCGTGGAGCGAGGACTATCAGGCACGTCTCTACGAGGACAATTTGCGCATGTTTGAAAATATTCCTAACTTAGCGGGAGTATCGCCATGGGTGCTCTTCGACTTCCGTTCGCCGTTCCGCTTCCATTCCACCAACCAGGAGGGCTGGAACCGCAAGGGACTCGTGGGCGACCGCGGAGGCCGCAAGCGTGCGTGGTACATCATGCGCGACTACTATAACAAGAAACGTTCCGAAACCAGATAATCCATGAAACGACTATTCATCGCATTTGCTGCCATCGTCCTGCTCGGCGTAGGCGCCGTGGCAGCCCGCACCCTGCGCGTGCTCGCCATAGGCAACAGCTTTTCGCGCGACGCCATAGAACAGAATCTCCACGAGCTGGCGGCCGCCGACGGCGATACGGCCATCATCGGCAATATGTTCATAGGCGGATGCCCGCTGTCGCGCCACGTCGACAACCTGCGCTCCGACGGCCACAATTACGTGTACCGCAAGATCGGCGCCGACGGCAAGCGCGTTGAGCGTAAGAACGTGTCGCTGGCCGAGGCTCTGGCCGATGACGCCTGGGACTACATCAGCGTACAGCAGGCCAGCAAGTTCTCCGGCAAATATGACACCTACGAGGCGTCGCTGCCCGAACTGCTCGCATTTGTGCGCGCCAACGCGCCGAAGCGTGCGCGGATAATCCTGCATCAGACGTGGGCCTACCGTCAGGGCGCCGACCACAGCGGCTTCCTGCTGTACGGCAGCAACCAGGACTCGATGTACCATGCCATCGTGGACGCCAACAACCGCGCGGCTCGTCTCGGCAAAATCAAGACCGTGGTCCCGGCCGGCACCGCCGTGCAGAATGCGCGCACGAGCTTCATCGGCGACAATATGGACCGCGACGGCTACCACCTTGACCTCGGGGTAGGGCGCTACACCGCCGCCTGCGCCTGGTACGGCACGCTGTTCGGCAAGAGCCCCGTGGGCAATGCCTATGCTCCCGCCGGCATGAATCCCGACCTGAAGAAGATAGCGCAGATGGCTGCCGACGCCGCCATCCGCAGGCCGCGCGAAGTCACCGACCTCTCGGCCGTGAAGCCCGAGACCGTGCTCTACAAGGACGCCGCTGTGCCGGTGGAGATACGCGTGGCCGACCTGCTGGGCCGCATGACGCTCGACGAGAAAGTGATGCAGCTGAACCAGTACACGCTCGGACGCAATAACAATGTCAACAACGTAGGCGAGGAAGTGCTCGACGTTCCTGCCGAGATAGGCTCGCTGATCTATTTCGACACCGTGCCCGAGCTGCGCAACGCCATGCAGCGCAAGGCCATGGAGAAGTCGCGTCTGGGCATACCCGTGATATTCGGCTTCGACGCCATCCACGGCTTCAAGACTGTTTACCCCATATCGCTGGCTCAGGCCTGCTCGTGGAATCCGGCTCTCGTGCGCAAGGCTTGCGCCGTGTCGGCCCGCGAGGCGCGTCAGAGTGGCGTCGACTGGACGTTCTCGCCGATGATCGACGTGGCCCGCGACCCCCGCTGGGGACGTGTCGCCGAGGGCTACGGCGAGGACCCCTATGCCAACGCCGTGTTCTGCGCCGCCTCCGTGCGCGGCTATCAGGGCAAGAGTCTTGCCGACAGCACCTCGGTCGCCGCCTGCCTGAAACACTATGTCGGCTACGGAGCTTCGGAGGCCGGCCGCGATTATGTGTACACCGAGGTGTCGTCGCAGACCCTCTGGGATACCTATCTGCCGCCTTACCGCGCAGGCGTGAAGGCCGGCGCCGCCACCCTCATGAGCTCGTTCAACGACATCAGCGGCACGCCCGGCTCGGCCAACCATTACACCCTCACCGAGATACTCAAGAACCGCTGGCGCCACGACGGCTTCGTGGTAAGCGACTGGGGCGCCATCGAGCAGCTTATCAACCAGGGCAATGCCGCCGACAAGCGCGAGGCCGCCATGCGCGCCTTCAACGCCGGCCTGGAGATGGACATGATGAGCCATGCCTACGACCGCCATCTCGCCGACCTCGTGGCCGAAGGCAAGGTGACGCCCGAAGCCGTGGACGATGCCGTGCGCCGCGTGCTGCGACTGAAATTCCGCCTCGGTCTTTTTGACAATCCCTATACGCCCGACGTACCCGACCGCTTCTTCCGCCCCGCCGACCTCCGCGTGGCCGAGGACCTCGCGGCCGAGAGCATGGTGCTCCTGAAGAACGACAGCACTCTCGCGCTGCCCCTGCGCGGCGTGCGCACGCTCGCAGTCGTCGGTCCGCTGGCCCGCAACAACTGGGACCTGCTGGGCAACTGGCTGGGACACGGACGCCCCGAGGATGTAGTCAACATCTACGACGGATTGGCCGCCGAGCTGCCCGACAGCGTGCGCCTGGTCTATGCTGAGGGCTGCCGCCGCGACGGCGATGACCGCAGCGGCTTCGACGGGGCCGTGAAGGCCGCACGCGAGGCCGATGCCGTGGTGCTTTGCCTCGGCGAGAACCTGCGCTGGAGTGGCGAGAACGCCTCGCGCTCCTCCATCGCGCTGCCCGAGATTCAGCAGCAGCTCCTGAAGGCTGTGGCCGCTACGGGTAAGCCCGTAGTGGTGGTGCTCGTCAACGGCCGTCCTCTCGACCTGAGCCGCATCGAGCCGCTTGCCAACGCCATCGTAGAGGCATGGCAACCGGGCATACGCGGCGGCAACGCTCTGGCCGGGATACTCAGCGGACGCACCAATCCCTCCGGCAAGCTCGCCATGACTTTCCCGCGCTCCACCGGTCAGATTCCAATCTACTACAACCGCCGTAAAAGCGGACGGCACCATCAGGGCTTCTACCAGGACATCAGCAGCGAACCGCTGTATTCCTTCGGCCACGGCCTGAGCTACACCACTTTTGAGTACGGCACGCCCGTTGTCGACAAGACCGAGTTCCGCCGCGGCGACAAGGTGAAGGTGACTGTGCCCGTGACCAATACCGGCTCGGTGGAGGGCAGCGAGGCCGTGCTCTGGTACATCTCCGACCCTTACGCCTCCATCACGCGCCCTGTCAAGGAACTGAAGCATTTCGAGAAGCTTACAATCAAGCCCGGCGAGACCGTGAACGCCGTGTTCACTATCGAGCCCTGGCGCGACCTCAGCCAGACCGATGCCGACGGGCAGCGGATACTTGAGGCCGGCGAGTACAACGTGCTCGCAGGCCCGCATGTAATCAAATTACAACTGACGGACTGACCTGTATGAAAAAAATTCTGCTTATCGCAGCGGTGGCGCTCGGATGCAGCGCCGCTGCCGCACGGGTGAGCGACGCCAACATAGAGCGTGCGCGAAACCTTGTCGCACAGATGACACTTGACGAAAAAATCGACTGCCTCTCCGGCAAGACATCGTTCTCCCTGCGCGAGAATCAACGCCTGGGCATACCCTCGGTGTTGCTTGCCGACGGCCCCCAGGGTGTGCGCAACCACGCGCCGCACAGCACGCTATATCCCTGCGGCGTTCTGCTCGCCTCCACATGGAACCGCGATCTGGCCCGGAGCTACGGAGCCTCGCTGGGCGACGACGCCCGTGCGCGAGGCGTGGGCATCATGCTCGGCCCCGGCGTCAACATCTACCGTTCGCCGCTGTGCGGACGCAACTACGAGTACATGGGCGAGGACCCGTACCTCACCTCCGAAATAGCCGCCGACTACATCCGTGGCGTGCAGAGCCGCGGCGTCATCGCCACCGTAAAGCATTTCGCCGGCAACAACCAGGAGTGGAGCCGCCACCACGTCAGCAGCGATATAGACGAGCGCACGCTCCACGAGATCTATCTCCCGGCCTTCCGCAAGGCCGTGCAGGAGGCCGGCGTCGGCGCCGTCATGGACAGCTACAACCTTGTCAACGGCGTGCACGCCACCGAGAATCCCGTGCTGAACATCGACATTCTGCGCGACCGCTGGGGCTTCCGCGGCATACTCATGAGTGACTGGACCTCGACCTATTCCACCGTCGGCACCGTCAACGGCGGTCTCGACCTGGAGATGCCGAAGCGCGTATGGTTCACGCCCGAGCGCATCAAGGCCGAGCTGGCCGCCGGCCGCATCACCGAGCAGGCCATCGACGAGAAGGTGGTGCACATCCTCAGCACCTTCGACTCCTTCGGCCTGCTTGACCGCGAGCAGCGCGATAGCAGCATCGACCTCGATTGTCCTGCCTCCCGCGCAACGGCGCTCGACGTGGCCCGCGAAGGCATAGTGCTGCTGAAGAACGAGGGCGGCATGCTGCCACTGCGCGGCCGCCGCACGCTGGTGCTCGGCCCCAACTGCGACACCATCGTGTCGGGCGGCGGCAGCGGCTCCGTCTCGCCGTTCTCGGTGCGTCCCGTTGGCCGCGCCATGCGTGGGCTCGACAAGCGCACGCGCGTGCTCACCGACGACGAGCTCTTCCGCGACATCACCGGCGACATTTGGGCCGACTCCACGCTGTCGCAGCGGGGCATGACGGGCCGTTACTACCGCAACCAGCGCATGGAGGGCGAGCCCGACCGCGTGCGCGTCGACAGCGGCGCCACGTTCCACTGGAAGTCCGGCGCGCCTTTCGACGATTTCCCCGCCGACCATTTCTCCGTCTCCTGGACGGGCGTCTACGTGGCTCCGCGTGATGCCCGCGTGAAGCTCCGCGTGGGCGGTGACGACGGCTACCGTGTGCTCGTCGACGGCCGTAATGTGGCAGCCGACTGGGGCAATCATTCCTATTCGAGCCGCGAGGTGGAGCTGGAGCTTGAGGCCGGCCGCCGCTACGACATCCGCGTGGACTATTTCGACAACATCTCCGACGCAACAATAGATTTCTCCATGCGTATGCTCGACGACGCCCTGCTGGAGCGCGAGCTGCGCCAGGCCGACAATGTGGTGTTCTGCACCGGCTTCAACGGCAACGTGGAGGGCGAGGGCTTCGACCGCAGTTTCGCGCTGCCGGAGTATCAGCAGAGCTTCATCCGCAAAGTTGCGGCCCTGAATCCGCGCACCTGCGTGGTGCTCAATGCCGGCGGCGGCGTGGACTTCGGCGCCTGGGCCGACTCGGTGCCTGCCATACTCATGGCCTGGTACCCGGGGCAGGAGGGCGGCACGGCCGTGGCCGAGATTCTCACGGGACGCATCTCGCCCTCGGGCAAACTGCCCATCAGTATCGAGAACCGCCCCGAGGACAATCCCTGCGCCGCAAGCTACTACAAGAACATACCCTATGACCGCGAGATTCAGCACGTCGACTACTCGGAAGGCGTCTTCTGCGGCTACCGCGGCTACGCCCGCAACGGCGTGCGCCCGCGTTATCCGTTTGGCTTCGGCTTGAGCTACAGCACATTCGCTTTCAGCGACCTTGCCCTGGAGAAAACCGCGGCCGACAGTGTGCGCGTGAGCTTCACGCTTACCAACACCGGCCGGCGCGAGGCCGCAGAGGTGGCGCAGGTCTACGTGGGCGATACCGAGTGCTCCGTGCCGCGTCCGGCCCTGGAGCTCAAAGCCTTTGAGAAAGTCATGCTCAGACCCGGCGAGAGCCGCCGCGTCAGCGTGGAGCTTGGCCCCGAGGCGTTTGCGTTCTACGACCTCAACGTGCACGACTTCCGCGTGGAGCCGGGCGCATTCCGCATCGCCGTTGGCGATTCTTCCGACAATCTCCCTCTTGAAAAGACCATAGAACTATGAGACGATTAGCGATACTGACCCTTGCCGCCGGCGTGGCGCTGACAGCTGCGGCCCAGCGTTCCGAGACGCTGCTGCGCCGCGGATGGCGCTTCACGCAGACCGACGACAGCGCCGCCGTCAGTCCCGCCTTCGACGACTCGCGCTGGAAGGCAGTGGAGGTGCCTCACGACTGGGCCATCACGGGCCCCTTCGACCGCAGCCACGACCTCCAGACGGTGGCCGTCACGCAGGACGGCGAGAAGCGCGCCACGCTCAAGACAGGCCGCAGCGGCGGTCTGCCCTACATGGGCACGGGCTGGTACCGCACGTCCTTCGAGGTGCCGCAGGGCAAGTGCGCCACGCTGGTCTTCGACGGCGCCATGAGCGAGGCGCAGGTGTGGGTCAACGGCCGCAAGGCCGGAGAGTGGCCCTACGGCTACGCGTCGTTCTACCTCGACGTCACCCCTCTGCTGCGCCACGACGGACAGTCCAACACACTGGCCGTGAGGCTTGAGAACAAGCCGTTCTCCTCGCGCTGGTATCCCGGCGCGGGCCTCTACCGCAACGTGCGCCTCGTCACGACCGACTCCGTGCATGTGCCCGTCTGGGGCACGCACGTCACCACGCCCCACGTGGAGGACGCCTTCGCCTCGGTGCGCCTGCTCACGGAGGTGGAGAACCCCGGCGGGCGCGAGCTGACGCTCCGCACCGTCGTGCGCGACCCGCAGGGCCGCGCCGTGGCCGGGCGCGACACTCGCACCACCGTCATGCACGGCATACCCGTGGAGCAGAACCTTGAGATTGAGAATCCGCAGCTGTGGAGCCCGGAGTCGCCGGCGCTCTACACGGCCGAGACCGAGGTTGCCGATTCCACGGGCCGTGTGCTCGACCGCTACACCACGCGCTTCGGCGTCCGTAGCGTCGAGGTGATTCCCGAGCGTGGCTTCTTCCTGAACGGCCGGCCGCGCAAGTTCCGCGGCGTGTGTAACCACCACGACCTCGGCCCGCTGGGCGCCGCCGTGAGCGTGCCTGCGCTGCGCCATCAGCTTGAGCTGCTGAAAGATATGGGATGCGACGCCATCCGCACGTCCCACAATATGCCTGCCCCAGAGCTCGTGGAGCTGTGCGACGAGATGGGCTTCATGATGATGGTGGAGCCCTTCGACGAGTGGGACATCGCTAAGTGCGCCAACGGCTATCACCGCTTCTTCGGCGAGTGGGCCGAGCGCGACATGACGGCCATGCTGCGCCATTACCGCAACTCGCCCTCCGTGGTGATGTGGTCGGTGGGCAACGAGGTGCCCACGCAGTGCAGCCCCGACGGCTACCGCGTGGCGCGTTTCCTCCAGGACATCTGCCACCGCGAGGACCCCACGCGCCCCGTCACGTGCGGCATGGACCAGGTCTCGTGCATCCTTGAGAACGGTTTCGGAGCCATGATCGACGTCCCGGGCCTCAACTACCGTACGCAGCGCTACCGCGAGGCCTACGACACGCTGCCGCAGCGTGTTATCCTCGGCTCGGAGACCGGCTCAACCGTCAGCTCCCGCGGCAAGTACAAGTTCCCGGTTTACGTAAGCGGCACGCGTACCCACGCTGACCACCAGAGCAGCGCCTACGAGACGGAGAGTTGCGCCTGGAGCAATATCCCTGACGTGGACTTCGCCCTCGCCGACGACTATCCCTGGACCATGGGGCAGTTCGTCTGGACGGGCTTCGACTACCTCGGCGAGCCGTCGCCCTACAACACCGACGCGTGGCCCAGCCACAGCAGCCTCTTCGGCATCATCGACCTCGCCTCCATCCCCAAGGACCGCTACTGGCTGTTCCGGTCGCAGTGGAACACGCAGGATACCACGCTGCACGTGCTGCCCCACTGGACGCACCCCGGCCGCGAGGGGCAGGTGACGCCCGTGATGGTGTTCACCTCTCTGCCCGAGGCTGAGCTGTGGATCAACGGCCGCAGCCAGGGGCGCCTGCGCAAGCTCTCGGCCGCCGAGGCCGCCGCGTCGTCCGACTCCCTGGCCCTGATGCGCCGCTACCGCCTTATCTGGGAGAATGCCGTCTACGAGCCCGGCGAGCTCCGAGTGGTGGCCTATGACGCCGACGGCCGTCCCGCCGCCGAGCGCACCGTCCGCACGGCCGGCAAGCCATACGCCCTACGCCTCGACTGCAAGCGCACCTCGCTGACGGCCGACGGCGACGACCTCGCCTACGTCACCGTAAGCGTCGTCGACCGCAACGGCACGCCGTGCCCCGACGACTCGCGCCTCGTGCGCTTCCGCGTCGACGGTGCCGGCACCTACCGCGCCGCCGCCAACGGCGACCCCACTTCGCTCGACCTTTTCCACCTGCCGCAGATGCATCTGTTCAGCGGCAAGTGCACGGCGATACTCCGCGCCGGCGACCGTCCCGGCACCGTCACCCTCACGGCCACGGCTCTGGGCCTCCGTCCCGCCCGGCTTGCTATTCCTGTGAGGGAGCATTAGGTATAAAGTATTAAGTATTAAGTTGCCTCGTAGGGCGAGAAACAGGAGGACATAAGGTCATAAGAAACAGAAGAATTATTATTGATTGGTATTCAGTCGATTGGAAAAGCTTTTGTTTCTTATGACCTTATGTCTTTATGTGTCGCTCCATGTCGTGGGTTTTTAGTGTATAGGTAAGGGGACAAGAAAAAACGGCAGGCTCTTAAGAAGTCTGTCGTTTTGTTATTTGTGTGTTTTTGTAGCCGGTGCGCAAAATCATTCAGTCGCGCGGAGCGATGGGGATGATGGGTTTCGGCGGCCCGATGGTGGGATTGCCGTAGCCCGACGTGCGTGACCTGATGGCCTCGTAGATAATACCTCCCACGTCAACACTGATTTTTGTGGAGCCGTTGCGGTAGTAGGGTGCCACGATGGGGCGAGTCTCCCACCGGCGCAGATTGTTCTGCTGCGTGACGGCGCCCACGTCGACGCCCCAGTGGTCCGTGATGTCCCACGACAGATACCCGCCGAACTGCGGCGTCGACAGCATTTCCGCTACGGCAGGCGACATGCCGCGGACGTAGCCGCGGGTGGAGTAGGAGCCGAACACGGTCAGCCCCAGCCGCGGGGCGAACTGCCAGGACGCGGAACCGCCGACGGTCCACTGCGTCGACAGCCCGCGGAAATAGCCTATCTTGGTGGCGCGTCCGTAGGCCGTGAACGTCATGTTGCCCACGCTCTGCACGGCATGCAGGGAGCCGCTTTCCACTCCGGCCATTCCCGGATAGGGCGTCGCGCTCCCGGCCGCCACGATGCCGCCGCTACCCCAGCTGAACAGCACGGGTGAGAACGACGGCGACGTGAATGCGAAGCGCCGCTGCATCTCTGCCGGGCTCAGCAGGCACGACGGCACGTAGTCGCTATAGACGTAGCGGGCAGGTCGGACTACCGACGGTGCCGGCCGCACGGTCGCTCCCGGCACGGCACTGTCGGCCTCGGCCGGACGTACGCCGGGTGTTTCCGGAACATCCGCCGCCGCAGGCAGACATGCGGCCAGAAAGAGGATTGCTGCTGTTTTGCTCCGTTTCATGTGGCAAATGTAGCAAAAAATATTGAGATATGTCAATAAATGATGCTGTGTTGGGGGGGATTATGATGCAAAATGTATATATTTGCAAACAGATATACCAAAATCAGCACAAATCATCACATGAAGAAAATCTTTACTCTTATCGCAGTGGCGTCGCTTGCGCTCTCGGCTTCGGCCGACCGTCGCGCACAGCTGCGTCAGGGCATGCTGCGCAGCGGCATCCCCACCGTGGAATCTCTTGACCGCCCTGCCAAGGCCGAGCCGGAACACAGCTGGACAGCTATGGGCGACGGCGTTATGGTCGACGATATCACTCCGGCTTACTTCGACTGGAACGGCGTTGTCATCAAGGAAATAACCGTGACAGTCGAAAAAGACGCTGCCAACGAGGGATGGTACCGCATTGTCAATCCTTGGAAGAATTACGACCAGATGGAGCTCGTGACCGGCGCCGGCGGTACGCTTGAGCAGACCGACGACGTCACTATCGTGATTGATGCAAGCAATCCCGACCGTGTGCGCGTAGTGGAGACCAACATTGGCATGGACGACGGCTATGGACCCTCCAATATCGTCGGCTACACAGAGCTTGTGGGCCTGAACTTCGGTATCGGTCCTGTTTCGCAAGAGGATGCCGACGCCCGTGCCGGAAAGTTTGTCGACAATGTAATCAGTTTTCCGGTAAAGTACTCGCTGATGTTCCATCAGGGCGAGGATTATTGGAATGCCAACAGCGACGGACGTTTCAGCCTGTCGCTGCCCGGCACGGAGGCTCCGATTGACTACTCGCTGCAGATTGCCATGGGGTCGAAATTCTGCCCCGGTGATGACGGCAAATACCATTTCACCTTCAAGGGTGACAGCCGCATACCCGGCGTGAAGTACATCGGGGCTTCCGAATATCCCGAGACTCAGGCCGCCATCGACGCCTGTGTTGAAAAACTCAGGACGGAGGGCACCGTCGTGCCCGTCGACACTGAGGCCGCCATAGCCATAGACGATGCCACGGGTTCGGAGTATTTTATGTTCTACTGCGCAGTGGACGCCGAAGGCAATCTTGCCGAGGAACTTCCCTACTATGTGGCCGTGTGGGTGCCCGATACCGACACTGAAGGCTGGACGACACTCGGCATGGCTACCATGACCGAGGGTTTCCTCTCCTGCACGCTTCCCGACAACTTCGCCGTGGAGACCTATCAGGTAGAGTTGCAGCGCAACATAGCCGACCCCGGCCTCTTCCGCATCGTAAACCCCTACAATCCCTGGAGCCACGCTTCCCGGTTCATGATGCAGCACGACCACAACCACTACCTCTACTTCAATGCCGCCGACCACGGCAACGTCTACATCATGGAAAGCGGCCTCGGACTCAGCATGGCTAACCTGGGCGAGACCGGTATCGGAAGCAGCTATTACGACATGGTGCGCCAGTATGGCCTCGATTTCCTGAATATGTTTGAGATATACAGTGGCGGCACAATCACCGACAATGTCCTCACCTTCGACGGCACTGTCGACATACGGCTGTATTTCGGCGGCCTCGGCCAGTGGGTCTACACCGACCGCTTCCCCAATCCCGACTATGTGGAGGGCGTGAGCGACTACTGGGATGAATACATAGGCGGCGACTTCAAGCTCGACATGACGGGTCTCGACCTATCGGGTATGGCCGACATTGCGGCCGATGATGCCGACGCGCCGGCCGTGTACTACAACATGCAGGGTATGCGCGTGTCGCATCCCGAAGCCGGCGGATGCTACATCGTGCGCCGTGGCGGCAAGGCTTCCAAGGTCATGATCCGCTGACGTTTTCAGAATCATCTCCCTGAGATAGCGAGACACAGAAAGACATAAGGTCAGGAGAAACAGAAAAATTACCATTAACAATGTTCCTTCTGACCTTATGTCTTTCTGTATATCTCCGTCAGTCTAAGAGGGTGTTTCATAAGAAATGTTAAATCAGGGGTTGCAGATTTTGAGATGGATTCTATCCTGCGGCCGAGGGAACGTACTTGATGTACGCGACCGAGGCAAAGGGTAGAAGACGCTCAAAAGATGCAAAACCAAAGCTAATTTTAAATAAATGGAAAATAGCTTACAAATATATAAATCCCCACCGCCCCGGCCACTCTTTGGCGCTTTCGGTAATGCTCTTCGGTCGAGTGGCTACGGCCACACTCCCTCATCTCATTACCAAAATCACTCAAAGATTGACCGCCCCTGACTTAACATTTCTTATGAAACACCCTCTAAACTATCAACTAACCTCAAAACTGCGTCAGCATCCCTGCTGCCACTTCCGAGGCCACTACCCGGCCGCGGGCCGCTGCCACTATGGCGAGGGCGAAAGGCAGCGCCAGCGCAGGGCCGGCGCCCGTTATCAGGTTGTCAAGAGCCACCACTCCAGCACCCTCGCGGATAGTGGCGCCCCCGAGGGTACAAGCCTGCTCGAAACCCGGATAGCACGTAGCCTCCTTGCCGTCCAGCAGCCCAAGCGGAGCCAGCACCACGCCCGGCGCGGCGCAGATGGCGGCGATGCCGCGGCGGTGCTTCTTCAGCAGTTCGCACAGCGGGGCTGAGGCCGCCAGATTGGTGCTTCCGGGCAGACCGCCGGGGCATATCAGCCACTCGGCGTCACTGAAGTCGGTTTCGTCGAACAGACAGTCCACGTTCACTTCTATGCCGTGCGCGCCGCGCACGTTGCGCAGCGGCGTGATGCTCACGGTCTTGATGTCCACGCCTGCGCGGCGCAGCACGTCGACCACGGTCAGAGCCTCGACTTCCTCGAAGCCTTCGGCCAGAAAAATATAAGATGTATTCATAGCGGTATATTTTGGTTATTTTGCTGAGCAAAAATACTACATTATTTCCGAATATACGCTCGGCGGAGGTTTAAAGTTTAAAGTATGAGGTATTAAGTATGAGGTATTAAGTATGAGGTATTAAGTATGAGGTATTAAGTATTAAGTATGAAGTATATAGAGGGTGTTATCGAAACAAAAATACAGAAATCACAGAAATAACAGACTATTAAATATTTATAAGCCAGATTTTTATTATTCTGTTAAATTTTTATTAGTCTGTTATTTCTGTGATTTTTGTATTTTTGTATCGATAATACCCTCCTTCGTCTCGTCCGGCGCCAAAACGCAGCAAAAATAGTCTGTTATTTCTGTGATTTTTGTATTTTTGTATCGATAATTCCATCACACTCCTCACTCCTAACTTCTCACTCCTAACTGCGGCCGCAGGCCGCCCCTCTCCCTCTTACCTAATAAACTCTCAACTATAAACTGATATGCAGATTATCCTATTCGACCCGCACCCCGTCCGCGAAAACCTCCTGCCACTCACCTACACACGCCCCGTCGCCGACATGCGCCTCGGCATCACCACCATCGCCGAGAAGTGGCAGGCACTTCTCCCCGGCAGCTACTCATGGCAGACCGAGGACTACCTCGCCGAGCTCTTCCCGCCATGCGCCGACCCCGCCGACGCCGTCTTCGTGGCCGGCAACGTCGTCCCCGATGCTGCCCTCGCCCGTGCTGTCGCCGCCCTCGTCCCCGACGCCGCCCTCTGGTGCGGCGACACCCTCATAGCCCGCCGCGGCGACGCCTCGGTGCGCTGCGAATACCCGGGACCCGCGCCCATCGCCATACAGCACATCTACGACATCTTCCTCCTCAATGGCGACGCCCTCCGTGCCGACTTCGCGCGCCTCACCGCCGGCCGCACCTCGCAGCCGCTGAGCGACACCGTCATGGTCATCGGTCCCCGCGACCGCGTCTTCGTCGAGCCGGGCGCATGGGTCGAAGGGTGCATCCTCAACACCACCGCCGGTCCCGTCTACATAGGCCGCGACGCCACCGTCATGGAAGGCTCCATGCTCCGCGGCCCCCTCGCCGTCTGCGACCACGCCACCGTCAACATGGGCACCAAAATCTACCCCGACACCACCGTCGGGCCCTGGTGCAAAGTCGGCGGCGAGCTGAACAACGCCGTCATCCACAGCTACTCCAACAAGGCTCACGACGGCTTCCTCGGCAATGCCGTCGTCGGCAGCTGGTGCAACCTCGGCGCCGGGTGTGTGGCCTCCAATCTCAAGAACTCCTACGACCTCATACGCCTCTGGAACTATCCCGCCCACCGTTTCCTCCGCACCGACCTCCAGTTCTGCGGACTCATCATGGGCGACCACAGCAAGGCCGGCATCAACACCATGTTCAACACCGCCACCGTTGTAGGAGTCGGCTGCAACATCCACGGCTCGGGCATGCCGCGCCCGTTCGTGGCATCGTTCTCCGACGGCAATGCTGCCGGTTTCACTGAAGTGGATATGAACCACTTCTTCCTCACCGCCGAGCGAGTCATGGCGCGCCGCCACGTCGCGTTCACCGAGGCCCACCGCCGCGTTCTCCTCGCCATCCGTTCCGCCGCCGAGGGACTGTAAAATCAGTAGTTTATAGTTGAGGGGGGATAGGTAAGAGGGGGGGGAGTCGCCTCGGAGGGTATTATCGAAACAAAAATACAGAAATATCAAAAATAACAGACTATTAATTATTTAAAACACAATTATTTATTAATATGTTATTTATGTGATTTTTGTATTTTTGTATTTTTGTATTGACAATACCCTCACTGTAATATTTAACCCTTTTTAACTTTTAGCCGGCTTTCTATCTCCCTGAAAAATCGTAACTTTGTCAAAAATTATGCAAAAGGGTTATTTCGCCCTTCGCATAATAAGTAACTTGCTTAAAAACACACTTCTATTCTTAATTTAGTGCTCGATATGAACATTAAGAAAAACACTTTGATGGCGGTTTTCGGCGCCGTACTTGTAGCTTGCGCCTCTTGTTCCGACGAGGTGCCACCCATCCCCGCTTCCGAGTTATATACACGAGAATTCGTCAAGGCTTTCGGCGCGATGAGTCCGTCGCAGGACTGGAACGCCGCATCCCGCGGCACCGTCAACGTCACCACCGACGCTCCAGCCCGCGTACAGGTTTCTGCCAAAATACGCGGGAAAAACTATCTGCTTGCCAACTATAGCGACGTCAGCGGTACACGCGATATCCGTTTCGACGTACCGAAAGGCGTAAAGGAAGTGACCGTGCAGTGCGGCAACGAGAGAGTGAAAACCACTCTCGGCGGCAAGGTCTCCTTTGCCAATGCCGGACGCGCATTTTTCCCCGGTGATTCGGAGACTGATTTCGGTAAGATTTCAATTACCGCAACAGACGAGTCGCAATGGCGTACTATTCCTGCGGTTGACGTGCTCACTTTTAATCGTTCGATGCCTGAAGGTGGCATCAATGTATTTAATCCTGAGATAACACGTGACTTTGTCTTCCGTTCGCATGGCGACATTATTATCTATCCAGTGTTTTGGAATACTTCAAATACAAATACACTTGGAATTGCCTATAAAGATAAAAATGGCGAAATGCAACATATCCCTTTGTATTCCAATTATAAAGGTGAGTATGTCGAGGGCGTAAATCTGTGTAGTTATGCGAAGTATAATTCAGAGGACGTCCTTACATATGAATTTGTAAAGGATCCATATGGACCAAATAGAACCATAATATTTGATGACCCTGAGGTTAAAGCTTATGTTGGAGACGCCCTTGTCAACAACAAATCTTTTGATGAGCTCAGCGATACCGATGATTTTGTTGCGTTGATTAATTATATTGGCCGAAAAGGTATGATGGCAATATTCGATGCTAAAGGGATAGAATATGAGAGTATTGTCGAAATAGCTGAAGTTGTTCCTGAATTGCCTAATTTCCTTACCTCAGGTGCTGGATGCAGTGGCTGGTTTCAAAATAACACACCCGTAAAATATATACGAAAAGGCGCAACATATTCTGAGGGTACATTGAAAGGTAATGAAGCCAATACAGCGTTACTTATCAATAATCGGCCTGAATATTGTGTGTTTACTAAGGGACTTCGTGTAAGTGTTCCCGATGGTATGCGCTACGGAATGTATATTCAGCGCGCCGACGGCACTAAGTTCTACTCTATTGCAGATTACAATCCGGACAAACGTGTGGTTCGGGATCCGGAGACAGGAACGCCGATTAAGGGCGAAGACGGTCAGATTCAGTATTTGGAGGACGGAGCTTTCCATGCTGCCACATGGATTGGCCCGATTTATGGCTGGCGTTGGCTTTCGTTTGAGGACTGTAAAACCAGCGAAGAAAACGCTACGAATGTTGATATTAATGATATGGTTTTCCTTATTGAAAATGCCGTAGAGGACACACCGGACATTGAGGTGGAAGACCCGGATGAGCCCGTCGGAGACCCCATCAAGTGGCTTATCGCCTGCGAGGACCTCGGCAACAAGGATGACTTTGATTTCAACGACGTAGTCTTTGAGGTGGAATATGTGGCCGGCGAGAAGACAGCCAAGATCACACCCCTGGCTGCCGGTGGCACCCTTGAGGCTTACCTTATGCGCAACGACGAGATTGTCAGCCGCGAATGGCACAGCTACTTCGGAGCCTCCACCAGTCAGATGGTGAATACCAACACCAACGGTGGCCCCGGTGAGACCTTCACCATTGATGTGCCGGAAGACTTCAGCATATCGTCGCCTGCCGGTGCCGAGGGCTACCGGGATAACATGGGTGGATTCCATCTCCGTGTTATCGACAATGGCGGCGAGGAGGAGCGCACAATCACGCCTCCCGGCGTAGGCGAGGCTCCGCAGATGATTCTTATATTCCAGCCCGAGGGCAAGCCCTGGCGCTGGCCTCTCGAACGCCACAGCATCGGCATTGCATTCGACGGATTCCAAAAGTGGATGGAAGATGGCGTCTTCGACGCGAGCATCGAAGGAGGCAACTGGAGCGAGAATCACAACGAATCGCACGTGATAAAACGCTAAACCAAACCAATATATAAATCGGCGGAGCCGTCCGGCTCTGCCGATTTTTTTGCACCCGGACGCCTATAGAGGTTTTCGTTTTATCGGACGGCAATGTGCTGCGTATATTATAATTGTATGGCCGGAGGCTATATGTATGTTATTTATTACTGTCCGATAAAACGGGAACAACCCGCGCTTGTCGCGGGTTGAATCCGGTTAGCCGGTGGTTAAGGAGCGACCATAGGGAGCGACATACCACCGGTAACGTCGCAAAAACGCATCAACCCGCCGGATGGCGGGTTGCACAACGCTCGGGTTTATTGTCAGATTTTCAGAATGTTTCGTGACCGCCAGTGGCTGTGCAACCCGCCATGCGGCAGGTTGATGCACTTTACTGAACCTACCGCGGATACGACGCTGTGCGCCTAAATCCGCGGCTAACCGGATTTTACCCGCCATGCGGCGGGTATGCGCCTGATACACAGCTAACTGATGGGGCGTGGTTATTTGAGCACAGGAAAAAGTTGTCCATAAAACAACATATATATGGCCTCCGGCCATACAATTATAATATACACAGCACATTGCAGCCCGATAAAATGAAAACTGCCAGCTACACGAAGGGTTGCAACGCGCCCAATGGCCTTATTTGAACCGCATTGCATGGGCCGTGCGTCTCTACAATTTGAGGTTTTGCAACTCGCGTCTGTTGTTAGCTGCAATAGCGCTGCGTCCGCGCGGCCCCTCTTACCTATACACTATAAACTATAAACTCTTTATAAACTCTTTCGTTGCTGTTATCAAAAAAACGGCGGCTCCCGGGATGGGAACCGCCGTTTTCAGTCGGTGTGTGTTATTGTTTACTTCTTTTCAGGAGCTACACCCCACTGCTCGCGGGCGAGGCGGCAGTAGTTGTTGTAGCGCCACTGGGCGTTGTCCTTGGCGGCTGCGAAGAGCTCGGCAGCCTCGGCGGGATACTGCTTCTGGACGCTGGCGTAGCGCACCTCGCCCTTGAGGAAGTCCTCGAAGAGGCTCCAGTCGGGTTCCTTGCTGTCGAGTGTGAAGGGGTTCTTGCCTTCGCTCTCGAGCACGGGGTTGTAGCGCCAGAGGTGCCAGTAGCCGCATGCCACGGCGCGCTCCTCTTCCTTCTGGCTGTGACCCATGCCGGCTTTGAGGCCGTGGGCGATACAGGGCGAGTAGGCGATGATGAGCGACGGGCCGTCGTAGGCTTCAGCCTCGCGGATGGCCTTGAGGGTCTGACCCTGGTCGGCGCCCATTGCCACCTGAGCCACGTAGACGTAGCCGTAGGTGGAGGCTATGAGGCCGAGGTCCTTCTTGCGTACGCGCTTGCCGGCAGCGGCAAACTTGGCGATGGCGCCGAGGGGCGTGGACTTGGATGCCTGGCCGCCGGTGTTGGAGTACACCTCGGTGTCGAGCACGAGCACGTTGATGTTCTTGCCGGAGGCGAGCACATGGTCGAGGCCGCCGAAGCCTATGTCGTAGGCGGCGCCGTCGCCGGCGATGATCCACTGCGAGCGAGCCACCAGGTAGCCCTTGAGCTCGAGGAGGCTCTTGCAGAGGTCGCAGCCGCAGGCTTCGCAGGCGGGCACGAGGCGGTCGGCCACCTCGCGGGTGACGGCGGCGTTGTCGCGGTCGGCGAGCCACTGTGCGGCGAGGGTCTTGATCTCGTCGGAGCAGCAGTCGCAGCTCTGCATGGCGGTGAGGATTTCGGCCACGCGGGCGCGTATCTTCTCGGTGCCTATCTTCATGCCCAGGCCGAACTCGGCGAAGTCCTCGAAGAGGGAGTTGGCCCATGCGGGACCGTGGCCGGCGGCGTTGACGGTGTAGGGGGTGGAGGGCACGGAGCCGGAGTAGATGGAGGAGCAGCCGGTGGCGTTGGCTACCATCTCATGGTCGCCGTAGAGCTGCGAGATGAGCTTGACGTAGGGCGTCTCGCCGCAGCCGGAGCATGCGCCGGAGAACTCGAACAGGGGCTGTGCGAACTGGCTGTTCTTTGCCATGAGCTTGATGTCGACGAGGTTCTGCTTGCTGGCTACGTGGCCCACGCAGTAGTCCCAGTCCTTCTGGATGTCGAGCTGCGACTCCAGAGGCTTCATGACGAGGGCTTTCTCGCCCTTCTTGCCCGGGCAAACGTCCACGCAGTTACCGCAGCCGAGGCAGTCGAGCACGTCGACGGCCTGGATGAAGCGGAGGCCCTTGAGTGCGGGACCCATGGCTGCCTGTGTCTTGTCTTCGGCGAAGGGAGCGCCGGCCATTTCCTTCTCGTCGAGGAGGAAGGGACGGATGGCGGCGTGGGGGCAGACGAATGCGCACTTGTTGCACTGTATGCAGTTCTCCTCGAGCCATTCGGGCACGAAGGCTGCGACGCCGCGCTTCTCGTAGGCTGCGGTGCCCTGCTGCCAGGTGCCGTCGGGTATGTCGGCGAAGTCCTTGACGGTGAGGTTGTCGCCCTTCTGCGCGTTGATGGGGCGCACGATGCGGCTGATGAATTCAGGCTCGTCGGTTGCGGCGGGCTTGTCTTCGGGGAGCTGTGCCCATGCGGGGTCGACGTCGAGGCGCTTGTACTCGCCGCCGCGGTCCACGGCGTCGTAGTTCATCTTGACGATGTTCTCGCCCTTCTTGGCGTAGCTCTTGACGATGAACTTCTTCATCTGCTCCACGGCGAGGTCGACGGGGATGACCTCGGTGATGCGGAAGAATGCGCTCTGGAGGATGGTGTTGGTGCGGTTGCCGAGGCCTATCTCCTGAGCTATCTTGGTGGCGTTGATGTAGTAGACGGTGATGTTGTGCTCGGCGAAGTAGCGCTTCACGTTGTTCGGGAGGTTCTTCACGAGCTCGTCGCCTTCCCAGATGGTGTTGAGCAGGAAGGTGCCGCCGTCGCGGAGGCCGTGGAGCACATCGTAGAGGTGCAGGTAGGCCTGTACGTGGCAGGCGACGAAGTTGGGGGTGTTCACCAGATAGGTGGAACGGATGGGGGTGTCGCCGAAGCGGAGGTGCGAGCAGGTGAAGCCGCCGCTTTTCTTGGAGTCGTAGGCGAAGTAGGCCTGGCAGTACTTGTCGGTGTTGTCGCCGATGATCTTGACGGAGTTCTTGTTGGCTCCGACGGTGCCGTCGGCACCGAGGCCGTAGAACTTGCCTTCAAACATGCCGCTGTCGTCGAGGTTGAGTTCCTCGCCTACGGGCAGCGATGTGAAGGTGACGTCGTCGATGATGCCGAGCGTGAAGTGGTTCTTGGGCTCGGGGAGGGCGAGGTTCTCGTACACGGCCACGATCTGTGCGGGAGTGGTGTCCTTGGAAGCGAGACCGTAGCGGCCGCCCACGATGACGGGCGCGCCTTCCTGACCGTAGAATGCCTCCTTGACGTCGAGGTAGAGGGGCTCGCCGTTGGCGCCGGGTTCCTTGGTGCGGTCGAGCACGGCGATCTTCCTGGCGGTGGCGGGCACGGCTGCGAGGAGGTGCTTGGCCGAGAAGGGACGGTAGAGGTGAACGGCCACGAGGCCTACTTTCTCACCCTTGGCGCGGAGATAGTCGATGGCTTCCTCTGCGCACTGTGTCACGGAGCCCATGGCGATGATGACGCGGTCGGCCTCGGGGTCGCCGTAGTAGTTGAAGAGGTGGTACTCACGGCCGGTGATCTTGCCGATTTCGGCCATGTAGTTTTCGACGATTTCGGGCACGGCGTTGTAGTGCTCGTTGCATGCCTCGCGGTGCTGGAAGAAGACGTCGCCGTTCTCGGCCATGCCGCGGGCCACGGGAGCCTGCGGCGTCAGGGCGCGCTTGCGGAAAGCGGCGATGGCGTCGCGGTCGGCGAGTGCGGTGAGGGCGTCGCCGTCGATTTCCTCAATCTTCTGAATCTCGTGGCTGGTACGGAAGCCGTCGAAGAAGTTGAGGAAGGGAACGCTGCTCTTGATGGAGGCGAGGTGTGCCACGCCGGCGAGGTCCATCACTTCCTGTACGGAACCCTCGGCGAGCATTGCGAAGCCTGTCTGGCGGCAGGCCATCACGTCCTGATGGTCGCCGAAGATGCTTAGAGCGTGGGATGCCAGGGTGCGTGCCGATACATGGAAAACGCAGGGCAGCAACTCGCCGGCGATCTTGTACATATTGGGAATCATCAGCAGGAGGCCCTGCGAGGCGGTGTAGGTGGTGGTCAGCGCTCCGGCCTGCAGTGAACCGTGCACTGCACCGGCTGCGCCGCCCTCGCTCTGCATCTCCTGCACGAGGACTGTCTCGCCGAACATGTTCTTACGGCCTGCGGCAGCCCAGTCGTCGACATATTCAGCCATTGTCGACGAGGGGGTGATGGGGTAGATGGCGGCCACTTCCGAGAACATGTAGCTCACGTGGGCGGCAGCCTGGTTACCATCGCAGGTCAGAAATTTCTTTTCTTGACTCATAACGTTAGGTGATGTTGGATATATGTTTACGAAAAGTTGATTTTCTTTCTTTTGTCATGCGGGTTGTTTCGCGCTGCAAATATACTAAAATTCGGGCGAACTGGCAAAAATTACTAACTGGCAGGGCGTTGGTTTTATACATTATTATATTTAGTTTAAAGTTGATAGTTGATAGGTAAGAGGTCGGCGTAAGTGTATTTTGCCGAATTGCAAAAAAATGCTATCTTTACGAAAAATTTAGTGCATATGATGAACGACAACCGGTATCTACGCCGACGCGCGGCGCGCGTCCTGCATGAAGCGCCCCTGCGCAGGGTCCTGTTTGTATGTCTCGGCAACATATGCCGGTCGCCTGCGGCCCAGGGCGTGATGCAGGCGGTGGTCGACGCCCGGGGCGAATCGGCCGCCTGGCTGATAGACTCGGCCGGAACAGGTGATTACCACACGGGTGATCTGCCCGACAGGCGCATGCGCGTGCACGCCCTGCGCCGCGGCTACGAGCTGACACACCGCGCCAGGCAGGTGCGCGAGAGCGACTTCGACGACTTCGACGTCATCATCCCGATGGATGCGGCCAACGAACGCGATCTGCGCCGCCTGGCACCTACGCCTGAGGCCGAGGCGAAGATCGCTCCGATGGCGCTGTGGATTGACATCGCTACGCGTTATGACTATGTCCCGGACCCTTACTACGAAGGCGCCGAGGGCTTCGAACTGGTGCTCGACCTGCTCGAGAACGCCTGCGCCAATCTCTGCGACGATGCCGGCGTACCAAAAATCACAGACCGGAGCAAACAATAGGCCGCGCGTGGCGGTTTAAGTATTGTATCCGCATCACATCATGCACATCGTCCGAAAAATATTCAAAACACTGCTGTTTGCGCTGCTCGGAGTCTTTCTTCTGGCAGCGGGCGTTCTTGTGGCGCTGTATTCGCCCTGGGTTCAGGACACGCTGCGTGAGGCCGTGGTGCGCCGTTTCAGCGCCGGCTCCGACATGGAGCTGCGTGTGCGCAGCCTCAGTCTGCGTCCGCCGCTGCGGTTGCGTGCCGGCGGCGTGGCTCTGATACAGCGCGGCGACAGCCTGATGGCCGCCGACAGCGTGGCCGCCGACGTGGAGCTGCTGCCGCTGCTGCGCGGAGAGGTGCGCCTCCACGACGCCATGCTGCTGGGCGCCTACTACCGCCAGGGCGCGCCGGACTCGGCCATGTGCATGACGCTGCGGGCCGCCGGCGCTCGCCTCAGGCCCGCGAGCGTGCGCCTGTCCTCAATGGATATCAATGTAGAGGACGCCGACCTGCTCGGCGCGTCGGTCGAGCTGCTGATGAATCCCGACACGACGGCCCCCGCGCCTGAGGCATCGCCGGCCGACACATCGGCCATGACGATAGCCCTGCGCCGGGTGCGCCTCGACGACTTCAGCTTCCGTATGCGCATGCTGCCCACCATCGACTCGCTCGGCGCGCACATACACTCCGGCACTCTGCGCGACGGCCGAATAGACATGGCGCGGCAGAGCATCACGCTGCGCTCGATGCAGGGCAGCGGCCTGAGCGCCTCCTATATCGCGCCGGACTCGGCCACTGTGGCCGCTACGCCTGTGGTGCCCGACTCGCCCTCCGCGTCGGCGCCCTGGACCGTGAGCATTCGCGACATCGCTTTCGACCGTTCTGCGGGACTGTATACCACCCGCGGCGTGCAGCCGCAGCCGGGTCTGGACTTCGGCTATATCTCCGTCGATTCTCTGCAGCTGGCGGTGCATGATTTCTTCAACCGCGGCCCGGAGGTGTGCGTGCCCATGCGCATCGGCGGCCGCGAACGCTGCGGAGTGCGGCTCGATGCCGCGGGCACACTGCGCGTCGACTCCGCGGCGCTGCGTCTCGACTCTTTTGCTCTGTCCACGCCCTGGACCGTCCTCGAGTTCGATTATATGATGGGCATGGGCGACATCGCCACCGACCCGTCGCTGCCCGTGGCAGTCAACGCCAAAGGACATGTGGGCACTCCCGACATGCGGCTGATGTTCCCCGCATTCGCGCCGTGGCTCGCCGGTCTGCCCGACAGCGGCGCCACCCTCGACATCGACGCCGGGGGCACCATGGGCTCGCTGGCGCTGAACCGATTCCGCACCGGCGTCAACGGCTGTGTGTGGCTCGATGCCACGGGGCGCCTCGACAACGTGATGCAGCCCGACCGCATGGGCGCCGACCTCAATCTCGACGGCCGTATAGCCGACGCCGCCCCCATAGCCCGCGCATTCCTCTCGCCGGCCGACATGAAGAGCGTGCGCATCCCGGCCATGACCCTCGCGGGCAATGTGCGTATGCGCGACGGCAGCGACATGGCCGCGCGCCTGACGGCGCGCACCGGCGGCGGAAGCCTGGCCCTGGACGGCTCCTACGCCATGCGCGGCGACGCCTACCGGGCCGAGGTGGACGCCGACGCCTTCCCCGTCAACGCTTTCATGCCGCTGCTCGGGGTCGGCTCTGTGACAGGTCGAGTGGAGGCGTCGGGTCACGGATTCGACTTCTTCTCGCCCTCAACGGCCCTCACATGCCGCGCCGACGTGGAGAGCGCCGAGTATGCCGGCCACCGCTATACAGGCATCGCAGCAACCGCCGTAGTGGCCGACGGAAAGGCCGACATCAGCATCACCTCCGCCGACCCCTCGGCACTGGCCGATGTGAGCGCCCGCGGCAACCTTGCCGGCGAGACGCTGAGCTGGGAACTCTATGCCGACGCACACCGCATCGACCTCAAGGGCCTCGGCATGGGCGAGACCGAAACCACCCTCTCCGGGCGCTTCAGCGGCGCCGTGGACTACACGATGCAGACGGGATGGTTCGGCGGCCGTCTCGGCATCGACCGCATGCAGATGCGCGACGAGACGTCGGAGTTCGACATCTCTGACGTGGACGTGACCTTCGCCGCCGACACCACCGTGCGCGCCAGTCTCGCCAACCGTGACTTCCTGGCCGACCTCGACATACGCTGCCCGCTGGACACGCTGCTGGCCCGCACCGACAGCATATCGGCCGCCGTAGCCTCCGTCATTGCCTCGCGGCGGCTCGACGCCGAGCGCATCCAGCGCGCCGTGCCGCAGATGAGCCTGCGCGCACGCGGCGGCAGCGACAACTTTGTCAACGACATCCTCGCTGCATCCAAGATGCGTGTGGACAGCGTGGCGCTCGACCTCGCCAACACGCGCTACCTGACGATGAACGGCGCCGTGCTGGGCGTCAGCACGCAGTCGCTGCGCATCGACACGCTGAACGTGGATGTGGCGCAGTTCGGCTCCAATCTCATCTTCAACGCCGGAGTGGCGAACCGTCCCGGCACTCTCGACCAGTTCGCCCGTGTGCAGCTCAGCGGCCTCGCCACGGACAATATCGCCGGCGTGCGCGTGCATCAGCAGAACATCCAGGGCAAGACCGGCTACGACATAGGACTGCAGGCGCAGCTCTCGGACAGCGTCATCCGCGCATCCGTAATGCCTCTCGACCCGACCATCGGCTACCGCCCGTGGACGGTGAACGCCGGCAACTTTGTGAGCTACAGCCTCGCCGACGGCCATGTCGACGCCGACGTGCACATGCAGGGCGACGACAGCAGCCTCGCCATCTTCACGGAGCACGACGCCGGGCATACGGGTCAGGAAGACCTCGTGGTGCGCGTGGGCGACATACACGTGCAGGACTGGATAGCGCTCAACCCGTTCGCCCCGCCGGTGAAGGGCGATGTCAGCGCCGAGATACGCCTGAACTATAACGACGCCCGGCAGCTTAACGGACGCGGCACCGTGGACCTGAGCAAGTTCTTCTACGACGGCCAGCGCGTGGCCGACATACATGCCGACGCCGATGTGAGCACGGCGCCGGGAGGAGTACTCACGGCCACCGCCGACATAGCCGTGGACGGCCGACGGGCCATCACCCTGCGCGGCGCTCTCAACGACAGCACCCTGACGTCGCCCATGAACCTCGACCTGCGCGTTATAAGTCTGCCTCTCGCAGTCGCCAATCCCTTCTTAGGCGCATCCACCGGACGCATGAACGGCACCCTGAACGGCTCGCTCGACGTGCAGGGTACCACCGACAGGCCCACCTTCAACGGCTGGCTTGCGCTCGACTCGGCTTCCGTTTTCCTCGCAATGACGGCCACCGACTACCGCATCACCGCCGACACCGTGCCCGTGGTCGACAGTCACGCCACACTCCGCAATTTCGCTGTCTACGGAGCCAACAACAACCCGCTGATGCTCAACGGCACGGTCGACATTTCCGATATGTTCTCGCCGCAGATAGACCTCGCGCTCAAGGCCACCGACATGCAGGTGGTGAACTCGCGCCGTGCGGCCCGGGGCGCCGACATCTACGGCAAGGCGTTCGTGTCGCTTGACGCCACGGCGCGCGGTAACTTCAGCTTCATGCGCGTGAACGCCGACCTGACGCTGCTCTACGGCACCAACGTCACCTACGTCATGCCCGACGCCGTGGCCGCGCTCCAGGCCCGCAATACCGACGAAATGGTGCGCTTTGTCAACTTCATGGATTCCACTGCCGTGGCCTCGGCCGACTCCGTGGCGCGCACCGGTATGGCCCTGCTGCTCGACGCCTCCGTCACCTTCCAGACCAATGCCGTGGTGGGCGTGGACCTCTCGGCCGACGGCAAGAACCGCGCGCAGGTGCAGCCCGTGGGCGAGCTGTCGTATTCGCTCACACCCATGAGCGACGACGGGCGCCTCACCGGCCGTCTCGACCTCGAGGACGGATATGTGCGCTACACGCCGCCCTTCATGAGCGAGAAGAATTTCGCCTTCCGGCAGGGAAGCTATGTGGCCTTCAACGGCAACATGATGAATCCCACGCTCAACGTGCATGCCGTGGACGTGATAAAGGCCAACGTGACCCAGACCGGCCAGAACTCGCGCCTCGTCAACTTCAACGTGGGACTCTCCGTCACCGGTACGCTCGACCAGATGAAGGTGGCGTTCGACCTCTCCACCGACGACGACATCACCGTCTCCAACGAGCTCCAGGCCATGAGCCCCGAGCAGCGGGCCAATCAGGCCATGAACATGCTGCTCTACAACGTCTATACCGGCCCGGGCACCAGGGGCAACTCCAATATCGGCGGCAACTTCCTCTTCTCTTTTCTGGAATCGAAAATCAATTCCTGGGCGGCCAACAATATCAAGGGCGTGGATATCTCCTTCGGCATCGACCAGTACAACCGCACTGTTGACGGCAATACCTCGGCCACGACCAGCTACAGCTATCAGGTGTCGAAGTCGCTGTTCAACGACCGCTTCAAAATCGTTGTCGGTGGCAACTACTCGACGGACGCCAACGCCGACGAGAACTTCTCGCAGAATCTCATCAACGACATCAGTTTCGAGTACTTCCTGAACCGTGCGCAGACGATGTACTTCAAGCTCTTCCGCCACACCGGCTACGAGAGCATACTGGAGGGCGAAATCACCCGCACGGGCGTGGGCTTCGTCTACAAGCACAAGCTCAACTCGCTGCGCGACATCTTCCGGCGCCAGCGCCGCCGCGATGCCGCCGCGGATCCCGAACTGTTAAATAATGATAGCGCAGGCGCCAAAGCCTCGGATTAAACGTTAGACTCTCATACCATCTATATTTATATTATGGAATATCTTACACATGACAAACTGGTCATCGTCGGCGCAGCCGGCATGATCGGCAGTAACATGGCCCAGACTGCAATCATGATGGGCCTCACTCCCAACATCTGTCTCTACGACCCCTATGCCCCGGGACTTGAGGGCGTGGCCGAGGAACTGCGCCACTGCGGCTTCGAGGGTGCCGAGATTACCTTCACCTCCGACATCGCCGAGGCGCTTACCGGAGCCAAGTACATCATCAACTCCGGAGGCGCTGCCCGTAAGGCCGGCATGACCCGCGAAGACCTGCTCAAGGGCAACGCCGGCATCGCCGAGGAGTTCGGCAAGAACGTGCGCAAGTACTGTCCCGATGTTAAGCACATCGTCGTGATCTTCAACCCCGCCGACATCACGGGCCTCATCGCTCTGCTCTACTCCGGCATCGAGCCGAGCCGCCTCACCACTCTCGCCGCCCTCGACAGCACGCGCCTGCGCAGCGAGCTCTCCAAGCAGTTCGGCATCCCCATGGACAGCATCACCGGTGCCCGCACCTACGGCGGCCACGGCGAGCAGATGGCAGTGTTTGCCTCCACCTGCAAGGTGAACGGCGTAGCCCTGAACGACATCATCGGCACCGAGAAGTTCCCCGACGAGACGTGGCAGCAGCTGCGCACCCGCGTGGTGCAGGGCGGCAAGAACATCATCGACCTGCGCGGCCGCAGCTCGTTCCAGAGCCCGGCCTACCTCTCTGTGGAGATGATCGCAGCCGCTATGGGCGGCAAGCCTTTCCGCTGGCCGGCCGGCACCTATGTCAACAACGACCGCTACAGCCACATCATGATGGCTACCGAGACGTCCATCACCAAGGACGGCGTAAGCTGCAAGCCCATCCAGGGCACTCCCGAGGAGATGGCCGAGCTCGACAAGAGCTATCAGCACCTCTGCGCACTGCGCGACGAGGTCATCGCCATGGGCGTTATGCCTCCCATCGCCGAGTGGGGCAAGCTGAACCCCAACCTGGACAAGCACACCTGCTGATTCCCTTTCTGAAATAGCTACGGCTCTGCCACTTGTGCGATGCACAGCGGCAGAGCCGTTTCGTTATGACCGTGATGGGATTTTATTCTTCTTTTGCGGCTTCGGCGGGAGCCTTGTAGCGGGCGTTTAGGCCTGCGATCACCTCCTGGGTGATGTCGAGTGCGGGATTGAAGTAGACGCCGCTTTCGCGCAGAAGGATGGCGTCGTAGTGGCGCGTGGCGTTGTAGGCACGCAGGAAGTTGTCCACGCTGTCCTGAAGCACTTTCTGCCTTTCGGCCATCTTGGCGCTGATGCTGTTCTGGCGGGCGCCCAGCACGTTGGCGGCCTCCTGCTGCTTCTTGTTGAAGTTGTTGACGTCGGCGTCGAAGGACTCCTGGCTCAGATAGCCGTTGCTGTTGCGCTTCTGCTCGATGCTGGAGCCGAGGCGCTGCAGGTCGTTCTGCTTCTGTCGCTCGAGGTTCTGATAGTCGAGCATGAGCTTCTGTCCTTCCTTGCTGATTTCCTGTGCCAGCGTATAGTTGGCGAATACGGTGTCAAGGTTAAGATAGCGGATGTTGCATGCAGTGGCAGCGGCTTTTTCGGCGGGAGTTGCTGCGACAGCGGCCGCGTCGGCGGCTTTTTCTTCGGCTTTGGAGCAGGCTGTGGCGCCTATGGCGAGCACTGTGGCTACTGCGATAGCTAATTTTTTCATTTAGCTTATTGGTTGTGGTTTTATGGTTTTGTTTTTTGTATGTTGTCGTTGTGATGAGAGGCTCCGGAAGCGCATCCTATGCCGCGGCTGCGCAGGGCAGGGGAGGCATGCACATGGCCCGACGGGAACTGCGCGCCGCGCACAAAGAGTACTTTGACGCCCAGCAGCACCACGCACACGGCCAGAATGATTACGCTCAAAAGAATCACTTTCATTGGCAAATTTGTGCTTTTGAACTGCAAATATAGGAAAGGAATGTGAAATAATTGCCATATCTGAAATTATTTTTGTAATTTAGAGGGCTGATTCGCGGCTCGGTTAACATTTTTTGTGAATACCATCATCCGCGTTAAGCGTTTTTATCAAATCAACAACCCGTAAAAAGTCACAAGATATGACAATCAAAGATCTGAAACCGGCGGCCGTCTTCGCCATCTTCGACGAAATCAACCACGTGCCCCGTCCTTCCAAGAAGGAGGAGAAAATACGCAAGTATCTTCTTGATTTCGCCGCCGCCCACGGCCTGGCTGTAAAAACCGACCCCATCGGCAATGTAGCCATGAGCGTACCCGCCACTCCGGGCCACGAGAATGCGCCCGTACTGGTTATGCAGGCCCATATGGACATGGTGTGCGAGAGCAACGACAAGAACTTTGACTTCGACAATACGCCCATCACGACCGTTGTGGACGGCGAGTGGCTGTGTGCCGAGGGCACTACGCTCGGCGCCGACAACGGCATAGGCATGGCCGCAGCGCTGGCCGCCCTGACCGACAAGGACCTCGTGCACGGTCCGCTGGAGGCCCTCTTCACCGTCGACGAAGAAACGGGCCTCACCGGCGCCTACAACCTCGGCGAAGGCATGATCACCGGCTCGATGCTGCTCAACCTCGACAGCGAGGACGACGCGGAGATATTCGTCGGCTGTGCCGGCGGCGTGGACACCACCTGTACTTTCCACTACGAGCGCATGATGGCTCCCACCGATTTCCACTACTTCAAGGTTGACATCAGCAACGGCCTCGGCGGACACAGCGGAGGCGATATCCATCTGGGACGCGCCAACGCCAATCAGCTTCTGGCCCGTTTCCTATATAGCCTCATCGCCGCCGGCCATGAGGTGGCTCTGGCCGAGATAGACGGCGGCAACCTGCGCAACGCCATACCGCGCGCCGCGCACGCCATCGTGGGCGTACATGCCGGCAATAAGGAGGAAGTGCGCGTAGCCTTCAACGAGTTCGCAGCCGATGTAGCCGGCGAGTATGCCGGCATCGAGCCGACGCTGAAGCTTGACCTCAGCACGGCCGAGCGTCCCGACTTCTGCGTCGACGGCGAGACCAGCCGCCACCTCGTGGAGGCTCTCTACTCGGCACCTCACGGCGTGATAAGCATGAGCCGCGACCTCGAAGGCCTCGTGGAGACGTCCACCAACCTCGCTTCCGTGAAGATGAAGCCCGACTCGACCATCCTCGTCACCACCTCGCAGCGCTCCAGCGTGGAGTCCCGCAAGTGGGACATCGCCCGCCGCGTGGAGGCTCTGTTCTCAATGGCAGGCGCCACCGTGACCCACGGCGACGGCTATCCCGGCTGGGCGCCCAACATGGACTCCCGCATCATGCACATCGCAAGCGACGCCTACGAGGAGCTCTACGGCGTGCGTCCCGCCATCAAGGCCATCCATGCCGGCCTCGAGTGCGGTCTCTTCCTTGAAAAGTATCCTCACCTCGACATGGTGTCGTTCGGTCCCACCCTCCAGGGTGTGCATTCTCCGTCGGAGCGCATGCACATCCCCGCCGTAGAGCGCTTCTGGGGTCAGCTCACGCGCACCATCGAGAAGGTGGCCGAACTCTGAACGGCAGCTGCATGTCGGGTATGCGTGCAGCCGTGATCTGTGCCGCGGCCTTGCTTTTGCAGGGCTGCGGTACGGCTCGCGCGGCTGCGCCGCACACTCCCAAGATACTTGAGCCCGACCCGCACAACTATGTGGTGGTCGACGGCGACACCGTTCCGGTGAGCTTTCTGCCCGCCGACGAGGAATTGCGCTCCGGCAGTCTGACCGAGAAGGACTTCCGGGAGGTTGCCGCCGAGCTGGGGGTCGAGGTCGCCGCCATCAAGGCTGTGGTGGACATCGAGGCCGGACGCACCCATCAGGGATTCTGGACCGAGGGCAAGCCGCTGATAAACTTCGACCTGGGCGTGTATCGTTCGCGCGCGGCAAAGCGCGGTGTCGACTTACGCAAGGCCGCCAGAACTCACCCCGTGATTTTCAGCCGTCCGAACACGGCCCGTTACGGCTCGCAGCAGGCCGGCCAGCAGGCCCGGCTCGATGCCGCCATGGCTCTCGACAGTATTTCGGCAATCGAGGGCACCTTCTGGGGCATGTTCCAGATCGGCGGCTTCAACTGGAAGCGCTGCGGCGCGCGCAGCCACTCCGATTTCGTGCGCCTGATGAGCCGTTCCGAGCGCGACCAGCTCGAACTGTTCGCCACATTCATACGCAACGCAGGCCTCCTGCCTGCCCTCCAGAAAAAGGACTGGCGTACATTTGCCAGGGGATACAACGGTCCGAGCTACGCGTCGCGCAGCTACCACACGCGCCTTGCCTCAAGCTACGCCAAGCACAAGCGGAGTTAGGAGTTAGGAGTTAGGAGTGTGGAGTAGACCAGTCCGACAGGTCTGACAAGTCCGACAAGTCTGACGTCCTTCGCCCCCTCTTACCTATCCCCTATAAACTATAAACTGAAAAAATGAGAGGAAGCAAACAGGTTGACATGCTGAACGGCCCGCTGGCCGGCAAAATCCTGATATTTGCCCTGCCGTTGATAGCCAGCGGCATACTCCAGCAGTCGTTCAATGCCGTCGACGTTGCCATTATAGGCCATTACTCCACGAGCCACGCCATTGCCGCCGTGGGCAGCAATGGTCCTATCATCAGCATACTCGTGAATCTCTTTCTTGGTATCGCTGTCGGTGCCAATGTTGTCATAGCCAACTATATAGGCCGCGGCAACATCGCGGCCGTGCACCGCAGCACGGCCACTGTGATGTCGGTGGCGCTGATAAGCGGCATGTTGCTGCTCGCCGCAGGTGTCGGCCTGGCGCGCCCTATGCTCGAGGCCATGAGCGCGCCGCCCGAGGTACTCGAGCTGGCTGCGCGCTACCTGCGCATCTACTTCCTGGGCATGCCGTTTATGATGATCTACAACTTCGGCTCGGCCATAATGCGCAGCGTGGGCGACACACAGCGCCCGTTCTACTGTCTGCTTGCCGCCACGGCGTGCAACATTGTGCTTGACTGGCTGTTCGTGGCCGTGTTCGACATGGGTGTGGCCGGCGTGGCATGGGGCACCGTCATCGCCAATGTCGTGAACGCTGCCATGATGCTGTGGTTCCTCGTGCGTCAGCCCGAGCCCGTGACGGTGTCGTTGCGCCGCTGGTCGCTATCTGGGCCCGACCTGCGCAAGATGCTTCAGATAGGTCTGCCGGCCGGCCTGCAGGGCATGGTGTTCTCGATGTCCAACATCTTCATCCAGTCGGCCATCAACAAGTTCGGCAGCGATGCCATTGCCGGCTCTGCCGCGGCGCTCACCTTCGAGGCATACTGCTATTATATTGTCACCTCTTTCTGCGCCGCCACCATCGCGTTCACCGGACAGAACTTCGGCGCCGGCAAGGCCGACCGCTGCCGCCGCGTGGTGCGCATCTGCATGCTCTACAGCTTTGTGCTGTGCCTGCTTGCCAATGTGCTGATAGTGTGGCAGGAAGCTGCATGCATCAGCGTATTCACTTCCGACCCCTCCGTGGCCGCTTTCGCCTCGCAGCGCTTCCACACGGTGCTGCTGTTTCAGGCGCTGGCGTGCAGCTACGAGGTGCCGGGCAGCTATATGCGAGGCCTCGGCTATTCGGTCACGCCCATGCTGCTTACCATCTTCGGCACGTGTGTGCTGCGTCTGGGATGGGTTTATTGCTTCACAGCCATCGACAACAGTTTCCACACGCTGCTGCTCATCTATCCCATAAGCTGGGCGGCCACCGGCGTGGCGGTGTCGGCCGCGGCCCTTGTGGTGCAGCGGCGCGTGTTCCGCAATATGCCCGCACCGGCAGCCTGACGGCGGCGCATCATGCCTCTGGGTTGTTGCGGCTCTTGTAGGGCTGTCGCAGGGCCACGCGGCGTATCTTGCCGCTGATGGTCTTGGGCAGCGACTCCACGAACTCCACCACGCGCGGGTACTTGTAGGGTGCCGTGGTGTGCTTCACGTGGTCCTGTATTTCCTTTTTCAGCTCCTCGGGGTCGCGGTCTCGGTATTCCTGGGCGAGCACTATGGTGGCCTTAACGAGCTGTCCGCGTATCTCGTCGGGTACGCCCGTGACGGCACATTCCACCACAGCCGGATGCGACATCAGCGCGTTCTCCACCTCGAAGGGACCGATGCGGTAGCCCGACGACTTGATGACGTCGTCCGTGCGGCCCACGAACCAGAAGTAGCCGTCGGCGTCGCGCACGGCCACGTCGCCCGTGTGGTACAGGCCGCCGCATATGGCCTTGGCGTTCAGTTCCGGGTCGTCGAGATATTCGCGGAAGAGGCCGACCGGGCGACCGCCGTCGAGGTGTATCACCAGCTCGCCTTCCTCGCCGTCGGCCACGCTGCGGCCGTCGGCGTCCACCAGGTCGATGTCGTATTGTGGACCTTTCTTGCCCATTGAGCCGGGACGTGGCTCCACCCAGGGATAGGTGGCTACGGTCAGCGTCGTCTCCGTCTGTCCGAAGCCTTCCATCAGCCGTATACACGTCAGGCGCAGCCAGTCCTCGTACACCGAGGGGTTCAGCGCCTCGCCCGCGATGGTGCAGTAGCGCAGCGCCGAGAGGTCGTAGCCCGACATGTCCTCATGAATCAAAAAACGGAACACCGTCGGCGGCGCGCAGAACGAGTCGATGCGGTAGTCGCTGAGTACGCGCAGGATGTCGGCGGGCACGAACTTGTCGTAGTCGTAGACGAACACGTCGGCGCCGCATATCCACTGGCCGTACAGCTTGCCCCACACGGCCTTGCCCCAGCCGGTGTCGGCCAGCGTCAGGTGGCGCAGGCCCGGACGTAGGTTGTGCCAGAATGCGGCGGTGATGATGTGTCCCAGCGGATACGTGAAGTCGTGGGCCACCATCTTGGGCTCGCCCGTAGTGCCGGAGGTGAAATATATCAGCGATACGTCGCTGTTCTCGTTGGCTACTGCCGGACGCTCGAAAGGCGCCGCCGCGGCTACGCACTCGTCAAAGTCGTGCCAGCCCTCGGGCACGCATGGCTCGGTGGAAATCAGCACTTTGACCTCCGAACATTGCGCGACGGCCTCGCTGATGTGTTCTATAATCTGCGGCTCGCCCGCGGCCACTATGGCCTTGATGTGAGCCTTGTGGCAGCGGTACACGATGTCCTCCGCCGTCAGCAGATGCGTGGCCGGGATGGCCGTGGCGCCCAGCTTGTGCAGCGCTATCATCGTAGGCCAGAACTGCCAGCGGCGTTTCAGCATCAGCATCACGCGGTCGCCGCGGCCTATGCCCGTCGACGCCAACATCGACGCCGTGCGGTCGCTCGCCTCCTTCATGTCGGCGAAACTGAAATCACGCTCCGCGCCGTGGGCGTCCGTCCACGTCAGCGCCCTGCGGTCGGGTTCCTCGGCGGCCCATGCGTCCACCACATCGTAGCCGAAATTGAATCGTTCGGGAACTATCAGTTGAAAATTGGCCATGAAATCGTCGTACGACTCAAAGCTCGCTTTCTTCAGAAATCTTTCAAGCATACGGAATGAATTTTACCTACTGAAACACGCGTCACACTTATAAAGTTGACTCAAAACGTCTGCAAAATTAGCATTCCGTCGCCAATTCAGGCAAAAATCGCACAATTTTCCGTTATCTGCGCAAACTCGCCCCGCGGGCTCCCGACTCGTCCGACAAGTCTGACCGGTCTGACTCGTCCGACCCCCTCTTACCTATCCCCTCTCAACTCTAAACTAAAAAAAATTGCCAATGTGACAAAAACTACATTCAAAGGGGTATTTCGTGTTGTAACTTTGCAGCATGATGGAACAGGCAAGCAAATATATCTTCAGACTCCGGTACCGGCACCCCCGCGGGCGCGCCAGGCCCACCTCTTACCTCTTACCTCTAAACTATAAACTATAAACTCACTCCATCAGCCTGCGGATAGCCGCGGCGATGGCGTCGCTCTCGAAGCCTCGGGAGGCGGCGAAGCGGAAGAGGCGGGTGCGCCCGTCGTAGGTAGTGAGTGCGTCAGGGCCGTTGGCGCGGGCCTTCGCGGCGAGCAGTGTGTGCAGTGTGGAGGCATACTTCTCGTCGTCGATGTCGGCAAGCGCGTCGGCTATGGTGGCTCGGTCAATACGTTTGAGGGCGAGCGCATAAGCTATCTTGCGGCGTCCCCAGCGGGCATACTCCGCCTTCTGGCGGACGAACGCACGGGCAAAGCGCGCGTCGTCCACGTAGCGTCCCTCGCGCAGGCGGCGCAGCACAACCTCGGCATCCGTTGCCGCGAGGCCCATGCGGCGCATCTTTTCGCGCAGCTCGTGGGTGCAGTACTCGGCGCGGGCGCAGGCGTCGGCCAGACGCTCGTACGCTTTGTCGGGAGTTGGCGGTGTGCGCTGCTTCATGGACGGGACGGGCGGACAGCCGAGGCGTAGCGCACGCGGCCGCAGAAGTCGCGGTCAAGCCGTACATCGGCGAGGCCGGCGTCGCCGATGCACTGTGCGGTAGCGTCGGCGTAGCGCGGGTTGATTTCAAAATACAGCTGCCCGCCGGGACGGAGCGCCGCTGCGGCATAGCGGGAAATGGGGCGATAAAAGCGCAGCGGGTCGGCGTCGGGCACGAAGAGCGCCGTGTGCGGCTCGTGGAGCAGCACGTGCGGCGCCATGGCGGCACTCTCGCTGTCGGCGATGTAGGGCGGATTGCTCACGATGATGTCCCATGCGTCGCCCGGGGCGGACTCGGGGCGGAGCGCGTCTTCGTGGCGGAAGTCGATGCGCACGCCCAGGGCCTTGGCGTTGGCGCGGGCCACGTCGAGGGCGGCGTCGCTGATGTCCGTGGCCGTAACGCGGGCGAAAGGCAGACGGCGTGCGAGGGCTATCGCTATGCACCCGCTGCCCGTGCAGACGTCGAGCACGCGCAGGTCGGGGCGGTCGCCCCACGTGTCTGCTATGAGGTCCACGAGGCCCTCGGTCTCGGGACGCGGTATGAGTACGGCGGGCGTGACGCGCAAGTCCATGCCGTAGAAGCGTGCGTAGCCCGTGACGTACTGCACGGGCTCACCGCCGAGCACGCGCCGCGCCATGCCGGTGAGGCGCGCCACGGTGAAGGGCTCCAGCATGCGGTCGGCATGGATTACGGTGTCGAGGCGCGAGTAACCTCCCGCGTCCTCGAGGATGGCGCGCACGCATCCCTCGGCCTCGGCGTCGCCGAGCGCCGGCGCGAGCATGCCGAGCATGGCGCGGCGCAGCTCGCCCAGGGTCATGCCGCCTTCAGTGGCGGGGTCAGTCGTCGGTTGGTTCGACATCCTCGTCCCACTTGTAGAAGTCGTCGCCGTCCGCGTCGTCTTCGTCGTCCTCGCCCCATGTGGAGGGGTCGATGTGGCGCAGGTCCTCGGCCTCCTCCAGCTCGTCGTCGCCCGGCTCGTACTGGAAGATGAAGCCGTCCTCTTCCTCCACGCGGTGCGCGTCATCGAGGTTGCGGCGGGCTATGTCGGGCGTGGCCGTGCGGTTGTTCTCGTCGGTGATGGCGCGCCAGAGCATGTCCTTCAGCTCGGTGATGCCCTGGCCCGTTACGGCCGAGATGAACACGTGGGGCACGTCGGGCGGCAGGGTGGCGGCTATGGCGTCGCGCAGTTCGTCGTCGAGCATGTCGCACTTGCTGACGGCCAGGATGCGGTGCTTGTCGGCCAGCTGGGGATTGAAGTTGGTGAGCTCGCGGAGCAGCACGGCATACTGGCCGGCGATGTCGTCGGCGTCGGCCGGCACCATGAACAGCAGCACGGCGTTGCGCTCGATGTGTCGCAGGAAGCGCAGCCCCAGGCCCTTGCCTTCGCTCGCGCCCTCGATGATGCCCGGAATGTCGGCCATGACGAAGGAACGCGAGTCGCGGTAGCTCACGATGCCTATCTGCGGCTCCATGGTGGTGAAGGGATAGTCGGCGATTTTCGGGCGGGCGGCCGAGACTGCCGACAGCAGTGTCGACTTGCCGGCGTTCGGGAAACCCACAAG
>URSD01000012.1 GCA_900550395.1 uncultured Porphyromonadaceae bacterium | reverse complement strand
GTATCAGCCGCCGAGCACGCCGCCATCAGCCGCCTGCTCCTCCACTACGCCCTGTTCCTCAACAACCGTTGCTCCCTATGCTACACTATCCTCGTCGCCACCACAGGCGCAACTCCTCACTTCACACTCCTAACTTCTCACTGCGCGGAGCGCCAGCAAGTCCTCGGAGAGGACGTATCTGTTGTTAACCCCATGATAAGCAGTGCTTTGCGCTGCGTTCATGGGGTGCGGGGCTCCCCGCTACATGGCAAGTTCGGAGAACTTGCGTCCGTGCGGCCGCAGAGGCGGCCGTTCCCCCTCTTACCTATACACTATCAACTATAAACTAACTAAGAGAACATTGACATTCTGATACAACCTCGCCTTGCGCTCCGCACCCGCGGAGACGCACCGCACAGTGCAGGCAGGGGGCAACACAGCGGAAGCGGAGAGAAGCCGGCATCTCTCCGGCAGGATGCGCACGTCCGTTGTGTTAGGTGATAGCCCCCGACGTCAGGGTTGCCTTGTGACCCGCATCGAGCCAAGCTCGGCCAGCACACACACAGCGCACAAAAACATACAGCCGCATGCCCAGGTACCAGCATGCGGCTGTTTTTTCATAAAGCCATTATCTAAACCTTAAACTGCGGGCTCCAAAAATGGCCGTTGATAAATAATTGCCGAAAAATTTCTTTAATTCACTTTTATTTCTTAACTTTGCGCCCTGAAACGTGAAAAATTTCCTAATCATTAAAACATCAAAACTATGTCTGAAATTGCAGATCGCGTAAAAGCAATCATCGTCGACAAGCTCGGCGTAGACGAAGGTCAGGTAACCGAAACCGCAGCATTCACCACCGATCTCGGCGCTGACAGCCTCGACACCGTAGAGCTCATCATGGAATTCGAGAAGGAATTCGGTATCACCATTCCCGACGACCAGGCCGAGAAGATTGCCACTGTAGGCGACGCCGTTGCTTACATTGAAGCCAACAAATAAAAACCCAACATCATTGCAAAACACGGCCGGGCGCCTTTGCGCCCGCCGCGTTTGCATCATGTATGCGACGCCTGCGACGGTGACGTCGGAGCGTAAGCTATCAATCAACACATTTTTCAGATGGAATTAAAAAGAGTTGTCGTAACAGGCCTTGGCGCTATCACTCCCCTCGGAAATGATGTGGCCACTACGTGGCATAACGCCGTGGAAGGACGCTCCGGCGCCGGCCCCATCACTCACTTCGACGCCTCGAAGTTCAAGACGCAGTTCGCCTGCGAAGTCAAGGACTTCGACCCCGCAGCCCACTTCGACCGCAAAAAGCTGCGTCAGCTTGACCTCTATGCGCAGTATGCCGTGGTCGCAGCCCGTCAGGCTGTCGAGGATTCCGGTCTCGAGGCTGACGGAAATCTCAACAAGAACCGCGTCGGCGTAATCGTTGCTGCCGGCATCGGCGGCCTTCACACATTCGAGGAGGAAGCCGGATATTATGCCCTCAACGAAGCCAACGGGCCCAAGTACAACCCGTTCTTCATTCCCAAAATGATTGCCGACATTGCCTCCGGCCACATTTCCATGGAATATGGCTATCATGGTCCCAACTTCGGCACGGTGTCGGCTTGCGCATCCTCCAACAACGCCATTATCGACGCCTTCAACCTCATACGTCTGGGCAAGGCCGACGCGATTCTCGCCGGTGGTGCCGAGGCTGCTATCTATCCCGCAGGCGTGGGTGGCTTCAACTCCATGCATGCCCTCTCCACCCGCAACGACAGCCCCGCAACGGCATCCCGCCCCTTCAGCGGCAGCCGCGACGGCTTCGTGATGGGCGAGGGCTCCGCAGTTCTTGTGCTTGAGGAACTGGAGCACGCTCTGGCACGTGGCGCCAAGATTTACGCCGAAGTGGCAGGCGGCGGTCTCTCGGCCGATGCCTACCACCTGACAGCTACTCATCCCGAGGGTCTCGGCGCAATACTCGCCATGACCAACGCGCTTGAGGACGCCAACATGAAGCCCGAAGACATCGACTACATCAACGTTCACGGCACCTCTACGCCCGTGGGCGACCTCTCCGAGGTGAAAGCCATCAAGGAGGTGTTCGGTCAGCATGCCTACGACCTCAACATCTCGTCGACAAAGTCGATGACAGGCCACCTGCTCGGCGCCACCGGCGCTCTCGAGGCTCTGTTCAGCATCAAGGCCGTGCAGGAGGACATCGTTCCCCCCACCATCAACCACGAGCCGGACGACATGGACGAGAATATCGACTACAACCTCAACTTTACTTTCAACCGTGCGCAGAACCGTCCCGTACGCGCTGCTCTCAGCAATGCCTTCGGCTTCGGCGGTCACAACGCCACCGTGATTGTGAAGAAATTCGAGAAATAAGTATTTACTCGACAGCCATAACGTCGCGGGAACGGATTTTTCGGAATCCGTTCCCGCTGATTTTGCATGGAGGGCTGTAATTTATCGCCTCCGCGACGCGTGGCTATCAGATTTTTTTGTACTTTTGTGTCATGAATCCACAAGAGAAAACGCCCCTGTTAGGCATGAATCTGACGCAGCTGCGCGAGGTGGCCTCGCAGTGCGGGCTGCCCGCTTTCGCTGCCGGACAGATAGCCCGGTGGCTCTACGGCAAGCGCGAAGCCCGTATTTCCGCCATGACCGACCTCAGCAAGCGCGGACGCGAGGCCCTGGACGCCGGGTGGTGCACCGGGCGCGAGGAACCTAAGGCGGCGTCGCGCAGTGCTGACGGGACTGTGAAATACCTCTTCCGGGGAGCCGGCGGACGCGATGTGGAGGCCGTGTATATCCCCGACCGTGACCGGGCCACGCTGTGCGTCAGCTCGCAGGCCGGTTGCCGCATGGGGTGCTCGTTCTGCATGACCGGCCGCCAGGGATTCCACGGCAATCTCTCCGCCGCGCAGATCGTGAACCAGATTCTCTCCATTCCGGAAAGCGACACGCTCACCAACATCGTGTTCATGGGTATGGGCGAGCCTCTGGACAACATCGACGCCGTGCTTGCCGTCGTCGACGTGCTCACGTCCTCCTGGGGCCTTGCGTGGAGTCCGAAGCGCATCACGGTCAGCACCGTGGGCTACAAGCCGCAGCTGCACCGCCTCATCGAGGAGTCGAAGGTGCATGTGGCCCTGAGCGTACATTCGCCGTTCGCTCCTGAGCGCGCGTCCATGATGCCCGTGGAGAAGGCGTGGCCCGTGGCCGACGTGATCGACGAGCTGCGGAAGCACGACTTCGCCCACCAGCGGCGCCTCTCGGTGGAGTACACCATGTGGCAGGGCGTTAACGACGACATGCGCCATGCCGACGCTCTTGCGCGGCTGTTGCGCGGCACCTCTGCCCGCGTCAACCTCATCCGCTACCATGCCATTCCGGGCAGTGAGCTCGTGCCGCCGTCGCAGAAGGGCATGGAAGCTTTCCGCGACCGCCTGAACCAGCGCGGCGTCACGGCCACCATCCGCGCCTCGCGCGGCGAGGACATTGAGGCCGCCTGCGGTATGCTGGCCGGCAAGGATTTAGACAACCCTAAAAACTGACAACTTTGGAACGACTGATAAGAGTGGGAATCACCCACGGCGATATAAACGGAATTGGCTACGAAGTAATACTTAAGACGCTCGACGACGCGCGTCTGCTTGAACTCTGCACCCCCGTGGTGTACGGCTCGGCCAAGATAGCGGCGTTCTACCGCAAGGCCCTCGACATGCCTGCCGTGCAGATGACGCAGTGCGCCGGCGGGGAGGAGATACGCGACGGCGCCGTGAACATCGTCAACGTAGTGGACGAGGACGTGAAGGTGGAGCCCGGCGTGGAAAGTCCGGTTGCCGGACAGGCCGCATTCGCTTCGCTCGAGCGCGCCGTGGCTGACCTGCGCCAAGGCCACATCGACGTGCTTGTGACGGCTCCCATCAACAAGCACTGCATACAGAGCGAAGCGTTCCACTTCCCCGGACACACCGAATACCTGGAGGCATCGCTCGCCGCCGACAGCGAGACCGACAACAAGGCGCTGATGGTGCTCTGCTCCGACGACCTGCGCGTGGCGCTCGTCACCACACATCTGCCCCTGAGCGAAGTGCCTGCCGCCGTCACCGGTGAGGCCGTGCTTGAGAAACTCCGCATCTTCAACCGTTCGCTCATCCGCGATTTCGGCATCCATTCGCCGCGCATCGCCGTGCTGTCGCTCAATCCCCATGCCGGCGAGGGCGGCCTTCTGGGCAAAGAGGAGGCGGAGGTCATAGCGCCAGCTATCGAGGAGGCGCGCGCCAAGAAAATATTCGCATTCGGCCCCTATGCCGCCGACGGCTTCTTCGGCAGCGGACTCTACCATCGCTTCGACGGCGTTCTCGCCATGTACCACGACCAGGGCCTCGCTCCCTTCAAGGCTCTGGCTATGGAAGCGGGTGTCAACTTCACCGCCGGACTGCCCTACGTGCGCACGTCGCCCGACCACGGTACCGGCTACGACATCGCCGGCCGCGGCGAGGCCTCCGAGCAGTCGATGCGCAGCGCCATCTATGCCGCCATCGACATCTACCGCAACCGCCGACGCGAGGACGACGCCACAGCCAATCCCCTCCGCCGCCAGTACTACCACAAGGGCAACGATAACGTAGTCCTCGACCTCAGCTGACCCTCGGCGCGACTGTCCGGGTCTATCCCAGGGCCACGTCCAGCATCATCATGAGTACGAAGCCGGCGGTAAAACCGACGGTACCCATATTGGAGTGGCGCCCTTCCTGTGTCTCGGGTATCAGCTCCTCGACCACGACATACATCATTGCGCCCGCGGCAAAGGCGAGCATATAGGGCAGTAGCGGGAGAGTCCAGACTGTGAGCCAGACAGCAAGCGCGGCCGCCACCGGCTCGACGACTCCGCTGAGGCATCCTATCACGAATGCGCGCCGGCGGCTGTTGCCGGCCGCGCGCAGAGGCATCGACACAATGGCTCCTTCTGGAATGTTCTGCAAGGCGATACCAGCCGAGAGCGCAAGCGCGCCGGCCATGGGGATGTAGGCGTTGTTTTCCATCGCCGCCGCCAGCGACACGCCTACGGCCATACCCTCGGGAATGTTGTGCATGGTGACGGCGAATATCAGCTTGGTGGTGCGCGACAGTCCGGACTTCGGTCCCTCGTTCAGTGAGCCGTTGATGTGCTGGTGGGGCACGACGATGTCCAGCACCAGCAGGAACGCCATGCCGGCGATAAAACCTGCCGCGGCGGGAACCACACGCAGAAAACTGCCGTCCGGCCCGCTTTCGATGGCCGGAATCAGCAGCGACCATACCGATGCCGCCACCATCACCCCGGCCGCAAAGCCCGTAAGCAGTTTGTTGAGCATGTCAGGTATCCTGCGCCGGATGGAGAATACGCAGGCCGCGCCCAAAGTCGTTCCCGCCAGAGGCAGAAGCAATCCTAAAGTCAGTCCGTCCATAGTGAGAGGCTGTATGAAATTATATGCAAAGGTAATACATTATAACACTTTCCGGTTCGAAATATTTGGGTTTCTGAGAAAAAAATGTTACCTTTGTGCCGCTTTTTAGCATCCCGTGTGATGGGAAATTAAGGAGCAAAACACTTAATTTTGAGTAACACAACAAATTAACTGAAGAAATGAAGACATTTCAGCTCAATGCCGAGCCCCGCACCAGCCTGGGCAAGAAGGCAAGCAAGGCACTGCGTGCCGACAGCAAAATCCCCGTTGTCCTCAACGGCGGCAAAGTAATCGAACTCCCCTATAACGAGGCTCTGAAGCCCGGCGAAAAGCTCGTGGAAATCGGCAACGGCAAGGGTCTTATCACCACCGACCTGCTCGTGAACACCGAGGACGTGCGCAAGCTTGTCTACACTCCCGACATCTTCGCTATCGAACTCAATATCAACGGCGAGAAGCGCAACGCCATCCTCAAGGACATCCAGTTCCACCCCGTGAAGGACACCATCCTCCACATGGATCTGCTCGAGGTGAGCGAGAACAAGCCCGTGGTAATGGAAGTGCCCGTGAAGCTCGAAGGCCACGCCGAGGGCGTGAAGGCCGGTGGTAAGCTCTCGCTGAGCATGAAGAAACTGCGCGTGAAGGCCATCTACACAGCTATCCCCGAGCGTCTTGTCATCAATGTCGACAACCTCGGCCTCGGCAAGACTCTCCAGGTAGGCGACATCCACATCGACGGCCTCGAGCTCGTCAACGCCAAGAACGCCGTTGTCTGCGCCGTTCAGCTGACACGTGCCGCCCGCGGTGCCGCCGCAGCAGCTGCGAAGTAAGAATAGCGGATGAAATACCTCATTGTTGGGCTCGGCAATATAGGCGGCGAATATGCCGCCACGCGCCACAACATCGGCTTTATGACATTGGACGCCTTTGCAGAGGCGTCCAATGTTTCGTTTGCCACGGAGCGTTACGGCGACGTGGCGCGCATGCGCCTGAAAAACAAGCAGCTGGTGCTGCTCAAGCCCTCTACTTACATGAATCTCAGCGGTAACGCCGTGCGCTACTGGCGCGACATGGAGAAAATCGACCCCGACAACATCCTTGTCGTGGTGGACGACCTCGCGCTGCCTTTCGGCGCCATCCGCATCAAGCAGCGCGGCAGCGACGCCGGTCACAACGGCCTGAAGAGCATAGCACAGATGCTGGGCACGCAGAACTACGCGCGCCTGCGCTTCGGCATAGGCAACGACTTCCCGCGCGGCGCGCAGGTGGACTATGTGCTGGGCACGTTCACGCCGGAGCAGCGCAAGGAGCTGCCGGAGCGCATAGCCGTGGCGTGCGACGCCATCCGCGAGTATGTCCTGGCCGGAGCCGGGAGCGCCATGTGTAAATACAACAACAAATGAAGGACGAGGTACGCATAGACAAATGGCTCTGGGCCATGCGCATATTCAAGACGCGAACCATCGCCACGGAGGCTTGCAAGAAAGGCCGCGTGACAATCGGGCCGGACCCGTCGACGGCGCCGGTGGCGAAGCCGGCGCGTACCATACGCGTGGGCGACGTAGTGAATGTGCGTAAGCCGCCGGTGACGTACAGCTTCCGCGTGCTGGCGCTCACGGAGAACCGCCTGGGTGCGCGCCTTGTGCCTGAGTATCTGGAGAATATCACGCCCCGCGAGCAGCTGGACCTGCTTGAGGTGGTGAAGATAAGCGGTTTCGTGGACCGCCGCAAGGGTCTGGGCCGTCCCACCAAGCGCGAGGGCCGCGAGCTTGCGAGCTTCAAGGACGACATCAGCGACGGCTGGGACTTCGACTGGGATGACCTCGGCGAGGAGTGAATGCCAGTGAGCTATGGAGGCCGAGAAACAGATGGACAGAAGGTTGTCAAATATGGTGTGGTGCAACCCGCCATGCGGCGGGTAGATGCATTTTGCGCCTTTCCGGACGTTAGTCCGTGGAGCCGTCGGTGTGTGCCCGGACCAAGGTCCGCAAACACGCGCTGTCGCTTCCTGCCGGAGCTCGGCGCGTGAGAGGGGAGGACTCCTGACCCATGGCTCGTCGGCTGCGCCTCCTCACGCATGGGCTGAAAATTGCCCGCCGCGCTCCGCGGGCTTCCGTATCTTCTTAGTTTATAGGGGAACGGCCGGATGCCGCACGGATGCAAGCTCTCCGAGCTTGCCATACTTGTGGGTGTTCTCTGCCCCATGAACGCAGCGCGCAATGCGCTGCTTATCATGGGGTTAACCACAGATGCGTCCTCTTCGAGGACTTGCCGGGTGCCTCTCGGTTGGGGCTATTAGGCGCGGTGCAACCAGTCGTACTTTCATACAATTTGAGGTTTTGTAACAGCCTTTTGTGGGCGGGAGCCATGTTGCCGGGATTCTTAGACGCCGAGGACGATGGCCGGGTCGATATTCAGTTTTTGACTGATTGTCCTGGCTTGTACGAGTGTTGGTTCTTTTTTGCCAGAGAGATACTCGCATATACGGGATGTGTTGATGCCGAGCAGTTTAGACAGGGCGACCTGGTTAAGTCCCATTTCATACATGCGCAACTTTATCATGTCTATCAGCGAGGGCTTGCCGATAGGATAATGTTCCTCGTCGTAGTCAGCCACGAGGTTTCCGAGCAGGGCGCGATGTATCGCGCCCCTACAGTTTGTTTGTAATCAATGTTTTGCGGCGGGGTGAGGGCATAAAAAGGCCCCATGCGGGGGAGGGCATGGGGCTTTTTGGGGGGAGGGATGTCAGTTTTTGAAGACGATGTCGGTGGCGTCGTCGTTCACGTCGATGATGATTGGGCGTGAACGGTCGACTTTCTGGGCGAGGATGTCCTTGGAGAGCTCGTTGAGCACCTTGCGGTGGATGACTCGCTTGACGGGACGTGCGCCGAATTCCGGGTCGAAGCCTTCGTCGGCCAGGAGGCTGAGGGCCTTGGGGGTGATTTCGAGGCGGATGCCGCTGCTGTGTTCGAGCATGCGCTGCACGCTGCGGATCTGGAGGCCGACGATTTCCTCAATCTCCACGCGGTTGAGGGGCGTGAATATGATGATTTCGTCGATACGGTTGAGGAACTCGGGGCGTATGGTCTGCTTCAGCATCTCCAGCACCTGATTCTTGGTCTGTTCGACCGTCTCGTCGTGGTTCTCGTCGGTCATTTTCGCGAAGTTGTCGCGGATGAGCGAGGAGCCCATGTTGCTGGTCATGATGATGATGGTGTTCTTGAAGTTGACGTTGCGGCCCTTGTTGTCGGTGAGGCGTCCGTCGTCGAGCACCTGAAGGAGGATGTTGAAGACGTCGGGATGGGCTTTCTCGATTTCGTCGAAGAGCACCACGCTGTAGGGCTTGCGGCGTACGGCCTCGGTGAGCTGTCCGCCCTCGTCGTAGCCTACGTAGCCCGGAGGCGCTCCGACGAGACGGCTTACGGAGTGCTTCTCCTGATACTCGCTCATGTCGATACGCGTCATCATGTTCTCGTCGTCGAAGAGGTATTCGGCCAGGGCTTTTGCAAGCTCGGTCTTACCTACGCCGGTGGTGCCGAGGAAGATGAACGAGCCGATGGGGCGTTTCGGGTCGGCGAGTCCGGCGCGCGAACGGCGCACGGCGTCGGCAATGGCGCGGATGGCCTCGTCCTGGCCTATGACGCGGCTGTGCAGTTCCTCCTCGAGATGCAGGAGCTTCTCTTTCTCGCTCTGCACCATCTTGTTGACGGGGATGCCGGTCCAGCGGCTCACTACGTCGGCGATGTCCTCGGCGTCGACTTCCTCCTTGATGAGCGCACGCTCGCCCTGCATGGCCTTGAGTTCTTCCTGTATCTGCTTGTTCTCGTCCTCCTTGGCCTTTAGGGTAGAATAACGAATCTCGGCCACGCGAGCGTAGTCGCCCTCGCGTTCGGCCTTGGCGGCCTCGAAGCCGAGCTGCTCGATGTCGACCTTGTTCTGCTGGATGCGGTCGATGAGATTTTTCTCCGTCTGCCATTTGGCCTTGAAGTCCTTCTCCTCCTCGCGCATCTGGGCGAGCTCCTTGTCGATGTCGGCGATGCGTGCCTTGTCGCCCTCGCGCTTGATGGCCTCGCGTTCGATTTCCTTCTGGGCGATGCGGCGGGTGATGTCGTCGAGGGCCTGAGGTACGGAGTCGATTTCCAGTTTCAGCTTGGCGGCGGCCTCGTCGACGAGGTCGATGGCCTTGTCGGGGAGGAAGCGGTCGGTGATGTAGCGTTCGCTCAGCTGAACGGCGGCGATGATTGCCTCGTCGCGGATGCGGACGTGGTGGTGGTTCTCGTAGCGTTCCTTCAGTCCGCGGAGGATGGCGATGGCGCTCTCCTCGTCGGGCTCGTTGACCATGACTTTCTGGAAGCGGCGTTCCAGGGCCTTGTCCTTCTCGAAGTATTTCTGATACTCGTCGAGGGTGGTTGCGCCGATGCTGCGCAGCTCGCCGCGGGCGAGCGCCGGCTTGAGGATGTTGGCGGCGTCCATGGCTCCCTCGCCCTTGCCTGCGCCGACGAGAGTGTGGATTTCGTCGATGAAGAGGATAATCTCGCCGTCGGCTGCCTGCACTTCGTTGACGATGGCCTTGAGTCGTTCCTCGAATTCGCCCTTGTACTTGGCACCGGCCACGAGGGCGCCCATGTCGAGCGAGAAAATCTGCTTGCTGCGCAGATTCTCGGGCACGTCGCCGCGCACTATGCGGTGGGCGAGTCCCTCGGCGATGGCAGTCTTACCGGTGCCCGGCTCGCCTATGAGCATGGGATTATTCTTGGTTCGGCGGCTCAGAATCTGGAGCACGCGGCGAATCTCCTCGTCGCGGCCGATGACGGGGTCGAGCTTGCCCTGGCGGGCGCGCTCGTTGAGGTTGATGGCGTACTTGGAAAGGGCATTGTAGGTGTCCTCGGCGCTCTGGTCGGTGGCTTTGCGTCCCTTGCGCAGCTCCTCGATGGCGGCCTCGAGCTCGCGGGAAGTGAGGCCGGCGTCCTTGAGCAGCGTCGATGCGGGCGAGTTGACGTCGAAGATGGCAGTGAGCATGGCCTCGAGGGTGACGTACTGGTCGCCCATCTTCTTGCTGACGTCGAGCGCCTTCTGGAGGACGTCGTTGGCGGTGCGTCCCAAATAGGGCTCTCCGCCGCTAACCTTGGGGAGTGCTGCAATCTCGCGCTCGATGCCGGCTGACAAAGTGGCAGGATTGGCACCTACTTTCTGAAAAATAAACTTCACGAGTGAGTCGCCTTCCTCGACGACACCTTTGAGCAGGTGCACCGGCTCGATGGCCTGCTGGCCACTGCCGCGCGTGATTTCCACGGCTTTCTGTATGGCTTCCTGCGCCTTGATTGTGAAATTGTTGAAGTTCATATATGTGTGATGTGTTGATATTTTCGTATTATCCGGACGGCGGAGTTATATAAATAACATGGCATCCGTTCGTTTGGTTTTATAAAAGCAAAATACATGCCAGAAAAATAATGTATCTTTGCGGACGGAAAACGAACCAGGCGTTATGAGCAATACTGAAAGAATACTTGTAGTGGACGATGAGGAGACTCTGTGCGAGGCTCTGCGGTTTAACCTTGAGGCCGAGGGGTTTGCAGTGGATACGGCGCTGAGCGCGGAGGAGGCGCTGACGCTCGACCTCGCGGCGTACTCTCTGATCCTGCTGGATATAATGATGGACAATATCAGCGGCATACAGCTCGCGTCCATAATAAAAAAGAGGGAGGACATAGCGCATATTCCGATAATATTCTGTACGGCCAAGGACTCGGAGGATGACATGGTGGGCGCTCTGGACCTGGGCGCCGACGACTACATCACCAAGCCGTACTCCATCCGGAACGTCATCGCGCGCGTCCGCGCCGTGCTGAGGCGAACCTCGCAGCGTGCGCGCGGCGAAGCGGAGGCCGAGGAGGCGCCGGTGGCCTACCGCGGCCTCTCGGCCGACCCTGTGCGCAAGGTATGCTGCGTGGACGGGCAGCCGGTGAAGATGCCGCGCAAGGAGTTCGAGATACTGCTGATGCTGCTGCGCAATCCCGGGCGCGTGTTCTCCCGCGCCGAGATTCTGAAACGGATATGGCCCGAGGAAGTGGTCGTGGTGGACAGGGTAGTGGATGTGAACATAACGCGTCTGCGGTCGAAGCTCGGCGAATACGGGCGGAATATCATCACGAGGCCCGGTTACGGCTATGGATTCCAGGTTTAAACTGACCTACCACCGGCGGCTGTTCGCCGGGCTGGTGACGTTTCTGAGCCTGATGCTGCTGTGCTTCGCGCTGTTCCAATACCACCGCGAGAAGCAGTTCAAGGCCGAGGAGCTGAACCTGCGGCTACAGACGGTGAACGACCGCATAATCGACGTTCTGAGCACCGGCGACTCCACGCTGTCGCCGGCGGACGTGATACCGCGCGAGTTTCCCGACCTGCGCATCAGCGTCATCAACGACAGCGGGCGGGTGATCTACGACAACACGCTGGACTCGCTGCCCGGTTCGAGCCATCTGCGCCGCGAGGAGATAGCCAAGGCCATGCGCCTGGGCGAGGGCTATGCGCTGCGCCGCCACAGCGAGAGCACCGGAAGCGTGTACTTCTATGCGGCCAAGCGCGCCGAGGGGTATGTGGTGCGTTCGGCGGTGCCGTACACGGTGTCGCTCAATCAGCTGCTCGCGGCCGACTATGCGTTTCTGTGGTTCATACTGGTGCTGACGGCGGTGATGTGTGTCATAGGCTATTTCGCCACCCGGCGAGTGGGCAATCATATAGGCCGCCTGAAACGCTTTGCCGAAAAGGCCGAGCGCGGAGACCGCATCTTCGACACTGAGCCGTTCCCGCACGACGAACTGGGCGACATCTCCAATAACATAGTCAGGCTGTACGCGCGGCTACAGCAGGCGATAAACGACCGCGACCGCGAACACCGTCTCGCCCTGTACGAGCAGCAGGAGAAGACGCGCATAAAGCGCCAGCTCACGAACAATCTGAACCACGAGCTGAAAACGCCTGTGGCTCTGATGCAGGTGTGCCTGGAGACGCTTATGGCACACAAGGAGCTGCCGGCGGAGAAGCGTGACGAGTTTCTGATGCGCTGCCACGCTGCCAACGAGCGCCTTAGCAAGCTCCTTGCCGACGTGGCCGTGATAACGCGCATGGAGGACGGAAGTACCAGTATCACGCGCGAGCCGGTGGGCATCCGGGCTCTCGTGCGGGAGATCTGCGACGAGTATGGAAGCCGTGCGGTAGGCAAGGGTGTCATGATAGAGGCCGACATTGAGTACGGCGGTGACATCTCCGGCAATGCCACGCTGCTGTCGTCGATTTTCAGGAATCTCATAGAAAATGCGCTGGCGTATTCCGGATGCACTCATATTTATATAAAAGGAGAGCCGGAAGCGGACGGAGAGCGTCTGAGCTTCTCGGTGGCCGACGACGGCGCGGGCGTGGCGCCCGAGCATCTGCCGCGGCTGTTCGAGCGCTTCTACCGCATAGACAAGGGCAGGTCGCGTCAGGCCGGAGGCACGGGTCTGGGCCTCTCGATAGTGAAGAACGCCGTGCTGTGGCACGGGGGAAGCATACGGGTGGCAAACCGCCGGGAGGGCGGATTGGTTTTCATGTTTACGCTACGCAGTTAACTACGGATACGTCTTTCTCGAAACGGCCGGTAGTGCGGCCGCACGGACGCAAGCTCTCCGAGCTTGCCGCCATCTTGCCGGTTCTCTGCCCCATGAACGCAGCGCATAAAGCGCTGCTTATCATGGGGTTAACCACAGATACGTCCTCTTCGAGGACTTGCTGGCGCCCCTCAGTTGGTCTGTTAAGCGCGGAGCAACCAGTCATGCTGCTACTAATCACTTGACAATATATCCTGCTGCTTGCTTGATAAATTGCGTAGATTTAACGGGAGATTAAACTTTATGAAATATTTATGAAACATATTCCGGCTCCCCATGGCTCGTCGGCTGCGCCTCCTCACGCATGGGCTGAAAACTGCCCGCCGCGCTCCGCGGGCTTCTGCCGCTTACTTGATAAATTGCGTAGATTTAACGGGAGATTAAACTTTATGAAATATTTATGAAACATATTCCGGCTTACTTTGTGCTGAAAAAGCTAAGGTAAGATATGGATATATTGTTTTTGTGTGTCATAATTTTTCTGTTTCTGCTGGCTGTCTTTGACCTGTCGGTGGGCGTGAGCAATGACGCCGTGAATTTTCTCAATTCGTCGATAGGCTCGAAGGCGGCTTCGTTCAGGCGCATTATCATTGTGGCGTCGGTGGGCGTGTTCCTGGGCGCCGCCATGAGCAACGGCATGATGGACATAGCCCGTCACGGAATCTTCCGGCCCGAGCATTTCTCATTCTACGACCTCATGTGCATATTTATGGCGGTGATGGTGACAGACATCATTCTGCTTGATGTGTTCAATACGTTGGGTATGCCGACGTCGACCACGGTGTCGATGGTGTTCGAACTGCTCGGCGCCACGTTTGCAGTGGCACTGATAAAAATGGCGTCGGACGCCACCGGTCTCGGCTTTGACGACCTGATGAATACGGAGAAAGCCCTGTCTGTCATAATCGGCATATTCCTCTCGGTGGCGATAGCGTTCGTCTTCGGCACGCTGGTGCAGTTTCTTTCAAGGCTGATATTTACTTTCGATTACAGGAGCAGGCTGAAATGGAAGATAGGCATCTTCGGAGGCATATGCAGCACGGCGATAGTCTACTTCCTGCTAATAAAGGGTGCCAAGGACCTCACGTTCATGACGCCGGAGGTGAAGGCGTGGATCTCGGCGCACACTCTTGCCATCGTGGGCGGCTGTTTCGCCGGCTTCACCGTGCTGATGCAGCTGCTTCATGCGCTGAGGGTGAATGTGCTGAAGGTCATAGTGCTGATGGGCACCTTCGCGCTGGCTATGGCCTTCGCCGGCAACGACCTCGTGAACTTCATCGGCGTGCCGCTTACGGGTCTGGCCTCGTATCAGGACTATGTGGCCAACGGCGGCGGGGATGCGCACGGCTTCATGATGGACTCTCTCAACGGGCCGTCGGCCACGCCGCTATACTTCCTTGTGGGCGCGGGCGTGGTGATGGTGGTGTCGCTCGCAACATCCCGCAAGGCCCGGCGAGTGGCGCAGACAGAAATAGGTCTGGGCAGCCAGAACGGAGGCGACGAGATGTTCGGTTCCTCGCGTATCGCGCGCAGGCTCGTGCGCTGGTCGCTTTCATTTATCTCCTGGGTGCGCGGCCGGGTGCCGGCGCGGGTGAGACGCTGGTTCGGTCGCCGCTTCAATGTAGACGACAGCATCATGGAGCAGGGGGCGTCGTTCGACCTCATACGCGGTTCGGTGAACCTCGTGCTGGCGGGTGCGCTGATAGCGCTCGGCACGTCGATGCGTCTGCCGCTTTCAACAACGTTCGTGACGTTCATGGTGGCGATGGGTACCTCGCTGGCCGACCGTGCATGGGGCCGCGAGAGCGCCGTGTTCCGCATCACGGGCGTGATTTCCGTCATAGGCGGCTGGTTCCTGACGGCCGGTGTGGCATTCATCGGCGCCGGCCTGATAGTGACTGTGATGCACTACGGCGGCCACTGGGTGATGATAGCTCTCGCCATCCTTACCATTTTCTTGATAATACGCAGCAACCGGCGCTTCCGCGAGAAAAGCGCCGAGGAGTCGGGCGACACGCTGTTCCAGACCATCCTGTCGACTACCGATCAGGAACAGGTCTGGAGGCTGCTGGTGGTGTATATAGCCGAACAGCAGCAGAAATTCCTCCGCTATGCGGGAGAATGTTACGCCGGCGTGGGCCGGGCGTTCCTTGCGGAGGATGTGCGCGGTCTCGGCAAGGCCGACAGCTCGCTGCGCCGGCAGAAGGAAGTGCTGAAAAGCTCGCGGCGCAAGGAAACGCTGTGCCTGCGACATGTGCCGCGCGGGATTGCGATAGAGAAAAGCGCGTGGTTCCATCTCGGCAACAACTGCTGCATGGCCATGCTGTATAATCTGCGGCGCATCACGGAGATATGCAAGGAGCATGTGGAGAATAATTTCCTGCCTCTGCCGGCGGCTCACGTCGCCGACTTCGAGGCGGTGTGCAGCCGCGTGTCTGCTCTGCTGGAGGCCACCGCTTCCATGACCGACGGCACCTGGAGCGAGGACGTGCCGGCGTTGCGCCGCCGTTGCGACGAGGTCAAGGAAATGGTGTCGGACATGTATCACAAGCTCTACGTGCAGCTGCGCGAGGGCGATGTGTCGGCCATCGGCGTGCTGTATGTGTATCTGAATATGCTGCAGGAGACGCGCGAGATGGTGGCGAATATACGCAAGTATCTCCGCGCGTATGCCAAACTGCGCGATTCTGATTACTCGGGCCGCGAAGCCGCCTATAGATAATTGACTCCCGTGCGTCATGATTATTAGAACCCCAAATCTGTAATCATGAATTCGTTTATCAAATTTTCAATGGCTCTGCTGTGCATGCTGACGGTAGCATGCGGCGAGACCAAGGATGAACCCGAACTGCCCCCCGAACCCGAAACCCCGGAACAGCCCGAGACCCCTGCGGCTGAGATAACAATCACGTTGCCGGCCAATGTCAGCCTTACACGCAAGGACGACATTACGGTGAACGTGACGGTCAGCGGCAATGTGGATCCTCTGCCTCACTGGGAATGTACGGTTTCCGACCCCAATGTGGTGACAGCCACGCGCATCAGCGACACATCGCTCGGCCTGCACGGAGTTGCAGCCGGACAGACCGACGTGAAAGTGTTCTGCAAGGCCGACTCCAAGGAATTCTCGCAGACGATGCACGTGACGGTAGAGGCCGGAACAGTGAAGATACTCGCCATCGGCAACAGCTTCTCGCAGGACGCCGTGGAGCAATACCTCTACGAGCTGGCCGACGCCGCCGGATTCAAGACCGTGATAGGCAACTGCTATATAGGCGGCTGCGACCTGGACAAGCATCTCGCCAACCTGCAGAGCAACGCCGCGGCCTACGAGTACCGCAAGGTGACGGACGGCAAAAAGGTGAACAGCAAGAACGTAAGCCTCTCGCAGGCGCTCGCCGACGAGAACTGGGACTACATCAGCCTACAGCAGGCGAGTGGCAAATCCGGCAAGTACGAGACGTACACCGCGCTGACGCAGCTCATAGAGGGCGTATCGGCCGCCGTGCCGGAGGCTACGCTCGTATGGCATCAGACATGGGCCTACGCCGCAAACTCCACTCACGAGAGTTTTCCGGCCTACGGCAGCGACCAACTGACGATGTATCATGCCATAGTGGATGCGGCGCGACGCGCCGTCGGCGAGCATCAGCAGCTGCGGATTCTTATTCCCAGCGGCACCGCGATACAGAACGCGCGCACTACCTACGCCGGCGATGTGTTCAACCGCGACGGCTACCATCTTGAAGCGACCTATGGCCGCTACACCGCGGCATGCACATGGTTCGAGTCGATATTTGGCGTCGACGTCACGGCCAACAGCTATGCGCCGTCAACCGTGAGCACGGAGATGGGACGCATTGCACGTGCGGCCGCCCATGCAGCCGTGGCTAAGCCAGACGAGGTGACCGTGCTGCCCGAGTTTCAGACACCCGACATCAAGGAGGGCCCGCTGACGCAGCCTGTGTATGTGGATTTCGGTCCCAACGCGGCTTCGGCCGAGCCCTGGAACAACATCACGTCGTACAAGGCTTCCGCGACGGCCACATGGCTGAAGGATGCGAACGGCGACTTCGTGAGCGCGAGCATACGCGTGGCCGACGGATTCACCGCCGACTATCCGGGGGTGAGTGGGGAGAATACGGTAGGTGATTTCACTGCGGCAGGAATTCTCTTCCCCGTTTCGGCATGGAAAGACGGTCTGCTCGTTGGCGGAACCAAGGGAGCCGGCAATGTCGGTCCGGCATGCATCGAGCTTGGCGGTCTCGACCCGAACGCGTCGTACGATATAACGCTGCTGGGTGTGCGCTACAACGGCAGCCATGACGCCCGCATAGCGGCTTACCGTGTGCGCGGCAGCGCCGACAGCGAAGTGAAGGAAGTCAAGACGGGCCTGAAAAAGGGTTATGAGACTTTTGATGATTTCACAGCCTCATTCTCAAGCATCCGCCCGGCTTCTGACGGAACAATCACCATAGAGGTGACGGGCATAGACACGGGCGTAGCGGCCGAGGGCCACATCAACGCCCTTGTGCTCGCGCCTGCGAAATAACAGAATATTGACCTGATTAATTAGGAATCCCCGCGCCACAATGGGAGGGCGCGGGGATTTTTGCTTGGGGTTAGTTTTTTGCGTAGAGGATGTATGAGGCGAGGGGGTCGAGTGTGCCGGAGAGGAGGCCGTTGCGGACGGTGAAGGTGGCGCCGTGGACGCTGTCGGTGTAGGTGCCTTCGGGCAGGGTGGTGTCGAGGCGTACGCGCTGACGCTTGCCGGAGAAGTTGACGAGTGCTGCGCCGCTTTCGCCGCGGGCTATCTCAACGACGGCGCCGTCCTTGCTCGTGAACAGGTGCTCGACCTGTCCGTCCATGGCTTTGCGGAAGTTGATGGCGGCTACGGTCTCCGGGTGCTTGAATTCATCATTGCCGCGTGCGCCGATGCGGTTGTTGCCCCAGTAGTTCTCGCGGGTGCTGCCGGCGGGACGGCTGAAGAACAGCGGACGTCCGTGCTGGCGTGCGGTGAGGAACACGAAGCCTGCGCGCACCTGGTCGTCGGTCATGCCGGCCGACTCGTGCTGGTTGCAGTAGGTGTCGTGGCTCTCGACCCATGTGACGAGCTGCGAGGGCCGGGCAGGGTGGTGCCAGCCGGCGAGGTCGGCTCCGTAGTAGCTGCCTTTGCCGAGGGCCTCGCGCAGGGCGTGGCCGTAGTTGCTGGCGACGAGGTCCATGTATTCGGCGTACTCGGCTTCCTTGACGTTGCGGTCCTGAAGCACCTCGCCGTATATGTAGAGGCTGTCGGGCATGAGCAGGGAGAGACCCTTGACGGCTTCGCGGCCTGTGGCTACGTCCCAGAAGTTGTTGCGCCCGGCCTTGGGGTCGAGGGGGTCGCTGGGCAGGCCGATGTGCTTGGCCGTGTCGTAGCGGAATCCGCGTGCGCCGAGGTTGATGAGGTCGTTGACGTACTGCATGTAGTAGTACTGGAAATCGGGGTTCTCGGTGTTGACGTCGGGGAGTCCGCCCATCTTGCCGGTGGTGCACTGCATGCGGTCGTTGTAGTCGGTGATGTCGGTGAGACCGTTGGCGTGGAAGAGGTTCTCGTGGCCTCCCACGGCGTTGTCAAGTCCGGGAAGGACTGCTGTGTGGTCGACTGCGGTGTGGTTGGGGAGAACGTCGACGATCACTTTGACGCCGTGGGCGTAGGCGCTGTCGCACATGGCCTTGAAGGCGTTGCGGTCGCCGAGCATGTAGTTGCCGATGGTCCAGTCGGTGGGCTGATAGTAGTAGTACCATTTGCCGCGGACGCTGTCGCCGGGCTCGCTGAAGAGGGCCATTCCGCCGTCCTCGCCCACGTAGCATGCCTGGGCTGGCGATGTCTGCACGTAGGTATAGCCTGCGGCGGCGATGTCGGCCATGTTTGCGGCGATGGTGTCGAAGCTCCACGACCATGCGTGGAGTATCACTTCGTCCTCGCTCAGCGAGGCTTTGTCTCGTGTGGCGGTTGCGGGCAGGCATGCCGCTGCGAGCAGGGCTGCCGTTAAGATTCTGTTGATTTTCATGAAAAAAAGTATGATATATTGCTTACAGTACAAAGGTATTGAAAATAAGTGAGACGGCCAAGGGTATTGCCTGCGCAGTGGTCTTTTTTGCTATAAATTTGGCATTTGGGTGCGTAAAATGGTCTGTCGGCAAGGTGCGTTGTTAAAAAAATATTAAATTTGTATCCGAAAAGAACACATAGATGCAGATTAGCTTTTTTTCGGCCGTCCCATGGATATGGCTTGTGGCCGTGATTGAATATATATTACTTAACCGCCGTACCGGCCTGCTGGGGCTGTTGCGCATCATGTGCGTGTATGCGCTCACGGCAGTGGCGGCGCTGTTGCCGATGTCGCTGGCCGGCTATGCGCCCGAGTCCTCCCAGGTATGGTTCGCGGCCGGTGCGGCATTTCTGTTTCAGCTGGCGTGGCCTTTGCTTTTCCGCATCAGCCGAGGGCGGCGGGAGGCGAGCTACGACCACGGCTCGGATGCTGCCGTGGGTATGCTCGCGTTCGGCGTGCTCTGTACGTTGCTGCTGCTCGGCGGCCCGTTCGCGTGGCTTGTCGGGCCTTTGGAGTTGCTTCTGCTTACGTCGGTGGTGATTCAGGCCGTGTTCTATGTGCTGTACGGCACGTGCATGGACGCGTATGGCTACCGGCTTATGACTCAGACCAATACTAACGAGGTGATTGAGTTCATGCGCTATTATCCGTGGTGGGTATCGGCCATGATAGCCGCCGGACTTATAGCCATCACCGGTCTGAGCATATGGCTCGACCTGCCTGCCGCGGCAATGCCTCCTGCCCGTCCGGCCTTCCTGGTGGCGGGTGCCGGGGCGCTGTGCGTGGCGCTGATGTGTGCGGGCGGGCGCCGCAGCCTGCTGTCGCGCAGCGGATTCGTGAGTTTTATGATAGCCAAGGCCGACAAGGCAAGGCGCCTCGGCAGCTATCCCGAGCATCGCGCCGAGCGCCGCAGAGGCATCGACGTGCGTCCTCAGGACAAGCCGTACGGCGGTCCGTCGACAGTCATGCTGGTGATAGGCGAGTCGGCCAACCGCGACTATATGAGCGCTTTCCGCGACGACATGGAGCGCGACACCACTCCCTGGCTAAACGCTATGCGCCGCACCGACGCCGGACACTGGATGACTTTTCCGAACGCATACTCCTGCGGCATGCACACATTTGCGGCACTTGAGGAGGCTCTCACCGAGAAGAACCAGCACCATGCGGCCGATTTCAGCCGCGCTACGAATATCATAGACATAGCCCGTGCCGCAGGGCGCCGTGTGCACTGGTACAGCAACCAGGGCCATCTCGGGGCCAGCCTCTCGCAGGTGTCGGTGATTGCCGACGAGGCCGACGAGGCGCGCTGGACCGACCAGCATCCCGGTCTGCCGCCTTATGACGCGGAGCTGCTGCCGATGCTCGGCGGCGTGGATCCGGCGGTAGACAATCTCGTGGTGGTGCATCTGAAAGGCAATCATTTCAGTTTTGAGAACCGCTATCCGGCCGACTTTGACGGATGGAAGCCGGCCGGCCCTGACGATACGGTCACGACCTATCACAACACCATGCTGTACGTGGACCGAATCCTGCAGCAACTGTGGGAACGCGGCTGCCGTGACCTGAATCTCAAGGCCATGGTGTATTGCAGCGACCATGCAATCATACCCGAGAAGCACCGTGCGCCGGTGTTCTCCGGCTTTGGCGACGTGCGCATACCTCTGGCCGTGTGGACTTCCGACGATTTCATCAACGCCCATCCCGAGAGTTACGCGGCTTTGCAGGCCAATCGTAACGCATGCTGGACCAACGATTTACTGTTTGACCTGATGTGCGGGATGATGGGTGTGACGACTCCGCGCAGCAATCCTGCCAACTCGCTGTGCTCCGGCGATTATGCCCACCGCCGCGAGACTCTGACGGTACTTCGCGGCACCGTGCGCCTCAGCGATGACCGGTGAGGGGAGTTTATGGTTGAGAGTTTATAGGTAAGAGGGGGCGGGCGCGGGGGCGCAGCTTAGGGTTTAAGGTTGAGGATTTAGGACCGATGTGGGCGGCCATGCGCTTGCGTGGTATGCGTTAAAGTGTGTTAAATTTAGTGTAGAGCTTGTGTATGGGGTCTGATTTTCTTATTTTTGGAAAATTTGTGCCTTATGCCTGAAATACAGTGTCCTTATTGCCGATGTCATCTTTCTTTCGGCGTTGCGAGGGAGGAGGTAGTGCTGTGCCGTTGCCCTAAGTGCGGCCGGGTGATGCGGCTGCATGCCGGAGAGGATGCGGCTTATGCTGACAAGCCTTATGAATATCGTTGCCCGGACTGCGGGAAAGTGCATTATTACAAAGAAGAACCGGCAGAAAAGCGGTGCGAGGGCTGCGGCAGAATGGAGAAGAAGCCTGCGCGCAGACGTCGGGTGAGGCGTTTTGTGGCGTGGGCTTGTGTGTTGGCTGCAATATCGGGTGTGGTTCTGGCTGCCCTTCCGCGCCGGAGCGCTCGGGCTGATGCCGCGGTGGAGTGTGAGGCGCTGTACGACAGCCATAAGCTGTGGACGGACTTCCGAGCAAAAAATCCATACAGTGTGCATCTGGTGGGATTGCGCGCATACAGCGACAGCAGTTTCAACATCCTTATTTCCGAGCCGCCGCGAGGTGTTACGCTCGCGGACATAAAGGACTGTTTCTCACAATACGATGACAGTGTGATGCTTTATTCATATCCCATCGGTTATGACGGTAGTCTCACTGACGTTGTCGTATCGGTGAAGAATGTGGAGAACATCGGGCAGTTGCGTTCCGAACTGTTCAAGAAGCTGTATTGCACTGATTACAAGGCCGATTTCGTAGCGCTGGACTCCATGGACCGTTTTTGTGCCTACTCGACGGGCGATCTTGACCTTAGTGTCGGCGCCGACGACCTGCGCCGCTGGCTCGCAGGCGACAGCTGCGAGACCTTTTCGGCTTCTGATGGCCGTGGCGCGCCACAGTCCATAGCCGACATACTTGAGACGGAGTGCTACGGATTGTTTTACAGCACGCGGCCGGGACTTGTGGCATGGGTGGTTTCGGCCGGCTACAACTCTCCGGATCAGTTCTATCCCGACGCCCGCAAATTCGGACTCGACACCGATCTGATACTCGGAGCCATAAAGCGCAGAGGCCGAATAGCCGTCATAGCGCGCGAACGCGAGGTGCCTCTGCGGGAGCTTCCGCCCTTAAGGCAGGAAACTCTCGACTTTCTGGCAACGACTATTGACAGTCATCTAAGTCAGAGCTTCGAGAGGAATCATCTGTTTGCCGGCAAGCAACTCGGCGGCAAAGACTGGGCTCCCATATTGCTGAGCGAGGGGCTGTGGCACACGGAGTACGGAAATCTGCTCAATGTGGCCGACCAGATGTTAAAATCGTGGAGCGAGAACGGCGACATAGAGTACACGCGTTTTTCATATTCCAAGCCAATTTATTGGGCATTTGAAGACAGGGTGACAAAGTATATCGGCTCGCCGGAGCTGACTTTCAACTGGAACACAAAAGGTGCCGGTTATATCGTGGACTACGGCGATATGAAGATCTATGCATTGAACCGTACGGGCGCGCTGCCCGTAAGCTATATTCCGGGCGGTGCAGAGGATGCAAGCCCTGACAGCCGTGCCTATCGTGCAGAGGAAACGGCCTACGATTTCTTCGCCTCGCTGAGCAATCCAACGCTTGTGCGTGTGGTTCAGTACGGCGCGCTGTATCAGATTTTCATCAATCTCGGCGACAAAACGGTCGGTAAGGGCAAGGCATCGATTAAAGAGGTTACGCCTCCGATGCGGGATGCCACCCAACGGCTGGTCGATTACATACGTAACTACGAGAAGAAACACGACGAGATCATCGGTGCTTTGATTGATAGCGTCGGGAAAGTTGATTCGGCAGTATCCCTGAAAGGGTATGAAGCCTATTTGGCCGGGGGTAGGGACCTTCCGTCGAATGCCTATAAATGCATAAAGTCCGTTGATGACTATCTGAAGACTCTTGGCGAGATGGTCATGTCGTCAAGGGATGACGAAACTTTCTTCAGTTCGCTGGAAAGCTATCTGCTGGATCGTAGAAACAACAGCCTTAGCTGGACTCCTGAAAATCCGATGCGGCTTCGCATCAGGAGTGTATTCGATGATGTGACAGACGATAAGCGAGGGCAATTAGGCGTTTTTAAGAAATATCTTGACCTCACATGGCGCGATTACAAACTGATGCTTTCCTTTTTTGTCCCCGATGTGCAGACATCGGTCTATAAGGATGGATTGGTAATGTACCATAAGAACAGCAGGGCTACATGGATGAAGACGCCGACAGTGGTGGAATCGTGGCGTAGTTCTGACTCGGTAAATTGTATCGGCGGCCACAATCTTGATGCCGACGTTACCGTTTTTCGCGTCAATAATGAGCAGAAAGCCGGAGCGCCGCGACTCCATAAAACCCTCGGAAAACAGATTGTGGATATAGCTGCCGCAGATGTAGCAGGAGGCGTCTTGTCGCCGGACTATCTGCGGCGCGTGGGACGCCTTGGCGACGCACATATTGGGACAGCTGACCGCAAAACGGCGCGCAGGCGCAGCGATGTCATCAGCGACCGGAAGCGAACGGTGCGGGGCCTTGACCCTGCGGCGCATATGAGTTACCGCTTCAACGGCAACGATTTTGAACGCGACGGACACGCCGTGTCGCTGACCGACCTTTTCGACGAGATAGGGCGAAGCCTGGCGGAGGGCGACGGCTCGCCGGTCAAGGAAATAGTGATAGAGAATTATGACGCCGCGGGCGTCAACGTGCGCGCCATAATAGACGGCGTGGCCTACCGCATGCCACGCGGCGACGGAACGGATATACCTCTCGTGAGATATGACCTCAACCATTACACGACCGAGATTTCGGGCGACAAGGCTATAGTGCGCATACCCATCCGAGCAGGTCGGTTTCTGAGAGATGGCAGGCCTGGCGTGGAGGTGAAGGATGGCGAGGCGGTATTTGAGATGCACAAATCGCTCTTGCAGCGGTTCATCGCCATGATAAAGAAATATGTGCAGACACAACGCGGGCGGTGGAATCAGTTCCGCCTGCGCCGCGAGATGCGCCGCAGAGGCATCTCGCCCGCTGATGTGCGCGAAACCACGCGCCTGCGCTTTGCGCTTCTGCTTACAGACCATTATACAGAAATCTATGCGTGAATTATCTTCCGGAAAGAAACTGATGTCGCGCGTGCGAGTGTACTGCGCGGTACCCGTGAACGAGGAACAGTTCAAGAGAATGTATGAGTCCGGCGAATCGGATTTCATCGGCATGCTTCGTCGCGGACGCAATATCTCAGCTGTGGCGTTATGGCGTGAATACCGGTCGCTTACTAGTGATATGCGGGCTATGTTCGGCCGGATAGAGGCGCTTGGCGCCGAGATTCTGTGTGGAACGCCGTTTGAAGAACTCGCGCGAATGCCGGAGTGTGACACGCTTGTGGTGATAGCCCATCATTCCTGTCGCGCCCCCGAAATAGAGCTGAACGGCAGGATGATGAGCGAGGACGACTTTGTGTCAGGCTTTCCGTGCAATTTCCGCGAGTACGCCGACGTTACGTCCTGCTACTCCGAGAGTCTTATGTCAAGACTCATTCTTGCCTGTCCGCCGGGGCGTCACTTCATCGGAGAGCAAGACGCTGCCGGTCTGAACTTCCGCATGTATCTGCTCGAAAAGACCGTATCGTATATGGCCGATACGGGCGAGACGTCCTACCGGGATGCTTTGGAGGTGACCGCCAATATGCTGCAAGCAAGTATAATGCCGAATGTCGGAGCTCCTGAATCCGACAGAGGGAAGAAACCGTGGAAAAAGGTTGCAGGAAGATTGCTTGGTGGTCTGGCTTCTTTTGTCTTAGGCGGACTGCCTGACTATGCGGCATCGGCAGCGCCATCGATAGTTCTGCCATCTCCGGCTCCACGGGTGCGGCTCGGTGACGAAGATCTGCGCTCCACCGTATATGCTCCGGCACGGGTGGCCCGGGGCGACAGCTTCATGGTGCAGGTGTATATTCACGCGCAGGCCGACAAGGCCGAGGTGACTCTGCGTGCGCGCGAGGTCGATGCCGACGCGGAGGAGCGCAACAGCCGGAGTCTGTCGTTTCCGCTGCGTATGGGCGACCGCCTGGATTTTCAGTTATCGCAGACGCCACGGCCCTCGGCCGACTTCTATGTGGAATCAGACATCAAGGGCTTCATGTGGACAGGTCAGGCCGAAAGCGTGGAATTCGCAGTGGCCGTCGAGCCGGACTGCCGTGCGCGAGCTTTCCTCGGCAAGATAAAGATTGCCCTGAACGGTGTGATGCAGGGCGACGTTTCGTTCAAGACTGCTGTAGGTGGAGCGACTGACAACTCCTGTGCGGTCTGCTGTTTCTCGCGCGAGGACCGCAACGCACGTATAGCCGCGGCAAGGCGTCTGCTTAGCGAGAAACTCGAAGCCCTACGTGCCCGCGCGAAGGAGGAAGCGAAGCCCGAAGCGTCGTTGCAGCGCGACATAGCCATGTGCGAGAAGTGCCTCGAACTGCATGCCGAATCGCTGACGGCGCACGGCGACATACTGAAAGTGTTCATCAGCTCTACGTCGGATCTCGCCTCGTGCCGCATGGCCGTGAAGAGGCAGGTGGAGAACTGCGCAATGTATGCCGACATGTATGAGAACTGGGGTCAGGAAAGCCGTTATCCGCGCGACATGTGTTGCAGCCATGTGATGGATTCCGATATATTCGTATGCATACTCGGCGGCAACTACGGCTTTGTAGAACCCATTTGGGATGCGTCGATGACAGAGATAGAATACAACATCGCCACACTGCTCGACATCCCCGCGCTGGTTTATATCAGTTCCGATTTCGAGAAGGGTAGCGAAACCAGCTCAAGGCAGACCGAACTCATTGATCGCCTGCGGCTGGAGCGCATGGTGCGCTTCTTCCCGAACGAGAGCCAGCTGGCACAGCATGCCGCCGGCGACCTGTCGCAGGAAAAGAGCAAGTTATTGAGACGTCAGGGATGAGGAGCGCGCGTAGAGGAGCCACTCGACGGCGCCGCGGGTGAGGAGGTAGACGCAGAAGGCGAGCCAGAGGCCGTCGTTGCCCAGGGGCCGGGCGGCAAGGAGCGTGATGAAGAAGGCGAGCATGGCCGATGCCATGGCTGCGAGCATGGCGCGGGTGCGGGTGAGTCCGATGAAGATGCCGTCCCACACGAAGGCCCATACGCCTGCCAGTGGCACGAGCGCGGCCCAGGGCAGGTAGCGCACGGCTTCGGCCACAACTTCGGGACGGTCGGTCAGCGCACGGAGCAGCCAGTGTCCTCCGAGCAGATAGACGGCCGCGGTGGCGGCGGCCAGGACGGCACCTATGCGCAGCAGCGCACGGATGAGGCGGCGCAGCGACGCGGCGTCGCGCGAGCCGTGGAAGCGTCCGCCCAAAGCCTCGGCGGAGTAGGCGAAGCCGTCCATGAAGAAACTGAAAAGATAGAACAGCTGCATCAGCAGGGCGTTGGCGGCCAGTGTCAGCACGCCGGTGCGGGCGCCTGTGCGCGTGAACCACATCGTCACGACCACCAGGCAGAGCGTGCGCAGGAAGATGTCGGCATTGATGCTGAAATAGCGGCGCAGTCCGTCGCCGGCCACAATCCGTCGCCAGGCAATGCGCTGCGGGCGGTAGCGGCGCAGCATGGCGATGCCGAGCGCGAAGCCGGCCCACTGGGCTGTGAGCGAACCGACGGCCACACCCTCGATGCGCCATCCCAAGCCGACAACGAGCGTGAGGCTGACGGCGATGTTTACGATATTGGTCCATATCGCCATCCACATCGGGGCGCGGGCGTTCTGCATACCCAGGAACCATCCGCTGAGCACATAGTTGCCGAGCACGGCCGGGGCGCCCCATATGAGTATCCCGAAGTAGCGCGCGGCGAGTGCGGACGTGGGGGCGTCTGAATCGAGCAGGCGCAGGGCGACGGGGCATGCCGCCGGGCTACACACTATCAGAGCCACGCCGAGCAGTGCCGCAAGCACGAGTCCGCGCCACAGCACAGTGGCCTGCTCCGGGCGGTCGCCGCGTCCGCAGGCCTGTGCCGTCAGTCCGCCGCTGCCCATGCGCAGGAAGTTCAGTACCCAGTAGAGCATGTTGAACATGGTGCCACCCACCGCAATGGCGCCGAGGTAGACCGGCGGCCCGATGTGGCCCGAGATGGCGGCGTCCACCAGTCCGAGCAGCGGTGTGGTGATGTTCGATGCTATGGCCGGGAGGGCAATGGTGAGTATTTCCTTGCGAAGGGTCTTCATTTTATGGTTCAGGCAATAGCCTCATTGGCTATTGCCTGATAGATAGTGCTTTAATTTGTGGCACGCGGCCCGTGCGTCCCTATAAGGGGGTGTTAATCTTTTTTGGCGCGTACGGAGTTGAAGTAGAGATAGCAGATGATGGCGGCGTAGGCCACGAGTCCGAGTATCTGAGTGCTGAATTCCATGCCGCCCGTGGGCAGTTCCTTGCCGCACATGATGGTGATGGCCGAGAATACGCCGAAGAGGGCGCCGCCGGCAATGAGGCCCGACGAGATGAGTGTGCCGCGGTCGTTGCGCAGGCGGCGCAGCTCCTCGTCCTTGGTGCTCCGGTTCACAGCCCAGGATATGAGGCCGCCGACGAGCATGGGCGTGTTGAGGTGCAGAGGCAGGAACATGCCGAGGCAGAAAGCGAGTGCCGGAACGCCGAGCCAGTTGAGGATGACGGCGAGCACGGCGCCGACGATGTAGAGGGTCCAGGGAGTGGCGCCGCCCATCATCATGGGCTCTATGACCTTTGCCATGGCGTTGGCCTGCGGTGCGGCCAGACCGTTCTCGCCGGTGAAGCCGTAGACGCTGTTGAGCATAAGGATGACGCCGCCGACGGTGGCCGCCGACACGAGTGTGCCGAGGAATTTCCAGCTTTCCTGCTTGCGGGGTGTGGAGCCGAGCCAGTAGCCCACCTTGAGGTCGGTCACGAAGCCGCCGGCCATCGAGAGGGCCGTGCAGACAACGCCGCCGATCACCATAGCGGCCACGATGCCGCCGGTGCCGTTCAGGCCAATGGCGACGAAGATGCCGCTGGCAATGATGAGCGTCATCAGGGTCATGCCGCTGACGGGGTTGCTGCCCACGATGGCTATGGCATTGGCGGCAACGGTGGTGAAGAGGAAGGCAATCACTGTGACGACAAGCCACGCAACGGCTGCCTGCCAGAGGTTGTGGATGACGCCGAACCAGAAGAAGAGGAACACGGCTATCAGGGCGATGAACACGAAGTAGGCTATGTGCTTCATGCTGATGTCGGTCTGCCAGCGCACGGCCTTGGTGGCTGTGGATGCGCCGCGCAGCTCGCGGGCAGCGAGTCCGGCGGCCTGTGCAATGATGCCGCGGCTCTTGATGATGCCGATGATGCCGGCCATGGCGATGCCGCCGATGCCTATCAGGCGCGCGTAGTCGCGGAAAATCTCGTCGGGCGACATGGCCCAGCCCTCGGCGGCGTAGGCTCCGAACAGCGGGATGATGACCCACCATACGAATATGCTGCCGGCGAATATGACGAAGGCGTATTTCAGGCCGACGATGTAGCCGAGGCCGAGCACGGCGGCGCCGGTGTTGCACGACAGGACGAATTTAGTCTTGGATGCGAGAGTCGCACCCCAGCTGTAGGCGGTAGTGGTGATGGTCTCGGCCCACCAGCCGAAGGTAGCCACGATGTAGTCGTAGATGCCGCCCACGAGCGCCGCAATCACGAGCAGCTTGGCCTGCGCGCCGGCTTTCGGACCCGACGCCTGGCCGCTGGCGAGCACCTGGGTGGTGGCGGTAGCCTCCGGGAAGGGGTACTTGCCGTGCATGTCCTTGACGAAGTATTTGCGGAAGGGAATGAAGAAGAGGATGCCGAGCACGCCGCCGAGCAGTGAGCTCATGAACACCTCCAGGAAGTTGACGGTGAGGTCGGGATACGTTGCCTGAAGGATATAGAGCGCGGGGAGCGTGAAGATGGCGCCGGCCACAATCACGCCGGAGCATGCACCGATGCTCTGTATGATAACGTTCTGTCCGAGGGCGTTCTTTTTGCCGAGGGCACCGCTGAGGCCTACGGCGATGATAGCGATGGGGATGGCGGCTTCGAATACCTGGCCTACTTTAAGACCCAGGTAGGCAGCGGCGGCGCTGAACACCACAGCCAGCAGGACGCCCATGCCGACGGAGTAGGGTGTGACTTCGGCATACTCGCGGGCCGGATGCATAAGCGGACGGTACTCCTCGTCCTTGGCAAGTTCGCGGAAGGCGTTTTCCGGGAGTTCCACCGGGTCCACCTCTGCGGGGTTGAGATTCTCTTTATCCATTTATATATGATTGATTATTTCTTTGCGGGTATCTTGAGCTTCTGGCCTATCTTGATGTCGGAGTCGCGGAGGTTGTTGGCATCCTTGATGGCTTTCACGCTGACGCCGTAGCGCTTGGCGAGCTTGTAGAGACTGTCGCCGCTGCGTACTTTGTGAGTGGTGGCCTTGGGCTGAGCCTTTGCCTTGGACTTAGTTCCGGCCTTGGGTTTCTCGGCTTTGGCCGGCGCTGCGCTCTGCTCCATGGCGCGGGCCACTTCGGAAGCCTGCGCCGAGGGGGCTGCGCTGTCGGGTACAGTGGATGCCGGTGCGGGCTGCAGCGAGTCGGCGGGTGCCGGCTCTACCTGTATGCTGTCGGCGGGAGCCGGTTTCGGGAGGTACTTGCGCGTGGTAGTGACTATCTTAAGCGTCATGCCGCGGCGCACCTTGCTCTTGCGGCCGAGTCCGTTGGTACTGCGCAGAGCCGACTGGGTGATGCCGTAACGGCGTGCGATGCTCGACACGGTCTCGCCGCGGCGCACCTTGTGGTATTTCACCACGGTCTCGTCGACGTATTCGCCGCGACCGTCGCTGCCTTGCACGGATGCGCCGGTGGCCGGCTCCACCACATCGCGCAGCAGATAGTTCGCGGCATTGTGGTTGATGATGCTGTCCTCGTTGGCGATATATGCGTAGGTCTGAAGCGACGGAAGCACCAGCGCGTAGGGTCTGATATGCCCCGGAATCACGTCCTTGCGGTACTGCGGATTGAGCGCGCGCAGCTCGTCCATGCTTATGCCCAGAACCTCGGAAATCTGCTCGAAATGCACACGGCGGCTGACGTGTACGGAATCCACCACCAGCGGGCGACGTACCAGCGCGCGGGCTATGTTGTGGTCTGGATAATAAGTCATCACATAGTTGGCGGCTATGAATGCCGGCACGTAGCCCCTGGTTTCGGCCGGCAGGAAGGGGTATATGGCCCAGAAATCCTTCTTGCCTCCTCCGGCGCGGCGCAGAGCCTTGTTGACGTTGCCCGGGCCGCAGTTGTAGGCGGCGATGGCGAGCGACCAGTCGTCGTAGGTGTTGTACAGCTGCTTCAGGTAGCGCACGGCGGCATCGGTGGCCTTGTAGGGGTCGCGGCGTTCGTCCACCAGCGAGTTCACTTCGAGCCCCTGTCCGGTAGCCGTCGGCAGCATGAACTGCCACAGGCCGGTAGCTCCGGCGCGCGACACTGCCACGGGGTTGAGCGCCGACTCTATCACGGGCAGATACTTCAGCTCCAGCGGCATGTCGTATCGGTCGAGCGCTTCCTCAAAGACCGGCATGTAGTAGTGCGACAGACCGAGCATGTTCTCCACGAGCTGCCGCCGACGCTGGGTGTACATGTCGATATATGACCGCACCACCGAGTTGTAGGGCATCTCGATGACGGTGGGCATGGCCTGCAGGCGGCGGATTATCACCTCGTCGCTTACGGCCTGGTCGGTCTGGCTGTCGGCCTTGTCGTCGATAGCGGCGTAACGTTTCAGATACCAGTCGTCCTGCATCTTGCGCGTGTCGCGTTCAAAACTTTCCGGGTAGACGATGGCACGGTCGCGTATGGAGTCGCGTATGCTCAGCACCGACGGCGCCGCCTGCGCCGCGAGGGCGGGGGCGCCGAGTGCTATTGCTATGATGAATTTGCGTATATCTTTCATTTATCGTGATGAATGTTCAGAAAGTGAAGGCCCATTGCAGGCCGATTGCGGGTTTGCTGCCGCGCGATTCCTTTATTATGGCGGGCGCTATGTCCATCGACAGGTCGGGCGATATGTCGAAGTGGCTCAGCGATGCGTCCACGTAGGCGTCGACCATCGCCAGCAGATAGACGCCCACCATGGCTATGATGCAGAGGTCGCGGTTGCGGCGGTAATAGTTCTTGCGCGACTGCAGGAGTCGGGTGAGCCACGCCTTGTCCAGGGAGTCTTCGCTGACTGTGGGCGGGAAAAAGTCCATGTAGGATTTCGTCGTGGGGTCGTTGTCCATGATGTCGCGGTAGGCACGCGAATAGTCGTCGAGCATGCCGTTGTTCCACGACGTGGCGTAGCCGAGGCCGAGATAGCCGCCCACTATCAGGGGCAGCTTCCAGTAGCGGCGGTTGTAGATCTGTCCGAGGCCGGGAAATAGCGCCGACATCCATACGGCTCGCGAGGGGTCGGGGTTGAAAGCCACGGTGCGTTCCTCCCAGCGGTCGTAGGGCGACTCGGCGGCTGCTGCGGAGTCGGCGACGCATTCCGCGCAGCTGTCGGCCGGCGCCGGCTTCTCGTACAGCTCGAGAATATAGCTCTGGCTGTCGGCGTCGGCGATGCTGTCGGTGTCGGCACTCTGGGCCATAAGGCCCGCTGTGGCCGAAACCGCGGCGGCTACAAGAATTGCTGCGAGGCGTTTACTTCTCATTTGCAACCTGTTGCTTCAGAGTGTCGAAAAGGGTTATGAGGCGCACCAGCTCGTCGTCGTTGGCGAAGGGGAAGGTGATGCGTCCCTTGCCGCTGCGGTCGCAGGAGAACTGCACCGGCGTGCGGAACACGGCTGATAGCTGGTCGCGCAGGGCCGTGAAGTCGCGCGATGCCGAGGGTGTGCGCTGGCGCTGGCGTCCGGTTTCCGCGTCGGGCGTCTCGCCGTTCTCCCACGCCTTGGCGATCTCCTCCACGCGGCGCACGCTCAGGTCCTTGCGCAGAATCTCGTTGTAGAGCTTGAGCTGCAGCGAGGGGTCGGACAGCGTCAGCAGGGCGCGTGCGTGGCCCATGTCGACGCGCTTGTCGCGCAGGCCCAGCTGCACCTCGGCCGGCAGGCGCAGCAGACGCAGGAAGTTGGCTACCGTAGCCCTCTTCTTGCCTATGCGCTCGCTCAGGCGTTCCTGCGTGAGTTTGTACTGGTCGATAAGTTTCTTGAAAGTCAGAGCTATCTCTATGGCGTTCAGGTCCTCGCGCTGTATGTTCTCTATGAGGGCCATCTCGGTGAGCTCGGCCTCGTTGGCGGTGCGTATGTAGGCCGGTACGCTTTCCAGTCCGGCCAGACGCGCCGCGCGGAAGCGTCGCTCGCCCGCGATAATCTGGTATGAATCAGGCCCTAACTTGCGCAGCGACAGCGGCTGGATGATGCCCAGCTCGCGGATGCTCGTGGCGAGCTCGGCCAGGGCATCCTCGTCGAAGTTGGTGCGCGGCTGCTCGGGGTTGGGCTGAATCTGCGCCAGGGGCACCTCGTTGATTGCGCTGCTGCCGCGGGCAGGCACATCATCTATACTGATGAGCGAGTCCAGACCGCGACCGAGGGCATTGCGTTTGGGTGAAGACATTACTTTTTGTGTTTCTTGTGTTTGGCTATCAGCTCTTTGGCGAGCAGTACATGGCTTGTGGCGCCGCGGCTGTCGGCATCGTAGAGCAGTGCGGGCAGTCCGTGGCTCGGGGCTTCGCTAAGGCGTATGTTGCGCGGAATGACGGTGTTGAACACCATGTCGCCGAAGTGGCCTTTCAGCTCGTCGTAAATCTGATTGGCGAGGCGCAGGCGGGCGTCGTACATCGTCAGCAGGAAGCCCTCTATCTCCAGCTCGGGGTTGAGGCGTCCCTTGATGATGCGTATGGTATTGAGCAGCTTGCTGATACCCTCCAGCGCGAAATACTCGGCCTGCACGGGGATAATCACAGAATCGGCCGCCGTGAGCGCGTTGACGGTGATAAGGCCGAGCGACGGCGAGCAGTCTATGAGGATGTAATCATAACTGTCGGCTACGGGTTCGAGCAGGCGCCTGAGCACACGCTCGCGGTCGGGCTTGTTTATCAGCTCCAGCTCGGCGCCGGCAAGGTCGATGCGCGAACCTATCAGGTCGAGCCCTTTCATGCACGTCGCTACCTGCGAGCCCTGGAGAGGATAGTCGTCGACCATGCACTCGTAGAGCGACGAAGCCGCTGCGCGGGGGTCAATGCCGTAGCCGGAGGTAGCGTTGGCCTGCGGGTCGGCGTCGATTATGAGAACGTGTTTGCCCTCTGAGGCGAGAGAGGCAGCCAGATTGATAGTAGTGGTGGTTTTGCCCACACCGCCCTTCTGGTTGGCTATTGCGATGATTTTTCCCATATGTATAATCGCTTAACGATTTGCAAAGTAAGGAAAAATTTTTCGTTCCACGAAAAAAATGTTCCACGAAATTGCACCTATGTAGATAAGTCCCCGGAAATGTTGATAACCGTAGCCCGTCTGCCGTCGGATTCATGTCGTTGCGGATTACATCTCCTGCATGTCAAGTCCTTTCGTCTCAACAGTATATCCGCTGAATATATGTGTGACGGCGAGCATTTTCACCGCTTTGTCCTCCAGCGCTTGAAAGTCGATGTTTCTGCGGTTGCGCTTGATCTCATAGATTTCCACTTTCTTGTCAAGTTCGTTGGCCGCTACCATGTCAATCTCATTTTCGCCCTTGCGGTCCCACCATCGCCCGATTGCGGTATATTGGCCGCTTTCTTTTGCTTTTTCTCTGAAATAGCGTTCAAGCGTCAGGCCTGAGAATGTGGCATAATCGCGTTTTATCAGTGTGCGCAACTGTCCGTATGCCCCGATTTCAAGAAAATGGGCATACTTGAATATGAAGCGGAACCAGAACGTGAAGAAGTTGTCGCGAATGACGTAAGCCGCATTTTTGCTCAGTGCTTTCGCACCGATAGGCAACTCCTTGACTATTATCCCGTAATCATCCTCAAGCCGGGTGATATAGCCTCCGACAGGCCTCTCGATGATTGATTCGATCTCGCTGCGCCGTGTTTTGCCTGAGGCGATGGCCGAGAGAATTGAAAAATATGTGTCATAATCTTTTCCAAACTCCTCCACCAGTATCGAACGGCCTTCGTTAATAAAAGTGGAATCAGGGCTTATCATGCTGTCAATCATGGTGTCGAGAGTGACGGCGTTGTCGTCGACGAGCAGTTGTACATATTTGGCGACCCCGCCCGTGAAAGTGTACAGCGCAAGCAGGTCTTCTTTTGTGTATGCGGAATTGTACTCGGCCAGAATTTCCTTTAATACGGATGGACGGAATGCATTGATAGTCAGGAATCTGTTCTGACGGTTGTACAGGGGCTCCTTATTGTCTCGGAATATTTTAGTCATCATCGAATATACCGATCCGCATACAACGAGGTTGATGTGCGACTCCGAGTGATTCAGATCCCAAATCTTCTGAATGTCGCTGAATATGGCCGGATTGACGCGCTCGAAGTTCTGAAATTCGTCGATAAAAAGCGTGATGCTCTGTTGTTGCGACAGACGCATCAGATATTCAAAGAGTTCCGTAAATCCCGAGGGTGTGCCTCCAAGCCTTATGCTAAGCTTGTCTTCCACTTCTTTACGGAATTCCTCGCATAAAAGGCTCTCGGCCTTGCGGCCTACGAAAAAGTACAGAAATGGTCTGTCCCCGTAGGCTTTAAGCACAAGAGAAGTCTTGCCGATACGTCGACGTCCGGTCAACACCGTGAACTGTGCGTTGGTCTCGGCATTTTCTCTGATTTTGCGTAGAAGTGCAATTTCCTCTTTTCGGTCAAAAAATTTCATATTCTATGCGTAAATAACAACGGCGGTTTCCACAACTGTGGTTTCTATTCTGCAAAAATACTAACAATATTCCATATAACCGCAAGATATATTGAATTTTATTTCTAATTATTTATTGGAGGAAATTATGTCATGTTTTTGGGTTATCGCTATTCTGATTGCCCCGTTCGCGGATATTTCGTATCTTTGTGGCAAAAATAGATAGTATGGAAAATAACAGCCGTCCTCTGATTCTTGTTACTAACGACGACAGTATTGATGCGCCGGGGCTGCATGTGCTCGTGCGCATGGCCGCCGAGCATGGCGACGTGGTGTGCGTGGCTCCGCGCTTTCCCCAGTCGGGCAAATCGTCGTCCATGACGTTTACAGCGCCATTGCGCCTGCGTGAGGCACAACCTGCCAATGCGGTGGAGGGCGTAAAGTATTTCACCGTAGACGGCACGCCCGTGGACTGCATCAAGCTCGGGCTGTTCGCGGCCGTAGACCGTCGTCCCGACTATGTGCTGGCAGGCGTGAATCACGGTTCCAATTCCGGCGTCAACGTGCTGTACAGTGGCACGATGGGCGCGGTGCTGGAGGGTTGTGTGGAAGGCATACCCTCGGCCGGCTTCTCGCTGCTGCACCACAGCCTCGCTGCCGATTTCTCGCTCTCCGAGCCGCTGATGCGCGAGGTGCTCGCCCGCTTCATCGCCAATCCGCCTAAGCAGGGCGTATGCCTCAACATCAACGTTCCGGCAAAGATAGTGCCGAAAGGTGTGCGCGGATGCCGCAGCTGTCGCGGCCGCTGGACCGACGGCTATGAGCAGTACACCGACCCGATGGGACGCCCATTCTATATGCTGGCCGGCCGCTTCGTCAACGAGGAACCCGAGGCCACCGACACCGACGAATACTGGCTCGACCGGGGCTACATAGCCGTAGTGCCGGTAACGCACGAGATGACCGCAACGGATGGGCTGCCTTACGCGGCGGAATACGACGACCTCTGATTCGGCACTGACTGTATATACACACATCGGGCCACAGGTTCACTCCTGCGGCCCGATGTCGTTTCGCGGAAACGGGTTACTATCTTGCCAGAATCAGGGCCGACACGGGGGCTACCGTCAGGCGTCCTCCGCGGGTGGTTCCCAAGCCTGTGGCCTTGATGCGGCCGTCCTCGGCGATGATCTTCCAGGCGCTGCGCGGGATGCGCACCTCGGCGACTTTATCGGAGCCGTTGAACACCAGTTTTATCTCTTTCCACTCGTCGCCGTTGGCGTTGTCGCGGATGGAGTAGCTGATCAGGTTGGACTGCTTCACGGGGTCGAACACAATGTTGCGGGCGATGTCGGCGGCATCGGTCATGCGGAAAGCCGGATGGGCCTTGCGCAGAGCTATCAGCTCACGGTAGTAGTCGAACTGCTCGCGGTTGGCGTGCTTGAGGTTCCAGTCGATGGCGTTGATGCTGTCCGGCGACTTGTAGGAGTTGTGGACGCCCTTCTTGTCGCGGAAGATTTCCTCGCCACTCCACATGAAGGGTGTGCCCTGCGATGTGAACACGATGGTCTGCGCCAGACGTGCTGCGCGCATACGCTCGGACTCGGAGCTGCCGGGCATGGAGGCGGCGAGCTTGTCGGTGAGCATGAGGTCGTCGTGACACGACACATAATTTATTATCTGCTTAGGCGACGAGGCGTAGGCGAACTTGGAGTTGTTGCCCTTGCTGTAGTCGACCTGCGGATGGGCCGTGGCCGCCACGATGCCTATCTTCACCGTCTCCTCGTTGCCGGGCTTGCCGGTGGCGAATCCGCGGTCGGCGGCGTCGCTGTAATGACCCTTGACGGCGTCGCGGATGTCGTCGGAGAACACGGCTATGCCGTCCATCTTCGCAACGTTTTCTTTAAGCGCGCGGCGTTCGGCAGGCAGGGGCGACGCACCGGCCGTCCAGCCCTCGCCGTAGACGAAGATGGAGGGATTGATTTTCTTCAGTTCGGCGGCCACGCGGTTCATGGTCTCGGTGTCGTGAATGCCCATGAGGTCGAAGCGGAAGCCGTCGATGTGGTATTCCCTGGCCCAGTACTTGACGCTGTTGACGATGTAGTCGCTCATCTGCTTGCGCTCCGAGGCCGTCTCGTTGCCGCAGCCGCTGGCGTCGCTGTAGCTGCCGTCTGCGTTGTGGCGGTAGTAGTAGCCGGGAGCCGTCAGCGAGAAGTTGCTGCCGTCGTTCTCGGCGGTGTGGTTGTAGACCACGTCCATGACGACACCTATGCCGGCGTCGTGCAGGGCCTTTATCATCTCCTTCATCTCGCGTATGCGCGTGGCCGGTTCGGACGGACTGGTGCTGTACGAGCCCTCGGGCGCATTGTAGTTCTGCGGGTCGTATCCCCAGTTATAGGTATTGGCGGGAAGGTTGGTCTCGTCCACGCTGTTGTAGTCGTAGCTCGGCAGGATGTGCACATGCGTGACGCCCAGTTCCTTAATGTGGTCGATGCCTGTGGACTCGCCCTGCGGCGTGTGCGTGCCATGCTCTGTCATGGCGAGGAACTTGCCCTTGTTGACGATGCCCGACGAGGGGTGCATGCTCATGTCGCGGTGGTGCATCTCGTAGATGACGGCGTCGGTGATGTTTTTCAGCTCTGGGCCGCGGTCGGCGCTCCAGCCTTCGGGGTTGGTGGTATCAAGGTCGATGATGGCGGCACGCTGTCCGTTGGTGCCTACGGCTTTGGCCCATACGCCCGGTGTCTCGTCAAGCCAGCACCCGTTGTGGCGGATGCGGAATGTGTAGTATTTGCCGTAGAGGCGTCCGGGCACCGATGCGCGCCATGTGCCGCCGTCGGCGCGTTTCATTTCGAGCGTGTCCTCGGCGGCGCTGTTGCGGTCGGTGGGGTAGAGGAGTACCTGCGCATCCTGCGCCTCTGGCGACCATAGGGTGAAGTGGGTGCCTGAACCGTCGACAAGTAGTTCGAGGTCATCGCCGGAATAGGTTGGGAAGGTGTCGAAGCGCTTGTCGGCTTCGGCAGCAAGGGCCGTCGACGCGGCAATCGCGCCGATGCAGACCGATAGGAGTCGTGGATTCATGTCAGAATTCGGTTGTATGATATAATCCTTTAACAAATATAAGTATGATATGTTTTCGTCTTTACTTTACGACACGGCAGGGATTGCCGCAGGCCGTGGCGCCGTCAGGAATGTCGCGCACCACCACCGAGCCGGCGCCTATGGTGCATCCTGCGCCTATTCTTATGCCGGGGATGACGGTGGTGCCGGCGCCTATGAGGGTGCCTTCGCCCACATGCACGTTGCCGCACAGAGTAGCGTGCGGCGCTATATGCACGAAGTCGCCTATGACGCATTCGTGGTCGACGGATGCGCCGGTGTTGACGATGCAGTGGCGGCCTATGCGAGCGTCGGCCTGGACGATGGCTCCGTGCATCACCACGCTGCCTTCGCCTACGCGCGCTGTGGGCGATATTGTGGCGGTGGAGGCTACAACGGTGGCGTACGGCACATCGCAGCGTCCGGCCACCATGCGCCGCGCACGGTTGGAGCCTATGCTGATGAGGAGAGGACCGGCCACGGGGGCGCCCTCGACGGCCCTCACTACCGGGTGGCCGTGCAGGTCGGCGCAATGAGGCGCGTCGTCGTAGAGGCGACCGATGCTGATGCCGGCCGACTCCGCGGCTTCCATCACCACGAGGGCGTGGCCGCTGGCACCATATAAGTTAATTGTATCCATTGAACGGTGTTGTTGTGGCCTCTCCCTCCAGGGATATGTCGGCGCGTTTCAGAACTTTGGCTACGGTGGCGAGCAGGATGCGGCAGTCGGTGGCGAACAACACGTGGTCGACATACCATACGTCAAGTTCAAACTTGCGGCTCCAGGAAATGGCGTTGCGGCCGTGGCATTGTGCCCAGCCCGTGATGCCCGGACGCACCTCGTGGCGTCGCGCCTGCACGGGGCTGTACAGCGGCAGATACTCCACGAGCAGTGGCCTTGGACCTATCAGCGACATGTCGCCGCGCAGCACGTTCCAGAGCTGCGGCAGCTCGTCGATGGAAGTGGAGCGCACGAAGCGCCCGGCGCGGGTGAGCCGCTGAGCGTCGGGCAGCAGATTGCCGCCGGCGTCGCGGCGGTCGTTCATCGACTTGAATTTCACGAGGCGGAAAATCTTTCCTCCCTTGCCCGGACGGTTCTGAAAGAAGAACGCACCGGCTCCCTCGTTGGCTATGCTCAGCCACAGGGCCACTCCGGCCATCGGCACGGCGAGGACAACGAGCGCCAGGCCGCTTACTGCGACGTCCAGCGTACGTTTGAGGAAAGACTTATACAGTGACATGGCTCAGAGATTCCTGTCGTCGGAGGTTGTGAGCGATGTGAGGCGTGTCTCCAGCTCTGTCGACGAAAGGCGTGTTTCCAGCCGTCCGCGATAGGCCACGGAGATATAGCCCGTCTCCTCACTCACGACCACGGCCATGGCGTCCGTGGCCTGTGCGATTCCCAGCGCCGAACGGTGGCGCAGACCCAGCGAACGGGGCATGTCGCTGTCGTGGCTCACGGGCAGGATGCAGCCGGCTGCCTCGATGCGGTGGCGGGCTATGATCATGGCACCGTCGTGCAGCGGCGAGTTCTTGAAGAAAATGTTCTCGATCAGGCGCGTGTTGATGCGGGCGTCGATTGTGTCGCCCGTGCGGGCGTAGGAATCAAGCGGCATTGTGTTCTGCACCACTATGAGCGCGCCGGTCTTGCTCTTTGCCATGCTCATGCAGGCGTAGACCACGGCCATGACGCGGCGGTGGGCCTCGGCGTCGCCGCCCTCGCCGGGCGCATCATGGTGGAACAGCTTGCGCAGGAAGCGCCAGTCGCGGTGGCTGCCCAGCTCCACGAGGAAACGCTTTATCTGGTCCTGGAAGAGTATCACCAGTATCAGCAGACCGATGCTCATGAATTTGTCGAGGATGGTGCCGGTGAGGCGCATGTCGAGTATCTCCGAGGCCACGGCCCAGACCACAATGAACGCCATCACGCCGTAGAAGATGTTCAGCGTGCCGCTTTCCTTCATCAGTCGGTAGATGTAGAACAGCAGCAGGGCTACGATGACGATGTCGAATATATCTTTGATTCCGAAGTCAAGCATGGCGTTCAGTCGTGTTTTCCTGTGTATAACTCGTACATACGCACCACCTGTGCGGCCTCGGCGGGGTCGTGCACGCGCAGGATGGCGGCTCCGCCCAGCAGGGCGAGCATATTGAGGGCCGATGTGGCCGGGAGGGCGTCGTCGGCGCTTATTCCGAGCACTCGTGTCGCCATGGATTTGCGCGACAGGCCTGCGAGCACAGGGCGACGGAGCGCCGACGCCATTACGGGCAGGTCGTGCAGCAGTCGGTAGTTCTGTTCGGCAGTCTTGGCGAACCCGAAGCCGGGGTCAATGATGACGTCGGCCACGCCGGCAAGCGTGAGGCCGTCGAGCGCAGCCTGAAGCTCGGCCGTAACTTCGGCCGTGACGTCGGCGTAGTCGCAGTGCTGCTGCATGGTTGCGGGTGTGCCGCGCATGTGCATCAGTATGTACGGCACGCCGAGGGCTGCCACGGCGGGGTGCATCTCCGGGTCGAGGGTGCCTCCGCCTATATCGTTTATGATGTCGGCAAGGCCGCCCTCTACAGCGCGGCGCGCCACGTCGGCACGGAACGTGTCGACGCTCAGAGGCACGGCGCCACCGGTGGCTTCGCGCACGGCCTCAAGCACAGGACGCAGGCGCTCCCACTCCGTGGCGGCGTCGACGCATTCGGCGCCGGGACGCGTGGAGCATGCTCCGATGTCGAGCATGTCGGCGCCTTCGGCCACCATGCGCCGCGCCCTCGCGGCCGAGTCGGCCGGAGATGCGGCGCGTGAGCCGCTGTAGAACGAGTCGGGCGTGGCATTGACGATGCCCATCACCGCCGGACGGCGGTAATGCATGAGTTTCCCATGGATATTAAGTGTCAGCATCGTCGGATGGTGGTATTGCGGCTCAGCGGTTGGCGCGCTTGCGCTCCAGCTCGTCGAGTATGATCTTGCGCAGACGCAGATGGTGGGGCGTCACCTCCACGTACTCGTCCTCCTTGATGTACTCCAGCGCTTCCTCGAGGCTGAATACAACCGGGGGCACGATGCGGGCCTTGTCGTCGGCGCCGCTTGCGCGCATGTTGGTGAGTTTCTTCGACTTGGTGACATTCACCACGATGTCGTTGTCCTTGGCGTTCTCGCCCACTACCTGACCGGCGTACACCTCCTCCTGCGGGAAGATGAAGAAGCGGCCGCGGTCCTGCAGCTTGTCGATGGCGTAGGCATAGGCCGTACCGGCTTCCATGGCTATGAGCGAGCCGTTGGTGCGTCGCTCTATGTCGCCCTTCCAGGGCTGGTACTCCAGGAAGCGGTGGGCCATGATGGCCTCGCCGGCGCTCGCCGTGAGCACGTTGTTGCGCAGGCCGATGATGCCGCGCGACGGAATGGTGAACTCCATATGCACGCGGTCGCCCTGCGCCGTCATGCTGAGCATGTCGCCCTTGCGGCGCGTCACCATGTCGATAATCTTTGAAGCGTACTCCTCTGTTACGTTGATGGTGAGCAGCTCCACGGGCTCGCACTTCACGCCGTCAATTTCCTTGACGATGACCTGCGGCTGGCCCACCTGAAGCTCGTAGCCCTCGCGTCGCATGGTCTCGATAAGCACCGAGAGGTGCAGCACGCCGCGGCCCGATACGGTCCATACGTCCTCATGCTCGGCCTTGCGCACGCGCAGCGCGAGGTTGCGGTCAAGTTCCTTGGTGAGGCGGTCGCCTATATGGCGCGAGGTCACATATTTGCCGTCGCGGCCGAAGAAAGGGCTGTCGTTGATGGTGAACGTCATCGACATGGTGGGCTCATCGATGGCTATGCGGGGCAGAGGCTCCGGGTTCTCGACGTCGGCCACGGTGTCGCCGATTTCAAAATTGTCGAGTCCCACAATGGCGCAGATGTCGCCGCTGCTTACGCTCTCCACGCGCTTGCGGCCCATGCCCTCGAAGGTGTGCAGTTCCTTGATGCGCTGGCGCACGACGCTTCCGTCGCGCTTGCACAGGGCAATATCCTGACCCTCGCGGATGGTGCCGCGGTGCACTCGGCCCACGGCTATGCGGCCGACGTAGTTGGAGAAGTCGAGCGACGTTATCAGCATCTGCGTGTCGCCCTCCAGGGCCTGCGGGGCAGGTATATGTTCTATAATGGTGTCGAGAAGCGGGAGGATATTGTCGGTAGGCTCGTCGGGCGACGTGCTCATCCAGTTGTTCTTGGCCGAACCGAAGAGGGTGGGGAAGTTGAGCTGGTCCTCGGTGGCGTCGAGGCTGAACATAAGGTCGAACACCATTTCCTGCACTTCGACGGGGCGGCAGTTGGGTTTGTCCACCTTATTTACCACAACCACGGGCTTGAGGCCGATCTCGATGGCCTTCTGGAGCACAAAACGTGTCTGCGGCATGGGCCCCTCGAAGGCGTCCACCAGCAGCAGGCAGCCGTCGGCCATGTTGAGCACGCGCTCAACCTCGCCGCCGAAGTCGGAGTGTCCCGGGGTGTCTATTATGTTGATTTTGTAACCTTTGTAATTGATTGATACGTTCTTGGAGAGGATTGTTATGCCGCGCTCGCGCTCGAGGTCATTGTTGTCGAGTATGAGCTCGCCTGCGTTCTGGTTCTCACGAAAGAGGTGGCCGGCGAGAAGCATTTTGTCGACAAGGGTAGTTTTGCCGTGGTCGACATGAGCGATGATGGCTATGTTCCTGATATTCTGCATACACTATTGGATTTGCTTTCAAGCCGCAAAGTTACGAATTTTCGCGGGGATTTACAACTCGATTTTTCATCCGCTGAAAATTCGTATCTTTGCATCAAAATTCAAGCAAATGATACTCTTCCCTAATGCAAAAATCAATCTCGGGCTTAACATCGTAAGGCGTCGCCCCGACGGTTATCACGACATCGAGACCGTGATGGTGCCCACGGGCTGGTGCGATGTGCTGGAGATTGTGCCGGCAGCTCCCGGAGAATCCACGACCCTCACATGCACGGGGCGTCCTGTGGACTGTCCCCCGGATAGCAACCTCGTTATGAAGGCTTTTCGGGCGGTGCAGACCGTCTGTCCCGACATGCCGCAGGCACACATCTTCTTGCGCAAGATTGTGCCCGACGGTGCCGGACTCGGCGGCGGCTCGGCCGATGCCGCTTTCACCATCACCGGTCTGAACACGCTGTTCGGTCTCGGGCTGACGCCGGAAGCCATGGCCGCCGTGGCCGCAACCGTAGGTGCCGACTGTCCTTTCTTTATCTACAACCGTCCGATGCTCTGCACCGGCACCGGCACCACGATGCGTCCCGTCGACCTGGAGCACGGCACGATGCACGTGGCTATAGCCAAGCCATCGGCCGCGTCGGTGAGTACGGCCCGGGCCTATGCCGGCGTGCATCCTCACAAGGCTGAGCCGTCGGTCGCCGAGGCAGTGGCCGCCCCGGTGGGCAGCTGGCAGCAGCTTCTCCACAATGAGTTTGAAGCCACCGTGGAGGCGGAGGTGTCGGCGGTAGGTGTTCTGAAACGCCACATGGAGGCCTGCGGCGCGGTGTATTCGGCCATGAGTGGCAGTGGCTCGGCTGTCTTCGGGCTGTTCGAGTCTGCCAATTTGGCAGAAAAAGCGATTTCGGAGCTTGCAGACTGCGACTGCTATGCCGGACCTGTCGCTCTGTGAACGAATTGAGCCGCCTTTTTGTTATATTTTTAAATTTTCCAGGACGCCGCACAGCGTTTGGCAGCATTTTTGCATTAGCTAATCCGTAATATAATTTAAAAATGAGCAAGAACAAACATAACCACGCGGAAAAGCCCCGCGACGAGAAATTTGAGGAACAGATGGCAGAGGCCGAACTCGACGCTGTAGACACGGAAGAAGCGGCACTTGACGCCGACGCATCCCCCGACGAGCCGGCAGCCGGAGACGACGAGCCCCTTCAACGCATCGAGGCCCTGCAGCAGCAGCTCCTTGACGCACAGCAGGCCGTGGAGAAGGAGAAGAAGGAATATCTTTTCCTCATGGCCGATTTCGACAACTTCCGCAAGCGTGTGCTCAAGGAGAAAGCCGAGATACTGCGCAACGGTGCCGAAAAAGTGCTGGCAGGCCTCCTGCCCATAGTCGACGACTTCGAGCGCGGACTTGAGGCCACAGCTTCCAGCGACAACGCCGAGGGCGTGAGGGAAGGCATGGAGCTGATTTACAACAAGCTCGTCAAGTATCTGGCCGACAACGGCGTCAAGGCAATGGAGACCAACGGCGTGGAATTCGACGCCGACCTGCACGAAGCCATCGCCAACATCCCCGCACCCACGCCCGAAATGAAGGGCAAGGTGGTAGACACCGTGCAGAAAGGTTATATGATCAACGACAAGGTCCTCCGCCATGCCAAGGTGGCCGTGGGAGCTTAATAATCCTATAAAGGTCATCCCTCGATATGGATAATAAAAGAGACTATTACGAAGTGCTCGGAGTCGACCGCAAGGCCGACGCCGACACTATAAAGAAAGCCTACCGCAAGCTGGCCATCAAGTACCACCCTGACAAGAATCCCGGCGACAAGGCCGCCGAGGAAAAGTTCAAGGAGGCCGCCGAGGCCTATGATGTGCTCAGCAATCCCGAGAAGCGCGAGAAGTACGACCAGTTCGGCCACTCGATGGGTCCGCAGGGCTTCCCCGGTGGAGGCGGTCAGTACTATCAGGCCGGAGGCATGTCGATGGACGACATCTTCTCGATGTTCGGCGACATCTTTGGCGGCCGCCATGCCGGCGGCCCGTTCGGCGGAGCTACGGGCGGCGCGCCCAGGCGCCGTCAGCGCCGTGGCTCCGACCTGCGCATACGCATAAAAATGACGCTCGAGGAGATAGCTACCGGCGTGGAGAAGACGCTCAAGGTACCCACCTACGTAAAGTGCAGCCACTGCGACGGCACCGGCGCCAAGAACGGCACGGCGTTCGCAACCTGTTCCACATGCCACGGCACCGGCGTCGTGACGAGTGTGGAGCAGAGCTTCTTCGGCGCGCAGCAGGTGCAGAGCGTATGCCCCACTTGCGAAGGCACCGGCAAGGTGATAACCGAGCGATGCACCTACTGCAGCGGCGAGGGCGTGGAGCGCAAAGACGAGCAGATCTCTTTCCGCGTGCCTGCCGGCGTAGCCGACGGCCAGACCCTAACCATAAAGGGACGCGGCAACGCGCCCCGAGGTGGCGGCGTCAACGGCGACCTTCTCGTTGTAATCGAGGAGATAAAGCATCCGCAACTCATACGCGACGGCAACGACGTCATCTACAATCTCATGCTCGACATCCCCACCGCCACGCTCGGCGGCTCGGCCGAGGTTCCCACAATCGGAGGCCGCGCAAGGCTGAACATAGCCCCCGGCACACAGCCCGGCAAGGTGCTGCGGATGAGAGGCAAGGGCCTGCCCGGCGCCGACGGCTCCCCCGCTGGCGACGAACTCATCAACGTGATGGTCTACATCCCCGAAAAGCTCAGCGACGCCGAGCGCTCGGCTGTGGAGAGCCTGCGCAACTCGCCCAACGTGCAGCCCACCGAGGCCGAAAAAAACCGCATATTCAGCAAGCTGAGCCACATATTCGAATAGCTTGCAGAATAATGACATACGAATTGAAATCCGGAAAAACATGCAAGTTCTTCCGGATTTTTTATAAACCAAAATCGAGATTTTTACGTTAAAGTATTAAATTCATCACGATATTATCTGTCTTATGGCAATAAAAGGGTTCATCACAAGGCACAAAATATTATGCATCGTTGCCGTCGCGCTTGCGGCAGTTGCGGCGTACTGGTTTGTGTCGCACCGTCCGGCGCCTAAGCGCGCAGAACTTCCCACCGTGGAGGTGACTCGCGTCGGAAAGAAAGACGTCAATATCTACGGCGAGTTCGCCGGCCGCATCCGCGCCCAGCAGTTTGTGGAAGTTCGCGCGCGCGTGGAGGGTTATCTGCAGAGCATGAATTTCCGCGAGGGAAGCTATGTCAGCAAAGGCGACCTGCTGTTCGTAATCGACCCTACGGTCTACCGTGCCAACGCAGAGAAAGCCAAGGCGTCGCTGGAGAAAGCCAAGGCCGTGGCGCTGAAAGCCGAGCGCGACCTCGCTCGCATACGTCCTCTGTTCGCCCAGAACGCGGCCTCGCAGCTCGACCTGGACAATGCCATCGCTGCCTACGAGAGCGCAAAGGCCGAGGTAAGCGTAGCCGAAGCCGACCTCAAGCAGGCATCGCAGACACTTAGTTACACACGCGTTACGGCGCCGACTTCCGGATTGATCTCCGAGACCGGAGCCGACATAGGCACCCTCGTAGGCTCCGGGGCAAAGTCTCTGCTGGCGACTATAGTGAAAAGCGACACCGTGCGCATCGACTTCTCCATGACGGCCCTGGACTATCTGCGCAGCAAAGAGCGCAACGTGGCCCTCGGCAGCGACGACGAGCACCGCGACTGGAATCCTTACGTCACAATCACTCTTGCCGACGGCAGCGAGTACCCGCACCGCGGACTCCTTGACTTCGCCTCGCCGCAGGTCGATCCCAAAACGGGTACTTTCAGCGTGCGCGCCGAGATGCCGAATCCCGACCATGCCCTGCTTCCGGGCGAGTTCACCAAGGTGAAGCTCCTGCTCGACGTGCGTACGGACGCAATAGAGATTCCGTCCAAGGCGCTGGAGGTGGAGAAAGGCGCCGCATATGTATATGTGGTCCTCCCCGACAGCTTCGTGGAACGGCGTTTCGTGGAGCCAGGTCCCGAGGTGGGCAACGACGTGATAGTGGAGCGCGGACTTACAGCCGGCGAGAACATCGTCACGGAAGGCTACCACAAGCTGCGCCACGGCATGAAGGTAATCCCCGTGAAGGCAACCGAGGCGTCGGCCGAATAATTTAGAGGGTGTTTCATAAGATGAAAAAGAATTTCTTTCTCGACCATCCGGTCTTTTCCATAGTCATATCCATTGTGATAGTGCTGCTGGGCTGCATCGGACTCGTGATGCTGCCCGTCGACCAGTACCCCGACATCGTGCCTCCCGTGGTGCGCGTGTCGGCGTCCTATCCGGGTGCCGACGCCATGACGGTGACGCAGGCCGTAGCCACGCCCATAGAGCAGGAACTGAACGGCACTCCCGGAATGATCTACATGGACTCCAAGAGCAGTAACTCGGGAGGCTTCAATGCTCTGGTGACCTTCGATGTCGGCACCGATGCCGAGCTTGCCGCCGTCGACATCCAGAACCGCATCAAGAAGGCCGAGGCGCGTCTGCCGGCCGAGGTGGTGCAAAACGGCATCTCCGTGCAGAAGGAGAGTGCAGGACGCCTGATGACTATCACCGTCCTGTCGCTTAATCCCAAATTCGACGAGGTATATCTCAGTAACTACGCCACGCTCAACATCGTTGACCTGCTGCGGCGTATACCGGGCGTCGGCTCCGTCAGCAACGTGGGCAGCCGCTACTATGCCATGCTGATACACGTCATGCCCGACAAACTCGCCGAGCTCGGAATCACCGTCAGCGACCTCCGCCGCGCGCTGCTCGACCAGAACCGCGAGTCAGCCGCCGGCGTCCTGGGTCAGGCGCCCATGGAGGGTATCGACATCACCATGCCCATAATTGCCCGCGGCCGCCTGTCGTCGCCGGAGGAGTTCGGCGACATCGTGGTGCGTGCCAATGCCGACGGCTCCGTCATACGCATGCGCGACGTGGCGCGCGTCAGCCTCGAGGCCCAGAGCTATGCCACGGAAAGCGGTATCAACCGGGGCAACGCCGCCGTGCTCAACATCAACATGCTGCCCGGAGCCAACGCGCTGGAAGTGGCCGAGAACGTGAAGAAGGAGATGCGCAACATCAGCCGCAGCTTCCCCGACGGCATATCGTACGTAATTCCCTTCGACATGACGGAGTATATCTCCGACTCCATCCACCACGTCTACCGCACCTTCTTCGAGGCACTTCTCATCGTCATTATCGTGGTGTTCCTGTCGCTTCAGAACTGGCGCGCCACGCTCATCCCGGTCATCGCCGTGCCAATCTCCCTTGTGGGAACCTTCGGCGTGATGCTCGTGTTCGGCTTCTCTCTCAACATGCTCACTCTGCTCGGTCTTATCCTCGCCATCGGCATAGTGGTGGACGACGCCATCGTTGTGGTCGAGAACGTCGACCGCATCATGGAGGCGGAGCATGTTGACGCCCGCGAGGCCACGCGGCGCGCCATGGGCGGACTGGGGTCGGCGCTTATCGCCATGTCGCTCGTGCTTTGTGCCGTATTCGTTCCGGTGAGCTTTCTGCCGGGCATCACCGGACAGCTTTACCGTCAGTTCACGGTGACTATTGCCGTGTCGGTGATTATTTCCACGATTGTGGCAATGACGCTGTCGCCCGTCATGTGCGCCGCGTTGCTCCGTCCGCAGGGCCGGCGGCGCCGTCCGCGTCTGTTCCGCCGCATCAACCTCTGGCTGGCACGTGGCAACAATTTCTATTGCCGTATGATTGGCCGGGCACTCGCCGTGCCGCGTCGCATGGTCGCAGCCTTCGGCATCATTCTGGCTTTGATATGGGTGATGAACCGCTTCGTCCCCACCAGCTTCATGAGCGCCGAGGATCAGGGCTACTTCACCGTCGAACTGGAGCTGCCGGAGGGTGCGACTATAGAACGCACACGCCGCGTCACCGACAGGGCCATGGAGTTCCTTATGGCCGACCGCGACGTGGAGTATGTTCTCAACGTCACGGGCTCATCGCCGCGCACAGGCACCAACCAGGCGCACACCACGCTCACCGTCATACTGAAACCCGCCTCCGAGCGCGGCGCCAACTCCCTGGCGGAGACGCGACGCCGCGTCATCGACGAGCTTTCGAAGTATCCGGAAAGCAACGTCTATGTTTCGTCGCCGGCCATCATTCCCGGTCTTGGAAGCTCCGGAGGTTTCGAGATGGTGCTGGAGGCCCGCGGCGACGCAACCTACGACGATCTCCGGCATGCCGTGGACACTCTGCGCCACTATGCCGCCGGGAATCCGGCACTTGCCGACATATCTTCTTCCATGCAGGCCGACATACCGCAGCTTTTCTTCGATGTCGACCGCGACAGGACGCAGCAGCTCGGCATTCCCGTAAGCGATGTGTTCTCGACCATGAAGGCTTTCACAGGCTCGGTCTACGTGAACGACTTCAATCTCTTCAACCGTATCTACCGCGTCTACATCCAGGCCGATGCCTCCTACCGCGACCACCGCGACAAGCTCAGTCTCTTCTTTCTGCGCAGCGCCTCCGGCACTATGGTGCCCGTGACCTCCCTCGGCAAAAGTCATTACACCACGGGCCCCGGCACCGTCGGACGCTTCAACATGTTCAATGCCGCGGTCATCAGCGGCGAGGCGGCTCCAGGCCACAGCACCGGCGAGGCCATGGACGCTCTGGAGGAAATCGTGCGCACGCATCTGCCCGATAATATCGGAGTGGAGTGGGCCGGCCTCAGCTATCAGCAGAAACACGAGACGGCCAATACGGGCGTGGTGCTCGGTCTGGCTTTCCTTTTCGTGTTCCTCGTGCTTGCCGCGCAGTATGAGAGCTGGACCATTCCGCTGGCCGTGATTCTGTCGCTGCCGGTAGCCGGCCTCGGCGCATACCTCGGTATATGGCTCTGCGGACTGGAGAACAATGTCTACTTCCAGATCGGGCTTGTCATGCTTGTTGGCCTGGTGGCTAAAAACGCCATCCTCATTGTGGAGTTCGCCTCGGAGGAGACGGCCAAGGGAACGGATGCCGTGCACGCGGCGCTGACTGCCGCCCGGCTGCGTTTCCGCCCCATAGTCATGACGTCGCTGGCCTTCACGCTGGGCCTTCTGCCGCTTGTCTTCGCAAGCGGTCCCGGCTCGGCCGCAAGGCGCGACATCGGCACAGGCGTGTTCTTCGGCATGCTCATGGCCATCACCGTCGGCATCGTCTACGTGCCTTTCTTCTTTGTAATGATTAATAAAGCCATGCGCCGCCTCAAGCGCATAAAACACACCGTCAGCGCCGCGGCAGTCATTGCCGTTCTTGCCGCGGGGGGCGCCCTCACCGGCTGCTCCGGCGTAAAGAATCTTACGCCCGCGCAGCTCGGCGAAATGCCGGCGCAGGTACCCGGCATGGAGGCCGACACCGATTCTCTCACAATGGCCGACATGGAGTGGTGGCGCTTCTACACCGACGCCGACCTTACGGCCATCATAACCGAAGCACTGGAACACAACCGCGACCTCGGCGCCGCAATGGCACGCGTGGAGCAGGCCCGCAGTCTCTACGGCGTGGCGCGTCTCAACCTCGCTCCTGAACTGTCGGGGATTGTCAGCGCCGATTACGAGACCAACGACTACCATGGCGAAAGCGCCAAACGTGACCCGGAATACGATATCAAGGTGACGGCCGCCTGGGAATTCGACCTCTTCGGCGGGCAGAAGTGGGAACGGCGCGGAGCCGAGGCTTCATATCTTGCCACTGTGGAGGACGAGCGCGCGGCACGCATGGAGCTTGTAGCGGAGGTGGCCCAGCTTTACTATCGCCTCATTGCCCTCGACAACGAACTGGAAATTGTGCGGCGCACCAAGGAGACGCGCATGGAGGGCGCACGCATGGCCAAGCTGCGCTTCGAGGGCGGCCTCACGTCGGAGACACCCTACCGTCAGGCGCAGGTGGAACTTGCGGCCACGGCCGCCCTTGTGCCGGCTCTCGAGGGACGCATCCGCAGCACACAGAATGCACTGTCGCTGCTGATGGGGCGCTACCCGGAGGAATACATCAGCCGCGGAGCACTCAAGCTGCTCCCCATCGACGTCTCCCGCCTGCCGGAGGGACTGCCCTCGGGACTGCTGGAACGCCGTCCCGACGTGAAAGCCGCCGAGCTGAGGCTACAGAAAGCGATGGCCGCGGTCGGCGTCAGCTATGCCAACCGTTTTCCCCGGCTGCGTATCGCCGTCACGGGCGGCTGGGAAAACGACGACGTGGCCGGACTTCTGCGCTCGCCGTTCAGCTACTCCATAGGCAGCATCACAGGCTCGGTGCTGGACTTCGGCAGGCGCAAGCGCCGCTACAAAGCTGCGGTGTCGGCCTACGACGAGGCGCGCCTTGACTACGAGCAGGCGGTCATGGCGGCTTTCGGCGACGTCAGCACGGCCGCTACCAATATGCGCAAGGCGGCGGAGACCGTGGAGCTGCGGCGCGACTTGCGCGACGCATCGCTGGAGTACGTCAGGCTGGCTCATACGCAGTATCGCGCCGGCGCTCTCAACTACCTTGATGTGCTCGATGCACAGCGGCGCTACTTCGACGCGCAGATAGGACTCTCCAACGCCGTGCGCGACCACTATCTCGCCCTCACCGTCCTGTACAAGGCTCTCGGCGGAGGTTGGCAATAATGTAAAACACCTATAAAACAAATAATTATGAAGGACAAACTGACTATAGCCCTTGTGGCGCACGACCATCGCAAGGCCGACATGGTCGACTGGGCGAAATTCAACGCCGAGTACCTCTCGCACCACCATCTTGTATGCACAGGAACCACCGGTTCGCTCATCAAGGCGGCTATGGAGGAGATGGGTATCGAGCCAGACATCGAGTGCATGCACTCCGGTCCTATGGGTGGTGATGCGGAGATAGCTGCCAAAGTGGTACGCAACGAGATAGACTTCGCCGTCTTCCTCATCGACGATCTCAACGCTCAGCCTCATGAGGCTGACATTCAGATGCTTCTGCGCCAGTGCCGCCTGCACAACGTGCCCATAGCCTGCAACCGCATCAGTGCCGACCTGATTCTCTCAAGCACACTGTGGACCAATCCCGACTATAAACCTATAGCACAGAGCTATATCCGCTACGAACGCACCGAGCCGACTTCTGTCGACTGATCAGCACCCCGTGAGATCGCGGTAGATGTCGAGAGCCGCCGTGATTTCTTCTTCCGACGCCGTCCGGTTGATATGTGCCTTGCCCGGAGCGCTGAACAGCGTGAAGTTGATGGCTTCTGTCGTGCTGTTTTTCTTGTCGTGGCGCATCAGCCCGATAAGCCGCGGATAGTCGTCGCACGTGATGTCGGCCGGCCCGTAGTGCTCGCGCACGAAAGCGGCCACGCGGTAGAGAACGTCGCTCGGAAAGCCGAGCTTCATGTGGCTGAGTACGAGCTCCGTTACCAGCCCGCGGGCCACGGCGTAGCCGTGGCCTTCGTTGCTTCCGCGCTCCATAGCCAGCGATTCCAGGGCGTGGCCTGCGGTGTGGCCTGCGTTCAGCGCCTTGCGCGGACCTTTCTCCCTCGGGTCGGACTCCACGATGCGCTGTTTCACGCCGATGCTCTTGCGCATCAGTTCCAGCATCTGCGGCGAGTCCGGCGCCGTCAGCGGGTCAAAATCCATTATTTCGTCGAGGGCGTCCGGGCCTTCGAGCAGGGCATGCTTGAGCATCTCGGCATAGCCCGGCATCAGTTCGTGCGCGGGCAGAGTGTCGAAGAAGCACGTGCCGGCCACGGTTGCCAGCGGCTGCGCGAACACGCCGATCTCGTTTTTCAGCCCGGCGAAGTTTATTCCCGTCTTGCCGCCGGTCGAGGCGTCCACGGCGCCGAGCAGGGTAGTGGGCACATTCACGTATGGCATTCCGCGCTTGAATGTGGAGGCGACGAATCCCCCGATGTCGGTCACCACGCCGCCGCCCGCGCATACGGCGAGGCTGCTGCGTGTGGCTCCGCTTGCGCTCAGTTTCTCCCACAGTGTGGCGGCTGCCCCGAGGTTCTTGTTCTCGTCGCCGGCAGGCGTCGTCAGCAGTGTGGCGCCGTCGAGGCGCAGCCGCGGCACGCACAGACGCGCCGTGTTTTCGTCGGCGATGACGAAAACTCTCGGGTTTCCTGCGTGGGCTATGATGCGCCGCAGCGCTCCGGCGCAGTCGTTGGTGATGATTATGTTTTCAGGCATGGCGCATGGCTTCTATCAGCGCCGGCATTGCGGCGGCGCATTCGGGCATGGAGGCGAACACCTTATCCGCCCCTGCCTCGGCGAGAACCTCGACGGGCAGCCCCGTTGCCACTCCGATGGTGAATACTCCGGCTGCCACGCCGCTGCGCACGCCCAGAGGCGCGTTTTCTATCACGATGGCCTCATAAGCTTCTACGCCCGCCATCTCCAGGGCGCGGAGATACGGGTCGGGTCGCGGCTTGCCGCGGCGCACGTCGCGCGAGCTCACTTTCAGGTCGAAGGCCCCGGGATAGTCCGTCGCCAGGCGGTCTATGAGGGAGTGCTGGCCGCTTCCTGTCACGAGCACGGTCTTCAGTCCGGCGTCCATGCAGGACCGTACGGCCTCGGGCGCGCCGGCCATCAGGCTTACGGGCGGCATCGCGCGGAAGTTGGCGCTTTTTATTCCGTAAAGCCTTTCCACCTCTTCGGCCGTGGCGTTGCGCCCGAACTTGCGCTTGAAGAGCATGTCGATGGTGTCGGCGCCGGTGCGACCTTCGGCCATGAGGAAATCTTCGGGAGTGGCTTCCAGTCCGGCCGTGCGGCACATCCCGAGCCACGCGCGTACGTGGTGGGGCATGGAGTCGTAGAGCGTGCCGTCCATGTCGAAGAGGGCCGCGCGAGGTGTAAGGCGTCCGTAGTCGTGCGCCTGCATGAATCGTTCTATGGCTGTGTGTATGTCTGTCATTGCGCTGGTATCAGGCCTTCGCGCTGTAGCAGCAGCGAGTCGGCGCGGCTTAGGGTGTCGGTACTGAGGTCGATTGTCTGCGCCTCCGGGCGTACGTCGAACTGCAGCGGCCTCATGCGTGAACCCGCGACGCCGCGGCGGAATACGCCCTCTATCTGGCGCAGGAGGTTGACGCGGGTGGTGTCCACGATGGCCGGACGCTGGATTGCAGTGCGTTCGTTGAACTTGGCCCTGCCCAGGCGCACCTTGAAGTCGTCGGGATTACCTTTCAGCGTGATTCCGAATTTGAAGGGCAACGGCGATTTCAGCACCGACACGCGGTAGTTGAAGTTCAGAGCCATGTCGTTATAGCCCTGGACGCCGAGGCGGTAGCGGTCGAGGTTGAACACGAATGGGAATATCTCCATCATGCCTTTGTCTATCAGCAGTTCCACGCTCATGCTGTCGATGAGGTTGTGCTTCTTGTCCTTGAACATCAGCCATTTCGCCATGGTGCGGAATGTCTCGCCGTCGAGCAGCCGCAGCGAGTCGCCTTCCAGACGCACGGCGGCGTTGAGCGTCGGCAGCCGCAGGTCCATGTTGGAGTCCACGTCGACGGTCGCGGCTATATTGGCGTCGATGATGCCGCTTATGTCGCGCATCAGCGGCATTATGCTGTCGATGGCGGGCACCAGGCGCAGGAAGCGCTCTATGTTGAAACCTTTCAGTACCATGCCGAAGCCGAACTGCATGTCGTCGGCCGTGGGGGCGGAGTAGAGCGCGCTCAGGTTCACGCTGCCTATGTCGCCCGAGGCGTGCAGGTCGTGGAAGTTCAGGCGCCCGTTGTTCATCAGGGCTTCGCCGCGGAAGTTGTGCAGCAGCAGATCGCTGTAGATGATGTTGTTGGCCCTCATGTGCAGCTCGGCGTCGATGTTGGAGGGCACCAGTAGCGGACCGGCTATCGTGTCGGCGCCCCGCGCGAGCATCTCGTCCAGGTTTGTGGTGTCGGAGTCGAGGCTGCCGAGGCTGCGCGCCATTCCCTCGGCGCGGCGCTGTGTGTATGCCGCGCCGGCGAAGGTGGCTGCCGCCAGCTGGTTCACGTCGATGGTGTCGCTCACCAGGTCGAAGTTGACGCGCAGGGGGCTGCGGCCCGTGCGCGACATCAGCGCGCGCCGTATGTTGGTGATTCTGCCCGTGATGGTGAAGTCGCTGCGACCCACCTTGTACTGCACGTCGTGCAGCGTTATGCTGTCGGTGCTGAAGCTCAGGTTGAAGTTGCGCACGCGGTTGCGCAGCGGGAATGCCGGCGTGTAGAGCCCGGCGCGTTTGGCCGTGATGTTGCCCTCAAGCACCCAGCGTGTCAGCAGGCGTGCGAGGCCGCGGCTCGTGCCCCATTCTATGATCTCGCGGTCGCTACTCGTGGTTTCGGCATGTACGCGCGGCTGGTGTCGGCCGGGCTTGCGCCGGTGCAGACGCAGCGCCATGGCGTACACGCTGTCAAGCGGCAGCTCGGGGTGCAGCCGACGCAGCGAGTCGGCGCTGTGCCGTATCCGCTTCTGTCGCTCGGTGGGCGGCTTCAGGTGAGCGTCGGCATTTATGTGTGCCTCGCTGAGCAGGAATCTCGCGTCGGGCGAGCCGGCGGCGAGACGTCGGGCGCCTATTCGCAGTTTCAGCAGTGGCTGACGTTTGCCGCCCTCGAAGCGTTGCAGCATTATGCGTCCGCCGAGGTCGCGTGCCACCATCCCGGCGCTGTCGGCTATGCTCTGCACGCGCAGCGACGTCAGGCTCAGGCCGCCCCCCATCGGCACTATCTCCGTAGTGTCGGTGGAGCGTGCCTTGTTGGAGGCTCCGGCGCCGAGTTTGAAGCCGGTGGCGCGCACATCTATGTCGTGGTCGAGGTAGCTCAGGGAGTCTATGCTGATGCTTGCGCGCAGCATGCTGTCGGCCCTGTGGCCGTCGCTTCCCGTTATGCGGTCCTGAGTGCCGAAGCGGAAGTCGGCCCGCCGTATGTAGGCTGCGCGGGCCGTGTCGGCGCCGAGCCAGTACAGTTCCTCGCCGTGCAGGGTGCCTCCGGCGCGCAGGTTGTGGAATTTCTCGCGGGCGAACATCGACGGGCGGCCGCACAGACGCATGTCGGCGCGCAGCCTGCCGGAGAGGCTGCCCGGTATCAGGTTCCTGAGCTGCACGGGCAGGCGTCCGAGGTTGGAATAGCCTTCCACGCGGCCGTCCACGTAGGGGTCGGGGCCTATGTCGCTGATGGTGCCGCTGAATGTCAGCGCCGTCGCGGGGCCGGCCACATGCAGCCGTTCTATCTCCACGGTGGCCGCCGCCATGTCGTTGCCGCGCAGCGAGGCGTGCAGCCTGGCCTCCACGTCGTGCATGCGCGACGGCCCGAGGCTTACGGTGCATGGCTCCATCGTCACGTCCACGTCGGCGTAGGGGATGGTATCCGTCTGGGTGTTGAACGGTTGTGTCAGCCGCATGTTCATCGCTACTGCGGCGTCGGTGCGCAACTGCTTCAGCAGGGGCATCGTGCGCCGCATGCTGTCGGGCAGGCAGCTCAGCAGAGTGTCCAGGCGCACGGGCTCCAGCGCGAGGTCGAGCTCACGCAGGGTGAGCGCGTCGGCAAAATCAATGTCGGCTGTGAACAGTGATTTTATGAAGGCTGCTCCGGCGCTGAAATTCTCGAAGCGCACACGGTATGGTTCGGCAGGGTCCCAGCGCAGACTGCCGTCGAAGGCGAACGGCAGTTCCCAAAGATTGAAGGCTCCGAGCATGGGCATGTGCAGGTTGCCGCTGAAACTGAGCGAGTACATGGGCACGCCGCCGGATGCGAGCACTGCGTCGGGATGCAGATGCACGGCAATGCTGTCTGCGCCTCCGGCTGCCGTGGCGTCGTAGTAGCGGATGGGTAGAGGACGGCGCAGCTCGAAGCGGCTGATGCGCAGCGCGGGCATGTCTGTCGACGTGCTGTCAGTTTCCTCGTCGCTGCTCCCGGCTATCATGTAGTTGGCGGTGCCGTCGGCAGCGGTGACAATGTTCAGCCCGGGACGTTCGAAGATTATGTCGCTGAGGTCAATCTCACCCTTTGCAAGAGACACGAGGTTGATGCCTCCGCTGAAGCGGTCCACGCGTGCCAGCGTGTCGGCGTAGGGCGGCAGTCCGGCGCGCACGTCGGCGGGCAGTCGGCGCATGGCACGGCTGACGATGCACAGAGAGTCGGCCTCCAGGCTCAGAAACGGGAACGTGGGCCGCAGCGACAGCTCCACGCGGCTGAGGCTCACGTCGGCGTCGAGAGTCTTGTCGGCGATGCGCAGCACCAGCGGTGTCAGATGCTCGGGGCGCAGCATGCTCACGGCGCATATCAGCGTTCCGGCCACGAGCAGCACGGCGGCCATGGCCGTCCACAGTACGATTTTTATCAGACGGCGCCACAGCGGGTAGTGCTTTCGCGGTTGTTCCGGTTTTGTGCTCATGGTTGTGTTGGTCTTGCTGTTATGTGGAAGCACGCCTGCCTGCGTTCCATCTTTACGTAGCATCGTCCTTCGTTCTTGAAGTCGAGAAGCACCTCGCCGAGGAGGTTCTTGAGGTCCTCGAAGGTGCGCGCCACGGTGACGCTGTCGCATATGAAGCGCGAATAGCTGATGTCGAAGGTCGTGCCGTAGATATGGGTTGACTCCTCCGTGGCGTTGCGGTTTACGCGGCGAAGACGGCGCACGGTCGACGGCGTGCGCAGCAGGCTCGTTACCTTTATCCTGTACGCCCCTCCTCCGCGGGCTTCAAGCGAGTCGCGGAACGCCTTGCCGATGTCGTGCAGCAGCAGGGATGCCTCCGGCACGAGATACGGGTAGCTGTGGCGCAGCGGCTCTACATAGAATTCCTCGCATGAGGCCACCGGAACCAACGGCCGCGACAGATGCCACACGTCGGAGGCGTTGCTTATCGGCGTTATGCCGAGGACCCGCGCGGCCTCGAGCTGCACGTGGTTGCTGTCGTTGAAGAGCTGGCGCAGATGTCCGATAGGGCGCAGGCGTATGCGTTCGCAGCCGGCGTCGGGAGCCGAGTCCAGGCAGGCGTCATAGGGGTTGTATTCGTCAGGCGACAGTATCTCGGCCAGCGACGCGTCGGGATAGCAGTGCGTCAGCACCGGATGCCTTTCCTCCTTGCTGTCGCTGCCGCAGGAGCATGCCGCTGCAGCGAGTAGGGCGCAGATGATGACGGCCTTTGCGTTCATTTCCTGTGGTCGATGAATTTGGTTGCCGCCTCGGCGCTGCCGGTGCGCAGCAGTTGGCGTCCGGTGGAGTCGGCGTAGATGAAGTAGGGCAGCCGGGGCAGCCCCAGACTGTCTATGCCCTGTGCGGCTGTGCCGCCCGGGAGCCATCCCTGAGTCCACTTCGCCGAGTCGGGGCGTGTGATGCGTCGCCAGGCCAGTGTGTCGGCGTCAAGCGATATGTCCACTATGCGTACCCGCTTGCCGTGGTAGCGGTGGATGTCGCGCAGGGCTTTCACCACGCTGTCTCTGCGTCCGCTTTGTTCCGAGGTGAATGCGAAAAGCCACAGTGCCTCGTCGGCTATGTGCAGCGAGTCGTAGCGCTCGTTGGGGATGCGCACGCGGAAATCCTTCACCCGAGCCGAGCCGCTGTGCTGCGACATCTGTATCTGCGACAGCAGGCTTTGTGTCAGGTTCAGCGGACGCGATTCGGCCGGAATCAGATTCAGCAGCGAGTCGGCCGTCAGAACTGCCCCCGGCCGCGAGGCGTCAAAAAGGGTGGTGAGCAGCAGCGTGGATACCACGTCGTCGGGATGACGGCCCACATAGTCGGCCACCAGCACGTTGGCGTCGGCTCCCGAGGCCAGCGCCTCGGCGTGTTCTTGCAGCCACGCCGTCCAGCGTTCCAGGTCCTTGCGTCCCTTGGCTTGCAGCAGGTTCGGGTCGGCGGGATTTATCACGCACTCGATCTCGTCGCCGTTGGCCGCATACAAGCAGCCCAGCGGACGGTAATCGTTGTCGAAAAGCTCCACCAGCGCGGCCTGCGGCGAACTTCCCTCGAAGCGGAAGCGGCCGTCGCGTGCGGCCGTTATGCCCTGCACGAAAGCGCTGCCGTTGTAGTAGGCGTAGCGCAGATTAGTAGTGCGGCCGTCGCTCAGCGTGCCCTCCACATTGAAGCGTCCGTTGTCACCGCAGCCCGTGCCGAGCAGGCACAGGACCAAAATCATGAGTATGTACGTTACCCTTTTCATCAATGCTTGCAAATTTACAAAATATCTCCGGAATAGCCGCACAAATCAATTCCATATTTCCGCAAGCATTGCTCAACTGAAATGTAGGCTGAAAGGAAAGGAATATCAGTCCTCTCTATTCTCCGATAATTGTTCCAGTGTTGATTCTATCTGCTCGATGGATGGCAGGGAACTCTTTATCTCTGTGGGAATAAGTTTGGACAGCTCATATTGAGATATTCCGAGAGGGAGATTGTATGCTTCTAATGAATATTGTGCTTCGATATTATCTTTATCCTTGCAAATCAACAGTCCTATGGTGGGATTGTCATATTCTGTCTTCAGCTGATGATTGACAGCCGTAACATACAGCCCTAACTGTCCGAGGTGGGATGCCTCGAATGAGCCAGTCTTCAATTCCACGCAGCAATAGGCGTGGATGCGGGTGTTGTAAAACAGAAGGTCGATGAAGATTTCTTTTTCGCCTACTTGCAGTCGATACTGTCTCCCCATATAGGCGAATCCGGTGCCTAACTCCACAAGGAATTTCGTCACGTTGGCAACAAGTGCGTCTTCAAGTTCCCGTTCGTTATAGTCCTCCGTCATTGCCAGGAAGTTGAACACGTATGGATCTTTGGTGGTCTGCTGGGCAAGATCACTTTGAGGTGCCGGAAGCGTCTTACTGAAATTGGTGATGGCTTTTGCCTGACGCTCATACAGGTCAGTGCCGAGGAAATTCAGCAACACATCACGTCCCCAGCTGTTCTCTATAACCTTGCGGACAAAAAAAAGAGCTTTGTCCGGATTTTTCTTGCATTTGGATACGATTCTGCATTGATGATCCCACGGAATGGAGAAGATTTCTCTCAGTAAATCGTTAGCACTCTGCCGACGATTTGGTGAATCAAAATCGTCTACATCCTGTGGACGATTTTCAATTAATTGAGAATAAAGGCGATAGAAATAATACATGTATTTAAGGTTAGTCTCAGAAAAGCCTTTCTCTTCGGGCATTTCCGACCTTAAATCATGACTCAGCGTTTTATAGAATCCGGAGCCATAAGTGTTGGCATACTGTTTATCGGCGATGTCGCGTCCCAGGCTCCAATAGTATTCCAACAATGTGCGGTTAGCATCTATGGATGCTTTAAGACGGGCGGAGAGGTACCGTTGCTTGAGTTCCTTAACCCAACTACGGTACTCTTTATTCAGAGAGAGTGTCAAATCCTGTGTCATAATACAAAATTATAAAATATCTCCGGAATAGCCGCACAATTCAATTCCATATTTCCGCGGTTGACTAAATGGATAGTTAAGTGTAAATATAATTATTACTCGCGTGCCTCCCGCAGGAGATATAATCCAAGTACGATTCCGAAAATAGCAGCTCCCAATGAGATATCAACGTCAAGTGAAATATCAAAGCCCATGTAATTTAACCCAATACATACAAGGAAAAACGTTCCTGATAAAATCATGAAAATAGGGAAAAGCCATGTAAGAGCAAATAAGGCAATCGCAACTGGTGTAGCAAACATTTTTGCCAATGATTGAGGTCGAATTAACATCCATAGATGTCTTAAAATATCAATCAGCAACCAAGAATTCTTAGTATTGTTCCAGGTCTTAACTTTCAAAGATAGATTGCTTTCATATGGCGTCCCACAACCAATAAAATCCGATTTATTCAAACATTCAAGTATAATATTTAAATTCCTTGAAAAATACCAATATTTATCGCAATAGCAAAAACATGCAGCGCCAGTTTCATATCTTTTCTTAGCTTCTTGAATAACTGAAAATAGTTCATGATTTCTATATCGAAGGTTAATAGAATCAAGTTCAACCGATTCTATGTGATAGCTAATGAATATGTATTTAGACAAATTAGGATTATTCTCAAACATTTCCCATTGAACTCCCTCTGTAATTCCAATGCTGCATATTACAAATTTGGCACGACTGATATAATATCTTAATTGTGGTTTCCAGTTTTTTGTTGGTAGATAGAAGTCATAGCCCTGGAATATAATTCTACTATTATGCGATGTTGGTTCCGCAACTTCAACAATTGGAAGTTTTTCTGAGAGATCAGGCTCCAAATTTATTTGACTAATTTCGGTAAAAGATCTAAGATATAGAATGTATTTTCTAAATGGAACGAACGCATATAATTTCCTATTATCAATAAAAATTAAAAAAACCAGTGGAATATATGCGATTATAGATGTAATTAATGAATCTAATATTATTCCGTCGTCCCAACCGCTTTTAAAAAGTTCATCTCCATTTATCAACATCAATATAGACCCCGTAATACCGATGATCGGGAACAACTCACCTATAATTATAGACATCATTCTCATGATTGGGTGAATACTATATTTACGAAATGCCCAATAAGATACAAGCATTAATAATGTTATTATTTCCAATATGAAAAGAGCTATATAGGTATAATAGAGCAGATATAAACATATAAAGGGACTAAGGATATATGGTAAGAGAATCCTTAAAAAAAATAGAATTATAGGATAGGTCGCTGTTCCGAAAATTATAATTACCCGTACTGAATCTATCAATTTGTTTTGTGCTATTTGGGGAAATCCTATTTTAATCAGAGAGTAGATGTAATTAAATACGCAAAGGAATACGAAGATAACACCTAAATATCGTACATTATTACATATTGGCTCATCCATGCACCATGCAATCCCGTATTGTAATAAAAGTGACAATGTTACAGCGATGGGTTCAACTAAAAAAGCAAATAATCGTTCTAACTTGGTGTATTTTTTCTTTAATTTGTTGTTTGTCATAAATTTACGCAATTATTATATAGTTGAGTTTGTTCTATTTTTACGTTATAAATGTGTATTGTTATATTAACGTGAGTTCTACGAAATAAAGTAGTTGAAAATTTGGGGATTAGCGATAAAAGTATTAAATTTATAGTGCTGAAATACAAACAAATACTCTTATCTCTATACTCACCGAAGACAAAATTACAGAAATATTCGTAATGGCTGACGAATTTTGCAAAGTTTTTGATGCAATTCCATATTTCCGCCCGCATTGCACGAAGTAACGTTCATCTCAACGATTCGTCATAGCCGCTTCATTTCATCTTCTGCTGCCGACGTGCCTTTGTATTGGCTTTTGCGGGGTTGAAAATTGTAGATTACATTGAGCGATAGACACCTGCGGTCGTAGCTCTGCCGTTTGTCGACGAAAACGCCGTATGTGTTCATAGTCCAGTCGTTGTTTGCCGTGTTGAATATGTCGGTGGCCGACAGTTTGACGGTCAATGATTTGTTCAGGAATGTCTTTCCCACAGATGCGTCCATAGTAAACCATGAGGCACTGAACCGGTTGGTGTGCATATCTCCCTGCGAGCTGCCGCTGATGTTGGCCGTAAGCAGCCATCCGTGAGGTAAGGAGAATGTATTGTCGAAGTAATAAG
>URSD01000011.1 GCA_900550395.1 uncultured Porphyromonadaceae bacterium | reverse complement strand
CGTCTCTGTCTTACTTATTAACAATCTCCGGCTGAAATGTTAACGGAGATCTCGACTGCAAAGGTAAAAGCTAACCATATTCAACCCGCCATGAACGCGGGTTGTCCTCGTGTTATCGGACTGCAATATAATTTTTTGCAAAGTGTTGCAAATCTGAAAATTAATGCGTTACTTTGCAACAAATGGCACTAAAAGTTAAAATCCTGGTGATTTTGGCTGTTTTATAACCTAAATTATTACAATCCTATGAAAAACAAAGTTCTACTAATGCTGCTTCTGATGTTCTCGCTGACATCTGTTGCCGGGGATTTGGAGTGGCATCCACAAAAATGTAAAAACGGCAAATATGGATACTGGAACAGTGAGACCAGTGAATATGCTCAGGATTATGACAAAACTTCAAGGTCCAAATGGTTGTTCCCGCCGATATTTGAGGAAGCTTCGGAGTTCAATGCCGACAGTATAGCCGTAGTGAAGCAGGACGGCAAGTACAGGTTCATCAATCTTAAAGGGAAGAACCTTTTTCCTCATAAATATGACTATGCCGAAAATTTCTTCAAAGGCATAGCGGTTGTCAGAACCGACGGTGATTACTATGCCATCAACCTCAGGGGCGAGAAGATTTCGCCCGATTTCAAGGAGATGCACCATAAGGGCAGCCTGATCTGGGCAAAGGAACCCGGCCGGTCGGCATACAGTCTTTATGATGCGGAGTTCAAGCCGATAGGCTCGGCCACTTTTGATGAAATCATCGCCATACGCTACAATCCGCATAAACACATTGTATATAAGCGAAACGGACTTATAGGATTCTGTGATGCGGAAGGCAAGGATTTAACCGACAGGAAGTTTGAGGATTTTGAAGACAAATATCTGTTGCTCTACGCCGGCTGGAAAAAGTTATACAAAGACCGTATACACGACTGGCATTATGAATGGTTTAAGCAGGTTAAGGACCCGAACACGCATCTGTGGGGCGTAATCGACCTGAGGGGCAACGAGATTGTGCCGTTCAAGTATAAGGATTCCTATGACTTAGTCAGAAAAGGCTCGAAAAAGAAATATAAGGAATTTAAGGACCTGATATTCAGCAAGGAATTCAGAGACAGCAATTATGCCCTCCTGGGTCCGGCGCAGGAGCGCACCGAGAAGGCCTACGAGGACATTGCGAAGGCCCGGTATCCGCAGGAGGTCAGTTTCATGGAGAATATAGTCCTGACATACCGGACGGTCACGCCCGATTCCGTCACGGGCGACGACGTCCGCATGGTGCTCATGCGCGGCGATGCTCCTTTCGGGAAGCCGTACCGCGACATCACGCAGGTCGGTAAGGTGCTGGTGCTCACGGATACCCTCGGCAAGATGGGCATTATACCGGCCAATACAACTGCGTATCCCGAGGATTGCGGGTATTCTGAAGTATCATTATGGGACGACTCGGATCGTCCGTATCTCATCGTCGGCAAGGGCGGTAAGTACGGCTTGATCAGCAGCAGGTACTACGATTGCACGCAGGTGCTTCCGTTTGAGTTCGACATGATTTTACCGAAAAGCACCACGGAAGCATCGCTGGCCATCAAGGACGGGTTGTATTATATTGTCAATGAAGATGGAAATGTGTCTAAACGCGGTTATGATGATGTCGTAGTGAGTGGATACAGCTACGAGGTAACCCGTTATGGTCTTACCACGAAGTATCTTGTCAGCTACAAGAAGGAGGTTCCAGCTCTTCACGATAAGGCTGTCAGTATGGCAAAAAGCCTCACCGACCATGAAGAAGCGACCCGTGCGTGGGAAACAGCGGCAGAGCTTGCCGACAACAACGAAGACAAGGGCAATGACTACAACAATGCCGGCGTGGTGTGTATCAACGCCGGCGACCGCGACGGCGCTTACTACTATTACGAAAAAGGGGCGGCTTTGGGCAACAAGTATTCGATAAGCAATCTGAACGCTCTGCAGAATCAGGATTCCGGCGGCGGCACCAACGGCTGGGTGATGCTGGCCGAGGCGTTAAGCGGCCTTGCCAACGATATAAACGGAACCGTGCAGCAGTACTATGCCAGCAAGAATGGCGGCGGCAGCCGTTCGGGCAATCACAGCGGCCGGACATCCGGCACGTCAAGGCGTTCGTCCTCAACATCCTCTTCCTCTGGCAATTCCAAAGCGTATTATCAGGCGCGGTATGACCGCTGGGAGAAAGTAGCCCGTTCCACCTATGAGTCGGCCACGAACCTCGGTATAAAAGTCAAGGACAAGGACGGCAAGGACATAGGCGGAAAATACGGAGGCAAAGGCATGTATTGGTCAACCTATAAAACCAATCTGACGAAAGCCCAGCGCGAAATGCGTGCCATACGCCTTGAAGCCAAACGCAACGGCCACGTCATCACCCAGTCAAGCTACGAAACGGTGAATCTGGTGCTGTAAGAGCCGACCGACATCGGGAGCCCGCGGAGCGTGGCGGACTCACCTTCTTGGGTTTGTTATTGCAGTCCGGTAAAATCAAAACAACCCGCGCTCGTCGCGGGTTGAATTTGGTTAGCCGCGGGTTAAGGAACACACGGAGTGTGTGACGTACCCGCGGTTGTGTCACGACCGATATATCAACCCGCCGGATGGCGGGTTGCACGACGCCCGGGTTTATGTATCAGATTCTCAAAAGATTTCGTGCTCGCTATGGGCCGTGCAACCCGCCATCCGGCGGGTTGATGCCCTTTACTGCACCTACCGCGGATACGGCGCTATGCGCCTTAATCCGCGGCTAACCGGATTTTACCCGCCATCCGGCGGGTAATCCCCGATGAATAGGGCTTATATGGAGGTTATTATCCAATATATTGTATCTTATAGCGTTTTATCGGACAGCAATAGTTTTTAAACAGCCTCTAAATCGTCTTCAGGTAACTATTCGAGTGACTCGCTGAATAGTGAATACAATTTTTATGATTATAAAAGAAAATTTAAGCAAAGTGTTGCATCATTGAAAATTATTGCTTTACTTTGCAACGCAGACCGTAACGCAGAAGCCCGGTCACGGGCGAAGCGGGAGGGATGCAAAGACATATGAAGCGTTTACTTGACGCTGTTTCTTGACGTATAGGAATCTCGCAAATTCTAACCGTAGTCCGGAAGCCAGCAACAGTAGATGCCCGTGGATATGTATTATACATGTGTCCGGAACGACGTTTCGTGAGAAACGGTTCCGCATGCATTATATGCATATACAAGCGTGGGCTTCTGCGTTGCTCGTCTGACTACGGTGGGCAATGCGAGAGCCTCTATGCGTGAGATGAGCGACATGTACAGACTCTCACGCTTCTCTTGCATTTTGTTGGACTGTGAGTCTTCCAGCGCCAATTTTTACCAGACGTGAAACACATTGCAATGACTCTCGCTTTGGCTCTGTGCATGGCTGTGGCGATGCCGACAGCTGCTCAGAATGCCAAGGATCAGCGCCGCGAAAGGATGGAGCTGAACAAAGCATCTAAGAAGGAACTGAACGAGAAGGCCACCAAGGCTGCCCGCAAGGAAGCCAAGCGGCTGACAAAGGAGGGCTGGAAGACGGCGCCGGGCGCACTGCCTCTGGATAAGCAGCTCGACCGGTCGTATCTGATGCAGTACCAGTTTGACGACGACGGTTATCCCAAATTCATAATGGCCGAGGCCATGAGTACCGGCGGTAACTACGATGCCGCCAAGATGCAGGCTCTGGAGCTGGCAAAACAGAATCTGGCAGGTCAGATACAGACGGAAATAACGGCGCTGGTCGAGAATACAGTAGCCAATGAGCAGATGGACCAGAGCGAGGCCGAGTCGGTGACCCGCAGCGTGATGGCCGGCAAGAACCTTATCTCGCAGAGCATCGGCCGCGTGATACCCGTGGTTGAGAGCTACCGCGTTGTCAACGGCAACAACCGCGAGGTGCTGGTGCGCGTGGCCTACAGCATGGATATGGCGAAGGCGGCCGCCAAGAAGGCCGTGAAGAAGGACCTTGAGCAGCGCGGCGACGCCCTGCATGAGAAACTCGACCAGCTGCTGGGCTGGTAACTGCCATGATGCGGCGCTTGGTTCTGTGTCTCCTGCTGTGCGTGGCCGCGACCGCCGTGCATGCTAAATCCCCGCGTGTGCAGACGGTGTCGGCTACATACACCTATCATGCCACGGCTCTGGAATCACCGGCCGAAGCCAAGCGGACGGCACTCGAACGCGCCAAGATACAGGCCATGGCCGATGTGTTCGGCACTCTTGTCAGCCAGTCTACATCGACACGTGTGGTGAACAGCGGCACGGAATCTAACGTGGATATGTTCTCGCACGGCATGAGCCAGGTGCGCGGGCAGTGGCTGGAAACCATCGGCGAGCCGGAGTACAAGATTGTTTACGATCAGGACATGCTCGTTGTCACGGTATCGGTCAAGGGCCGTGCGCGCGAGCTGTCGCGCAGCAGCATAGCCCTGGAGGCCCGTGTGCTGCGCAACGGCACGGAGTCGCGTTTTGAAGACGATGAATTCCGCAGCGGCGATGATCTGTTCCTGGAGTTCATGTCGCCTGTCGACGGCTATCTGCTGGTGTATCTGGTGGACCATGTCAGCGACGAGGTGTTCTGTCTGTTGCCTTACAGCGGTTCGAGCGAGGGCGCACGGCGTGTTGAGCATGACAGGTCCTACGTGTTTTTCTCGGCAGCTGCCGCGCCGCAGGAACGTGATGTCGTGGACGAGTACACTATGACCTTCAGCGGCGGCAAGGTGCCGGACCGTAACGAGATAGTTCTTGTATTCTCTCCGAATGAGGTCGTGAAGACGGTCACGCAGCGTGCGGACGCCCGGCTTCCCCGGCAGCTGCCGTTGGCCGACTTCGAGAAGTGGCGCGCCGGAGTGCAGACTGCAGACCCCGATTTACAGATAATATATAAACCAATCACTATATCAAAATAGAAAAATGAAAAGATTCAGTGTACTGATAGCTCTTATCTGCGCATTTGCTTGCGTAGCCGGAGCATCGAATTCAAAGGAAACCAAATACCGCGTGGCTCTTGTTATGGCGTATTCGCCGGCCAACAGTATCTACGAGGATGAAAATGTGAAGTTTGAAATCTACAATGAGCAGTTGTGGGCCATTAACAAAACCAACAAGACAATCTTCATCGACCTGTCGCAGTGCTTCCTTGTGAACAACGGCTCGTCGTATCCCATGTACGACAAGGAGCAGAACGAGAAGAAGGCATCCAAGGCCAAGTCTTCGACATCCATTGACGAGTTCAAGTCGATAGCACCGAGTACGGGCGGAAATCAGAACGAGACTTTCATCTGCAATCTTGCAGGTGGAATATACGGCAAATACTCGACGACGGAAAGCCCGTCCGGCAACTTCTCGGAGTATGAGGAGCGTCTGCTGACGCTTATCAACGAGCTTGTGAACGAGTCGCTCAACGCCGACCCCAAGGGCAAGGAATATCTTGGCACGGCCACGCGTCACCTCACCGAGGACGAGAGCGTGAGCAATATCGGCGCCTCTATAGCCTATTCATTCAACAAACGTTCCGAGGAGTGGACGCCGGTATCTATCTCCACATGGGTGAGCGATGTATATCTCGCACCCTACTATGTGGAAATGCCTCAGGAACTTACCAAGAAGCAGAAGCGCGGTTTTGGCGTGAAGAAGACGGAGGCCGCCAAGGTACACATCAAGGCTGACTCTCCTTTTGAATTCGAGCAGGACAAGTCGCCGGTCATCGTGTGCGACTGGGTAGGAAACTACAAGAAGGGCGAGTTCAATCTCGGCGCCACATGGGTGACTAAGAAGAAAGGCATGAACCTGGGCAAGGCTCTGTTCGCCACATTCGCCACTCTTGCCACCGGCGGTATGGCTGCCGTGCTGTTCGACAGTTACGACGAGACATATTACAAAAAGGAAATTGTTTTCGATGGTTCCGACGTGTTGTGGCGCAACATGAAGTACATGAAGACGCCCGACCTGTCGCGCTTCGACAATGACTGATCCTTGTGATAACGACATAGTAACGACTTCCGTGTCGGCCGTATAACAGGCCGGCACGGATATACTTGTAAATCACCTGAATTATGCAACGGCTGTTAACGTTATGTGCTGCGGCTATATGTATGCAGTGTGCCGCGGCCTACACTATCAACCGAACCACGGAGGAGGCTTTCGCGCTGCTTCGTGACGGCGCTACGGAGCAGGGCATCCTTCAGCTTAAGAAAGCTGCGGCGGTGAACGACGTCACGGCGCAGTACTACATGGGCGTGTGCTATGAGTTCGGTCTGGGCTTTGATGCTGATGCGGAGAAAGCCTTTGGTATGTACCGGCGGGCCGCCGAGCGCGGCTTTGCGCCGGCGATGCAAAGCCTTGCGCACTGCTACAGCGATGGTATAGGCGTGGCGGCCAATGAGGCCAAGGCGAGGGAATGGACGGCCCGCTATGAGCGCAAACATGACGGCACGGAGATTCCGGACATCATCAGCCTGTACAATCAGAGCGCGTCCAAACAGCCGTTGAAGCCGGCAACCGCGCCGAAGACGTCGCCGACGAGGCGCAATTCCGCCGCGCCTAAGACACAGGCGGCGACGCAGCCGCAGCCCGTTGGGCGCACGGCTCAGAAACCGGCGCCTGCTGCTCCCAAGTCGGATGTAGACGAAGCAATTCCAACCACCCGCACGGTGCGCGAAAATACCTTTGCGCTGATTATAGCCAATGAGGACTATCAGGACGTAGCCAAAGTGCCGAACGCACTGAACGACGGCGAAGTGCTGGCAGCTTACTGCACTAAGACCCTCGGGCTCCCGTCGACCAACGTACATGTGGTAAAGAATGCCACCCTGAACAATATCCGCCGCGAGATTAATCTGATGAAGCAGATTGCGGAGGCCTACGGTGGCGACGCGTCGTTTATCGTCTACTATGCAGGTCACGGCATACCCGACGAGGAGTCCAGAGATGCGTATCTGCTGCCGGTCGACGGTTACAGCGCCGACCTCACCACATGCTACAGCCTGAAGGATTTCTATGAGACTATAGGCTCGTTGCCGTCGAGGAAGACTGTGGTGCTTCTCGACGCATGTTTCAGCGGCTCTAACCGCGGCGAGGGCATGCTCGCATCGGCGCGCGGCGTGGCTATCAAGGCCAAGTCGGCTGCCCCGGCGGGCAATATGGTTGTCATGACCTCGGCGCAGGGCGACGAGACCGCTTATCCCTACATGGAAAAGAATCACGGACTCTTCACGTATTATCTGCTCAAAAAGCTCAAGGAAACCAAAGGGGCGGTGAGCCTCGGCGAACTCGCCGACTATCTGCGTGAGAATGTGCAGCGCAAATCCATTGTCGTCAACGGAAAGTCGCAGACTCCTTCTGTCAGCCCGTCGCAGAATGTCGGGGCTGACTGGAAAAACTGGAAACTGAATTAACATGAAGTAAGAAATAGAAATGAGAACTTTTTTTACCATCATCATGCTTTGCATTATGCTCGCTGTGCAGGCAAAGCCTATGAAAGTCAACTATAAGTTTGACCAGAAGCCTTTCTCGTTCAAAATCGAGAAAGTGGATGTGGTCGACGGTAAAACTGTCGTGTACATTCAGGTCAAGCAGTTCAGCCGTTTTAGCTATAATATCTCTTTTGAAGATTGTGTCCTGTATACAGCCAAAGATCCGGAGGGAGTGAAGGGTGAACTGACCGGCTGGAACGAAGACAAGAAGATACCCAGCGCGGTAAAGCCTATCAGCGACGAGGAATTCGAGAAATTCCAGCTGACATTTCCATCCGCCTCGCTTGCAAAAGGCGCGACGTTCAAAATCAAGATCGGCAACATTCAGGACCGGGAGCAGACGGAGATTGTAGCAGAAAACGTAAGTATCCGCAAATAATTACGCCATGAACATCCGTCTTGCCGCGCTTTCTGTCGCCGTGCTGTCGGCTGCCGTTGCCGTGGCGCAGACGCCGGCGGAGGAGTACGAGGCATTCCGGCGCGGCGTGAACGAGCGCTACGACTCGTTCCGGCGCGAGTGCAACGCGCAGTATGCCGAATTCCTGAAGACGGTGTGGCAGGACTACAGCGCGCGGCCGGCTGTGCCGTCGCGCGACAAGTACAAGCGTGTGCCGCCGGTAGTATACGACGGCAATGCGGCACCGGTCAAGCCCGTGGAGGTGACGCCGCGCGAGGTGCCTGTCGTAGAGGAGCCCCCGCAGCCCATGCCTGTGGAGCCCGTGAGGGAGACGCCGGCCGGGGCGGACCGGTTCGAGTTCGATTTCTACGGACTGCGCTGCGGCGTGCGTATGCCTCCGGAGGCAAAGTTGCGCGGAGGAGGGCCGGTGACTGCCGACCGGCTGTCGCGCGACTGGAACGCCCTATGTACGCCAGGCATGGACAATGCGTTGCGCGACTGTCTGGAGGCGCGACTGCGCTACCGGCTCTGCGACTGGGCCTATCTGCAATTTCTCGACCGCCTGGGGCGCGAATATTGCGGCGATGCCGACGCCGGCCTGTTCGTGACGGCGTTCCTGTTCTGTCAGTCGGGCTATCAGATGCGTCTCGCCATCGACTCCGGCGGGCGGCTGGTGCTGCTTTACGGCAGCCGCCATTCGGTGTTCGACACGCCGTATTTCTATGTCGACGGCCTCAGCCTGTATCCCTACGGCTCCAAGGCCGAGTCGCTGAGTATATGCCCGATGAGCTTCGAGGGCGAGAAGCCGCTGTCGCTTCTGATCGCGCAGGAGCAGGACCTTGGCGGCGGCATGTCGGAACCGAGGGAGATAAAGTCGAAGCGCTATGCCGACGTAGTGGCCTCGGCCAGCGTGCCGCAGCAGCTCGTGGAGTTCTACAACGGCTATCCGGCGTCGGCCGTGGACCACGACCCGATGACGAAATGGGCCATCTGCGCCGAAGCGCCTTTCTCGCGCGCCACGTCGGAGGCGCTGTATGCCGGGTTGCGACCGCGGCTGGAGGGGCTGACGCCGCTGGAGGCCGCGCAGCGGCTCCTGAACTGGGTGCAGACGGGGCTGGTGTATGAGTACGACGACAAGGTGTGGGGCGGCGACCGGGCTTTCTTTGCCGAGGAGACGCTGTATTATCCCTACTGCGACTGCGAGGACCGTTCCATCCTTTTCTCGCGCCTTGTGCGCGATCTGTTGGGCCTGGAGGTGGCGCTGGTGTACTATCCGGGCCATCTTGCCACGGCCGTATGCTTCGGCGACGACGCGGAGGGCGATGCCATGACGGTGGACGGCCGCCGCTTCCTGGTGTGCGACCCGACTTATATCGGTGCGCCTGTGGGCCGGCAGATGCGCGGTGTGGACGGCAGCCGCGCCGAGGCTATTCTTTTGAAAAAATAGTTTAGAGTTTATAGTTTAGAGGTAAGAGGGGGCCTTGGAGGGTGAGAAACAGAAGGACATAAGGTCAGAAGCGACATAAGGATTAAAAAACTTTTGTTTCTTATGACCTTATGTCTATATGTGTCTCGCTATGCTGTAAGTCTATAGGTGGTTTAGAGGCAAGAGGGGTGGGCCGCTTTTTGCGGACCGGGGTTTGTATATGTCGGAAATATTGTGTATATTTGTATCATGATATTAGCAGTATTATGATGCAAAGCGCGAATAGTGATAATCTGTTAGCATTATTGGAAGGCTATACTTTGGATAATGCCGATGACATTGCGCGCCAGGTAGCCGAGAATTTCCGCAAGCGGCGTGTCGAGAAAAATATTACCCGCCGGCGCGTAGCCGAGCTTTCGGGCGTGCCGCTGTCCACGGTGGCGCGCTTCGAGCAGAAGGGCCTGATATCATTTGAGTCGCTCGTCCGCCTGGCTGTGGCTCTGGGCTATACTGCCGAGGTGAAAAACCTGTTCGGCGCGTCGAAATTCGACACTATGGAGGAACTTGATATGATCCGCAGCAAAAGCGGTGACAAACGCGCGTACCCCAAAAATAAGAGGAAATGAAGAAGACCGTCAGACTGCAAGTTATGTTTCGCGGACAGAGAGTGGGTCTGTTGTCTCTTTCGCCCGATGGCCGGCTGAATTGTTTTGAATACGACAAGGCGTGGCTTGTCGAAGGATTCAGTATTTCTCCGCTTGAGCTGCCTCTGAAGCCGGGGATATTTGTCGCCCGGCCACAGCCGTTTTATGGAAACTTCGGAATTTTTGAGGACAGTCTGCCCGACGGCTACGGGCGCTATCTCCTTCATAAAGCTTTGCTTCGCAAGGGCATAGATGATTCCGAACTGTCGTCGATGGATCGTCTCGCCCTTGTTGGCGACAGAGGTATGGGCGCGCTCACATACGAGCCGTCGGTGAATGTGGTACGTGAGGAGGCAATAAGCGATTTCGATATGCTTCAGCAGATTGCTCTCGAGGTGCTGAAAGAGCAGCAGGACGGTGATGCCGGGCTGTTGCTCTATAACAGCGGCAACAGCGGCGGCGCGAGGCCCAAGGCTGTCTTTTCGGATACCGACGGGCATTGGATCATCAAATTCCGGCATACTTACGACCCGGCCGACATAGGCATCCAGGAATACAAGTATAACGAAACAGCAAGGGAATGCGGAATCATTGTGCCCGATTTCCGTCTTGTAAACGGCCGCTATTTTGCTTCGCGCAGATTTGATATAGACAGTGAGGGCAACCGCCTGCACACGGCTACGGCCGGCGGTCTTCTGTGTCTGTCGCTTCGTGAGCCGTTCATGGATTATTCCAATCTGCTTGCGCTCACAGGATTTCTGACACAAAGCCGTGAGGATGTGGAGCAGATGTATCGCCGCATGGTGTTCAATTACCTTACCGACAACAAGGATGACCATTGCAAGAACTTCAGTTTCTATGTTGTCCGCGATGTCGAGACGGCAAAATGGCGCTGGCGGCTTGCCCCGGCGTATGACCTAACATTCTGCGCCGAAGGTTACAATGGCGAGCATGCGACGTCGGTCAACGGCACGGGACGTCCCGGTCTGTCCGACTTTATGGCCGTGGGTACGAAAATCAAGATTCCGGAGAACAGATGCCATGAGATAATTGAGGAAGTTCGTTCCGGCTGCCGGGACCTTATTCGCTTTGGCATCTGAATTTAGGAACGTTCGTTCGGGACGTTCGTGACGGAATGAATGTGAATAATGGATAAAAAATTTGCCTTTACGAGAAAATAGATTAACTTTGCATTTCAAATGTAAGAAGATACATGAGAGTGAAACTGCACCATGAGGGCGTAAACATACTGATAGTGGCACTGATAGTGCTGCTGTGCATCAATGTGCCATTATGGATTTGGGGCGGATGCCCGGTGGCAAGCGGAGTCGTAACGGCCGTCAGTGCCACGCTTTACCTCATTATGGTGAACTTTTTCCGTTCGCCGCGCCGCAAGTTCCTCGGCAATCCTGAAAACGCGGTCGTTGCCAGCGCCGACGGTAAGATCGTGGCTCTGGAGGAGACTGTGGAGCATGAGTATCTGCATGGTCCCGCCGTGCAGATTTCGGTGTTCATGAATCTTTTCAACGTGCATGCAAACTGGTTTCCGGTAGACGGCGAGGTGATATACACCGACCACAGCAAGGGCCGCTTCCAGGCTGCATGGCTCCCGAAATCGAGTACCGACAACGAGCGCGCCACGGTGGTGATACGCACCCCGGAGGGTCAGCTCGTGGTGGTGCGTCAGATAGCCGGCGCTGTGGCGCGGCGTATCGTCACATACGCGCAGCCCGGCATAGAGGCGTCCATCGAGGACCATCTCGGATTCATTAAATTCGGCTCACGTGTCGACATCTTCGTGCCGGTGGGTTCGGATATTCTTGTCAAGCTGGGCGACCATACCACCGGCGGCGTGACGCAGGTGGCCCGCCTCAATCCCCCGCGCAAGTGACAATGAGAAAAATCATCAGCTGCATACCTAACACCATCACGCTGCTCAATCTGCTGAGTGGCTGTATGGCATTGGTGTTCGCTTTCCGCCATACCGACGTCATAGGCGGCCTCACCGGCCTGCAATGGGCCTTCATCATGATAGGCGCGGCTGCCGTGTTCGATTTCTGCGACGGCGCCGCCGCGCGTGCCCTGCGCGCCTATTCGGCCCTGGGCAAGGAGCTGGACTCGCTGAGCGACCTTGTGAGCTTCGGCGTGGCGCCCGGCATGCTTGTGCTCAACGTGATGCTGGAGCATGCCGAATGTGCGTGGCTGTGCTATTTCGCCCTGTTTATTCCGGCAATGGGCGCCCTGCGCCTCGCCAAGTTCAATATCGACACGCGTCAGGCCACCACTTTCCGCGGTCTGCCTATTCCGGCCAACGCCATCTTCTGGATAGGCATGTGCGGCTGGACTGCCTCTTACGGCTATCCCGGCACCGGCGTGATGATGGTGCTCATAGCGCTCGTGTCGCTGGCTATGGTGAGCGATGTGCGCATGTTCTCCCTCAAGTTCAAGAACTTCGACCTGCGCGAGAACTTCCTGCGCTATGTGATTGTTATCGCAGCGGTGGCGTTCGTGGTGTTCTACGGCGTAAGCGGTTTCGCATGGACCATCCTGCTCTATGTGCTGCTGTCGCTGTTCAGCCGCAACCGTGCCGGTTCTGAATTCTGATTAAATCTCCCGCCCTCAGGGGACGTTTTATTATGGGTACATTTCTCTTTCTCCTTCTGTTTTTTTTCGTGCTGCTGCCGCTTGGACGTGCCGCATGGGCATTCTGGCGCCAGTACAGCGCCGTGAAGCGCCAGTTCCGTGCAGCCGAGGAGTTTCGGCAGGCATATCGACGCGCTGCCGGCTACGGTGACACGCCCGACCCGGAGGCACCGCACGGCCGAGCCCGCAAGAAGAAGATAGCGCGCGACGTGGGCGAATATGTGGCCTTCGAGGAAGTGCGCACCTATGGCGATGATCCTGCGCCCTCTGCCCGTCCGGGCAAGCCGGAGCCGCAGGTGGAGGACGCCGACTGGGAGGAAATTAAATGAGCATGAAACGTCAGCATCCCGCCCTTGAATTTCTGGCGCGTCTGGCGCGCAACAACAACCGCGTGTGGTTCGCCGAGCACAAGTCGGAGTACGACGACGTGCGCGCGATGTGGCTCGACGAGGTGGACCGCTACATAGCGCGCCTTGCGCAGCACGACCCCCGCGTGGCGCACCAGCAGGCGCGCCGTCAGGCCTACCGCATATACCGCGACACGCGTTTCTCCCCCGACAAGACTCCGTACAAGACATTCTTTTCGGCCGCCTTTCAGGTGCAGGGCACACGTGACGAGCGCGCCGGATATTATCTCCAGATGGACAACCGTCCCGAGGAGGGTGGCCTATATGGCGGCTTCTGGTGCCCCGACTCGGCGCAGCTGCGCAAGCTGCGTCAGGCTATCGTCGACAATATCGACGAGCTTGAGTCCATCCTCGCCGAGCCTGCCCTCCGCAGCCTCTACGGCTCGGGCTGGTGCGGCCCCGCGCTGAAGACGGCTCCCGCCGGATGGCCCAAGGACCATCCGCAGATAGAGCTGCTGCGCCTCAAGAGCTACGGCAAGTTCCATCCGCTGCCGCCGGAGTTCTTCGCGCGGCCCGACTGGCCCGAGGAGGCCGCCGACCGCACGGCTCCGCTGCGTCCGCTTGTCGACTTTATAAACTATTCTCTCGACGAGGAGATATAGTTTAGAGGTAAGGGGGCATCCTTACAGATTGGCTGACCTGTGCGGGAGGAATCCCAGGCCGGTTTTTGTGTGTACTATGATGTTTCCCTTTCTGTCGGTGTATACGAATCCTTTGAGGAAGAATGAATAGCGTATCTCGCGGCTTACGGGGTCTATGATAACGTAGCTTGTAGGTCTGTCGGGTATGCCGTTGGTGGAATAGACGTTATCATTATAGTGAACATAAGCGCTGTCGGAGGGTATAAAGCGGCAGGTTCCGTCGGGAGAAGCGACGTTGATGTCCTTTCCGAATATCTCCACCACCATATGGTTCTTGTCGGTGCATATGGGTACGAACTTTCCGTCCCGTACCACTTCGATAGTATCGTGGAGTACGTAATTGGGATGGTACCTGTCGGGCTCAAAATCAGTCTCGTGTTTCCATTTTATTCTGTGAATGGTGCTGTCCTGCACGGATGTGAAATAGAATTTATCTCCGGCTTGCCAGTATATTCTGTTATCGTCCACATAACAGCCGTTCGTTGTAATTTTTCTGTCGGCTTCCGGTATCGATAATGAAATCTGTTTTCCTGTTTTTATATCGTATGTCGCGGCGAAAGGTCTGCCATAACGGTAATAATCTACAAACTGATGTCCAAAGCCGTAGCTATATACTCCAAAGCCGAAGTTCTGTAGATATAATTTGCCGTCATTTATCCGTATTCTGGATCTTGCGCCCAAATCGGTCGGCAATGCTGTCTGCCAAATGGAATTCAGGCCGCTGTCAAGGCAGTACAGACTGTCGGCATCAGCGATAAACATGCTGTCGCCGCGTACAATCCAATTGCTATGTAATCCAGTTCTACGATCATTCTTGCCAATGACGTTGAATGGGCGACCGGCTAACTTGCAGCCGGTACGTAAATTTATGAGTAACAATGAGTCGGCTATGAGATAAAGTGAATCGCTGTCATAGTTTTTCTGGCGTATTCCACATAAAATGCTGTGGTTCTTGGCGTGGAACTCAGTCCGCCACAATTCGCGGCCGGAGGATAGCTCATACCCCATCAGGCGTATGGGCTTTTTGTCACCGTAATTCCCCTTGTTGCAAATAAGGACATTTTTATGACTAATGCCCATGAAGACATTTTCTTTACCTTTCCACACAAGTTTTCCGTCAAGACCATAAAAATATGGCTTATTGGTGGTAGAAAAAAGGTCGGGAGTGGAATAAAACAGGTACCCGCTGTCCGAAGTCTGCATCAGATCTTTATCTGTATCTATCTTGCAGTGGGACAAGAGAGTCATTGTCTCGGTATCATATTTTCGATAGCCTTCATCATCTATGAGGGTAAGTTGCCCGGACTTTTCATCAAATGCTGTGGTTTTTAATCCTTTAGTCGGAATGTAGTAGAACATTACTTTCTCTCCGTTGCCGTCTTTCGCCAATGCGACTTGCTCGCAATCGGCAATCGACTTTACCTGAGCAGACAGAATCGGAGAAAACAGCAAGGTCGTCAGCAGTAGGATTTTCCTTAAGGCAATCATGATGAATATGGGTTTGGTGTGGCAAAAATACAATACTAATTTGTAATACACAAGCCTGCGGCGCTCATTCAAGCCGGGAATTGTCGTTTTGCCCACTCTGAAATAATGCAATAAGGTGGCGGTTTTTCCGTTATATAAGGCGATGAAAAGAATTGTCTACTCTCTCTTTATGGCCGCGCTGCTCGCGGTCGCCGCTACGGGTTGTATCGAGGACGGATTCACCTCCGCGCCTGCCGACGCGCCTGTGGCTTCGCTCGATACGCTCCGCATGGGCACCGTCTTCACCGAGGAGGGCACGCCCACACACCGATTCACCCTGCGCAACCGTTCGTCGAAGTCGGTGAACATAACCGATATTGTCCTCGACGGCGACAACCCGGAGTATTTCCGCATGAATGTCGACGGCTTCAGCGGCACTGAATTCCACGACGTCGAAATCCGCGCCAAGGATTCCATATATGTATTTATAGAGGCCACTCTGCCGCCCAACGGCCAGGCGGTGCCTGTGGACGTGCGCGCCAAGTTCAGTTTTACGGCCTGCGGCGTGACGCGCAGCGTGGTGCTCGACGCGCAGGGCCGCGACGCCGTGCGCCTGCGCGGCCACCGTGTCTCCGGCCGCGAGGTGTTCACTGCCGGACGCCCCTACATCGTGTACGATTCGCTGGTGGTGGAGCCGGGTGCGTTCCTCGGACTCGGCGCCGGGACGGAGCTTTATTTCCACGACGGTGCCTACATGGCTGTGCGCGGAACGCTCGAGACGGCCGGAACCGTCGAACGGCCCGTACACATGGCCGGCGATCGCACCGGTAACGTGGTTGGCGACATCTCATTCGACATAATGTCGCGCCAGTGGACCGGCGTGTTCTTCACCTCTACGAGCCGCAACAACGTGCTGGTTCATACCGACATCCGCAACACGTGGCAGGGCGTCAGAATCGAAGGCGAGCCGGGCGCTCCGGAGAGGCCGACACTGTTGATGCTCAACTGCGTGCTGCACAACTCCGCAGGACTCGTCCTGGAGGCTGTGCATGCCGACGTCGCCGCCTTCGGCTGCCAGTTCAGCGAGGCCGGCGAGGGCTTAGTGCGCCTGCAGGGCGGCAGCCACGTCATCAATCACTGCACGCTGGCCAACTACTACCTCTTCGCGGCCATCAGCGGCCCGGCGCTCCAGCTTGCCCACACCTCGGAGAAAGACTCGGACGAAAGCGGCGCGCCCTACACCACGGCGAATATCGCCAACAGCATCATCTACGGACTGGGCACCGACCTGAGCCACGGCGACCTCAAGGGCACTGCCGTGCGCATGGACTATTGCCTGCTCAAGAGCGCGGGCTCCGATGACGACGAGTTCACCGGCTGCCTCTGGGACACCGACCCGCTGTACCGCAACGACCGGTCGGCCTACATCTTCGACTATCGCCTCAAGGAGGAATCGCCCGCCCGCGGCGCAGGCTCGCCCTACGCCTCCGACCCGCGCGCGGCCGTCGACGCCTACGGCAACGCCCGCGGCCCGCAGCCCGACCTCGGCGCCTACGTCTACACGCCGGAGGAGCCGGAGACGCCCGCCGCCCGATAGATTTGCAATAAATTACTTGCCTGACGGAACGGAATGTCGCGCATATCTGCCGGACTTTTCTTATCTTTGCAACGAAAATTCTGCACACGTCTATGCGTCTGTTACCCATATTAATATCTCTGTTTTTCCCGGCTTTCCTGATGATGTCGGGATGTCGGCAGCCGTCTCCGGATTACAAGCCTGTGGAATACGAGCAAGGTCTGACTGAGCAGGCATGGCTGATGCTCGATACCGGTGCCGAATTTGACGAGTATATCCGCGTCCAGCAAGAGGCTGTGCGGCGGTTGCGGGCCGGAAACAGCCGGGAAAATCCGGTAGCCGTCCTCGAGCAGATGGCATATTTTCTGTTCTCGGCCGGACGCCTTGAGGAAGCGCTACCATACTTCAACGAGGCTCTTGATTCGTTACGTTCATGCCCGTGGCTGGCGCAGTCGGAGAGCGCTGTCATGCTGTACGGCGACATCAGCCAGTTCTGCGAACGTCTCGGCATGACGGAAAAAGCGCTTGCCTACAGCGATACGGCAATGGCCGTCAGCCGCAGCCTGGGTGGCCTGCTTATGGCCGACCTATGGCGCTTCCGCACGCAGGTGTATGCCAACGTGGGTCGTACCGACGATGCCTTCGCCTGCTTCGACAGCGCCTACGCCACAATACGCCGCGATACGGTGCAGCAGGATACCGCCCTGCTGCTTGCCACGATAGACGCGGAGCGTGCCAACCTGATCCTGTCGCGCAGCACTTCGCCCGATTCCGTGAATCTCGCCGTCACCCTGCTTAAGAGACTTTTTGATGCGAATGAAAATCATGACTACACGGGCTACGAGGCTACGCTGGGCTACGGGCTCTATCTCCGTGGCGACAAGGAAGAAGGCATAGCCATGATGGAGTCTGCTGTGGACAGGCTGCGCGGCATGGGCGACCTGGAAATGACCTTCCTCGAGATGCGGCGCCTGATCGAGGTATACAACTCGGAGCATATGTTCGACCGCGTAAGCGGCATCTACAATGAGTACAATCTGCTGGACGACTCCATGAGCCGCGCCCGCCACAATCTTGAGCTCATGACGGCGAAAGTGCGCGCCGACGTAGCCCATAAGGAAAGTGAGAACCGCTTTCTGCATGAAAAATTGCAGGCAAAGCACCGGCAGACTGTGATAATAACCGTCACAGCCATCCTTTTAGTCGTCGTGGCCGTCGTTATTATCGTCATTGTGCGCCGTCGCTCCCTCCGGATGAAGCTGCGCCGTGATGCCGAACGCGCCCGGCGCATATCGGCCGAGGCCGGCATCAGCGAGGCTCTGAACGAACGCAATTCGGCCCTTGAGCGCATCAAGATCATCAAGAGCGAGCTCTCCGACCGTGCGGCCACGTCTACCGACATCCTCTATCGTCCGCAGTTCTTCGGCAACAATCCCGGGCCATTCCTGCGGGCCTTCAATGCGCTCTATCCCCGATTTGCCGACAATCTGCGCCGCGACTACCCGTCGCTGACCGATACCGACGTGATATTCTGCATGCTTATCTATCTACGGCACAGCACTGAAGAAATTTCGGTCTACCTCAACATCTCACGCGCCAGTGTCAACAGCGCCCGCTACCGCATACGTTCCAAGTTCGGGCTCGGCAAGTGCGACAATCTCGACAAATTCCTTCAGGAACGCGAAGGCTGAGACGCTCTCTGACGCTTACTGCCCGGCGTTGAAGGCGCGGGGATGGCATCGGAGGATTTCCTCGCGCAGGCGGGCATTGTCGAGATGCAGATATATCTCCGTAGTGGCGATGCTCTCATGGCCCAGCATCTGCTGGATGGCGCGAAGATTGGCGCCCCCTTCGAGCAGAGCCGTGGCAAAGGAATGACGTAGTGTATGAGGTGATATTTCCTTGCATATGCCGGCGGCCGCGGCAAGGTCGCGCACAATGTAGAAGACCATGACGCGCGTGAGGCGACGGCCGAGGCGGTTGAGGAACACGTAGCCCTCGTGGCCGGCCTTGACGGGGTAGCTCTCGCGCTCGGCCAGCCATGCCGTGAGCTCGGCGACGGCCGATGCGCTGAGGGGTACAAGGCGCTCCTTGGATCCCTTGCCCGTGACGCTGAGGTAGCCCTGCGAGAGGTTGGTGCGGCTGATCTCCAATTCCGTCAGCTCGCTGACGCGCAGCCCGCAGCTGAAGAGCGTCTCGATGATAGCACGGTTGCGCTGCGCCTGCGCGCTGCCGGGGTCGATGGCCGCGAGCATGGCGTCCACCTCGCCTACGGTGAGCACTTCGGGCAGCTTGCGGCCGAGGCGCGGGGCGTCGATGAGCAGCGAGGGATTCTCATCAATCAGATGCTCCAGGCGCATGAAGCGGTAGAGCGATTTTATGCCTGAAATCACCCTGGCCTGCGAGCGCGGGGCGATGCCCAGGTCGTGCAGGTCGCAGAGGAAGGTCTGGAGGTCGTCGGCCGTGGCCTGCTCGGGAGAAAGGCCACGCTCGGAGAGCCATGCGTCCAGGCGCGCGGCGTCGGAGGCATAGGCGGCGCGGGTGTTGGCGCTCAGTCCGCGCTCAAGCATCAGCCATGCGGCATAGCGGTCGAGCAGGGAGTGCTTCATAGGCGTCCCTCCTCCACTCCGCAGGCTATGCGTTCCAGAATGGCGTCATCGCGGTCGGCCGCCGGGTTGTAGTCGTCCTTGAGGCTCACGCCGAACAGCTTGCCGAAGCCTTGCCAGAAGCCGGCACGGAAAGAGCCCAGAAAAGCGCGGATGATGTCGTAGCTCGACTGGTTGGTCTCGCGCTGTATGAGCTTCACGAGCACACGGGCCTGGCGCCGCGAGAATTTGCGCAGCACGGGTTTGTACTGCTCGAAGAGCGACTTCTCCATGCGCTTGAGGTACTGCTCGCGTTCCTTCTTGGTCGGGAAAGTCTCGATGTACTCGTAGGTCTCGATGAGCGTCTCTGCGATCAGTTTGGCGTAGGGAAGTGTGAGACGGACGTCGCGCACGGTGCGCCAGTAGAACTTCTCCTCCTTCTTGTTCTTGAACTTCAGCTCCGGCCAGACGGTGATGCCCGTCAGGGCGAAGACAGGCACCGTATCGCCCTCCTCGTCGATTTTGAAGTAGTAGCCGCGGTAGTAGGGATTGCGTGCCGAGCCGGGGTTCTCCAGAGTACGTTCGGCGCGCCGCGCGGCGCAGGGCAGCGCGAGGCACAGAAGCAGCAGGGATATGACCGTTCGGCTAAGCATTGTATATAAAAAACAAAAATCCGGGTACAAAGTTAAGTAAATTTTACCTACATTATGGTTATTTCGTGGAAAATTGTTACTTTTGCCAAAAATTACAACAATTATGTCACACATGGATAAAATCGACAATCTCGACCGTCACATTCTCAAAATAGTGATGCATAACGCACGCATACCCTCCAAGGACGTAGCCGTGGAGTGCGGTGTGAGCCGTGCGGCCATCCATCAGCGCATACAGCGCATGATTGACCTCAATGTCATCACCGGTTCGGGTTACAGTGTCGACCCTCACGTACTCGGCTTCAGCACCTGTACCTATATCGGCGTGACGCTGGAGCGCGGCGCCATGTACCGCGACGCAGTGCCTGAGTTTGAGAAAATCCCGGAGATCGTGGAGTGTCACTTCACCACCGGCCCCTACACGCTGTTGCTGAAGCTGTACGCACGCGACAACGAGCACCTCATGGACCTGCTCAACAACAAAATACAGATGATACCGGGCGTTGTCGGCACCGAGACGCTTATCTCGCTCGACAACTCTATCTCCCGCGAGATACCCGTAAGCTACAAGGAGTAGCATGACAGGCGCTTCATTCATGACCGGCCTGCGCGAGCGCATCGCGCAGGTGAAGCCCACCCGCTGGATGCGGTTCGGCATCGTGGCGCTCGTGTTCACGGCCTGGGTGGTGTGGCTGGGCAGCCCGTGGTGGCTGCTGGCCCTGGTGCTGCTCTTCGACATCTATATCACGGGCTACATACCCCTGACGTGGTGGAAGAAAAGCAAGAGCCGTCCCGTGAAAGCCGTCATGAGCTGGGTCGACGCCATCGTCTACGCCCTCGTGCTCGTCTACTTCATCTTCGCCTTCGTGGGGCAGAACTATCAGATACCCTCGTCGTCGCTGGAGAAGACGCTGCTGACGGGCGACTATCTGTGGGTCAACAAGCTCACCTACGGTCCGCGCGTGCCTATGACGCCGGTTCACTTCCCTCTGGTACACAACAAGCTGCCGTTGCTCAACTGCGACAGCTACCTTGACTCGCCCTACAACGCCTACCACCGTCTGCGCGGCCTTCGCAACGTGGAAAGCGGCGACATCGTGGTGTTCAACTTCCCCGCCGGCGACACGGTCTGCACCCTCTTCGAGGAGACGCCAAGATACTACGACATGCTGGTGAAGGAATACGGACGCGAGACCATAAAGGCCAACCCGCAGCAGTTCGGCGAGGTGAAATACCGACCGGTAGACCGTCGCCAGAACTTCGTCAAGCGCGCCGTGGGTCTGCCCGGCCAGCGTCTGCGCATAGTCTCCGACACAATCTACATCGACGGCGTGGCGCAGCCCATGCCACAAAGTGTGCAGTTCAACTACGTCATAGCCACGACGCGGCCACTCGACGACGACACCATGCACCGCCTGGGCATCACCGCCGGCGACGCGCAGCCCCTCATGGCCGACGGCGTGGATCTGCTGCGCCTGCAGTCGCTGCTGCCCGGCGCACAGAGTACTGACTTCTTCTACGTGCTGCCTCTCACTGACAGGATGCTCGCCACGCTCACGGATGAAGGCATTCTGCGTCAGGCCGAGAAGTTCGGCAGCCTCTTCGCCACCGACGGCAATACCCTCGGCCTCTTCCCGGACGGCATAGCCGGCAACTGGACCCTCTCGGACTATGGCGGATCGCGCGGCCTGCTCATCCCGGCCAAAGGACTGACCGTACGCATGGACCCCGAGGCGTGGCGCATCTACCACCGCGTGATACGCAACTACGAGGGACACACCGACTCATGGCTCGCCGACGACGGTACGGTCTACATCGACGGAAAGCCGGCCAAGGCTTATACCTTCGCCATGGACTATTACTTCATGATGGGCGACAACCGCGACAACTCGCAGGATTCGCGCTTCTGGGGCTTCGTGCCGGAGGACCACATCGTGGGCACGCCGATGCGTGTGCTGATAAGCTTCGACCGCGACCGGTCGCTCTTCGACGGCGGCATACGCTGGAACCGCATACTCAAGGACGCAAATCCCGACAAATGACGCTGCTGCCACCGGCTCTGCTACCACCGGCCGCCTACTACGCCACACTGTGCGCGGCAGGCGGCCGCGCCACAATTGCCCTGGAGGCTCCCTACGACAAGCGACGCAAGGAGACGCACCGCTACGACGTGGCCGACACGCGCGGCCGCCTCACGCTCACGGTGCCGGTACACCCGCCGCATGGCATACCCCGCGCCCGCTGGACCGACGTGTGCGTGAGCGACCACGGACGCTGGCAGGCGGTACACGCGCAGGCGCTGGCCTCGGCCTACGGGCGCACGCCATACTATGAGTTCTACATCGACCGTCTCGCGCCGCTGCTGTTCGCCCCCGCCGGAACTCCGCTGGCCGATGTGATACGCGGCCTCAACTCCGCCGTTCTCGACATCCTGCTTGTCGAGGACCACATAGACTACAGCGGCGAGGCGACGCTCCCGCTTCCGGCCGCCGAGGCCACGCCGCCCTACTGGCAGCTCCGCGCCCCGCAGTTCGGTTTCCTGCCGGGCCTCAGCATCCTCGACCTCATCTTCAGCCTCGGCCCCGAATCCGCGCTGTATATAAGGAATTTGCAGCGACAATAAATGCCTCGCCATAAATACTATAAAGACACACATGGGAAAACTTACTGAGATTCTGCGCAAGGCGGGGAATATTCTGTTTCCGCCGGCCTTGTTCCGCGAATGGCCTTTCATGCTGATATTCTGCATGATGTCGGCGCCGTATTACCGCCCGGAGCGCGACATCGCCTCCGACAGCTACAAGCCCGTAAGGCGTCTGACGACCGAGGGTTTCTATATCGATCCCGAGTAACAGGCTATATCTCCAGGAGGCGGAGCAGGGCGTCGGCATTGCGGCGCGCTGTATCGTAGGAGTCGTCGCTGCCGTCGCCGGCAAAATCGAGGACATCGTAGCCGTAGCGCTCTATCGATCGGGCTACGGGCTGCGGGTCGCGGCGTCCCACCCGCAGAGCCACCACTACGGTGCCGTCCGGGACGTCGTCGGCGCGCAGGGAGGTGACATTGAGGTTGAGCAGGTGTGCGTCGGCGTCTTCCACGGCGCGCGCCAGACGCGAGGCGGAGTATTCGCGGCGGTCGCAGGCCACGAGTAGCGACGAGGTGTCGGCAGCGGGCGCGAAAAGCTGCTCGATGCTCAATTTTTTTATATCTTTTGCCGACAATTCCTTCGTCATATCGTATATTCTGACTAATTTTGCAAGTCACAGGCCGACGGCCTGAATGCAAATTTACAAAATTTTCGTCGTAAAATAAATTATTTGCTTTGAAAACGAATTTAAGCGTCAACATCAACAAGATAGCTACCCTGCGCAATTCGCGGGGCGAAAACCGGCCGTGTGTCGTGGATGTGGCCCGTGACTGCCTGCGTTTCGGCGCCGACGGCATCACTGTGCATCCGCGTCCCGACGAGCGCCATATACGTCGCAGCGACGTCACCGACCTGCGGCCGGCCGTAACCCGGGAATTCAACATCGAGGGCTACCCCTCCGACGATTTCCTCGACCTCGTGCTCAAGGTGCATCCCGAGCAGGTGACTCTGGTGCCCGACTCGCCGGACGCGCTCACCTCAAGTGCCGGATGGGATGTGGAGGCCAACATGGACCGCCTCACCGCCATAGCCGACCGCCTCACCTCGGCAGGCATCCGCGTAAGCATTTTCGTGGACCCGGACCCCGTGCAGATACGTGCAGCGGCGCGTACCGGAGCCGACCGTGTGGAGCTTTACACCAAGCCCTACGCCGACGGCTATCCCTACGACCCCGAGGGCGCCGTGGCGCCTTACGTGGAGGCCGCACGGGCAGCACACAGCGCCGGCCTCGGCGTAAACGCCGGCCACGACCTCAGCCTCGACAACCTCGGCTTCTTCGCCGGGCGCATGCCCTACCTTGACGAGGTGTCGATAGGTCATGCGCTTATATGCGAGGCGCTATACCTCGGACTCGAAACCACAATCGCGCGCTATCAGGCCATTCTCGCCGAGGCCGCCAACGCAAACACCAACACCTAACCCCCTGACACCCGAAATGAACACCGAACCCCTGTCGCTCTGGCAACTGTGTGTAGAAGGCGGATGGATCATGATTATCCTCGCCGTCCTGCTCGTAATATCCATCTACGTGCTCATAGAGAGGAGCATCGTCACCTACCGCGCCGCGCGCTACGACGAGAGCTTCATGAAGCGCATCAAGGACTATATCCACGAGGGCGAGACGGAGAGCGCGCTCAATCTCTGCAAGGCATCCGGCACTCCCTACGCCCGCCTCATAGCCAAGGGCATCACACGCATCGGACGCCCCATGAACGATGTGCTCGTAGCCATCGAGAACACCGGCAATCTGGAGGTAGCATCCCTCTCCAAGGGTCTGCCCTGGCTCGCCACCACCGCGGCAGGCGCGCCCATGCTCGGCTTCCTAGGCACTGTGATAGGCATGGTGCAGGCATTCTACTCCATAGCCTCGGCCGGCAACGCCGCAGGCATAGGCGACTTCGCCGGCGGCATCTACACCGCCCTTGTCACCACTGTGGCCGGCCTTATCGTGGGTATTGCCGCCCTGTTCGCCTACAACTTCCTGGTGGCGCGCATCAACAAGATAATGAACCTGCTGGAGGCACGCACCATGGAATTCATGGACCTGCTGAACGAACCCGCAGCCGTATGACGCCATGGCACTGAAACGACAACACGACATGCTGGCGGCCTTTTCGATGGCGTCGATGACCGACGTCATCTTCCTGCTGCTGGTGTTCTTCATGGTTACGTCCACTTTCGTTTTCCCCACGGCTCTGGAGATAAAGCTGCCGCAGAGCAGCGAGCAGACGCCGCTGAAGCCCGCCACACGCGTATTCGTAGACGCGGAGGGGGCTTACTTCGTGAGCTACGACGAGGGCGAGCCCCAGCCCGTGGAGACCGACCGCCTCATCGACTATCTCACCGTCATCCACGCTCAGGACAGCACGGCAGCATTCGCCGTGTACGCCGACGAGGCCGTGCCCTACGGCAAGGTGGTGGAGGTGCTTAATGCCGGCGCAGGCGCCTCGCTCAAGATGGTGCTCGCCACGCGGCCCATGTCGCAGCCTCTGCCTGAAGCCGAACCAGACGCCATCCCGCAATGAACCGGACCAGACTATACTCTGCCGCGGCCACGGCCGTCGTGTGCCTGCTCATTCTCTGCTGGCTGTTGCTGAGCCACGTGGAGCTGCGGCGCACCGACCGTGAGTGGCCCCCGAAGCGCACCGGCGAAATCACGGTGGAGGAGTTTGCCGAAATCATCGACCTGCCGCAGAGCCCTGCTCCGGCCGCCGACAATCCTGCTCCCGCCCCGCTGCCCGAGCCGGAGCGCAACCAGGCTGAGCCTACGCCCGAAAGCGGTCACGACAGGGCCGACCGCGGCGAACCTGCCGAGGCGCCGGCCACCGTCACGTCGCGACAGCCGTCGCCTGTGAAGGCCACTCCCAAGAAGCCCGAGAAGACAGGCCCTACCGCCGAGGAACTCCGCCGACAGAAGGAGGAAGAGGAGGCGCGCCGCCGCGCTACGGCCAACACCCGCAACGCCTTCCGCAACGCCAAAGGCGACAACAACACCGCCTCGGCCGGCCGCAAGCCCGGAAACGCCGGCGCTCCCTCCGACGCCGCTTCGGCGCTGAACGGCCGCGGCACGGGCTACGCCGGAGGCGGCTGGAACATTCCGGCCTATGCCAAGGTGCCGAGCTCGGTGACGGGCAGCGTGAAGATGATGCTGAAAATCGACCGTACCGGCCGTGTCACTTCGGTGACATTCCAGGGCGGCGACGCCCCGGCGGCCACCGACCCAGCCGTGCGCCGCGCCGTCGAGGCGGAAGTGCGTGCCCGACGTTTCACACGCGCCGACGACAACGCCCCGGAGCAGTCCACGGCCTACATCACCTACACGTTCCGCTGAGGGTGTCGTAAGAAATACACCCTCTAATGTTTTTTAAGGGAAAAATTTTGCAGCTATGGGCGGAAAGTGCTAAATTTGAATTTCAAATGAATCAGCACCATGCACGATACGCACCATATACATCCCGAGAATGACAAGCAGTATGCCGGCCTCGCCGTGAACAGCGGCGTGGCCCAGCCCCCGAGCGTCAGCCCTTACGCTGCGCAGCGTCCCAAGCGCAAGCCCCTGCCCCCGGCAGGCGAGATTGTGGAGGGCATACTGCGCGGCGACGTCACCATGCTCAGCCGTGCCGTCACTCTGGTCGAGAGTCTCTCGCCCTCGCATCAGGCTCTGGCGCAGGAGGTGATAGAGAAGTGTCTGCCACACAGCGGCCACAGCCGCCGCATAGGCATCACCGGCGTCCCCGGTGCCGGCAAGAGCACGAGCATCGACGTGTTCGGCCTGCACGTGCTGCGCCGCGGAGGCAAGCTGGCAGTGCTTGCCATCGACCCTTCCAGCGAGCGCACCAAGGGCTCGATTCTCGGCGACAAGACGCGCATGGAGAAGCTGTCGCAGCATCCCGGAGCCTTCATCCGCCCCAGCCCCTCGGCAGGCAGCCTGGGCGGCGTGGCCCGCAAGACGCGCGAGACAATTGTGCTGTGCGAGGCCGCAGGCTACGACAACATCTTCGTCGAGACCGTCGGCGTGGGCCAGAGCGAGACGGCCGTACACAGCATGGTCGACTTCTTCCTGCTCATACAGCTCGCAGGCACCGGCGACGAGCTCCAGGGCATAAAGCGAGGCATCATGGAGATGGCCGACGGCATCGTCATCAACAAGGCCGACGGCGACAATATAGGTCCTGCGCAGCTGGCGCAGGCGCAGTTCCGCAGCGCCCTGCACCTCTTCCCGCCGACGGCCTCGGGATGGCAGCCCGAGGTGCTGACCTACAGCGGATACTTCGAGCTCGGCATACCCGAAGTGTGGGATATGATCGACCGCTATTTCGCCTTCACTGAGGCCAACGGCTACTTCCTGCGCAAGCGCCGCGAGCAGGCGCGCTGGTGGATGACCGAGACCATCGACGAGGCCCTGCGCGCCAGCTTCTACCGCAATCCCGCCGTGGAGCAGATGCTGGAACGCCTGCAGGCCGATGTGCTTGCCGACAGGCGCAGCTCCTTCACCGCCGCCCACGAGCTCCTCGACTATTACTTTCAAAGCCTTAAAGCGAAATGATTAGAAGATTACTGCTGCTGTCGCTGCTGCTGGTGCCCGCCATCGCAGCCCTGGCCGCCGGCCCGCAGATAAAGTTCGACGACCGGTCGCACGACTTCGGCACCATCGGCGCCGAGGGCGGTCCTGTGACCCACGTGTTTCATTTCACCAACACCGGCGACGAGCCGCTTATCATAATATCGGCCAACGCAAGCTGCGGCTGCACCCGCCCCGAGTACACCACCGAGCCCGTCAAGCCCGGCGGCAAGGGAAAGATTAAGGTCACATTCCTGCCCTCGGGCCAGCCTTTGGGCGAGTTCGGCAAGAGTGTGCGCGTACGCACCAACGTGTCGTCGCGGCGCCAGACGCTGCGCATTGCCGGCGTGATAGTGCCCGGAACCAAGAAGCCCGAGCATCCGTAGGCACAAAAACCAAATGCGGAGTAGCCTCCCGGCCCCTCCGCATTTGATAATAAACCAATCATTATCACATTTCTTGCAATGGAAAAAGTAATCTTGCTTTGTACTATTAAAACGCGCGGCCGGGCTTTTGGTTCGCCGCTGTGGTAGAAATTGTGATATTTAACTCTGTTTAACAAATATGTGCCGCGGATTCGCCCGCATCGTGTGCTAATTTTGCACCATAATCAAGCAAATACATAAAACCTGAAATAATTATGGCTAAGACAGAAAAAACATCCAAGACAGCCAAGACCAAGGCCGCTGCCGCCGCTTCCGGCGACGCACGCATGGACGCCCTTGCCGCCGCACTGGGCCAGATAGAGAAAGCCTACGGCCGCGGCGCCGTAATGAAACTCGGCGACGACGCTATCGAGGATATCGAGGTGATTCCTACCGGCTCCATCAGCCTCGACCACGCCCTGGGCGTCGGAGGCTACCCGCGCGGCCGCATTATCGAGATTTACGGCCCGGAATCCTCCGGTAAGACCACCCTGGCCATACACGCCATTGCCGAAGCGCAGAAGAAGGGAGGCATCGCCGCCATCATCGACGCCGAGCACGCCTTCGACCGCTTCTACGCCCAGCAGCTCGGCGTCGACGTGAACAACCTGCTCATCTCCCAGCCCGACAACGGCGAGCAGGCACTCGAGATTGCCGAGCAGCTCATACGCTCCTCTGCGCTCGACATCCTCGTGGTCGACTCCGTGGCCGCCCTCACTCCCAAAAACGAGATTGAAGGCGAGATGGGCGACCGTAACGTCGGCCTCCAGGCGCGCCTCATGTCGCAGGCCATGCGCAAGCTCACGGGTGCCATCTCCCGCACCAACACCACCTGCATCTTCATCAACCAGCTGCGCGAGAAGATAGGCGTGATGTTCGGTCCCTCCGAGACCACCACCGGCGGCAACGCACTCAAGTTCTACGCCTCCGTGCGCATCGACATCCGCACAGGCAGCACCATCAAGGACGGCGAGGACATCCTCGGACGCCGCGCCAAGGTCAAGGTGGTGAAGAACAAGGTGGCGCCTCCCTTCAAGCGCGCCGAGTTCGACATCATGTTCGGCGAGGGCATCTCCCGAGCCGGCGAGATTCTCGACCTGGGCGTCGACTTCGACATCATCAAGAAGAGTGGTTCCTGGTTCAGCTACGACGGCGACAAGCTCGCCCAGGGACGCGAGGCAGCCATACGCACCCTCAAGGACAATCCCGAGCTCTGCGACGAGATTGCCGCCAAAATCTACGCCGAGCTCGACAAGGCCGACAACAACCCCATGCTGCGCGCCAAGCTCGCCGCCAAGGAGAAGGAGCGCGCCGCCGAGGCCGAGAAGGCTGCTCCCGAGGCTCCCAAGGCTGCTCCCGCTGCCGACGGCGACCTTTTTGACTCCACGCTCGGCGACGACTTCAGCATCGAGGAAGATTTATAATGTATAACCGCAAGGCACACAGATGAAAATAGCGATTTACGGCAGCAGGCGTCAGGATGCCCATCTCGGCGCTCTGGAAGAATTCATGGCGCGGCTCGATGCCGCCGGCCACGAAGTGGTGATGCACCCTAAACTGTATCATTACCTGCTGCCCCTGATTCCGGCGTCGCTCCGCTGTGTGCGGCGCGTCGAGGCCGATGCTTCCGGCCTCGGCGCCGACCTTGCCGTGAGCATCGGCGGCGACGGCACCTTCCTGCGCACGGCCGCCTGGATAGGTGCCTCCGGCACCCCCGTCGCAGGAGTCAACACCGGACGTCTCGGCTACCTCACCGCCACCGGCATCGACGGCCTCCCCGGCATTGCCGACGCCTTCGCCGCAGGGCGCCTCGAGGCCGACCGCCGCAGCCTCATAGAGGTGACGGCCCCGCGCCTCGACCTGTGGCCCTACGCCCTCAACGAGGTTGCGCTTCTGAAAAACGAGACCTCCAGCATGATCGACGTCCACGCCACCGTCGACGGCCACATGCTCGCCCAGTACCGCGTCGACGGCCTCCTCGTGTCCACCCCCACAGGCTCCACCGCCTACAATCTGAGCGTCGGCGGCCCCATCGTCCAGCCCTCCGCGCCCGTATGGGTCGTCGCTCCCGTCGCCCCGCACTCGCTGTCCATGCGTCCCCTCGTGCTCAACGACTCCTCCGAACTCATGCTCCAGGCCTCCAGCCGTGCCCCGCACGTGCGCCTCAGCATCGACGGACGCGCCGTCAGCCTCGACGCCGGCACCCGCATCTGCCTGCGCCGTGCCGCCTTCTCCATCAACGTCCTCCATCCCGCCGGCTACCACTTCGCCGCCACCCTCCGCGACAAGCTCCACTGGGAATAAGCCTGAATACAAGCAAATTGTAGGGGCGCGATATATCGCGCCCGCATCCACAGAAGTCGCACACAGAAGTCGCTGAAAATCTGACAATAAACACAAACGTATCAACCCGCCATCCGGCGGGTTGATACGTTTGTGGCGCCTCTTCCGCGAGTATGTCGCCCCCTGCGGTCGCTCCTTAACTCGCAGCTAACCACATTCAACCCGCGACGAGCGCGGGTTGCTTCCCTTTTATCAGTTTATATATAAGGAATAGGTAAGAGGGGTAGGTACTTCGCATGATGAGAAATGACATAAAATAATAAGGTAAAATAACTTTTTGCTGAGCATTGCGCCCCCCTCTTACCTATAAACTATACACTATAAACTACTGCTAAGGCGCCTTGTAGCCGGGATTGCCGATAAAATTCTCGTGGTGCTCTTTCCAAAACTCGCTCTCAAATACGTAATCAGGAATATCCGAGAAATCATTGTTTTGGAGGTTTGGCACACTTAATATTCCATTGTATTCACTCCATATTTCCCAGCCCCATTGCAGCCCAGTGAATTTGTTGTAACTCAGATTTGCTGATTTCCGCAACATTGTTCCAAAAATGCTCGGCACGTTGCCTTCAAGGGTATTATGGGATAAATCAACTTCGGCATCATAGCACATTATGCAGCCTATACTCTTCATGTCAATTCCGTGCATGACAAGCTTGTGAAAAATTGCCTGCCTGTTTGCTAAAACCAATTTCTCATTTGGCACGCCGATTATATAGCCCGGGTCATCGGGATTCAGGCGGTCCACAAGCAGGGATTCTACAGAAGCGGGAATCATACGGCCATTGAAGTACGAGTCTGCGCAGGCGTAGACCTTTAAGTCTTTCAGACTGCTGAGCTCAAGGAGAGCCTCCGGCGTGAAATCGTTCTTATGAGTCAGATACAGGGTTATGGAAGCGACGGCAAGATAGTTCTGCCCGCTTTCCTCGTCCGTTATTGTGTCAAGGGTGATACCGGCTTTCTTCCATGTGCTCATGTCCTCAGGATTCCACTGCACGGGATAGTCCTCGCTATCCATATCAAGCGACTTATAGATTTCCCTGAGAGCCGATACATTGGCAGGCAACACCTCCAGGGGAGTCTCCGGCTTCGGCTCATCCTCGTTGCAGCCCCAGAGGCCAAGTGCTGCAACGGCAATAAATATGCTTTTTGAGAGTAGTTTCATTTTGATGTGTATTTACAATTCAACGACCTGTTGGCAAATCCATACCAATCACATTGTAGCTGTTTCTATCGTTTATAATCATAGAATATGGCGGATTATTCACTTGCTGCTCCAGCCACCATGGCGAATAGGGTTTGTAGACAACGTCGTAGACACGCGATTCAGTAAAACTCATTTTCTTTCCATTGTAATCTATGTCCATCGTAAGTGTTACCACTGCCGCGCGATTGCCCCCCACGTTTTCGCCCCAGTCGATATAGAACTGAGTATCATTGTTGAATAAATCAAGCGGATAGTCGTAAATTGAACCGGAGAAACTGAAATACAATGAATCAACGCCATAGACGCTAATGTTCCTGTCCCTATCGGTTTTGATGTTGTTGCTCCAATCGTGATATATAATATGTTTCCCGCTGTTGTGGAGATTTCTGTTTCCGCCTTCCACATCAATTAAACCGACATTTACGGAATACGATGTCACATAATCCTTTATGGCCGGATTGAATACGACTTTAATCTCTGAAGTATTAACATGTGTGGTAGGATAATATGTCATTCCGTTGAAATCGAATATGCCGCCTTTCATTTCATCCGTTGAAAACTCGAAGCCGTTTTCGAACTTAGTATATCTGTCATAGTACACGACTGGTTTTTCCTTAAGATTCCACACTCCTAATTCCGTTTTGAGCGACATTCGTGTGTTAGGTGTTGTAGTGGCAAAGTAATGTGGATTTATCGGGAAGAAAATTGTATCATGCCTTCCGGGACGATGAATATTAAGGGAATCAACAAGTATTTTTCTGTCGTTCGATAAAATTTTTTCAAGATCAAATTCTAAGGGTGATACTTCTGAAGTTAATGGAGTTTCCGCCGAACCTTGAAGCGTAACTGTTCCATTTGTTTGAAGCTTGACCTCCGAAACGGTTGGCTCTTTTCTGAATAAACCCTTGAAAATAAATCCAAGACCGCTTTTGAAGGCGGATACATAATTGCCGGTAGCCACACTTGTGACAATATTTGCTATATTGAATCCTAAAAAAGATTTATTCAAATGTTTTGAAGCATACGAATCCACTACATCTTTGGCTGCCTGTCCGCTGACATTGGCAATGGCTCCTACTGTTTTTCCGCCCGAAGTTGGCACTGTGTTTGTAGTCGTAATTGTTCCATTAGTAGCGGATTCTGTTACGCCATCAATTTTGTAGTCTGTATAGAGGGTATTATATGCTTTTATACTTAGTTTTGCCGTGGAAATGTTGGGATGATATTCGCCAACTCTGAACTCAAATCCATTCCAGCCTTTTTCAAGACCCGATTTTGAGCCGGGTATCATATTGTCAGCTGTGGCAGAAAGGATTGAATAGGTATTGTCACCCTCCAATGGTTGAGAAAAATACTCAAGATCTGCAAATATAGGCTGAGGAGTCTGATTGTCGGCAGAGGAAATAGACCATATAGTTGATGTACCAAAATCTTTTTCATTTGTATAATAGAATATTTTCATGTAGCCTGTGAACTTGTTGTAGAAGCACATATAAGACAGGTCTACATCCACATTATCCTTGCAGAATGTATGGAAAAGCATGTACCAACCGTCTGCTGCCTTTATGTCGTGGCAGAAATTGCTGTTGAGCGAAGTTTTAACTCCATACTGCCACGGCAACGCGGCCTCCAGGTTCTGTCCGTTGGGTCCCAGCTCGTTAAGCTTGACGGTCTGGCAATTTTCCCAATCGGTCAGCAGTGTCGGGTTCGTTTCCGATTTATCAATCGGAGCTATGCCGCGACCCAGTGGACCGTCGGGTTCCATGGTTTCTACGATGTCGTCGCTGCACTGCACTGATGCGAGTGCCAAAGTCAATAGCAGGAGTAAAGAAAGAAAGCGATTCATGATTGAATAGGTTTATATGTTGGTTAGGGTCTGTTACGGTTTTATTGTTCGATGCTGCCGGCAAAGAGCTGGTTTCCGTCGGTGCGGCAGAGTATTTCGTACTCACCGTGCAGTCCTGCGACATCGAGTGAGGCATCCTCATGGTCCACCATGCCGGAGAGCACCACCGCGTCGCCCTGCTTTAGCTCCACCGTCATGTACTCGACGTACTCCGGGAGGTCGAAGATTATCTCCGACTCACTATAGTATATATCAATACAGGTAGACGAGGGGAGCGACGGACGACCTGATTTTATCAAGCCAATGTGAGAACGACTTTTGTCATCTTTACCATTTCCCGTTCCAAAAATCGGGAAGCAGCAGAATAGTCCTATAAGACCGATTATAATACCTCTGTTATTCATGGGGATTGAATTTGATTTGATGTTTGCAAATTTACGACTTTGCAAACATCAAAATCAAATTTATACCCAACAATCGTTTGACTTTTTGGCTTATGCAGTGCACTGTTAATCAATGAGATAGCCTAAAAGACAAAAGTTTATTTTTGACTTTTTTGTAATGCGTTGATTTTAAATGGTTTACGAGGCTGGATTCCGCGCAAAAGTTAACAGTTGATAATCAGTAAATTATCCCAAAACCTCCAAATAACGTTCACGGCAGTCAGAATCCAAGCCGGAAATTCTATCCTTAAGACGCCGCTTCCTGCTGTACACCTTGCTTACGTCATTTTCTCCCAGTAAAGTGGAAATAGTGCTGATTGAAAATCCTATGACTGTGAAAGTGAACAAGGCGTAATCAACCGCTTTCAGTTTGGGAAGATCGCTGCGTAGGTTTGCTACGATATTTCCATTATTGCGGTTTACGAAATCCTCGATTGTAAGGTATTCAGGACTTCCGGGCATTATGCTTTCTAATAGGTCATTTAAAAGTTTGTTGAAATTATCAGCTGATACACCATTCGTTTTAGATGTGTTTATAAGCGTCACGACATGATTGAACACATCGTACTTCGTTCTCATCAGGATCTTGACCGTTTCTCTCGCATCTGCCAGATCATGCGATGAAGAGGCTAAGGTTCTTCTGAAATCGTCAATCAAATGTATTTTTTCGTTTAACCTGTTTCTTGAAATACGCCTATAGAATACAAAACAAAGCAAAATGAACAAGATAGACAACAGCGCGCAGACGGCTATCAAGGCTATAATCGTTTTGTTACTTTTTATTTCCGCATCTTTCGCTTTTTGTATATTATTAAAATTGTCAGCGATTATTCTGGTAATTCGATTCCCGGTAGCTTCTCCGAAATAGTTTTCAGTATTGTGATGTATCTTTTCCAATGAGGAAAGTGCGGAATAGTAATCTTTGTTCTTTTTTTGAATTTCGTACAAGACCAGATTACTCAGTCTCTGTTCCTTATCTGAAATGTCATTTAAAATCTTCTTCGACTTTTCTATATCTCCTAATTCGGCGAATGACAATGCCATAATTGCGGAGTCCTCGCATGTATTGGTAAATTTCTTGAAAGCATCTATCGCATCGCTATATTCAGATAAGGCATAAGAAGACCAGGCAAGGACTTTATTTGCTTCTTCCGATAAATCAGTATTATTTATGGCATCAGCCGATTCAACGGCCTTAGCTGCGTAATACCGTGCGCTGTCGTACTCCTGCAAATTATGATAGGCCAAGGCAATATCAAGTATTGAATATTGCAGATGCGGCTTGCGATTTATCCTTTTGAACGCTTGATAGGACTCCTTTTCGTACTTGATTTCTTCTCCATAGTATTTCAAATAGTTGAAGCACGTGGCAAGCTCGCGGGCATTCATCCCTGCCCAGAAGGAAAGGGAGTCGTTCTTTGCCGTTTCGAGGCCTTCAAGGTAGGCGATGATGCTGTTGCCGTAGTCTCCGGCATGAAAGAGGGTGCGTCCGAGGTAATACTGCGTCATGGTGTGGCGCAGCGGGTCGCGGTCGGGGCGGTAGTGGCCTACGGCGGGAGCGATGATGCTGTCGGAGGCCACGAAGATGTCGTTGCGGTCCAGCGCGCGGCTCATTGTCAGGGCGTACAAGGCCCGGGCCTCCGAGCCGTGCAGGGTGCGGGGGGCGATGCCGCGCATGACGGCGAGGGCCGAGTCAGGCAGCGAATCCATGAGCGCTTCGGCGCGCTCCATCTCGGCGATGGCTGCGCCGCTGCGGGAGCAGGAAACGGGAAGAAGCGTCCCGAACAGCAGTATTATGTAGAGAAATCTGTGCATTCCTGTGGTAGTCAGATGCCGCTTCGCGGCAGTGTGGAGTGAGGAGTGAGGAGTGAGGAGTGAGGAGTGAGGAGTGAGGAGTGAGGAGTTAACCTGCTATTATCTAAGCCTAAGACCCTAAGCCTAAGACCAAAAGCTATTCTCTAAACCATAAACCATAAACCCTAAACCCTAAACCAAAATTCCTAAGACTCCTTCAGCTCCTCGCCGAAGCGCTCGTAGGCCTCGACTATGCGCTGCACCAGTGCGTGGCGCACAATGTCCTTCTTGCTGAACTCCACGCGGCCTATGCCCGGCACATCGCGCAGCACGCGCAGAGCCGTCACGAGGCCGCTGGCCGTGCTCCGCGGCAGGTCGATCTGCGTTACGTCGCCCGTGACTATCATCTTGGCGTTCATGCCCAGACGCGTGAGGAACATCTTTATCTGATGGTTGGTGGTGTTCTGCGCCTCGTCGAGCACGATGACGGCATCGTTGAGCGTGCGGCCGCGCATGAAGGCCAGGGGTGCGATCTGGATGACGTTGCTCTCCATGTACTCGCGCAGCTTGGCGGCCGGTATCATGTCCTCCAGGGCGTCGTAGAGGGGCTGGAGGTAGGGGTCGATCTTGTCCTTCATGTCGCCGGGCAGGAAGCCGAGCTTCTCGCCGGCCTCGACGGCGGGGCGGGAGAGGATGATCTTGCGCACCTCGCGGTTCTTGAGCGCGCGCACGGCCAGCGCTATCGCCACATAGGTCTTGCCGGTGCCGGCCGGGCCGAGGGCGAAGGTGAGGTCGCTGGAGAGGAATGCCTCGACGAGGCGCTGCTGATTGGCGTTGCGGGCGCTGATGGGCTTGCCGTTGATGCCGTAGATGATGACGTCGTCGCGCTTCAGCTCCTTGGGCGCGTCGCCCTTGACGATGTCGAGGATTACCTCCTCCGAGAGGGAGTTGCGCTGGGCGGCGTAGGCCTCCAGCTCCTTGATTTTGCGCTCGAACTCGGCGGTCTCGCTCTCCTCGCCTATCACTTTGATGACGGAGCCGCGTGCGGCCACGCGCAGCTTGGGAAAGAGGTTGCGTATCAGCTGCATGTTGCAGTTGTTCACGCCGTAGAAGCTGACCGGGTCGGCCGAGTCGATGATGATGATTCTTTCTATCATTCCGTAGGGGTTATGTTATCCGGCGGTGAGGCCGCCGTCTATTTTCATTAGCGAGCCGGTGCAGAACGAGGCGCGGGCGCCGAGGAAGAAGATGGCCTCGGCCACTTCGTCCGGGGTGCCGGTGCGTCCCAGCGGAAAGAGGGCGCGCTCCTCGGCCCACATTTCCGCCACCTCGCCCCCGCCGGCGGCATGGGCGTCGGAGAAGATGCGGTCGACCATCGGCGTCTCTATGGTGGCGGGGCATACGGCGTTGACGCGCACACCCTTAGGCGCCAGCTCGAGGGCGGCGGTGCGCGTCATCTGCGCGATGGCGCCCTTGGTGAGCCCGTAGCCGAAGTTGCCGGGCTTGCCGATGAAGGCCTGGTCGCTGCACGTGAGCACGATGGAGCCGTGGCCGCGGGCGGCGAGCAGCGGCGCCGTGGCGCGCAGGGTGTTGACGGTGCCAACCACGTTGACGCGCAGCAGGCGTTCGAGCTGCTCGTCGGTGATGGTGAGAAGCGTGTTGCGTATGTGGATGCCGGCGTTGGCTACGACGCACTCCAGGCCTCCCGTGCGCTCCTCGGCCTGAGCCACTGTGGCGGCCAGAGCGTCGGCGTCGGTGATGTCGCACTGGGCCGTAAGCACTATGCCCTCGAGGCCCGCGAGATTGTGAAGCAGAGCCTCGCCGTCAATATCGGCGGCGGCCACGAGCCACCCTTCCGAGGCGAAGCGGCGCGCGGCTGCAAGGCCTATGCCGGAAGCCGCACCTGTGATGAATACTCCTTTTTGCATAACTTTTTTTATTTTTTAACAACGGCGCCCCGTCTTTTGTTTGTCATTATATGGCGCCACGCAGCGGGGACCACGGCGGGCAGCAGAAGCAGCGGCGCCCACCAGCCTAAAAGCACCTTCAGCGCGAGCGCGGCGACTCCCGTGGCGGTGGAGCCCCAGAGCAGCCCGAAGACGCCCCGCGGCGCCGGCAGACGGTAGCGGCGCCGGTAGACGGCCCACACTATGGCGGCGTAGATGGCCTGTTCCGCCACGTATGCCACGCCCAGGCCGGCGAAGCCCATCCAGCGGAAGCCGGCTATCTTCAGCACCAGGCCCGCGAGCACGCCGAGGCTCTCGGTGACGACGAAGGTGCGGCCGTCGCCGCGGGCCAGTATCACGAAGGCCGTGCAGAACGAAAAGGCGCGGAACATCACGCCGCAGATGGCTATGCTGATGAAGGGCAGCATAGCCAGGAACCCCCGCGAATAGAGCACCCGCACGATGAGCTCGTCGGCGGCGATGAACAGCACCACGACCACCGTCAGCACCCAGGCCGATATGCGGAACTCTTGCCCCACGTAGGCGCGCGTGCGCAGCGCCGAGGCGCTCACGGAGGCCAGGCGCGGATAGTATTCGGTGGTGATGGCCGTGAAGATTATGCCTATGTAGCTGCTCGTCATCGTGAAGCCGGCCTGATAGATGCCCAGGTCGCCCGCGCTGGCCTCGCGGTTCATGTAGACGATGAAGATGTAGCTGCCGAGGCGCTCGGCCACGGCGGCCAGTGTAAGGTACATGCCCAGCCGCAGCATGGGGCGCGCGAGCCTGACGGCCTCGCGCAGGCGCGTGCGCTCGGGCGCCGCACAGCGCCTGCGGCGCTCGCGGCGCGCCCACACGGCGAAGCTGACGCTCATAAGCAGATACACCGGCAGCACGGCCTGCAGCCGCAGGAAGTAGTACAGAGGCACGGCTACGACCGTTATCAGCGCGGCCGAGGCCAATGTCACCCTGGCTATGCTGCCGAGCTGGCCGGCGGCCTGAAGGGCGGCGATGTCGGCGTCGCAGCGTATCGAGGCGCCCACGCCGATGCCGAGCAGCGCGAACCACCACCAGCAGCCGGCCGTGCCCATGCTCAGCTCGCTCAGCAGGGGCGAGAGCAGCGCCGTGAGCACGGCGCCGGCCGCCGACAGTGCCAGCCCCACGCGAAGCAGGGCGCCGGCCACGCGGGCGCGCTCCGCCGGCGCGCATGCCGACAGCTCGCGCACGCCGCTGGTGCGCAGGTTCAGCCCCAGGGCGGCGCCTATCAGGTCCTGAGTGGAGATGAATATGGCGTTCAGGGCCACGCCTACGGGGCCGAGCCATATGGCGACGAACTTGTTGCGGACCACGCTCAGGGCGATGACGGCGACCTGCATGCCGCCGAACATTCCCATTGCCTTAAGTATCCTGGTGGAAAGCGACGAAGATGCCATGCGTCAGGGTTTCACCCACTCCGAGGGGTTCAGTTTCTCTTTCTCGCGCCGCAGCTCGAAGTGAAGCACCGACCGGGCGCCGTCGTCGGGGTCGGCGAAGATGTGGCCTATGGCCTGCCCGGTGCGCAGCTTGTCGCCCTTGCGCACGTAGATGCGGTCGAGCCCGGCGTACACGGTGAGGTACTCGCCGTGGCGCACGATGACGATGTTGTGGTAGCCGTCGATGCGGAACACCGTGGTGACGGTGCCGTCGAACACCGCCCGGGCGTCGCCTCCGGCCGTGGCCTCGATGTCGATGCCGCTGTTCTGTATCTGCACGCCCGGGATGCGCGGATGCTGCGTGCGCCCGAAGTTGCTGACTATGCGGTAGCCTCCGGCCACGGGGAAGAGCAGGCGGCCGCGGTTGGCGGCGAAGCTGCCCGTCAGGGCTCTCTCGGCGGCCGCGTTCCGTTCGGGCGCCGGCGCCGGGGTCTCAGGCTTCGGCGTGGGCTTGGGTGCGGGCTTGGGTGCCGTAGTCTCGGGTTTCGGCGCCGGCTTGGGCTTGCTGTCGGCCTTGCCTTTCTTATCCTTCTTGTCTTTTTTGCCCTTCGCGGCCTCTTTCTGGGCGGCCTCGGCGCGCTCGCGCTCCTCGGCCTTGCGGCGTTCTTCGGCCAGCGTTGCCTCTTCCTCGGCCTTGCGGCGTCGCTCCTCGGCGAGGCGCCGTTCCTCGGCCTTGCGTGCTTCTTCAGCTTTGCGCGCCTCCTCGGCTATTATGCGGTCGAGCTCGCGGTCGAGCGCGGCCGCCTGGCTGCGCTTGTCGTTGAGTACGCGCTGCAGCGAGGCTCCCTCGCTGCGCAGCGACGCCACGAGTGTGTCGGCGCTCTGTTGCTTGCGCCGCAGGTCGTCGCGCGCGGCGGCTATGCGTCCCAGTTCGGCCTCGCGCTTGTCGCGCAGGGCCTTCAGCTCGTCGCGGCGCGCACGCAGCGTGTCGGCCGCGGCCTGCACGCGCCGAGCCTTGCGCGCGTGAGCTGCCGAGAGCTCGCGCATGTAGCGCGCGCGGCGCCATGCCTGGCTGAGGTTGCCGGAGCCGAGCACGAACATCACGGGGCTGACTTGCTGCCGGCGCATGCGCATGGCGCGCAGGCTGCGGCCGTAGGCGGCGCGCATGGCCTTCAGCTGCGTCTCCGACCGGGCCACGCTGTCGGCCAGGGCCGCGATGCCGGCGTCCAGCGAGTCGATGCGGCGTCCCATGGCGGCCATCTGCTGCTCGCTGCGGCCTATCTCGGCGTCGAGCGACGCCAGGCGGTTGAGCTGGCGGCGCGTCTCTCGTTTGTTGGAATTAATCTGCTGCTGCGTCTTCTCTATCTCGCCGGCCGTCAGCTTCTGCTGGCGGCGCACCTCGCCGGCGCTGCGTGGCTTGGCCGGTGCCTTCTGCTCGGTGCGCGCCTTGCGGCGCGGGCGTTTGCCGGCAGCCTCCGCGGCCGGCGCGGAAGCGAGCATCAGCAAAGCAAGAAACAGGGCGAGGAGGCTGCGCATACGTTATTTCCTCTCCACCTTGCGCACGAGGAGCACCTCGGTGGGGAAGTGGTCGGAGTAGCCGTTGAGATAGCTTCCGGCAGAGAATGTGCGCTTGGGGTAGCCCACACGGTTGCCCTCGGTGTCCTTCAGGAAGTCGTGGTTGTGGACTATGGCGCGCATGAAGTGCCAGCGGTTTTCGGGAGCCGTGGCGAGGTTGCCGGAGAGGATTATCTGGTCGAAGAGGTTCCAGGAGCTCTTGTAGGCGAGAGTGCCGATGCCCTTGTCGAGCATCTCCCAGAAGGGATTGTAGAAGCCGTGGGGCGCGGCGTCCTTGATGTTGCGCTTTCCGCCCAGCACCTGGGCGCACGAGGCGTTCTGCGGGTCGTCGTTGAGGTCGCCCATCACGATTACGCCGATTTCGGGGTCTATGCTCCACAGCGAGTCGGCTATCTGCTTGCTCAGTGCAGCGGCGGCCTTGCGGTTGGGCTCCGAGCGCTCCTGGCCTCCCAGGCGCGACGGCCAGTGGTTGACGATGACGGCGATGCGCTGGCCCAGCAGCGAGCCTACGACGCACATCTGGTCGCGCGTGCGGAAGGGCACGGCGTGCAGGCGGTGGTTCGTCACGTTCTCCAGGCGGAAGTAGCGCGGATTGTAGAGCAGACCCACGTCCACGCCGCGGGCATCGGGCGAGTCATGGTGCACCACCTGGAGCTTCCAGTCGCGGATGGCGGGAGCCGCCACGAGGTCGTCGAGCACGCTGCGGTTCTCGATCTCGCTCACGCCTATGATGGCGGGGCCGTAGGGCGTCGTCTTCGTGGTGAACTGCGAGATGGCGTAGGAGAGGTTGTCGATTTTGTTGCGGTACTTGCGTCCGTCCCACTGCTTCGAGCCTGCGGGAGTGTACTCCACGTCGCGTCCCTCGGGATTGTTGGGGATGGTGTCGAAAAGGTTCTCAAGGTTGTAGAACGCGATGCCGGCGGTCTGTACGGCCGTGCGCTTTTCCTGTGCTGACACATTGCAGGACAGCGCGATAGCAAGCGCGAGAAGGAGCAGGAGTCGTTTCATGTGTATGATGCTGGGGTTATGTTGCTTGTTTGTTGTCTGCAAAGATAACAAATATTTTCATAACATGACCCAAAAGGCCGCCCAATATGTCGGTTAGCCCTCTGTGCAAAATTTTTTTTTGCCAATGTGACAAAAACTACATTCAAAGGGGTATTTCGTGTTGTAACTTTGCAGCGTCATCAGACATTCGGCAGGTCGTAGAAGTGCTTGTGAGGAGGAGTGTCACGGAGGAAGGATGCGATAGCCGATGTCATGATGGAGAGTGTGTCAGGCTTGTAGTAGGGGTTGACGCGCTGTGCGGCTATGGCCTGCATGCGGGGTGAGAGGGCCTCGGCAATGGCGGCGGCGATGGCTTCGCGGCCCTCGGCGCAGTGGAGCACGGAGGGACCGCACAGACGGCCTTGCTGGCGTATGCCTACGTCGACGGTGACGGTGCCGGTGGAGGGCACCTCGACGATGCCGCTGCTGGAGTTGCCTACGACGACCTGCGCGTCCCGCAGTGCGGCGAGGTAGCGGCGTGCGCCCAGCGACGGTACGGCCAGGACACGTCCCGGCCGGGCGTCGGCATGGCTGCGGATGAGAGGGATGATGCCGTCGGCTCCGGCGTCGTTGTTGGGGTAGGTGATGATGTAGCGCAGGCCTGGGGTGGCGCCGAGGGCGTCGAGCAGGTCGGCGAAACAGCGGGCGGGGTCGGCGTCGCCGAGCGTGGCGGGATGGTAGGTGACGACGGCCAGGGGGCCGCGTAGGCTGAAGCCGAGGTCGCGTTCCAGTTCCTCGCGCGAGGGCAGGGGGCGGTTGAGTATGTTCCAGACGCCGATGGCGCCGGTGTTGATGACGCGGGCCGGGTCTTCGCCCATCTGGATGACGCGGCGGCGGTAGGGCTCGGTGGCCGTGAGGTGGAGGGCGGCGAGCTTGGTGATGGCATGGCGGATGTCGTCGTCGACGGCGCCCTGGCTGACCTCGCCGCCGGCTATGTGGATGACGGGCACGCGCATGACGGCCGCCGCGGAGGCCACGGCCAGCATCTCGTAGCGGTCGCCGAGTATGACGAGCGCGTCGGGGCGCATGCGCTCGAGGGCGTCGGCCGTGCCTTCCATGCACTGGGCCATGGCGCGGACGCGGGCGGCCTCGCCGTCGCCCCGCAGGGTCATGGGCACGGCGGCGTCGATGTCGAAGCCGTCGGCGCGTATCTCGTCGGCGCTGTTGCCGTACTGAGGCATGAGGTGCATGTTGGTGGCGAGGATGCGCACCTGCGTGCCGGAGGTGTCGCGCATGGCGCGTGCCACGGGGCTGAGGAGTCCCCAGTCGGCGCGTGTGCTTGTGGCGAAGCAGAGCTGTTTCTGTCTCATTTCAGGTAGCGTAAGATGGTGAGCGAGCGCGGCGGCAGCATGGTCTCGCCTCCGGCGCCGATGCTGAACTGCTGCTCGTCGATGCCGAGCGTGGGTTCCAGGCGGCTGAAGCGTACCACGCCCTGAGGCAGACCGCTGATGTGGATGCCCGCGGGCAGGATGTTCACCAGTTTTATGATTATGTCGCCGTTGTCGGCCTCTACCACCGATGCGGCGATGCGGGCCTTCACGCCCTCGTCGTCGCTCTCGACGGAGAGTCCGGCCGGGATGTAGCGGGTGCCGCTGTTTTCTCCGAAGAGGCGCTGCACGGCGTAGTTGGGCGTGGGGTATACGTCCCACCCCGAGAAGTATATGAGGTCGGGGTTCCAGTTGGTGGCGCCTATGCGGGCGAGCAGCGGGGCGTAGGACGTCATGGCTACCACGTCGCCGTTGCGCTCCACGTCGCAGAGGTATGCCGCCTCCGCCAGGGCGTTGTAGAGGCCGTTGCTTTTCGATGCGTATTCGCCGAGGTAGACACGGGGTCCGCGGCGGTCGTAGCCGTCGTAGAAGTGCCGGTTGTTGATGAACCATCCCGGCTGTTCGTAGTAGTGCTCGTCGACCATGGCTACGCCTTCCTGCCGGGCGAAGCGCCAGCCTTCGTCGTAGTCGCTGCCGCTGTGGAAGGGGCCGACGGTGCCTATGACGGTGATGTCGGGATACTTGCTGCGCAGGGCGTCGTGAATCATCTTGAAGCGTTCTTCGAACACTACGGAGATCAGGTCCTCGTTGCCCACGCCGATGTATTTCAGACGGAAGGGCTGCGGGTGGCCGTTGGCGGCTCGGCGGCGTCCCCACTCGGTGGACGTGGCGTCGCCGTTGGCATACTCCACGAGGTCGAGCACGTCCTGCACGTACTGGGGCATCTGCTCCATGGGTATGCCTCCCTGCTGGCCGGCGCCGCCGCGCGACGAGTTCTGGCACGGCACGCCTGCGGCGACCACCGGCACGGGCTCGGCGCCGAGGTCCTCGCAGAACTGGAAATACTCGTGGAAGCCGAGGCCGGCCGTCTGGTGGTATCCCCAGATGTTGCGCTGCGGCACGCGGGCCTCCAGCGGCCCTATGGTGTTCTTCCAGCGGTAGATGTTGCCGAGGCCGTCGCCGTGGGCCACGCAGCCGCCGGGGAAGCGCACGAAGCGCGGCCGCAGGGCCGCGATGTACTCGGCCAGGTCGCGCCGCAGGCCGTTGGGACGGTCGCGGAACGTCGCCACGGGGAAGAGCGACACCATGTCGAGGTCGGCGGCGCCGTCGCCCATGGGCTCTATGAGCAGCCAGCCGTCCAGGCAGTTGACCTTCGGGCTCAAGACGGCGTGCAGTTTCTGCCAGTCGCCGGGGCGTGCGCGCAGGGTGGCCTCCGCCAGGCGCGTGCCGTTCTGCGCGATCAGCTCCACGTGCAGGCGCACGGCCTTCTTGCCGCGTGCGCGTGCGAACATTGACAGGTCGTAGCGCTCGCCGGCGCGCACGGCTATGCCGTCGAAGCCGGGATTGCGCAGCGTTCCGCTGCCCCGGATAGTGGCGTAGTGCGGGTTGTTGGGGTGTATGGGCGCCACGGTGTCGATAGTCATCGTCAGCGTGCCGGTGGTCTTCCATGCGTAGGAGGGACCCCATCCGGGCGTCTCCGGCTTCTCGTCGGGGCTGTACTCAAAATCGCGGTTCTGAATCAGCTCGGCGTAGAGGCCGCCGTCGGCGGCGTGGCTGATGTCCTCGAAGAAGATGCCCATGAGCATGGGCGAGATGTCGTAGGCCGCGCCGCGGTCGATGGAAAGGGATGCGTTGACGGTAGGCAGTCCGGCGAATCGCTCGGCGTCGCTTGCCTCGTTCTCGCAGCTGAGGGCGTACTCGCGCTGCTCGCGCGCGGCGTTGGCGAGGAGGGCGTCCAGCTCGGCGCGTGGTATGCGCCGGGTGCATCCGGTGGATGTCCTGAGCACCTGCGGCACGCATTGCCGCTGCCCCCGGGGCTGAGTGCCGTCGCACGGCTCGGGACGGGTGTAGTGGCGGAAATCGGTGGTGGTGAGCTGCATGGCTCGTCCGGCTGCGTCGGTCCAGGTGATGTGCCATACTCCGGTGGCCGTGTCGCAGTACAGCGCGGGGTCGGCGCATGTGGCCGCCGTGGCTATGTACTGCTGCGGCTTCCAGTGTATCAGGTCGGGCGAGGACGCGTAGGCCACTACCGAGTCGCGGCTGTTGACGCTCCATACGGCGTGCCATGTGCCGTCGGCTCCGCGCTCCACGTAGGGCTTTATCATTCGCTTCTGCGAGCCCCAGGCGCCGTAGTCGCTGCTGACGAGCTTCTGCCAGGCCACGTCGTTGTGCCACGTGCCGGTGTCGTCCTGCCATGCCCAGTGCAGCCCGTCATGGCCTGCTGTGATTGAGTCGGTGTAGAGATAGACCTGAACCGAATCCGTGGCGACGGCATTGCAACACAGGTACGGGGCGAGCGCGATGGCTGCCGGGAGCATAATGCGTTTCATATGTGCAAATATACGGATAAGTCGGGCATAGTAGCAAATATAATTCGCTTTTTGTTGAGACCTTTTCCCGGACTGAGTATAGGACTGAGGAGAAATATTGCCAAATATATTGGGATATTAGTCGTATTGTAATAAATTTTTTAAAATTGTGGCGAAAAAATTTGCAGGAATGAAAAACTCGCCTTAACTTTGCACTCGCAAAAGCGACAAAGCTATTGCCTCTCCACCGAGAGCCAAGCGAGGCTAATGCTAAACGGTGCGGTAGTTCAGCTGGTTAGAATGCCGGCCTGTCACGCCGGAGGTCGCGGGTTCGAGTCCCGTCCGCACCGCCAGAGGAGAGAGGAGAATGAGAAATTGCAACGCCTTCGGGCCGCTGTTTCTCATTCTTTTTTTTGTATATGTCTGTGGATGAAGCGAAAATATTCATATATTTGCAGAATAAATCAATAAACCCATGTCTATATACCGACTCCTCCTCCTGCTGCCGCTGCTGCTCTGCTCGTTCGTTGTGTCGGACGCCGGGACGAATGCACCGGCCGCCGAGCCGGTCAGCGAGGCCGAAGTGCGTCCCGGCCCCGGCCAGCATTACACCACAGTTACCCCCGAAGAGTTTTGGTGGCAGTTCTCCACCAACCGCATCATGGAGCGCATCCCCGACATAGGCCTCCTGCGCGGTCGCGCCGGCAACCCCGATGTGTGGTTCTGGCTGTCCCTCGGCCTTTTCGCGGCGTGCTTCGTTCTGAACTTCATTTCCGATGAAAGCGACGAATACATCACCGACTGGATATTCTGGTCGGTGCTGGGTTGCTTTGTGGCGGGGTCGGTCAGCCAGGCGTTGTACATCCTCTCGTCGGAGGAGCCGCTGTCTTTTTTCAGTCCCGACATCCATTCCGTGTGGCGCTGCGCGGCCATTCTTGTGGCGATGATAATAGTGGTGCAGGCGCAGTTCAATCTCCTTGTCAAGCTGCTGAACAGCATCGAGTACCGCACCCGCAAGGGCTTCAAGTCGTCGTGGACGAGTTTCTTCGTGTGGGGGACGGTGGTCGGCCTGTTGGGCTATTTCGTGACGCGCGTATTCAACGACCGGCCCGAATGGTGGTGGTGGGCCGGCACGGCGGTGCTCTACGCCGTGCCTCCGGTGCTCATGCTGCTGTCCTCGTGCATCGCGCGCGACGTGAGGCCGCTGCTTATAGGCGTTCCCCTCTACGTCGTCGGCACGCTGCCGCTGATTTTCGTCGTGTCGGTGGTGTCTGTGGTCGTGCTCACCATCATCATTGTCTGCCTTATAGTCAGGCTGGCGATGTATATCCTCGGAGAAGGTACGCTGGAGTACGACAAGGCCGGCGGCCGCTACCTCTACGTCTTCCCCGACGGCTCGAAATCCCTGTTCGACCGCCACGTATGGTGAGCCCGGAGTTATTCCGTTGCAATAGCTGAAAATTGAGATATTATTAGTATATTTGCGGCATAATAGCTCAAAATAGAACAATGGAGGATAATATCTATATGCTCGCGGATGCCGAGATATGTCGGCGGATAGGCCGAAAGATACGGCAGCTGAGGCTGCGGCAGAACATCACGCAGATGTCGCTTGCGGAGCAGGCGCAAATATCTGTATCCACCCTGAAACGAATCGAGGAGGGAGAAATTCGCTCCTTCGATTCGCTTATGCGGACTCTGCGCATATTGGGTGAACTGGATATTTTTGCTCCATTACTTAAAGAGGAGGAAATGAGCCCGAATGAGTATTACGAGTTTGTGGAAGCCGCAAAAAGAAGACGTCGCAAGCGCGCTGCATCCCGAAAGAATACGGATGGGCAGAAAAATATGGAGGAACCGGAATGGTAGATATTGCGCGGGTAAATCTTTATGGACGTCCTGTCGGCTCCGTCCGGTGGGACAATAGTCTTCAACGGGCGTTCTTTGAATATGCCGACACCTTCATCGACGGTGGAATTGAACCATCCCCAATCCTTATGCCGGTAAGAGAGGGCAGGGTATATTCTTTTTCTGACATAGGCCGGGAGACATTCAAGGGGCTGCCGGGCATGCTTGCCGATTCATTGCCCGACACTTACGGACGTGCGTTGTTCGCCCGATGGCTTGCTCTGACGGGACGTACCAGCGGCAACGCTGTCGAGACCCTTTGCTTTCTTGGAAAGCGATGCATGGGGGCGCTGGAATTCGAGCCGGCGATGGCTTCTCCTTATGGGCGGGATGTGGCAATAGAACTCGATTCCCTGGTGGAAGTGGCAAGTGAGGCATTGGCTGAGAAAGAAGAATTTGGTGCCAATCTTGCGGAGGACAAGAAGGCGGCAATAGCTGAAATAGTACGCCTCGGCACCTCTGCCGGAGGACAGAGAGCCAAGGCGATAATAGCGTACAACAGACAGACCGGGGAGGTTCGCTCCGGCCAGATCGACGCTCCGGAAGGATTCGGATATTATCTGATAAAACTTGACGGTGTGACGGCAGAAGCCGGTTTCCGGGAAACACAGAATTACGGCCGACTTGAGTATTCGTTTTCGAAGCTCGTGAAGGAATGTGGCATCGAAATGTCGGAATGCAATCTTATAGAGGAGAACGGGCGGGCACATTTCCTGACAAAGCGTTTCGACCGTGAGAACGGTGAAAAAGTCCATATGCAGACTCTATGCGGAATTGCGCATTATGATTACCGTATGCCGGGAGCATACTCCTATGAGCAGGCCTTCAATATAATGCGAGCATTGCGGCTACCATACTCACAAGCACAGGAGATGTTTCGGCGAATGGTGTTCAATGTGGTGGTCCGCAATCAGGATGACCATACGAAAAATATCTCTTTTCTGATGGACAGAACCGGAAAATGGCGGCTTTCGCCGGCGTATGATATGGGTTATGCCTATAATCCCAAAGGTGGCTGGACAGCCCGGCATCAGATGTCTGTCAACGGGAAGACGGATAATATCACACGCACAGACATGCTCGAACTCGCCCGGAGAAACAACATAAAAGATGCTGCGGGCATTATCGATATGATTAGCGAGACTGTATCTCGGTGGCCGTCAATGGCGAAAGAATGCGGGGTGCCTCAAACGATGATTGACGGCATCTATTCTGAAATGAAGCTCTCGTTATAGCCGTATTCCACGGGATTCGACTGCCATGTATGGTAAGTCCTGTGTTGTTTTTGAATGAATGACAGAGGGCGTTATCGAAACAAAAATACAGAGATGACAGAAATAACATATTTATATTTTTTGTTGCTTATGACCTTATGTCTTTCTTGCTCCCGTGGCGACCAGGGCAACTAAAAAATTTGCAGATATGAAAATAAAGCCCTAACTTTGCGGCATGAAACGACAGGACTATAATAAACACTTCACCGCGGCTTATCGCCCGGCAGTGCCTGCGTTTACCCCCCCCCATTTAATTCACTGATTAGCAGCCAATTTCACTCTACTGCGGTAGAGGAATGCCATATCACACGCTCCGATTGTGCGCTCCGCACAGCCGGAGCGTGCTTTTTCATGCACATACACTAACCAATCATAAACCACATTTACTTATGAAAAAACTTCTACTCACTCTCCTGCTGCTCTTCACCCTCGGGCTGGCAGCACATGCTGAAACTTGGAGCTACACCGTGACTAAGGGCGCATACACGAACCATGACTTTTCTAATGTCACAGTCGGTACCAAATCAGACATATCCTTTGGAACGGGAACAGAAAAACAAACTTGGCAAATGCTTATTGAGGCTATTGATAGTAGCAATAACCCCAACATAAGCAATGATGGAACATCCCCTGCTGGTATCCTCATAGGTGCAGCTGCACATCCTGCAAAAAGCATCACCTTATACTCTGGAGAAAATTATAGCGATAAAACTATCACCAAAGTAACCGTAAAAGTAAACGGTGGAGCAAACAGCAATTGTAGCTATAACGCTACAGCAAAGGTAGGCACATTTACTAATACAAAAACAGATGCAATCACAGGTAACGCAAGTGCTGTAGATCTTGAATGGACTCCCAACACAACAGGTGAAATAGAGATTATCTTTACTAATAATACAACGGCTGTAGGAAAGGGCAAAAACGCTGGACTTAAGATATGCTCCATCACCGTAGAATACTCCGACGCAGTCGGTCCTAAAGAATTCACTTTCGATGGCTTCACTGACCGTACGGTGGATTTTGACGATATGGTAGAACTGAATCTCCCTGCTGATGCTCCCACCATCTCATACTCCTCCACCAATGAGGAAGTAGCATATGTTGAGGAAAACGTCATCTATGCCGTAGGCATCGGCTCGGCTGACATCACCGCCACATGGGGCGAAAGCGAGGCATGGAAAGCCGGCAACAAAACATTCAAAGTAACGGTTGAAAATCCCAACCTCAAGGATGCCGAACTGTCGTTCGACAAGACAGCCTATGATGCAGAAGTTGGCGTGGAGTTCAGTGCAGCTCAGCTGACCAACCCCTACAATCTGGCAGTAGTCTACAGCTCTGAAAATCCTGAAATTGCCACCGTTGATGCTGCAACAGGCGTGGTTACACCTCTTGCTGCCGGCACGGTAAAGATTACCGCCAAATCCGAACCCACCGACGAATATAAGGCCGGCGAGGCTTCTTATACGCTCAACGTTGTCAAGGTGAACCGCGCAAACAGCCTTGCTGAGTTCATCGCAATGGGCAAGGAACTCGGCGACAAAGCCGAAATTGTCATCAACTTCGACATGACTGTGACCTACGCCAACGCATTCAATACCTACGTCACCGACGGCGAGAATTTCGGCCTGATATTCAAAAATGGAGCATCTGAAAACCTCGCCGAAGCCGGTCAGGTTCTGAAAGCCGGTTGGGTGGGCAAACTGACCGTCTACCAGACAGTTCTTCCCGAAATCATCCCTGTAAGCGACCCGACTATTGATGGCACCGCCGAGTTTACACCCAAAACCTACACACTCGCTGAAATCACCGACGAGATGGTAAATGAGGTCGTTCTCATCAAAGGCGTTGAATTTGCGACTGCTACCCCTGGGTCGGATGCAACAGGTGCAGCACTCAATTTCACCGGCACACAGAACGGAACAGAGGGTGCATTCTACAATAAGTTCAAAATCGAATCGGAAGATGCCGGTACTTATGATGTTATTGGTGTAGTGAATCTGTTTAAACTGAATGATAATACGGACATGGTTCGCCAGATCTATCCCATTGAGTATATGCTTCCCGATCCCGTTCTTGACGGCGAGCCTGAAATCATCGTCAAGCATGGCACATCTGCCGGTGTGCTGACTGTGAAGTACACATTCAATGTAGCCAACTTTGTAGCCGAGAAGCACAAAGTCAACGTTGTAATCACCGCTGAGGGCCATACCCTTGAATTTAAGGAAGTGGTACCCGAAGCAAGCGCAGCTCCCGCCCGTGCAAATGCCCAGTCCACAGTTTTCACCAAAGAGATGAAGGCTACCCACGAGAGTCTGAAGGGTGCAACCACTCCCAACGTCACTGTACGTGCCACCCTCAACGACGGCACCGAACTCTTCAACAATACAATAGAGGCTAAAGACATTACCACCACCGGCATCGAAGATGTCGTGGTTGAGGGCGAAGGCGAGGCAGAGTACTTCAACCTGCAGGGCCTGCGCGTGGCTCAGCCCGAGGCCGGTCAGCTCTATATCAAGCGTCAGGGCGGCAAGGCCGTGAAGGTGCGCTTCTGATGTTTAGTTTATAGATAGTTTAGAGGTAAGAGGGTGCGGGCGCACCGCGCCCGCAGGTTGTCGGACCTGTCAGACGTGTCGGACTCGTCAGACGCCCCCTCTTACCTATCCCCTATAAACTATCAACTCTGAAAGAAAAATCTTGCCCGAAAGGGTTAAGAATGTTGTTTATTGAAAAGCATCGCCGAGCACGTGAGTGTCCGGCGATGCGGTTTTTTGTTTAATAGTTTATAGTTGAGAGTGTATAGGTAAGAGGGAAAGTTAGTGCGCCTGGAGAGACACATAACGACAAAAGGTCATAAGGGACAGAATGGTATTATCGAAACAAAAATACAGAAATATCAAAAATAACAGAATTAAAATTTTAGTTGGCGTGGGCGGCAGGAGTTAGTCGCCAGTAAGTCCTCGAAGAGGACGCATCTGTGGTTAACCCCATGATAAGCAGCGCAATGCGCTGCGTTCATGGGGTGGGGACATCTCCCGATACGGCAAGCTCGGGGAGCTTGCGTCTGTGGACTTCGCCAACATCTCCATTATTATTTGTATCTTTGTGCCAAACGCAGAGCCATGAGTAACACCACGAACTTATTTCACATCGTATTCTGTACATATAATCGGGCCAACACAATACCTCTCTCCCGCCGTGAGGAATTATTCAGATACATATGGTCGCTCATCGACAAGAAAGGTTGTCGGCTCTTGCGGATTAACGGGATGTCCAACCATATACACATCTTTGTGGATATACATCCCACAGTCGCGCTATCCCAACTCGTAGCGGACATAAAGCGGGAGTCGAGCCGATGGATGAAAAGCTGCGGAGAGTATCCGAACTTCGACAAGTGGGCCAAGGAGTATTTTGCCGCTTCCAAATCAGTCGCAGACAAGCAGACGGTTATTGAATACATAAAGAACCAGGAGAAACATCACATGAGGATGCCTTTTGAGGATGAACTTCGTGAGATGTTTGCCGAAAACGGGTGGGAGTGGAACGATTTCGCCCTTAGCTGATTGACTTCACGGACGCAAGCTCTCCTCTCCCCATGAACGCAGCGCAAAACACTGCTTATCATGGGGTTAACGACAGACGCGTCCTCTTCGAGGACTTGATTTACACGCCTGGAGAGATACAGAGGGACAGAAGTTTTTTATTATATCGGGCGTTATCGAAACAAAAACACACAAATCACAAAAATAACATACTGAAATTATTGAGGTTAGTACGCCTGGAGATGTAGACGAATTCACGGACGCAAGCTCTCCGAGCTTGCCGTATCGGTGGGGGGATTCCTACCCCATGAACGCAGCGCGCAATGCGCTGCTTATCATGGGGTTAACCACAGACACGTCCTCTTCGAGGACTTGATGGCGGCTTTGCATGGCTGGCGAGATGGCTTAGTACGCTTGACGAGAAACAAAAAGACAAAAGGTCATAAGCAACAAAAAATATAAATATGTTATTTTTGTCATCTCTGTATTTTTGTTTCGATAACACACTTCTGGTGCTTATGACCTTTTGTCGTTATGTTTCTCGCCGGGCGTACTAACTTTGTATCGATAACGCTATCAGGCTATCGCTTGCATAAACGGCCGAAAGTGCGTAAATTTGCAGACAAAAACCTACACTATGGCTGGAATCAAGAATCTGATGTTCGACCTGGGGGGTGTCATCATGGACATCGACCGCGAGCGCTCGGTGCGCTCGTTCCGCAGGCTGGGCATGAAGGAACCCGAAAAGTTTCTCGGCGATTATGGACAGACCGGTCCTTTCGGCGCACTGGAGGAAGGGCTGATTACGCCTGCCGAGTTTCATGAGCAGCTGCGCGCCATCATAGGCCCCGTAGCGACGGACGACCGCATAGACCGTGCGTTCGACGCTTTCCTCGTCGGCATTCCCGTGCGTCGCCTGGCGGCTCTGCGCGAGCTGCGGCAGCGCTACGGAGTGTATCTGCTGAGCAACACCAACGCCATAATGTGGGATATGCGCATACGCACGTCGTTCATGGGCGAGGGGCGGTGCCGCGAGGACTATTTCGACGGCATAGCCACGTCGTTCGAGGCGCGTGCGCTGAAGCCCGGCGCCGCTATCTTCGACTACGCGGCGCGCCGCTTCGGCATCAGGCCGGACGAGACGGTGTTTCTCGACGACAGCGCCGCCAACGTGGAGGCCGCCCGCGGGCTGGGCTTCCATGCCCTGCAGGTGCCTCCCGGGCGTGAGTTTACTGATATTCTCAAAGAAGCCGGCCTATGACGGGAGAGATGCGCAACGCGGCTGCGGTAGGCATGTTCGACGGTGTGCATCGCGGCCATCTTGATATACTTGCCACTGTCGACCGCCAGGCGCGCAGCCTCGGCGGCCACCCGGTGATACTGAGCTTCGCGCAGCATCCCGTGTCGTTGCTGCGTCCGGCCGAGGCACCGCGGCTGCTCACCCTCGCCGCGGAGAAAGAGGCGCTGATACATCGCTTCCTGCCCGGCGCCGAGGTGCATATGCTCGACTTCGGAGCCATGCGCCGGGAGTCGGCGCGCGACTTCCTCGCCGGCCTGCGCGACCGCCTCGGCGTGGGCGTCATGGTGATGGGCTACGACAACCGCTTCGGCTGCGACGGTCCGCGCGAGCGCGGGGCCTACGACGAGCTGGGCCGCGAGCTGGGCGTGGGCGTGGTGCATGTGCCGCCGCTTGTGGCCGGAAGCGACACTGTGTCCAGCACGGCGGTGCGGCGCCTTGTGTGCGCCGGCGACGTCCGCGGCGCTGCCTCGCTGCTCGGCCGCGAGTACAGCCTCGCGGGCACCGTGGTGTCCGGCCGCCGCCTGGGGCGCCGTCTGGGCTTCCCGACGGCCAATGTGGAGGTGGACCCCATGAAGCTGCTGCCAGCGCGCGGCGTCTACGCCTGCAAGGCATCCGTGGGCGGCAGCGTGTATCCCGCGATGGTAAACATAGGCGTGCGGCCCACCGTGGAGGGCGACACGCCGGCGCAGATAAGCGTCGAGGCACACCTCATAGGCATGTCGGGCGACATCTACGGCGAACGCCTGACGCTGCTCTTCGCCGACCGCCTGCGCGACGAATGCCGATTCGGCTCGCTCGGCGAGCTGACGCGCCGCCTCGCCGCCGACCGCGACGCCACCCTACGACTGCTCAAACAAGAAGCGTGACAATGAATATTTCTTTTTCTGACGAAATACGCGCTGCGGCCCCGGCCCTGCAGGTGCTCATAGTGGAGGCCGACGTGCACAACGGCCCCACCGGCGACGCCCTCTGGGAGGAGATACAGCAGGCCTGCGCCCGCATAGGCGCGCTGCCGATGGAGGCCGTGAACAAGCGTCCGGCCATAGCGGCCACGCGCGCCGCCTACAAGGCGCTGGGCAAGGAGCCCAACCGCTACCGCCCCTCGGCCGAGGCGCTGTGCCGCCGCGCCGTTAAGGGGCTGGAACTGTACCGCACCACGGCGCTGGTGGATCTCGTGAACCTGCTCTCGCTGCTCTCGGGCCACAGCATCGGCGCCTTCGACGCCGACGCCATTGCGGGCAACTCCATCCGGCTGGGGCGCGGCGAGGCCGGAGAGCCCTACGAGGCCATAGGCCGCGGCATGCTCAACATCGAGGGGCTGCCCGTGTGGCGCGATGCCACGGGCGGATTCGGCACACCGACCAGCGACAACGAGCGCACGAAGCTCTCGGACGACACCTCGCGCCTGCTGATGACGGTCAACCTCTACGGCCCCTCGGAGATGGCTCCGGATGACTTCGAGAGCCTTATGCGCCGCCTGCTCACGGAGTATGCCGGCGCCACAGACATCAGAATAAGCTCCTACCGGCCATGAAAATACTGAAAGCCTACAACGAGCGCCACATAGCCGAGGCTGCCGAAACGCTGCGCGACGGCGGCGTGGTGGTGTTCCCCACCGACACGATCTACGCCCTCGGCGTCGACGCCCGCAACCACCGCGCCATCGAGCGCCTCTGCCGCATCAAGGGCATAGACCCTGCCGAGCAGCAGCTCTCGCTGCTGTGCGCCGACCTGAGCCAGGCGGCGGAATACGTGCGCATAGACAACGCTGCGTTCCGCACCCTGCGCCACTATCTGCCCGGCCCGTTCACCTTCGTGCTGCCCGCCGCCCTGCGGCTGCCGAAATCGTTCAAGAACCGCCGCACCATAGGCCTGCGAGTGCCCGACTGCGATGCCGCGCGCGCCCTGGCCGAGGCCCTGGGAGGTCCGCTGCTGTGCGGCTCGGCTGTGGTCGACGACCCCGACGAGCTGGCCGAGCCCGAGAGCATAGCCATGCACTACGCCTCGCAGGCCGACGTGCTGCTGGACGGCGGCGCGGGAGGCACTGTGGGCTCCACCATAGTCGACCTTTCGGACAGCTCCTCTCCCGAGGTGCTGCGCGAGGGTATAAGCGAATTTGAGGGATGAGGATAGAGCGCTACACACCGGCCATGCGGCAGACGTGGGACGAGTTCGTGCGCGCCTCGCGCAACGGCACCTTCCTGCATGAGCGCGCATACATGGACTACCATGCCGACCGCTTCGCCGACCATTCGCTCGTGGCCCTTGACGACGACGGCGCGCCGCTGGCCCTGCTGCCGGCCAACGAGGAGGGCGACACGCTCGTGAGCCACCGCGGCCTCACCTACGGCGGCTGGATAACGCCACCGCGCCACTTCACGGCTTCCACGATGCTGCGGCTCTTCGAGGAGAGCCTCGCGGCGTTGCGTACGGAGGGCTTCCGGCGGCTCGTCTACCGCCCCGTGCCGCACATCTACCACCGCTATCCGGCCGAGGACGACCTTTACGCGCTGTGGCGCTTCGGAGCCGTGCAGGACCGCGTGATGCCGTCCTCTACCGTGGACCTGCGCCTGCCGCGCCTCCTGGACCACGGCACGAAGAACGCCATCAACCGTGCGCGGCGCAGCGGCGCCGTGTTCGGCGAGTCGGAGGATTATGCCGGCTTCTGGGCGCTCCTGGAGGATGTGCTCCGCGAGCACCACGACGCCACGCCGGTGCATACCCTCGACGAAATGCTGCTGCTGCGCAGCCGTTTCCCGGACAACATACGCCTGCACACGGCCTCGCTCGACGGCGCCCTGCTGGCCGGCGTGCTCACCTACCGCTGCGGCCCCGTGGTGCACGCGCAGTACACCGCCGCCGGCGACGAAGGCCGGCGCCTGCGCATGCTTCCGGCGCTCTATGCGGCCATTGCCGATGCTTACAGCGACTCGTGCTCCTGGCTCGACATCGGCACGTCGTGCGAGGACGCCGGCCGCATTCTCAACGCGGGTCTCGACTCTCAGAAGGCGGGCCTCGGCGGCCGTTGCACGGTCTATGCTTCCTATACGATTAGTTTATAGTTGAGAGGGGATAGGTAAGAGGGGGAAGTTACTTCAGATAACGAGATACAGAGAGACATAAGGTCAGAAGGGACAGAAGTTTTTTATTGGCTAACTCTTTTGTTTCTCCTGACTTTATGTCTTTCTTTCCGTCCACGCTTTCTCCTGCCTATAGGCGATCAACGAGAAAGCGCTTGATCACCTGTTAATTACATCTCTGCACACTTGATTCCACCCATAGGCCGGTTATGCCCTTTGGACATGTGAAGGATCTGCTTGAAGCACCGTATCCTTGATTGTCTGCGGCCGACACACTATTGGTGCCACCGGCGACTTTTCTGCTGTTCCCGTTAGCATCGGTACCCCATACCGACCAGGATACGGTTACTCTGTACCGGTTATAATTGGTGATGGATACTTCACTTATTGATGGTGCTTCCCTTTCAGTTACCGTGATTGAGACATTACCTACGGTCACACACGTAGGGCCGTCCTGCGATGCCACCGGTTCCGCTTTCACCTCAGGAGTGAGTATCGCTGCCCCCAAAAGGACAAGCAGTGTGATAATAAACTTTTTCATTTTGTGTCTTCGTAGTTTTATGTTTGTTGTTGTTTTGCGAGTGATGATTCGCCATCATTTCCATATCTGCATATTTCCGATGCAGGCCTGCAAATGATGGATTCACATGCGTTACTTCTGTACGGTGCCTGTTCTGTGACACTGCATGCAGATCACTCTCACGCTTCTCGTACCGTTGCAGTGTGCGCAGGCTTCGTCAACGTACTTTTTGCCCGTTTGTAGATATACGTCTATCCGGTTTGCGACTTGCTCTCTGCGGCATATGCGGCCGGCGAAGCCATACTGCACAGGGTCGAACAGATCAGAGCAATGTAAAGCAATCTTTTCATATGCTTTCTGTATTTTCATGGTCTTACAGTCCTGTCGACCTGTGTTCATAGATAAAGAAAACGTGGACTGAATCTACTGTATCTCCAATTGAAGGTCCTGAGAAAACCCGTACGCAAAGATACAAAGCAGTAGCCCACGCTATAGCGTGAGAACCGTCTTGTTAACTCTTGCGTACTTAGAAAATTTCTCAGGTTTTCAATTGCAAGAAAAGCAAAACGCTCCCTTTTATTAATATGTCGTGTCAATCCGGAATGACGTCACAAATATAAAAACTATTTTTGTCTTTACAAAATTTTAAATGCCAACCTGTCAGAAAAATATTAATCATACAAAAACTCAATTACTTCACGCTGCGCTCCACACGCGGTTAGTCACGGATGCGTGCGTCCCGCGCTTTCTTTCTTTGAGTTAATAGTTGATAGGGGATAGGTAGGAGGGGGAAGTTACTTCAGATAACGAGATACAGGGACATAAGGTCAGAAGAAACAGAAGTTTTTTATTGTAGCGGGCCTGAGGGCGTTATCGATACATAAAATACAGAAAACAACAAAAATAACAGAATTTTTATTATTGCTGTCCGATAAAACGGGAGCAACCCGCGCTCGTCGCGGGTTGAATGTGGTTAGCTGCGAGTTAAGGAGCGACCACAGGGAGCGACATACTCGCGGAAGAGGCGTGACAAACGCATCAACCTGCCGGATGGCGGGTTGCACAGCGTCCGGGTTTATTATCAGATTTTCAGAAGGAGCGCGGCCGTAAGTCGTGCAACCCGCCATGCGGCAGGTTGATGCCCTTTACTGAGCTTACCGCGGATACGGCGCGTTGCGCCTAAATCCGCGGCTAACCGGATTTTACCCGCCATTCGGCGGGTAATCACCGATGAATAGGGCTTGTACGGAGGTTAATACCTAATATATTGTATCTTATGATGTTTTACCGGACAACAATATTTTTTTCTGTTGCATACGAGATAGGAAGTCCGCGGGCTCCAGTATATTGTCTCCAGGCCACTTGTCTGGTCGGACGAGTCGGACAGGTCGGACGTTCCACGCCTCCTCTTACCTATATTCCATCAACTATACACTCTCAAGCTATAAGCTTTCCAGCCAGGAGGCGGTGAGGGGGTCGAGCTCGCGCAGGGGGTGCATGACGAAGGGGCGGAGGCGGGCGCGGGGATGGGGCAGGGTGAGGTCGGGGGTGGAGAGGCAGAGACGGTCGACGGCGATAAGGTCGATGTCGACGGGTCGGTCGCAGTAGGCTCCGTCGGCATCGCGGTGGGGAGAGCCTCCGCCTACGCGGCGCTCTATGGCGAGTAGACGTCGGAGCACGTCGTGCGGCTCGCAGGGCGCGTCGGTGTTGAGCATCACGCCGAGGTTAAGGAAACGGTGCGGCGACTCGTAGCCCCAGGGCTCGGACTCGACGGGGCTGGAGCAGCTCATATGTGCATCGGGCCACGCGGAAGCAATCAAGGCGACCGCCTGCCCTATGAGGGCCCGGCGGTCGCCTTGGTTTGAGCCTATGTTGATGTGGATGCGCATCAGAGATTGCGCGCCACTTCCACTTCTTCGAAGCTTTCGATGATGTCGCCGACCTTGACGTCGTTGAAGCCGGCGATGGAGAGGCCGCAGTCGTAGCCGGCGGCCACTTCCTTGACGTCGTCCTTGAAGCGCTTGAGCGAGCCGAAGGTGCCGGTGTAGCGCACGATGCCCTCGCGGATGACGCGGGCCTTGGCTGTGCGCTTGATCTTGCCCTCGCGCACCATTGCGCCGGCGATGGTGCCGACCTTGCTGATGTGGTAGGTCTCGAGCACCTCGGCGGTGCCGGTGATTTCTTCCTTGAGCTCGGGTGCGAGCATGCCCTGCATGGCGTCCTTGACTTCCTCTATGGCGTCGTAGATGACGGAGTAGAGGCGGATCTGCACTCCGTCGCGCTCGGCCACACGGCGTGCGGCCTGGGAGGGACGCACCTGGAAGCCGATGATGACGGCGTCCGAGGCGGCGGCCAGGGTGACATCGCTCTCGGAAATCTCGCCGACGGCCTTGTGGAGCACGTTGACCTGAATCTCCTCGGTGGAGAGCTTGATGAGCGAGTCGCTGAGAGCCTCGATGGAGCCGTCGACGTCGCCCTTGACGATGATGTTGAGCTCCTGGAAGTTGCCGATGGCGCGACGGCGGCCGATGTCCTCAAGGGTGAGAATCTTGGTGGTGCGGATGCCCTGCTCGCGCTGGAGCTGCTCGCGCTTGGTGGCGATCTCGCGTGCTTCCTGCTCCGTCTCCATGACGTTGAAGGTATCGCCGGCGGTGGGCGCGCCGTTCAGGCCCAGAATGAGGGCGGGAGTGGCGGGACCGGCCTCGCGGATGCGCTGGTTGCGCTCGTTGAACATGGCCTTGATCTTGCCGAAGTGGTTGCCGGCGAGCACGATGTCGCCTACGCGCAGAGTGCCGTTCTGCACCAGGACGTTGGCCACGTAGCCGCGGCCCTTGTCGAGCGACGACTCGATGATGGCGCCGGTGGCGCGGCGGTTGGGATTGGCCTTGAGGTCGAGCATCTCGGCCTCGAGGAGCACTTTCTCCATGAGCTCGTCCACGCCGATGCCTTTCTTTGCGGAGATGTCCTGCGACTGGTACTTGCCGCCCCATTCCTCCACGAGGTAGTTCATTGCGGCCAGCTCCTCCTTGATTTTGTCGGGGTTGGCGTGCGGCTTATCTATCTTGTTGATGGCGAAGACGATGGGCACACCGGCGGCCGAGGCGTGGTTGATTGCCTCGACGGTCTGGGGCATGACGCTGTCGTCGGCGGCGACGATGATGATACAGATGTCGGTCACCTTGGCGCCGCGGGCACGCATGGCGGTGAAGGCCTCGTGGCCCGGGGTGTCGAGGAAGGTGATGTGACGTCCGTCGGGCAGCTTGACGCTGTACGAGCCGATGTGCTGCGTGATACCGCCGGCCTCGCCCGCGATGACGTTGGCTTTGCGGATATAGTCGAGCAGCGAGGTCTTGCCGTGGTCGACGTGGCCCATGACGGTGACGATGGGCGGACGTGCCTCCAGTTCGTCCTCGGAGTCTTCTTCCTGATGTATGGCGTTGGCTACCTCGGTGGAGACGTATTCGGTGGTGAAGCCGAATTCTTCGGCCACGATGTTGATGGTCTCGGCGTCGAGACGCTGGTTGATGCTCACCATCACGCCGATGTTCATGCAGGTGGCGATGACCTGGTTGATGGGCACGTCCATCATGATGGCGAGGTCGTTGGCGGTCACGAATTCGGTGAGCTTCAGTGTGCGGCTTTCGGCCTCCTCGGCCAGGTGGGCCTGCTCTGCGCGGGCGGCGTTGGCGTCGCGCTTCTCCTTACGCCACTTGGCGCCCTTCTTGAGGCCCTTGTCCTTGCTGGTGAGGCGTGCGAGGGTCTCCTTTACCTGCTTCGATACGTCCTCCTCGCTTACCTCGGGCACCACAGGCGCGGCCTGGCGCTTCTTTCCGCCCTGATTGCGGGGCGGACGCTGGTTCTGCGAGTTCTGGCCCTGGTTGCCTCCGCCCTGTCCGCGGCGCTGGCGGTCGCCCTCGCTGGCGGCCTGACGGCCGGCCTTCTCGATGTCGACTTTCTGTCCGCCGGAGATGCGGCTGCGCTTGCGGCGCGACTCGCCGCCGGCGTTCTCGCCGTTCTGTCCCTTGCGCTCGTTGCGGCGTTCTTCCTTGCTTTTCTTTTTTGGACGTGTATTGGCATTGATGGCGGCGAGGTCGATTTTACCAACCACCACGGGACCCTGCACGCGCGGGGCGGTGCCGAGCGTGAACACCTCTGGCTCGGCCGGTGCGGCAGGAGCCGCGGGGGCCTCAGATGACTCAGGCGCGGGTGCGGGTTTCTCCTCCTGCTTTTCAGGGGCGGATGCACCGGTGTGCATCCCTGCAGCTGCCGGCTTCTCGGGCTCGGCGGGCTTGCTCTCCTGCTTCTTTTCGGGGGCAGGGGCAGGTGCGGGCGCGGGTGTCTCTTCCTTGGCGGGTGCTTCTTCCTTGGCGGGCTTGACTACTACGGGGTTGCCCTTGGCGTCGAGCTCGATTTTGCCGAGAATGCGGGGTTTCTGCGCCATGTCGGAGGGCGTGAGGGCCAGTTCGGGCGCGGCAGGGCGCGCGGCTTCGGCTTTCTGCTCGCGGGCTGCGGCGCGCGACTGCATCCGGTCGTTGGTCTGCTGATCGGAACGAGTCTTTATTTCTCTGTCGGGTTGGAAGTGGTGGGTCAGCATCTCGGCCACAGATTCCTCAACGCGTGTGTTGGGGCTTTCGGGGACGTCGATGTTGTTTTTGCGCAGGAACTCGAAGATGTTGGGCAGGCCCACGTTGAGTTCCTTTGCGAGGTTGCTTATCTTTTGTTTCGCCATATATTGTTTTAAATACTCGTTCTGTTTTGTTGTTAATCAGTGGCCGGACATGCAGCCGGGTGCGCAGGGACTGCGGCTCAGTCCTCGAACTCGGCGCGGAGCACGGCGAGGATGTTGTCGACGGTCTCCTCCTCGAGGTCGGCCTTCTCGATAATCATCTCGCGGGGAGCGTTGAGTACGCTCTTGGCCGTGACGAAGCCCTCGTTCTTGAGCGCTTCGATGATCCACTCGTCGATTTCGTCCTTGAAGTCGTCGAGGTAGATGTCCTCCTCGTAGGTTTCCTCGGTGTCGCGGTAGACGTCGATGGTGTAGCCGGTGAGCATGGAGGCGAGCTTGATGTTGAGGCCGTTCTTGCCGATAGCCAGCGACACCTCCTCGGGGCGCAGGAACACCTCGGCTTTCTTCTCCTCCTCGTCCAGACGGATCGAAGAGACTTTCGCCGGGCTGAGCGCGCGCTGTATGAAGAGCGACGGATTGGCCGTGTAGTTGATCACGTCGATGTTCTCGTTGCGCAGTTCGCGGACAATTCCGTGGATACGCGAGCCATTGACGCCCACACACGCTCCCACCGGGTCGATGCGGTCGTCGTAGCTCTCGACGGCTATCTTGGCGCGTTCGCCCGGGATGCGCGCTACGGCGCGTATGTTGATCAGACCGTCATGGATCTCAGGAACCTCCAGCTCGAAAAGACGGCGCAGGAAGTTCTCGTTGGTGCGCGAAACGGAGATCTTCGGGTTGTTGTTCTTGTTATCTACGTTGGCCACGACCGCTCTGACTGTCTCGCCCTTGCGGAAGAAGTCGCCGGGAATCGATTCGCTTTTCGGCAGAAGGAGCTCGTTCTTGTCGTCGTCAAGAAGAAGGGTCTCGCGCGACCATGTCTGATAGACCTCGCCGCTGACGAGCTCTCCTTCGAGCTCCTTGAATTTATTGTAGATCGCCTCTTTCTGAAGGTCGAGGATTTTCGACTGGAGGGTCTGGCGAAGATTCAGGATCGCACGGCGTCCGAAATCCTCGAAGTGGATTTCACGGGTGTGGTCCTCGCCAATCTCCACGTCGGGGTCATCCTCGGCGCGGGCGTCCGTGAGACCAATCTCCATGTTGGGATCATTGACTTCGCCGTCGGCCACAACCTGCAGGTTCTGGAAGATCTGCACGTCGCCTTTGTCGGGGTTGAGAATAACGTCGAGGTTTTCGTCGGTTCCGCACATCGTGGCCAGTACGTTGCGGACCGCGTCCTCGAGGACGCGTATCTACGT
>URSD01000010.1 GCA_900550395.1 uncultured Porphyromonadaceae bacterium | reverse complement strand
AAGTCAAATCAAAATGTCAAAGAACTCTCTTTATTTGATGATTTTTAAACTAACGCGATTTTATCGCACCAGTAGTATTTTGCAATTGACAATTATATGTTTATCTTTGCGCTATGAGCTATGTTATATCACTCTTCCATATCGTAATCAGTACGCACGAACGTCGGCGTGCATTACCTGCGTCCGGAGATTTGCAATTATATAAATACATTATTGGCGTCGTGCGCAATCATAATTCGCAGGTTCTTGCGATAAATGGTGTCGAGGATCACATACATATCCTTGTGGATGTAAATGTGTCTGACTCCGTGGCGGCAATCGTCAGGGATATAAAACGCTCCTCAAGTATGTGGCTTGCCGCAAAATGTGATGAATTCCCGTTATTTGAATCGTGGTCGAGGGGTTATTATGCCGCGTCAATAAGTGTTACACACAAGGATGCCATTATCGGATATATAGCTTCTCAAAAAGAGCATCATAAAACGACCTCCTCAGAGGAAGAATTTTCCCAACTGTTGGATAAATTGAAAATTTGAGAGTGCCGTGCAACCCGCCATTCGGCAGGTTGATGCCTTTCCTGAGCCATCCTCGGGTACGGCGCTGCGCGCCTTAACCCGAGGCTAACCACATTCTGCCCGCAACAAGCGCGGGCAGCCGCATGATTAAGTGCAGCCACCTCCGGGGCTGATTGCGGGGAGATGGGCTTAACCCCGGGCGACAAGCGCCCGGGGTTAACAAGATTTATGGCCTCCGGCCATAAACCGACGCCTTTGGGTTTATGGTCTATGGTTTAGAGAATAGCTTTGCTATCTTATACACCGCAAGATGATTACCCGCCGAATGGCGGGTAAAATATGGTTAACCGGTGGTTAAGGAGCGACCACAGGGAGCGACGTACCACCGGATACGCACCTCTTCCGATTCTACCCGCCGGATGGCGGGTTGCACAACAACGCCTCCGGACTGGGCATTCAATAATTTTTTCGCATATTTCAGCAATTTTTCCTAACTTTGCAGAGAATGCACAAATATGCGAATTAATTAAACCTTTATAAATACCACAATCTCTGCACAAATGGCTACTAAAACCCAACAGAAGAGCAATCTCATCGCCATCATAGCGATGTTTTTCCTCTTCGCCATGATCTCATTCGTGACAAACCTCGCCGCACCTATCGGCACAATCTGGGGCTATAAGTTCGAGGGTAACTCCATGCTCGGCATGATGGGCAACATGATGAACTTCCTCGCCTACCTGTTCATGGGCATTCCCGCCGGCAATCTGCTCGTGAAAATCGGCTACAAGAAGACGGCACTCTGGGCCATGGCTATCGGCGTGCTGGGCCTCTTCGTGCAGTGGCTCTCCAGCATCGTGGGCACCGAAACCACCCTCTTCGAGATGACAAGCAACGTAGAGGTGGACGGCGCTCTCGTCGCCAAGACTTTCGCCGTGCCTCTCAACTTCATCATCTACCTGCTGGGCGCCTTCATCTGCGGCTTCTGCGTGTGCATGCTCAACACCGTCGTCAACCCCATGCTCAACCTGCTGGGCGGCGGCGGCAACAAGGGCAACCAGCTGATCCAGACGGGCGGCTCGCTCAACTCGCTCAGCGGCACGCTGACTCCCTTCTTCGTAGGCGCACTCATAGGCGCGCTCAGCCCCTCCACGTCCATGAGCCAGGTGGCTCCGCTGCTGTGGATAGCCATGGGCATCTTCGCCGCCGCGTTCGTCATCATCAGCTTTGTGGCAATCCCCGAGCCCAACCTCAAGAAGGACGGCAGCAAGCCGAGCTACACACACAGCCCCTGGAACTTCCGCCATCTGGTGTTCGGCGTCATAGGCATATTCTTCTATGTGGGTATCGAGATCGGCATCCCCGGCACGCTCAACTTCTACCTGGCCGACCAGGGCGCCGAGGGCGCCGGCGTCATAGGCGAGGCTTCCAAGATAGCCGGCGCCGTGGTAGCCATCTACTGGCTGCTGATGCTCGTGGGCCGTTTCTGCTCGTCGATCATCAGCGGCAAGGTGTCGACCCGCACACAGCTCATCACCGTATCCACCACAGCTATTCTGCTGGTGGTGCTCGCCATCTTCATCCCGAAGACCGTCACCATCGGCGTTCCTGAAATAGTGTACAGCGGGGGCGCCGTCGTACCCGTGAGCGCACTGCTGCTCGTGCTCTGCGGCCTCTGCACCTCCGTGATGTGGGGCGGCATCTTCAACCTGGCCGTCGAAGGCCTCGGCAAATACACCGCCCAGGCCAGCGGCATCTTCATGATGATGGTGGTAGGCGGCGGCGTCATGCCTCTGATACAGAACGCCATCGCCACCAAGGCCGGCTACATGGTGAGCTACTGGCTCGTGGCCGCAATGCTGGGCTATCTGCTCTTCTACGGCCTCGTAGGCTGCAAGAACGTCAACAAGGACATCCCCGTGGACGAGGAAACACCCGACGCACGCGACCTCTGACAGGACATTATCCTACACAAACGCGCAGGCGGAGCGAACCCTTCCGCCCGCGCGTCTGTTAATAAAACATAAACATAACCGACAACCTCAATAACCTATTACATATACTATCTGACAAATGGAAAAAGAACGCCTGACACGTGCGGCCGACAACATCCGCATCCTTGCCGCCTCAATGGTGGAAAAAGCGAAGTCGGGACATCCCGGCGGCGCTATGGGCGGAGCCGATTTCGCCGCTGTGCTCTACGCCAAGTACCTTATCACCGACCCGGACGACCCGAAATGGCCCTTCCGCGACCGCTTCTTCCTTGACCCGGGCCACATGTCGCCCATGCTCTACTCCGTGCTCGCGCTGACCGGCAAGTTCACGCTCGACGAGCTCAAGCAGTTCCGCCAGTGGGGCAGCCCCACGCCGGGACACCCCGAAGTGGAAGTGATGCGCGGCATCGAGAATACATCCGGCCCTCTGGGCCAGGGCCACACCATGGCCGTAGGTTCGGCCATCGCGGAGGCATTCCTGGAAGCCCGCTTCGGCGACGTGGTGGCCCACAAGACCTACGCCTTCATCAGCGACGGCGGCGTGCAGGAAGAGATAAGTCAGGGCGCCGGACGCCTCGCAGGCTACCTTGGCCTTAACAACCTCATTATGTTCTACGACAGCAACGGCGTGCAGCTCAGCACGATGGTTGACGCCGTGGACCGCGAAGACGTGGCCGCCAAGTACCGCGCATGGGGATGGAACGTGCTGGAATGTGCCGGCAACGACCCCATGGCGATAGCCGACGCGCTCGACAAGGCCAACGCCGAGACACAGCGCCCCACCCTCATCATCGGCCACACGGCTATGGGCAAGGGCGCCGTTACGGCCGACGGCGCATCGTTCGAGGGACAGTGCAGCACCCACGGCCAGCCCCTGAGCAAGAGTGGCGCCGACTTCGCCGCCACAATCCGCAACCTCGGAGGCAACCCCGACGAGCCGTTCGAAATCTTCGCCGACGTCGCAGCTCTCTATGCCGAGCGCGCCGACCAGCTCCGCAAGCTCGTCAGCATACGCCGTCAGGACTATCAGCAGTGGGCCGCAGCCAATCCCATCCTCGCCGCCCAGCTCGAAGGCTTTCTGGCAGGACGTCTGCCCGAAATCGACTATAAGGCCATAGCCCACAAGCCCGGCACCTCCACACGCCAGGCCAGCGCCGACGTGCTCGGCGTGCTCGCCCAGGAAGTGCGCAACATGATAGTAGGCTCGGCCGACCTTGCCAACAGCGACAAGACCGACGGCTTCCTCAAGAAGACCCACGCGCTGACCCGCGGCGACTTCAGCGGCGCCTTCCTGCAGGCAGGCGTGGCCGAGCTCACGCTGGCCTGCGTCATGAACGGCATCGCCCTCCACGGAGGCTGCGAGGAGGCATGCGGCACATTCTTCGTATTCTCCGACTACATGAAGCCCGCCGTGCGCCTGGCCGCCCTCATGGAGCTGCCCGTGAAATACATCTGGACGCACGACGCATTCCGCGTGGGCGAGGACGGACCGACCCACGAACCCGTGGAACAGGAGGCCCAGATACGCCTGATGGAGCAGATACGCAACTTCAGCGGCAAGCCCTCGCTGCTGGCGCTGCGTCCCGCCGACGCCGCCGAGACCAGCGTGGCATGGATGATGGCTATGAACAACCACGACACGCCCACCGCACTGATACTCTCGCGCCAGGACATCCCCGACCTGCCCGCACCCGAAGGCCAGGACCGCTACACGGCAGCCCTTGGCGCGCTGCGCGGCGGCTACACCGTCATCAAGGCCGAGAAGCCCGACGTGGTGCTCGTGGCCAACGGCTCGGAAGTGAGTCTGCTCTGCGAGGTGGCCGTGCTGCTCGACGCCGCAGGCATCAGCGCCAGCGTGGTGTCGATGCCAAGCGTGGGCCTCTTCAACGACCAGCCCGCCGACTACCGCGCCAGCGTGCTGCCCGAAGGAGTGAAACAGTTCGGCCTCACAGCCGGCCTGCCCGCATCGCTCAAGATGATCGACGGCTTCACCGGCAAGGTGTTCGGCCTCGAACGCTTCGGCGCTTCCGCCCCCTACAAGGTGCTCGACGAGAAATTCGGCTTCACGGCACAGAACATCCTCACCGTTGTCGCTGAATACCTCGGACGCAAGCTCTACGACCTGCAGAACTGATAACGCTTTTTGCGCGTTGCCGTGGCGCCATTTGCCACGGCAACGCCCCAAAAAGAACCAAAAGCGACAAAAAACAGTCCTAAATCGCGCTATAATTAAGAATTTTTTCACTAAAAGGCCACCTTTTTAAAAAATAATTACTAATTTAGCACCCGATTACGTATACAGCACATCCAACAACACACTAATATTAGTTATTTAATTTTATGAAAAAAACTACTTTCCTTGCATGCGCCTGCGCCCTTTTCATGGGTCAGTCGCTCATGGCCCAGGAGTCGGCACAGGAAGTAACCTATGTTGAGGATCCCTCACAGGGTTACCTGCTGAACAAGTTCGACAACAACTGGTTCATCACTCTCGACGGTGGCGCCGGTGTGTATTTCTCGAAATACGACTCGCACCGTAAGTTCTTCGACCGCTTCGCTCCCGCAGCCGACATCTACATCGGCAAGTGGTTCTCGCCCGTAATCGCTCTCCGCGCCGGTGCAAGCTGGATGCAGAACAAGGGCATCACCAACGGCCCCGTTGCAGGCTGGCTTCAGGACGAAAACCTCTACCACGGCAAGTACAACAAAGTTCGCTACAATCAGGTAGGCCCGGGCGCTGACGTAATGCTCAACCTCACCAACTGGTGGTGCGGCTACAAGCCCAACCGTGTCTACAACGCCATCCTCTACGTTGGCGGCGGTGTTTACTGGACATTCGGCAACACCTACGACAAGAACGGCAAGCACACATGGCAGAACCTCCACGACACCAACTTCTTCGGTCGTGTAGGCCTTATCAACAGCTTCAATGTAAGCAAGCGCGTAGCCCTCAGCCTCGACCTGCGCTGGACCGCCATGGACGGCCATGCAGAATACACCGGCGGCGACAAGATCTTCAGCAGCCTCAACGCTTACCTCGGCGTAACCTTCAACCTCGGCAAGACCACATGGAACGCTCCTATCGTTCCCGTATGCCCGCCCGCAGAGAACTGCGACGCACTCCGCGCCCGTCTCTCCGCTGCTGAAGCACGCGTAGCCGACCTCGAGCGTCAGCTCCAGGACTGCCTCAACCGCAAGCCCGAAGTCATCGAAGCAGAGCCCGAGGCTCTCGCCACCATCTACTTCCCCATCGGTGTAAGCCGCCTCACCCGCGAGGACAAGAACATCGTCAACGCCGTTGCCGACGTCCTCAAGGCCGACACCTCCAAGAAGTATGACGTCAAGGGTTATGCCGACAACTACACCGGCAGCGACGCCATCAACAACCGTCTGCGCAAACAGCGTTCCGAGAACGTCGTTAAGCAGCTCGTAAGCCGCGGTGTAAGCGCCGACCAGGTTACCGCTGTTCCCGTACAGGGCAACCTCCACGGCGACAACGAAGCTCTCGTAAGCCTCGACCGTTGCGCTGTCATCGTTGAAAAGTAATTCAATTTTTCTAAAAAAGAAGCCCGCCGGCATCCCCGGCGGGTTTCTTTTTTTAAGTTTATAGTTGATAGTGTATAGGGAAGAGGACGGGGCGGCCGCAGGCCGCAGTGAGGAGTTAGATTGCGCTTCGCGCAGTGGGGAGTGAGGAGTAGTCCCCACATATAAACCGAAGAAGAGGAAGCTATGTGGGGCGGCCCACTCCTCACTCCCCACTCCTCACTCCCCACTCCTAACTCCCCACTCCTAACTCCCCACTCCTAACTGCGCAGAGCCCCCTCTTACCAATAAACTCTCAACTATAAACTCAATTCAGAAATTGCGTTGCGGATGCTCTTGCAGATTTCGTCGGTGCCGGGGAAACGTTTGTAGAAGTCGAGCGCCGGCTGCAACAGTTCCAGAGCCTCCTCACGGTGGCCCAGATGGCGGTGCGCCATTCCGAGCATGAACTGCACGTTGGCAACCGCCGCAGGCGTATCGGCCAACTCCTGCGCTTTGGCAAGCACCGGCATCATAAGCTCAGCGGCATGAGCATAATCTGCATCAGTTCCCAGCGCCTGCGCCTTGGCGATATAGGTATTGAACAGCTTGCCGCGCAACGCCTGCCGCGCCTCGTCGTCAAGGCCCTCCAGATCGGCGATAATGCCGTCAAGATAGGCCAGCGACTGCTCCTTTTCGCCCATGCTCAGGCTCACACGTGCGGCCGCGAAGCGATAATCCACGGTGGAGAGGCGCACCAGCACCGGGTCGGCAGCCATGGTACGCTCAACCACGGCAATGGCCTTACGGTAATACTCCAGAGCCTCAGACAATCGATCAGGGTCGGCCTGCTTCGTCGCCTCGTATTCACTTATGTCGCCGAGCGTCTTGTAGGAGTTGGCAAGCATCGGGTTGTCATCACCGAAATTTGATATGACTATATCGACAGATTCGAGGTAATATACACTCGCGGAGTCAGGCTGACCGGCTCCCAAGTAAGTCTGCGAAAGCATCTCAAGATACGGTTTGCGGCGTACGCTGCGGCTTCCGTACACCGAATCGCAAACCTGAAGAGCCTCGCGGCAGTAAGCCCGCGCCCGTTCGGCATTGCTGCGCTGTGCAGTTGTGTCGCCGCGCATCTGCGCCTGCCCGGAAAGAGCGAGATAATATTGTGCGAAGTTGCCGGCTGCGTCGGCCTCCGAGCCGTGACGGCCGTTCACGCCTTTCATGATGCCGGCCACGCATTCACTGAAGGTTCTGAAGTGGCGCAAAGCATCGTCGAAGCGTCCGTCGCGCATGTCGAGATTGGCCGTCTGTACGCCTATCGACGCCGTTGTGAAGCTGCGCGAGCCATAGGCGGATGAAGAAATAAGGTCGGCACGGCTCAGCAGCGAGCGCGCATGTTCGGTACGGGGCTCAGTGAAGGAGCTCAAGGTGGCAAGACCCTGCAGCGGACCAAGGCATGCAATATTGGTAGTGCCGTAATTCTTCTCCGCGATGTCGAGCGCGAGCTGATAGAGACGCTTCGCCTCATCGTACTGCGCCATATTCATTGCAGCCTGAGCCATGGTGGAATACAGTCCGCACATCATGGGGCTGTCCGCGCCATAGGTAGCCAACTGAATGTCGGCGGCGCGTTTCAGCAAAGCCGCTGCGTCCGCCGAGTTCCAGCATTGCAGCTCGATATTGGCCAGCGAAGTCAGCACCGGCACCATAAATATCGACTCCTCGCCATAGGCCTCCATGAACTTCTTCTGCACGAAGGCGATGCGATCGCGGGCACTCGTGATGCGGTGGAGGTTGGCGTCCTGCATGGCATTGAGCAGGAGCTGCTGCCAGTAGGCCGGATTGTCCTTGCCATACTGTTCCGCGCATATCTCTGTCGCAAGGGCATTGTAGCGTTCCGACTCCCTGAAGTCGCAGAGCAGTGAGTATAGGCCGGACAATTTATTATAGCCCTGCACAGAGTTGGCCGAACGGGCGCCCATCACCCGGTCGATGATGGCGAGGGCCTGCCTGTGGGCGGCGATGGCGTCGCCGTACTCGCTGCGTGCCTCGTGGATATTTCCGACAGCCTGAAGCGCGTAGGCGTACCGGATGCTCTCCTTACCCCACGCACGTGCCGTGGCGGCCTCAAGGCGCAGAGCGTCCAGTTCGGCATCGTCGTAGCGCCCCATGCTTATTTTGGCATTACATACGCCCAGCAGAGCCGTGAGCGTGTTGGGCTGGTTCTTGCCGAACTCAGCTTCCAGAAGTGCCAGGGCTCGCTCTTCCAGTTCCAGGCCACGCTTCATGTCGCCTATATTCATGTAGTAAGCGCCAAGTTTCGTCAGGGCATCAGCCGTCAGAAATGAGTCCTCGCCATAAACTGCGGCCATCAGGTCGTAGGCTTTCTGAAAACATTCCTGTGCATGGGCGAAATCGTAATCATTGAGATAGCAGTCGCCAAGGCGGCTGTACAGGCCGTTCAGCAGATACGACTGACTGCCGTAAAGACCTATGCCGGCGTTGAGTGCTTCAGAAGCGGCGTGCAGCGAGGCTGCACGGTTGCCTTTGGCGTCGTAGTATTCACACATGTTCGCGCGCTGCATGACGCTCTGCGGACTGCCGGCGCCATAAATCTTATCGGCTATGGCCTGCGCCTTATCGAGATAGCGCAGCGCCTCGTCGGGCTTCATGTCCATCAGCAGAGCACCGGCCATGCTGTTGTAGTATGCCATCAGGCCCAACGCATCCGGACCTATGGTGCTGACCGTACACCGTATGGCCTCCTCGAAACTCTTCACGGCGTCGCGCGTCTGTCCCATAGCCATGTCGAGCTGTGCCCGCGCGGCGGATTGCTGAGCCCGCTGGTAGTCGCTTGCAATGCCGTTGCGCTCATATATCATGCCTATGGTGTCAAGCTGCGCCGCCGCGCTGCGGTAATCGGCGACGGAGCTGTAATAGTTCATGCGCGCATAGTGGCCGGGCAACGAGCCGGGGTGCAACGGACCGAAACGTCGGGCGAGCAGGCGGCACGCATTCTCGGCGGCATCGCGGGCGTCATCGGGATGTCCGGTGAGCATATGCATGGCCGACATATTGGCGCACGCCATAGCATACGACGGATGCTCGTCGCCGAGGATGTCGCGGTAAATGTACGACGCACGGCGCACATCGGCCTCCAGTGCGGCGATGTCGCCACGCCCCATGTCGGTCTCGGCACGGCTCAGCATCAGGGATGCCACGTGGCAGCTGTTCGGCGACGACTGCGCTGTAATCGCCGCCATGGCCTCGTCGCAGAGCTGCGAGGCGCGCCCGTACTCGCCCACATTGTTCAGGCATGCTATAAGGCTGCAATAAGCGTCCTTCTTTGTCTCTATGTCGATGGCCGGGTCTGAGGCAATGGCCCCGAGCACGGCTTCCAGGGCGGCGCGCGCGCCGCGATAATCGCCGTGGGCGTACATTATGACGGCGAGGCCGAGGCGTCCTTGCCAATAGGCTTTCGGGTTGACGGCGCGCACACCGTCGGCCGCGCAGCGCGTCATGAAAGGTTTGCCGCCGCGGTAATCACCGTTTCCGACGTGGCTGCTGCCCGTACCTATGAGCGCATCGTAGACGAGTGACTGCGCCTCGGGGCTGCCGTCGCCCCGCAGCAGTTCGCTGCCGCGGGTGTAATGCTCTATCGCGCCGGCGTACTCGCACATCTCGCGCAGGGCATCGCCCATGTGGATGTGGCAGCGGGCCAGCGTCAGGTTGTCGGTGCCTCCTATGCTGTCGGCGGCATGTATGGCCCGGCCGAAGCAGTCGCGTGCGCGCCGGTAGTCGGTGAAGCGTACATGCAGCAGGCGGCCCAGATCGCAGAGGAAATCAACATTGTCCGGCTCGTAGCGCAGACGCTCCTGCATGCGGTCGAGCGCACGGTCGTAGTCGAACTGATTCAGTGCGCTGAGCACCATCTGATTAAGCTCGTTTATGGTGATTTCGCGTGTCTGCTCGAAGTTCTTGCGGCTGTCGTCGTAGGCCTCCTTCTTCTTCGTATAGTCCTCGCGGGCGCTGGTGAACGACTCCCAGCGTTCCTCGTCGCTGCGGAGCGCAAGCAGCGAGTCGGCGCGGGCATAATCGCCCTGCTCCATCGCCATAAGCACGGCCCGGTGCTGCTCGTTAAGCGACTCGAAGTCAAGGTTGCGTATCGTCTTGTACAGATATTCGGCTATCAGGTCCTCGAAGTCGTCGAGTTTCTGTTGCAGTTCCTCCACCTGACGCTGCATGGCGATGCTGTCGATCTGTCCCCGGCGGTAACGTTCCTCCAGGGCGGCGAGTTCGCGCTCATGGCGCGCATTGGCGTCGCGCAGCGCGTTCTCCCGCACGTAGGCCTCGTACTGTCTCAGCTCCTCGCGCGACTGCATGATGATGACGAGCGATGCGTCAGGGGTGAACTGGAGGAGCTGTCCGGGCGTAGGATACAGCAACTTGTAGCGCGTACCCTTGGGACCCGTCACCGACTCGATGGAATAGATTCCTTTGTTCCCCTTCAGCTTATCAAGAGAGAGTTCAAAATAACCCTCCTCGGGCAGAGAACGGCTCTCGGCAGGATTGGCTCCTTCGCCGTCAAGCACCACCACTGCACCCACGATGCGGCGGCTGGGCTTGTTGGTGAAGCTCTGCGTGCGCACAATGCCCTTCTGCACCTTGGTGCGTACCTGGCCGAAAGCCACGGCCATGAAGCAAAGAATTATAATCAGGGAGAGAATCTTTTTCATCTATTTTAGTATTATGCAGTCAGTTGCGGCGCACGGCATATAAAGAGTGGCGCTGCCGCCGGCGCCCTGTACGCGGTATGACGGTTTCTGCTTAGCGAGTGGAATGTCAGCTTGCAGACGCCCCACCGTGTCAGTGCGCAGCTCTGTGCCTTCCACAAGCAGCGGCGTGTCGGCCACCGGCATTCCGTCAGCCGAGAGCACCCTGACATCGATGCGGCCGTAGCGTGCGGCGTTTCTGCGCAAGGTCACGCCGACGTCCGTGCCGGCCTCCAGCACGGTGTCGAGGTTCTCGTAGTCGGCATTGCGCACGCTCAGGCGCATCTGTCGGCCCTTGAGGCGTCCGGGCATCTGCGCGAACACGGCTTCGGCATCCGTGCCGTCCACTGTGTCGCATCGCTCCGTGCCGTCGATGACGGTACGCACCTCTATGTCGTGCGGAGCCGGCAGCCCGGGAGCCGCGAGGGCCTCGCGGAGACACACGCGCATGTCGAACGGGCGTTCGTACACGAAAAGCGCCACAAACGCCGCCACCACGGCCGCGGCAAGCAGAACACCGCGCACGACGCTGGCGAGCATCTGACGCCGACGATGGCGCCACAGGGCATCGAAGTCGAGTCCGAGCATCTTCGACACAATCTGCACGAAGGCGCGCTCGCGGTTGAGCCACGGCAGGCGGTACACGTGCTCATGGATGTTTGCCCCGAGGTATTCCGGCAGCCCGAGGCGCTTTACCACGGGGTTGAAGCACTCCGTGGCGGGGTCGCCGCTGCCCGGCACGCCGTCGATGATGAAGAACACAATGTCGTCGGCACGCCCGAGGCTGTGGAAATACTCAATCTCTTTCGCCACCCAGTCGGATTTGGCCGAGTGCGGCGAACATATCACCAGAAGATTGCGCGACTCGCGCAGGTGCTTCTTCAGCTCCTCGGACAGCGGCGCGGGCTGGATGTCGTACGGCGCGAAAAACAGCGGATTGAACGGCTTGCGCCTCAACGCGCCGGAGCCGCAAAGCCTCGACGGCAGCCGGTAGCCGGCAAGCTTGCGGTGCAGCCGCTTGCCCCAGCGCACGTCGGCGGAGCTGTAGCTTATAAAGGCAAAATATTTGAACGCGTCAGCCATCTCTTATAATTGTTCAAGGTGGAATGTACTTTCTATCAGCCCGCTGCGCTGCATTGCGGGGGCGTCCAGCAGATGCAGCTGCGGAGGGGCTATCAGGGCTATGTCATCGGCACGGCGCAGGGCTATGTCCAGCTCGTGCGTGGAGAACACTATGCACTTGCCGCTGTCGTGAGCCAGACGCGCGAGCAGTGCGCACAGCTCGTGGCGGTTGGGCAGGTCGAGAAACGAGGTGGGCTCGTCGAGCAGCATCACCGGCGTGTCCTGGGCCAGCGCCCTGGCTATCATGATGCGTTGGCACTCGCCGTCGCTCATCGTGTTCATGTCGCGGCCGGCATACTCCGCCATGCCCACGGCCTCCAGCGATGCGAAGACTATGTCGCGGTCCACGGCCTGCATGGAGCCCATCCAGTTGGTGTACGGCGCGCGGCCCATAGCCACCACGTCGGTGCAGCGCATGCAGGGAATGCGGGTGCGACCGGTAGCCACGAACGCGATGGTGCGCGCGAGCGTGTGGCGCGGAGCACAGCCGATGTCGCGGCCGTCGACGATTATCCGTCCGCCGCACGCGGCGCCGGGCAGCGCAGCCATGGCACGCAGCAGCGTCGACTTGCCGGAGCCGTTGCGCCCTATGAGCGCCGTCAGGCGTCCCGCGGCGAAGGTGGCGTTCACGTCGCGCAGCAGTGTGCGCGAGGCGTCGTAGCCCATGGAGAAACCGCGCAGCTCTATCATTGCGTAAGGCTCTTGTTTTTAAGTACCACCCACACGACCACCGGTATACCCAGCAGGGCACTTATGGCATTGACAGGCAGCACGAACTGTTTCGACACTATATCGCACAGCAGCAGCACGGCGGCGCCGACAAGGGCCGTGGCCGGAAGGAGAACGCGGTGGTCGCTGTCGCGCACGAGCATGCGCGCCACATGTGGCATCGCCAGACCTATGAAGCCGATGGGGCCGCAGAAGGCTGTGACGGTGCCGGCAAGCAGCGTGGTCGACAGGAAGATAAGGGCGCGCGAACGGCGCATGTCAAGCCCCATCGTCACGGCATACTCCTCGCCGAACAGCAGCAGATTCAGCGCCTTCACCGTGGCGACGGCTATCGCCAGCCCGGCAAGGACGGCAGGCACAAGCACGGCGAGGCGGCGAGCCGTAACGTCGCCGAGCGAGCCCATGGTCCACACTACAAAGGTTTTGAGCGATTCCTCGTCGCTGAGATATTGCAGAATCTGCACCACGGCGCTGACGCCCGAGGAGAACATCATGCCGAGTATGAGCAAGACCATGATGTCGCGGACGCGCTGCGCCACGGCGGCGATGACGACTAGCACCAGGGCGCTGCCTATCCATGCCGCCCCGGCCAGACCGACAGGGCTCGCCACTCCGGCCAGCACCACCAGAGCCACGCCCAGTCCGGCGCCGGAGCTGATGCCGAGCACATAGGGTCCGGCCAGGGGGTTGCGGAACAGCGTCTGCATCTGCAAACCGCTGACCGAGAGGGCCATTCCGGCCAGGAGGGCCACCAGCGCCTTGACGAGGCGGATGTCGACCACAATCTTCGCCACATGCGGCGGGCAGTCGCCGCCGGTGAGCGCCGTGAGTATCTGCGGCAGCGGGATGCTCACGGCACCCACGCACAGGTCAGCTACAAAAAGCAGCAGAACCGCGAGGCCGAGGACAATGAATATGGTGGTCGTACGGCGCACGGGCTATTCCACTTTGCGGTAGTACGTAAACTCCTCTCCGACGAGTTCGGGATGGAAAATTTTTATCAGATCGCGCAGCACGAGGTCGGGATGCACGATAGCCGACTCGTAGAAATCATTGCCTCCCCCGGGAGTGCTCCGCAGGGTGTTGTTGTAGACACGCCCGGCCAGCACCGGGGCGGTGTCGGCAAAGCGCGGACACTGCGCGAGCAGGCTGCGCATGTCGGATGTCTGCCCCGTGTTGAGCCAGAAGTCGGCTCCGGAGGCGAGCATATACGCCTGCTCGATGTCGATGGTGGCCGATTTGTTGCCTCTCAGGTCGGCACACACATAGTCGGCACCCGCGTCGGATATCAGACGTGCCATATAATTGTCGGCCGTAGGCATGAACCATGCGTCGCCATAGGGCGTGTTCAGCATCACGCGGGGACGCTCGGCCACGGAGTCAGTGCGGCGGCACAGGGCGGTATAGGCCGAGTCGATGGTCTCGAATTTGCGCACAGCCGCATCACGCATGCCGGCTGTCTCGCCTATCGCTACCAGCCATTCGGCCTTCCCGACAGGCGATTCCTCCAGATAGTCGCCCACATAGATGTAAGGTATGCCCAGCTCGCGCAGCTTTCCCTCCATGGCGCTTGGCGCTCCCACACCATAGAGCAGCACCAGGTCGGGGGAAGCACCCATCAGAGCCTCATAGTCGATATTGCCGTCGTAGCCCACATCGGCCACGTCGTCGCCGAGGGGAGTGGATATGAAGCCGCGTCCCGACACCCCGACGATATTGCCGGCTCGGCCGAGGGCATCGAGCATAGCCACATGCGTGGACGACATAGCCACCACCCTGGCGGCATCGCCGTGCAGTATCTGCCCGTCGAAGCCCTCGGGAACCGCCTCGCCGTCGCGCAGTATCAGTAGCCGCGTGCATACGCTGTCGGCGCCCTGCCAGGGATTGCGGGATTCCACCATCACACTGGCGCAGTCCGGTGCGCCCAGTATACAGAAGCCGCCGGCATGGCGCGGCGCATAGAGCGTGTCGCGGAAGCCGTCGGCGGCGAACGCAGTCGCCTGCCCTCTGCGGCAGCCCGACGATGCCAGCAGAAGGAGCGCCATCACTACAAGCGATACATATCTCATATCAATTATCAATCATTGAATAGTCCACGACATCAGTAACTTCGGTAGATATCTCTCCCAGCCATCCACTCTTGCCCACCGTAGCGGAGCGCACCATCACGAAGTCGACAAACGGGAGCTTCACGGGGGTGCCGTCGGCCGCCACCGCGTTCTCTATCCGCAGGCCGGTATACAGTCCGCCGTGGCCGGCCGGAGGCAGCAGCTCAAACGAGTCGCTGCCGGCATTGTCGGCATAGCCCCATGCCGCGGCAGGCAACGTCCAGGTCCCTCCTTCGGGATAATTGCGCGCAGGCAGCGAGATGCCGCGCAGCGTATAGCAGTCGGGCGCCCATGCCGGATAGTAGCACGGCTGGTCGTGAAACTCCGGCAGGTAATCCACCGTGCCGCGGCGACCGTCGGAAGCAGTCCACGGCACATCGGTCTGCGGCACATCGGGTCTGTAATACGTCACATCGAGCATCTGCGTCCGGGGGCGGTCGGCCATGTCGGAGCCGCGCAGCACATACCATTCGTCGTCGGGCTCGCCGTTGCCGTTGGCATCCGGAGCCACCCATACCGTGCCCGGCTCGTTGCTGCTTCCCACCGCCGCCACGAAAGAGTTGCCGCCTACAGCTATGTCCCAGGCAGCCCCGGAAGGCGTTATGCTGTGGTCGAAAGCAGCCACGATATAGCCGCCATATGCACCCAGCGACACATAACCACCGGCCTGCATAGTCCGCAGCGCACGGATACATGCTTCGTCATGGTCCGATCCGGCAAGGTCGCCGTTCTCGTCAACAAACTGTCCGGGTGCAGGCATGTATTCAGCCACGGCTGTAAGGCGCCGCGACGACCCGGCCGACACCGGCCTGCGCGCGGATAAAGGCGAAACATCCACTGCCACTGAAGCGCTTGCCGAGCGCCCCTCGTTCCGGCCTTCGGTTTCCGTTACCGTCAGCTCCACGATGCAGGAAGCGGAAGGCACGAACACCAGCGCATCGCCGACCCCGGCGGGAGCTCCGTCAACAGTCCATGCGAACACGGGCGACCTGAAGCCGGACGTCAGCGGCACAAGGCTCACGGGAAGTCCGGCGCCCACATGCACGCCGCTGCCGGGCTGCATCAGAAGCATAGGCGGGAAACTTACCGAGAGCATGCTCTCCACCACCTCTACCGTGATCTCCTGCGCCGACGTGCCGTCGGCATTGGAGGCCTCCACGCGCACCGCGTATCTGCCGGGCGTGTCGCGCACGAAAGAGAATTCCCCGCCGGTGGCCTCGCGGCGTCCGTCGACGCTCCACTCTATCGCGTCGGCAGCCGGCCGGCCGTAGCGGAACTGCGGCACGAGCAGCAACTCGCAGCCGGCCTCGACACGGAAGCCTCCCTCTGGCCGCGGCAGCCAGAACACCGGCGGCTGCAGCTCGGCCACGCTCACGTACAGCTGCTCGCGGGCGGTCCCGGCATCGGTACTGACGGTGAGCGTGACGGTATAGAATCCCGTTTCGGGCCATATGGCCGTCCACGACGGCTCGCGGCAGACCACCTCGCCCCCAAGAGTCCAGGAGTATTCGGCGCCACGGACATTCTCGTAGTCCGGCGCGATGGTCAGCGATTCGCCCGGATGCACGTAATACGTGCCCGAATCGTCGCAGCCGGTGAGTGTGATTACCGGTGCGAACCCGTCGGCTGTTATCTCCTCATCCCTGTTGCAGGCGCAGAGCAACAGAAGAACGGCTGTCAGTGCGGCTGTGCGGCGCATTTCTTTTTATCAAGTATTTTCTGCAGGACCGGCTTCAGTTTGTCGGCGTAATGGCGGAAGCCGAGGTCGGTAAGATGTATGCCGTCCACGGTGCCGTCGTCCTCCACGCCGTCAAGTCCCTCCGAATCCACATAGTAGAGATTGTCGGGATTCTCGGCCTTCAGGCGCTCGTAGTTGCGGCGGAAAGCGGCGTTCTTGCGCGGCAGATAGTTGCCGAAATGGCTGTCGTAGCGCGCATAGGGATAGATGGGACCTTCCACCATCACTATCGGCACCTCGGGCCGCGCCCGGCGCAGGATGTTGACGAAGTCGTAGGTGAGCGTATCGCACATCATCTCCGTGCAGTTGGGCACCGGGTCGAGCAGATACATGTCGGCGTCGGGGATTTCGGCCATCGCGCGCGCCATGCAGAAGTCCATCTTGCCCTCGCCGCTGATGCCGATGTTCACCACCTCGCAGTTCAGCTCGCGCGAGAGGATGTTGGTGGCAGCCATGCCCGTGCGCGATGCGCATCCGCCCTGGAGAATGCTCGTGCCGTAGGCCACGATTTTGGTGTCCTTGTCGATAAGCCCCGGCCGGCCGGCGTTGATGGTGGCGTCGCTGTCCACCTTGACCCACAGGCGCTCCACGCCGTCGTACAGCGGCAGGTATATCATGTACTCGTGCATGCGTCCGTCAAGGTTCTCCACGTAGGTGCTCTCCACGGTCTTGTCCGTCTTGTCCTCCTTGTTTTTGAGATAAGGGCGGTTGGTGTTGACATGGCGCCACACCGAGTCGCCCTCGAAGATGTACAGGTCGGTGCCTTTCAGGCCGGTATCGGCCATGTGTATCATGTGCGTGTTCCAGAGCAGCTCGTACTTCACGCCTATGCGCTTGGAGTCGGTGGCGAAGCGCACCGCTATGCCGCTGGAGCACTGCGAGCGCTCCCACAGGTCGGGGCGCACGCTGTCCTGCAGCGTGGCGGGGATGCGCGTGTAGGGGCGCAGCGTGTTTTCCCAGCCTTTATTGATGACACGCAGGTCCTGCGCGTCGACGTAGTACCACGGCTCCTCCCCGGCTGCGAAACCGGCCAGAGCCGTAAAAGCCATTGCAAGCGAAATGAATATGTGCTTCATGAGTATGATAATGTTGCTTTTGAATGCAAATGTAACGAATATTTGGCCGATAAACAAATCGGCATGCGTTTCGGCAGTCAGAGGCTGTTTATATCTATGATCTGTAGCTTCGCCCGTGAAGGTTCTTCGTAGGCATTGCAGGCTGCAAGGTAGTTTTTAAGTTCGGTAAAATCGGTACCGTACAGGTTGTCGCTGAACTGGTGGAGTTTTGTCATTACGTTGATATATGCCATCGGGTCTTTGTGGCGGGTCAGCTTTCGCAATGCAAGAATGTAGTCTTCGCGGAATACTGTCGGTACAATTATACGCGACTGGTCGGCACGAACCAGCTCGGCATTCATCATCACGCGGGCGACACGACCGTTGCCGTCATTGAACGGATGCACCTCGCTGATCATAAACATCATGAATATCGCACGCGCAAACGGGTCTGTCAAGGCCGCATAGTATTTGAAACCCTGCGAGAGCGTGCCTTTCACAAGCTGATAGTCCACAAACTCTGTCATTCCGGCACGATTGTTTTTCGTTTTGAAAATTCCGGGATTCATGTGCGGCCGTCCTTCAAGCAGGATGCTGTGTCTGTGGCTAAGAATCGAAAACAACTCTTTTGGCGATGTCGGCGTCTTCATCATTTCGGCGCGGTTTGACAGCACCTTGAATGTTCCGAGAATGTCGTGTGAGTCTTCATCGCGCCGTGGCATTGGAATACCGGAGTCAACAATCGCTTTAGCTTCATCCACTTCAAACTCGGTGCCCTCTATATAATTTGAAAAATAGCTCTCAAAGAATGAAAAAAGGCGGAACGATTCCTCATCCGTATTGCGATTGTTGCGGATGACGAAATACCGGTCCTTCACCGCATCGAAAAGCACTTCAAAAAGTTCAACCCTTGTCCTGTCAAACGGATTGCCGGCGGCACGTGCTTTTGCAGAGTCCGTCGACAACACTTTAGCATCATGAGTTGAGAGTAGCGCAGAAATGATATTGTTTATCTTTGCAAATTCGCTCTGCATCCCAAGCTCTTCGGCAACGGCTCTCAATTCGTCACGATATTCGTTTAGCCGGTCTTCTCCACCGGTCAGCAGTATCTGTTCGAGTTTGTTTTCAATCACACTGATGGGAAGAACGCGTGATTCATCACCGGACTTTCTTGATACCTGCATATTCTCAAGCATATACCTATGTTCACCTGATATGTGCATACCCATGAACGGTATATCGTGAGGTGATGCTTTCGGCCCTTTTACAAAGTTGAGAATTATTCCGGGCAAGTCGGTAATTCTCCTTGTCGTTGAATTTGTCAGGAAGAAATCACCCGTCGCGGTAGGCCGCATTTCTTTGGCACTGCGATGGCTTATGATAGCGTCCGGATACCGGTACACAAGAATATCCATAAGGTTGCGTCGCACGATATTTTCCAGACTGTCAACGAGATTGGTCGTGTATATGCGCGGGGCAACCTTTCGCAACTCACCGTCCTTTTCCCTTTTGCTAAGCACACGGGAAATGTTCGGGTCAGATGAACCGAAGATAATCTCTTTCCGGGTATCAACTTTCACTGCCATACAAAAAATCACGATTAAGAGAATACAAAGGTACAAATTTTTGCGATTATAACCGCGAAATATACAAAAAACTGAGTTTAGAGAATACGCAACCCTCTTACCTATCCCCTATCAACTATCAACCCACATTTCGTTAATATTCATTAACGCACCGGCTGTTATCATGAAAAAATCGTATTTTTGCATCAGAATGCGGAGGGTACGCGCAGTGCGCTTCGCCCGCACTATCAGGTTGCAAATATAAGCACTACATAAATGACAAGTAAATGGAATTACTTGCCCCTGACTACAGAAGAACAGAAGCTCGAGGCAGAGCTCGCACGAAGGTTTGCCGCCGTCTCGCCGGTAAGCGAACTGCTGGTGCAGCGAGGCATTCGTTCGGTTGCCGAAGCTGAGAAATTTTTCCATCCTTCGCTGCGCGACCTCCACGACCCCTTCCTCATGCCCGACATGGACAAGGCTGTAGACAGGCTCAACAGAGCGATGGGGGCCAAAGAACGAATAATGGTCTACGGAGACTACGACGTGGACGGCACGACGGCCGTGGCGCTCGTGTACCGCTACCTGCAGAACTACTACTCCGAGATAGACTACTACATCCCCACGCGCTACGACGAGGGCTACGGCATCTCCAAGCCCACCATCGACCTGGCCGCCGAGCAGGGCGTGAAGCTTATCATCATCCTCGACTGCGGCATCAAGGCCAACGAGGAGATAGCCTACGCCAAGGAGCTGGGCATCGACTTCATCATCTGCGACCACCACGTGCCCGACGAGGAGCTGCCGCCGGCCGCCGCCATCCTCAACCCCAAGCTGGAAGGCTCCACCTACCCCTGCCCCCACCTCAGCGGATGCGGCGTAGGCTACAAGTTCATGCAGGCCTTCAGCATCAGCAACGGCATAGGCACCGCCGAGCTCGAGGCCATGCTCGACCTGGTGGCCGTCAGCATCGCCGCCGACATCGTGCCCATGGTCGACGAGAACCGCGTCATGGCATACGCCGGCCTCAAGCGCCTCAACAGCAACCCCAACATGGGCCTGCGCGCCATCATCCGCACCTGCGGCCTCGGCGGCAAGGAAATCACCATCAGCGACGTCATCTTCAAGATAGGACCGCGCATCAACGCCTCGGGCCGGATGCAGAGCGGCCGCGAGGCCGTGGAGCTCCTCACCGCCCGCAACGCCAAGGACGCCGCCGAGCTCGCTCTCGCCATCGACCAGTACAACAAGGACCGCAAGGAGCTGGACAAGCAGATCACCGAGGAGGCCAACTCCATACTCGAGTCGCGCGGCGAGATGTACTCGCCCAAGCGCTCCATCGTCATCTACAACAAGAGCTGGCACAAGGGCATCATAGGCATCGTGGCCTCCCGCCTGACCGAGCTGTACTACAAGCCGGCCGTGGTGCTGACCCTCGCCAACGGGCTCGCCACCGGCTCGTCGCGCTCCGTGCAGGGATTCGACGTCTACAAGGCCGTCGACTCCGTGCGCGACCTCCTGGAGAACTTCGGCGGCCACGCCTACGCCGTGGGCCTGTCGATGAAGGTGGAGAACATCGACGAGTTCGCGCGCCGCTTCGAGCAGTACGTGGCGGCCAACATCCTGCCTGAGCAGCTCACTCCGCAGGTCAACATCGACGCGATAATCAACTTCTCGCAGATAACGCCGGAATTCGTGTCGACGCTGCGCCTGTTCAACCCCTTCGGCCCCGGCAACCAGAAGCCCACCTTCTGCACCATGCGCGTTAAGGACTTCGGCACCAGCAAGCTCGTGGGCAAGAACCTGGAGCACATAAAGCTTGAGCTCGTGGACGACACAAGCGGCAAGGTAATCAACGGCATAGCCTTCAACATGGCGCCGTACTTCAAGCACATCAGCTCCGGCGCGCCATTCAACATCTGCTACACCATCGAGGAGAACAAGCACCGCAACGCCACCTCGTCGCTCCAGCTGCTCGTCAAGCAGATCAACACACAGGTGTAACACCCCGATGGACACCCCGGAGGACATACTCCGACGCTACTGGGGCTACGACAGCTTCCGTCCGTGCCAGCGCGAAATCGTGACCGACATACTCGCCGGCCACGACGTCACCGGGCTGCTGCCCACCGGCGGCGGCAAGAGCATCACCTTCCAGGTGCCGGCCATGATGCTGCCCGGCGTCACGCTCGTGGTGACGCCCCTGGTGTCGCTGATGAAGGACCAGGCCGACAATCTCGCGGCACGCGGCATACGCGCCGCATGCCTCCACTCCGGCCTTACCCGCCGCGAGGCGCGCTACGCCGCCGACAGCGCCCGCCTGGGTCGCGCGCGCATAGTGTACGTGGCGCCCGAGAAGCTGCGCCGCAAGCCTTTCCTCCAGGAGCTGCGCTCGTGGGACGTAAGCCTTATCGTCGTGGACGAGGCGCACTGCATCTCGCAGTGGGGCTACGACTTCCGTCCCTCCTACCTGCACATAGCCGAGCTGCGTCCCCTTTTCCCGGATGCGCCCATGCTCGCGCTCACGGCCTCGGCCACGCCCGACGTGGTGGCCGACATCGCCGACAAGTTGGGCATGCGCTCCCCGCGCCTGCACGCCCTCAGCTTCGCGCGCCCCAACCTCAGCTTCATAGTGCGCCGCACGCCCCACAAGGAGCAGATGCTGCTGCACGTGCTGAGCCACACATCGGGCTGCGCCATCGTCTACGTGCGCTCTCGGCAGCGCTCGGTCGAGCTCGCCGCCACGCTGCGGCGCGAGGGCATCGACGCCGCGCCCTACCATGCCGGACTCGACCCCATGACGAAGACGGCCAATCAGGACGCATGGCGCACGGGCGCCGTGCGCGTGATGGTGGCGACCAACGCTTTCGGGATGGGCATCGACAAACCCGACGTGCGCCTGGTGGTGCACTTCGACCTGCCGTCCACCCTCGAGGAATACTACCAGGAAGCCGGACGCGCGGGGCGCGACGGAGCGCCGGCCTACGCCGTGCTGCTCTATGCCCCCGCCGACAACGGCGTGCTGCGCCGGCGCATCAGCGAGCAGTTCCCGCCCAAGGAGTTCGTGGCGCGCATCTACGAGGAACTGTGCGTCAGCCTCGACATCAGCGTGGGCGGCGGCTTCGAGGGCGTCTACGACCTTGACCTCCGGGACTTCTGCAACCGCCGCCGGCTGCCCGTGCGCCAGACCCACAACGCCCTCGCCCTGCTGAGTCGCGCCGGCTACATCGAGTACAGCGACGAGCAGGCCATGCAGGCACGTGTGATTGCCACGATGCGCCGCGACGAGTTCTACGACCTGCGGCTCGAGCCGGTGCAGGAAGCCGTGCTGATGGTGCTTCTGCGCAACTGCCCCGGCATATTCGCCGACTATGTGGGCATCGACGAGGGGCGTCTGGCAGCCGCGGCCGGCGTGTCGCAGACCACCTTCTACGACACCATGCTCGCCCTGAGCCGCATGCACGTGCTGCACTACGTGCCGCGGCGCCTAACGCCCTACGTCTACTTCCCCTACGCCCGCATCGAGACGCGCCACGTGCAGCTCTCGCCCGAAGTCTACGACCTGCGCCGCGAGCGCGCCGAGCACCGCACCGAGCAGATGCTCCGCTTCGCCTCGGCCACGCAAGGCTGCCGCACCGGAATCATGCTGGAATACTTCGGCCAGCAGCCCGGCGAGCCATGCGGCAAATGCGACCTCTGCCGCGAACGGGCCGCGGCGCCGACCTGCGCCGACACCGACCTGCGCCGCGCCATAGCCGGACGCGCCGCCGCGCCCGGAGGCCTCGCCGTCGGCGACCTGCCGGAGCTATGCCCCTCCCGTCCCGACCGAGCCGCCGACGCCCTGCGCTCCATGCTCGACGACGGCACCCTGCGCCTCGACGGCAACATCGTCAGGCCTGCAACACAATAAACCGCACATCGCGCGCGTTATATTATTTAACTTGTTCCGTACACGCAATGACCCGAATATATACTCTCCTCATAAGCCTGCTCTGCTCCGTCATCACCCTGACGGCGCTGCCCGCCGACACCTACGCACCGCACTCCGTGCTCGCCGAGGGACGCTGGGTGAAAATATCCGTCCCGTCCACCGGACTCTACCGCATCACTCCGGCGCAGCTGCGCGGCTGGGGCTTCACTTCGCCGGAGAGCGTGCGTGTCTACGGCTACGGCGGCCGACGCGTCCCCGACGCACTCACCGCCGCCAACTACATCGACGACCTGCCCCTGGTGCAGACCGAGACCTCGGCCCGAGGCATAACGTTCTATGCCATAGGCCCCGACGAGCTCACCTACGCCAACGGCGGCTACACCGTCACCTCCAGCCCCTACACCACCGCCGGCTACTACTTCCTGACCGATAACGGCGCCGCCGCGCGCGCCATAGAGCAGGGCGGCACGCCGGGAGCATCCTCGCCGGCCACCACCTTCACCGAAGTGCTGCACCATGAGGTCGACCGCCTGTCGCCGGGCGAGGCCGGCCCCATGCTCGTGGGTGAGGATTTCCGCATGACGCCGCGGCGCACATTCAACTTCGACGCCCCGCAGCGCGTCCAGACAGAGCCTCTGTGGCTGGCATGCAGCTTCGTGGCCGTGACCCCCTCGGCCCAGTCGTATGTCGACCTCGCCGTCAACGGCCTTGAGTTGCCGCGCAACAGTTCCAGCTCAGTACCCACGATGTCGACATCCAGCTACCAGCATGCCATGATGACAGTGGCGCGCCACACTTTCACACTCGACGACGCAGCCGATCGCCTCAATGTATATGTGAGCCACGCGTCGCCGTCGTCGGCCGTCTACAACGCCTGGCTCAACTATCTGACGATCAACTACACCCGCCGTCTGGCTATGCCGGCCGCCGGCGTGCTCGCCTTCCGTTCCGCCTCGTCGCGCCTGAGCCTTGAAGGAGGCGCTGCCGATGGCGTCAGCATCTGGGACGTCACCGACCCTCTCGACATCCGGTCCATGAGCAGCGCCGCCGAGGGCAGCTCCGCCGTCTGGACCAACGACTACACCGGCACGCGCCACTACGTGGCATTCCGTTCCGAAGCCTCGCTGCCGGCCCCGACCTATGTCGGCTCCGTGGCAAACTCCGACCTGCACGCCCACAGCGGCTACGACATGGTGATATTCACCACCGCGGCGACACGCGACGCATCGGAGCGCATAGCCGACATCCACCGCAGCGAGTCCGACTCCCTGCGCGTGGCAGTGGTGAACGTCGACGACGTCTACAACGAGTTCGGCAGCGGCGCGGCTGACGTCTCGGCCCTGCGCAAGTACCTCAAGATGCTCTACGACCGCGACGCGCAGAACCCCGCCGCGGCCCACCGCCTCGGCTACGTGCTGCTGATGGGACGCGCCACCTACGACAACCGCCGCCTCACGGCCGACCTGAAATCCTACACCGGGCCGCTGATGCCGGCGTGGGTCAACCGCAACGACTCCGAGAGCCTGCACGACTCCTTCGGCTACTGCACCGACGACTTCATCGCCATGCTTGAGGACGGCAGCGGCGTCGACACCGGCCTCGACCGCATATCCGTCGCCGTGGGCCGCATGCCCGTATCCTCCGCACGCGAGGCGGCCACCGTCGTCGACAAGCTGAAGCAGTACGTCGACAAATCAAGCCGCACTCCCTGGAAAAACGCAGTGGTAGTGCTGGCCGACGACGGCGACAACGAGATACACATCAAGCAGGCCGACAGCCTCTGCCACTACCTGATGGAGACCCCGGGCCAGCAGCACATCGTGAGCAAGATATTCACCGACGCATATCCGCTTGTCAACGGCATCTACCAGAGCGCGCGCGACGAGATGTACCGCCGCCTCGACGAGGGCGCCGTGTGGTGGAACTACATAGGCCACGCCACCAACCACTCCTGGACCGGCGAGGGCATGCTCACGTTCTCCGACATCAACAACCTCTACCTGCGCAATCTGCCGTTCATCTACGCCGCCACGTGCAACTTCCTGCGCTGGGACGCCGCCGAAACCAGCGGCGGCGAAATGATGTGGGCCGAACGCAACGGCGGATGCATAGGCATCATCAGCGCCACACGCCCCGTCTACATCACCGACAACGGCTACTTCACCAACGCCATGGGGCGCGCCATAGGCGTCCGCGACGCTTCAGGACGCTTCTTGCGCGCCGGCGACGTCTACCGCCGCGCCAAGAACGACATCCGCCGGGGCCAGACAGCCCCAATTGCCGACGACAAGAACCGCCTGCGCTACGTCTTCTGCGGCGACCCGGCCCTGAAACTCGTCACGCCGAGCAATCTCGTGCGCGTAGACAGCATCGACGGCACGCCGTTCAATCCCGACGACCAGCCCACACTCGCCGCCCTGCAGCGCGCACGAGTAAGTGGCCACGTCGAGGACCCGTCGGGCAATCTGCTGGCCGACTTCAGCGGCACGGCCACCATCGAGCTCTACGACGCCGAGCGCTCACTCACCACCGCCGGCAACAACGAGGGCGACATATACACCTTCGACACCCAGGGCGCCAAGCTGCTCTCGGTCAGCGCGCCCGTCAGCGCGGGACGCTTCACCGCCACCCTTGCCATGCCGGCCAACATCGCCGACAACTTCCGCCCCGCCACCCTCAACATGTACGCCTGCGAGGACGGAGCCGGCACACGCGAGGCCATAGGCGTCAGCCGCGACCTCTACGCCTACGGCGTCGACGAGACCGGCGTGCCCGACACCACCCCGCCGTCCATCGACCGCTTCCAGCTCAACCACTCGGGCTTCAGCAGCGGCGATGCCGTCAGCACACACACGCCTATGGTGCTCGCATCCGTAAGCGACGATGTCGGCATCAACATCTCCTCGGCCGGCATCGGACGCCAGATCACGCTGATGATGGACAGCACCGTCACCTACAGCGACGTGGCCCTGTACTACCGTCCGCACGCCGACGGCACCCCCGGAGGCACCATCAACTATCCCATGCCCGACGTGGCGGAAGGCCTGCACACCCTGCGCCTGCGCGTATGGGACACCTCGGGCAACCCCGCCGAGCAGAGCATCGAGTTCTTCGCCAAGGCCGACATAGCCCCGCAGATTTTCGACCTTTACTGCGACGCCAATCCGGCACGCACCACCGCCGGCTTCTACATCACGCATGACGCACCTGACGCCACCGTCACCGTAACAGTTTCCGTCTACAACATGCTGGGCAATCCCGTGTGGACGCGTACCGAACGCGGACGCAGCGACATGTTCACCACCACGCCCATCCAGTGGAACCTCTGCGACGGCACCGGCCGACGCGTGCCGCGCGGCATCTACGTCTACCGCGCCACCATCAGCGTCGACGGAGAGACGCACAGCACCGCCTCGCGCCGCCTCGCTGTCACCGCGTATTAGAATTCTACTGCGCTGATGGGTATATTGCTCATAGAATTGAGTCCTTATTTGGGTTCTGTTGGTGTTTCATGAAGTTTTGTCGGGCCGAACTGGGGCTGACATTAGCATAGCAGTAGACGCAGCCGTGAGGGCAGGTGTTATATGTCCCGATATCTTTGGATTTTATACAGCCGCATAGATTTCGTTGACCTTTGTCAGTTTTTAGAACGGAGACGGCCGGCAATAATTCCGGATTCAGGCGACAAATTAAATCAGGATCTATGCAGCGATTATGGCTTATTTTAAATTGCGATAAATCCACGCTTTCTGCGCATGTTGCGAGATCCAAACCGAGGTTCAGATCAGAAAGTTTATGGGCGAAATCAATCATTTCTTCTTCAGTCCATTCGCGATAATGCATTCCGGATTCCAAAAGGTTGCGTCCAACTTTTCTGTAAGTTGAGATGTCGGCGAAGCTGAAAACGAGTTTCTCTGTGTACCCACAGAGTTGTTTTGCGATGTTCTGAATTTTATTCAAAAGAGAATCAGAAGAAATGGTTTCAGTCAAAATCAGAGGATCGAAACGCCACACCACGGCTCCCGGACCTAATTCATCAACAAGTAGCTTGAATGTTTCAAGTCTTTCAGCTATGGGTGGAATACCCGGTTCTAAACAATCTCCTGTGTAATCATTTAAAGTGTATTGAATATAGCATCCAATACCGCGCCGTTTTAGTACCGGGAGCAAGGGTAAAAGCGGTCTGGGGTTCTTAGACCAGAAAACGATGAACTTTGTTTTGGAAAAAGATATGTAAGAATCAATTCCATTGTAGGGATTGCGCCATTTTATATATCCATCGTTGAGCCTATTGAAAAACCACTGACTATAGAATGCAGGAATATCAGTAGCACGGCTGGCGGATATAATCAAAGGCGTCCGAGCCTCCACTATGTCACCATTTTTTAAAGCAAGTTTTATCTTTTCGTTTTTCATGTAGCAAAAGTAATATCAGATATGTGCGGTAATAAAGCACATAAATGTTAATAATCATTAAACACCCATAAGATGGTGTTCTATGCGCAATTTGTAAAATATGCATACAATCATAGGAGCGATGTTGGCCGCATCGCTGTCACCACGTATTTGACAGTTGAGAGGGAGATAGACCGGAGAGGGGGCGTTATTCGCTCTCCTCGTCGTATTTCTGATAGAGGAAATCGTTGTAGGGGAAGCGGCTGAGGTGTACCTCGCGGGCGCGGTCGTAGATCTTGCGCTTGAGCTCGTCGATGTTTATGCCGTTGCGGGCCGACACGAACACGCAGTTGTCGCCGAGGCGCGCCATCCACGACGCCTCAAGCTCCTCCAGAGGAATATTCTCGCGCGTGGCGGGCGTGAGGTCGTCTTCGTCCTTGGGAACATGGGAGAAGGCGTCCACCTTGTTGAATACCATAATCACAGGCTTGTCCTCGGCGCCGCATATCTCGCGGAGGGTGCGGTTCACGACCTCTATCTGGTCCTCGAAGCTGGGATGCGAGATGTCCACCACGTGCACCAGCACGTCGGCGTCGCGCACTTCGTCGAGGGTGCTCTTGAACGACTCCACCAGGTGCGAGGGCAGCTTGCGGATGAAGCCCACGGTGTCGGTGAGCAGGAAGGGAAGATTCTCTATCGTGACCTTGCGCACGGTGGTGTCGAGCGTGGCGAACAGTTTGTTCTCGGCGAATACATCGCTCTTGCTCAGCACGTTCATCAGCGTGCTCTTACCCACGTTGGTATAGCCCACCAGGGCCACGCGCGTAAGCTTGCCGCGGTTCTTGCGCTGTATGCTTTTCTGGCGGTCGATGGCCGCGAGTTCCTCCTTCAGGCGGCTTATCTTGTCGAGGATGATACGGCGGTCGGTCTCTATCTGCGTCTCGCCGGGACCGCGCATGCCTATACCGCCGCGCTGTCGCTCCAGATGGGTCCATAGGCGCGTGAGGCGCGGCAGCAGGTACTGGTACTGCGCCAGCTCCACCTGCGTGCGGGCCGTGGCCGTCTGCGCGCGGCGCGCGAAGATGTCGAGAATGAGGCTCGAACGGTCCAGAACCTTTATCTGCAGTTCCTTCTCGATATTGCTCACCTGCTTGGTACTCAGGTCGTCATCGAATATGATGAGGCCCACGTCGTTGGCCTCCACGTAGGCTTTTATTTCGTCGAGCTTGCCCTTGCCCACGAATGTGCGCGGGTTGGGATAGTCGAGTTTCTGCGTGAACCGCGCCACCTCCGTTGCGCCGGCGGTATCGGCCAGAAAGGCCAGTTCATCAAGATATTCAAGCACACGGGCTTCCGGCTGCGCGGGGGTGATGAGGCCCACCAGCACGGCACGTTCGGAACTTTCCTGACTGATTACAAATTCTTTCATATTGCAAAATTAACAAATTAGCCCGTACTTTTGATAGCCCGGCGCAAACTTTTTGCCATGCCGGAGAGTTAGAATTGCAGTATCGTACCATTCATTCCTGATATGCTTGCCAATTCCGTCATCCCCACGCACAAGGCCGCCGAGTGGCTTCTGCGCGAAATCGACCACTTTCTCGACTTCCTCGGGCTGGAGCATGCGCCCGACATCGAGGAAGCCATATACCTGGCCGTCATCATGGGAGTGGCGCTGGCGGTGGGCTGGCTCGTGCGTGTGTGTATAGTGTGGGTGGTACGCAAGATAGTGCGCGTGCGCGACGGCGCCGTGGGCCGCGGACTCCTCAAGCATCACGTCATCCAAAAGTGTTCCCACTTCATCCCGCCGCTGGTTTTCCTCGGACTCGTACCCTTCGCCGTCGTGAAGGAAGGCACGCTGATAATGATTGTCGACAGACTCGCGGCCGTCTATGCCGTAGTCGCCACGGCCTACGGCCTCGGCGCCGTGCTCTCGTTCGTCTTCGACCAGATCAACAGCCGCCACAACCGCCGCCACCTGCCCATACGGGGAATCCTCAACGTGATTCTCGGCATAGTGTGGATAGTCACGGCCATCATTGCCGTGTCGATTCTGCTCGACAAGTCGCCGGCCACGCTGCTCGCCGGTCTGGGCGCTTTCGCCGCCGCCCTGATGCTGATATTCAAGGACAGCATCCTGGGCTTCGTGGCCGGATTGCAGATGAGCGAGAACGACATGGTGCACGTGGGCGACTGGATTCTCGTGCCCGGCACGCCGGCCAACGGCATCGTGCGCGACGTCAGCCTCTCCACCGTGAAGATACAGAACTTCGACAACACGATGGTGATGGTGCCGCCTTACACGCTCGTAAGCAAGGGATTCCAGAACTACCGCGCCATGCAGGACACCGGCGCACGCCGCATAATGGTGAGCTTCACGGTCGACAGCTCCACCGTGGCGCCGCTTACGGCCGACGTGCTCACCCGCCTCTCGGCAAAGTATCCTGCCATCAAGGCCTTCGCCGACCGGGCGGCCGCCACCGCCGACGGCTGGATATGCGAGCCGGGAAACTATGTGGTGAACGGCACCACCGAGACCAACATCGGCCTGTTCCGCGCCTACCTGACGTCCTATCTCTCCGAAGGCGCAGCCCACATCAGCAAAAGCCAGATGATAATGGTGCGCCAGCTCGACCCCACCACCGACGGCTACGTGCTTCAGGTCTACTGCTTCGCCGACACGGCCGCATGGGTAGCATTCGAGTCAATCAAGAGTGCCGTCATCGAGCACGTCGTCGCCTCCATGGCCGACTTCGGCCTCGGCCTCTACTCCAGCGGCAGCATCGACGTTGACCTCACCCCGGAGACTCCCGCGCCGGCACCCCAAGCTTAAAACTTACAGTATGGAGAGATACGCACAGCATGGCGAGATACAAAAAGACATAATGTCATAAGGGACAAAAGTTTTTTAATTTATTGAATATCAATCAATGATAATTCTTATGTCGCTTTTGACCTTTTGTCCTTGTGTATCTCGCCCTCCAAAGTAATCTCCCCTCTTACCTATCCCCTATCAACTATAAACTAAACAAACAGGCTTCGGAGGACATCGAGGCTACGCATGGACGCTGAGGAGAGGGCGCCGTGCAGCGCATAGTACTCCAGAATGCCGTCGAGCATCCGCGCACGCGCCTCGCGGGAGATATGCACTCGCGCGATGTTGGTCGGCGTCAGCCGGCCTAACAGGCGCACCGCCAGGGCCTCGTCGGCCTGCAGGTAGCGCCCGTGCAGCGGAGGCGTGATGCGGAAAAGCCCCTCGCGCATGTCGAACACCGAGCCGTGGCGCCACGAGCCGAAATCGGGCGCCACGCCAGTAAGCGTCGCAAGTGCGCGCAGAAACCACAGGTGGAAATTGGCTACGGCACCGGGCGCCTGCAACGTGTCCAGCGCGCGCACCGACCCTTCCAAAAAATCCCACAGGCGTGTGTCGGGCTGCGCCATGCGCAGCACATTGTCCAGCACCTCGGCCAGGAACATCGCCACCGTGCCCTTGACGGGATGCTGATGCAGCGATGCCGCCACGGCCGTGGGGCGCAGCTCGCGCAGCTGCACTATCTCACGTCCCGGCCGCGACGCGTCCATGCCCTCGAACAGCGACAGCGGCATCGTCAGCGCGCGGCGGCGCCGGGCCTCGCGCCCGTTGTCGGCCGGCATGGCTATCGCCACGCGGCCGCGCTCGCGGCTCCACGCCGTGAGTATCGACTGGCGGTCGGAGTGGCGCACGGTGCGCAGCGCTATGCAGTGCAGCTGTTCGTACATGGCTGAGCCGACGCTATTTGCGGCCGAAGTCGGCGGGAATCTCGCCCCACTTGTCCGTGTCCCATTTGAGGATGGGATTGGTGATGCGGTGCGAGGCGAGCCACGCGTCGGCGCGCTCCAGTATGTCCATAAGCCGGCCGTTGGCGGCCGTGCGGCGCACCGTCGTGCGGGCGCGGCCTGCGCGTATCCAGGCCTGCGCCGTGCGCGAGTCGGAGTAGACAGGCACCGCCGGCATGCCCTTCTGCGCCAGCAGAGCCGCCGCGTGGATGATGGCGAGATATTCGCCTATGTTGTTGGTGCCGCCCTCGAGAGGCCCCACGCGGAACAGTTCCTCGCCCGTAGCCACCCACACGCCGCGATACTCCATCGGGCCGGGGTTGCGCGAGCAGGCGCCGTCCACGGCCAGCGCGTCGAGTCTGATTTCCGGAAAAGCCTCGTAGTTGACGCTCTCGCGGCTGTGCGAGGCTATGGCGCGTATCAGGTCGAGGTCGGAGCCCGGACCGCGGCGAAACATCTCCACGGCCGTGTCGGCGTCGGAGAAGGCTTTATAGCGCGCGCCCGGGAAGCCCTTCACCTGAGCCTCGGCCTCCTCCCAGCTGTCGTAGACGCCGGGGGCGCGGCCTTCCCATACAACATAATATTTTCTTGCGTAAGACGGAGCACTCATGAAAATTGCAGAAAGATGTTTATATCGACGGCGCGCACGCCCACGATGCGGGCTATGCGCTCGTTGACGGGCTTGCCCAGGAAGGTGTAGGCCGCGTCGCGCAGGCCGGGCTTCAGCTTCAGGGCATTGCTGGCGCCGTCGCAGGTGATGATGTCGGCGAGCAGGGTCAACAGCGTGTCGCTCAGGGCCATTGCCGCCGAGCGCGCCACGGCGTTGCCGGCATTGATATAGCAGAGGCGCAGGGGGTTGGAGGGGTCGGTGTCGGAGGGACTCGCCATGGCGAGGTCGATCTGCGGCAGGCCGGGGAAGGCCGGCGTCTCGCCGCGGCTGATGTCGAAGCATATCACTCCGCGTTTCATGTCGCGCACCTGACCCTCGTCCAGCACGAAAGGCCGCTGCGTGGAGGTCACCACCACGATGTCGGCCGTGCGCAGCGCCGAGGACAGCACGCGCGTGTGGAGCGTGGAGGCCACGACGGCGGGGCCGAGCTCGTGCATGGCGTCGCGCAGGCTGTACACGTCGTCGTCGAACATGCGCACCACGGCGCCCAGCCCCACGGCCGAACGGGCGGCGGCGCGGGCGGCGATGTCGCTTCCCACTATCATCACCTCGCACGGCACCACTCCCGGCACGCCGCCCAGGAGTATGCCCTTGCCGTGCACCGAGTCGGCCAGCAGCGACGAAGCCATGGCTATGGCCGCGCGGCCGTCAATCTCGTGCAGCACGTCGGCGAAGGGGCGGCGCCCCTGCTCGTTTGTCACCAGGTCCAGGGCCAGCGCTATCACGTGCTTGCCCAGCAGCATGCGCAGGGCCTGTGCGTCTTGCCGCGCCGGATGCAGCAGCGTCAGCACCATGGCCCCGCGGCGCAGCAGGCGCGCGTCGGCCGGCGTTACGGCCGGCAGGTGCAGCACGATGTCGCAGGCCATGGCCCCGGCCCGGTCGGTCACCTCCACGCCCTGCCGCGCATAGGCGTGGTCGGGATAGTGGATGCACTCGCCGGCACCGGCCTGCATGAGCAGACGGAAGCCGCGCGCCACCAGGGCGCCGGCCCCCTCGGGCGTCACGGCGAAGCGGCGCTCGTAGGCGCTCTCGCTGGCGGGGAGACCGATGGATACGGTGCGCGCCTGCGTGGCGACGGCAAGTAACTGTTCAAGCGGGGTGGGTGCTGGCATGGGAGTGACGTTTTGGAATGGGTAAAGTTCGTAAAATTCTGCGATATATTCAAATTTTATGCTTATTTTTGCAGCTAAACAGTTTACAAAACGCACTATCATGAAGAAAATTCTTTCTCTCGCGGCAGCTATGGCCGCAACCGCCGCATACGCAGCCCCCTACCACGTGACAGCCCCCATGGCCGACGACGCCGAGGGCGCGATGGTTTATCTCGTCAACTACGACACGGGGGCCGGCATAGACTCCGTCCTCGTGGCCGACGGCGTGGCCGAGTTCCGCGGCACCATCGACGAGCCCGTCCTCGCCCGACTGCTCCTCGACGGCGAGCGCTACGCCACCTTCATCCTGGAGGAGGGCGGCACCGCCATAGGCAAGGACCGCAACGCCTCCGGCTCCATGCTCAACGACCGCCTAAACCAGATAGGCGACTCGGCCAACGCGCTCGCCATGCGCTTCCGCACCGCCCCCGACGAGGCCACGCAGCAGAAAATCTACGAAGCCTACGAGGCCCTGATGCAGCGCGAGATGGCCGACAACATAGACAACCCCATAGGCTACTATCTCTTCCTCCAGCAGGCCGGCGGACTGAACCGCGGGGAGTTCGCCGCCGCGCTTGAGAAGTACCCCGAGCTGGGCAAGTACGAGCGCGTGCGCCGCTACGCCGACTCGTTCTCCCGCCAGGAAGCCACGGCCGAGGGCAAGCCCTTCACTGACTTTGAGATAGAATACCAGGGCACGAAGCACCGCCTGAGCGACGTCGTGGGCCGGGGCGACTATGTGCTCGTGGACTACTGGGCTAGCTGGTGCGGACCCTGCATCCGGCAGACGGCCGTCATAAAGGAGCTTTATAATGAGTTCAAGGACAAGGGCCTCAAGGTGCTCGGCGTAGCCGTGTGGGACGAGCCGGACGCCACCCTCGCCGCCATAAAGAAGCACGACCTCCCCTGGGAATGCTGGCTTAACGGCGGCAACGTGCCCACCGACCTCTACGGCATCATGGGCATACCCTGCATCATCCTTTACGGACCCGACGGCACCATCATCAGCCGCGACAAGCAGGACGACGAGCTGCGCGCTGCCGTGCGCGCCGCGATGGCAGACAAATGAGCCGTCGCTTCACATCGGCCGAAACCACGGGCATGACGGTGCTGCTGCTCTGCATCGTCGTGCCCGTGCTGCTTCACTTTCTGCTCGGCGGCGGCTCCGGCCCGGCTGCCGACGACGCCGCGCGCCGCGACTCCATCCGCCAGGCGCGCATCGACTCGGCGCAGCGCCGCAGCGACAGCATCCTGGAAGTGCGCACCGCCGCCCGGGCGCGCCGTGACTCCCTGCGCCGCCATCGCCGCGACTCCATCCGTGCCGCCCGTGCCTTCCGCCCCGACACCCGCGACCGCCTCAACGATGTCGTCAGCCACTGACACATTAATAATTATTGCCTCCTTGGAGTGAGGAGTGTGAAGTTAGGCGTTATTGATACAAAAATACAGAGATGACAAAAATAACAGAGTTGATTATAATTTGGCGGGGATAACATGAATAATCACGGCCACGAGCTTCCTTTTCTTCTTTGAGTTGATAGTTGAGGGGGAATAGGTAAGAGTGATAAAATCAATATTACTGCAACTGAATATTATGGCGCAGTTTTTTGACTTTTTCAATGTCAAGTTGCTCAGTTTTATATTTTTTTGTATATTCGCAGCGCCGACCGTCCGAAGCCCCGGTCAGGGGGATTGGGGGCGGGGCATGACATAATAAAAAGCGTTTATCCGCGCTGATTCTTGACGGACAGAAATTCTCGCAAAATTTCATATCAAAGTCAGGGATTGTGCAACGATAGATGCCCATGTGGATATGTAATCCTTTGCATCGGCTTGGCTTCGAGTGACGCACAAAGCCAGATGCACTCGTTGCATATATAAGCGTAGGGCTTCTTCGTTGCCGTCCGACTTTGATAGGGCAATGCGAGAAGCCTCTGTTCGTAGGACGGTAACAGATACAGATTCCTACGCTTTTTCACATACCAATCTAATGCCGACGAGAGGATGACCGAGGCAATGAGAGACAAAAGCCATTATGAATAAAATGCGATTATTGTACGCCTCTCTTCTCTTACTATTTTCTGCGGTATACATCACAGGATGTGGCGAGGATTCTCCCGAGGCGCCATCCAAGCCAACACCGGAAAACCCGACTCCCACCGAACCCGAAAAGCCGGATCAACCCCAGGAAAAGCTGCCGGTGCCTGGACTGTCATTTACTTCTCTCACGCTGCCAAACGAAGGCGACACTTTCGCTTGCGTCATACACGGACTGACCGACGGCAAATGGACTGCCGAATGCACGCATTCATGGTGCAGTGCGTCTATCGAGGGTAATATCCTGAAAATCACTGCAATGCCAAATTCCAAATCCGGTGAAAGGTCGGCAACCGTCTCCATACTCCATTCCGACAAAAGGATAATAGGCAACATAATCGTAAACCAGTGCGCAATAAAATCCGACGAAGCTCTGGATGTCAGCACTTTGTCGAAGCATACGTATTATCCATTCTTTACTGCGACCTGGTGCCCGCACTCTCCCGACATGGACCGGACATTGACAGAAATACAGAAGCGATGGGATTACCCCATTCTTCCAATGCGTATACATGTCAAGAACAGCGAATTATACACTCCGCTGTCTGTAGAGTTATCAGAACTATACAACAACACAACGCCTACCGGATATTTTGAAAATTACTTTAAAGTCGACAATATGTCGGACGGCAACGTCTCCGTTGATTATTTCTGGAATCTTATCTTATATAAAACTTCTATAAGCGAAGACTACTCAACCAAATGGTCATCCATAGGATGTAAGGCCTCCATGTCTGACGGCACAATTCATGCTTACATAACATTCCAACCGGTAAAGGCAGGGGAATACCGCTTATTGGCATTCGTCCTTGAAGACAACTTAATCAGGCCACAAATGTCAGAAACCGACGGAGAGATTTCAGATTACTGTCACAATGGCGTTTTAGTAGGAGCTTTGACTCCGGTCAGCGGTCAGATATTACAGACAACTGTATCTCAAAAGGGGATTTCGCTGACTGGTTCTGTACCACCTGATGCAAATAAGTCCAACCTTCGTCTGCTTGTCGTACTGGAACGAAATGAAGCTAATCTGAACTACTCGGATGCATGCTGGTATGCCGACAATTGCATTTCCATTCCTCTCGGCAAGACCTGCAGCAGCGGACAGATTGAGAACATCTATATCGGAGAAGAAATTGAAAACTAAACTTACTATGAGCCTCTATAAATATATAAGTTGCCTGCTCCTGACAGTCATAACTGCTTGCAGCAACGAGGATTTCGGATTTTGTCCCGGCCTGGACGTGGATAGGGCAGGACAAATCACATGCAACACCGAGAGTCGGGACACATCACTGTCGCGCACTTATTTTGAGCATGGCCTTACCGTATATTGGTCCAAATGGAACAAGGAAGACCAGATTGCAATGTGCTTTGACGGAGCTGATACGGCTGCGCGTTTTAATCTTCTGACAGGAGAGAACAGTGCAAGCGCCGTGTTCTATGGACCGGTTCCTGACAATTACAGCATGATTACAGCCGTCTATCCGTTCGATATATTCAGAGAACGGACTTCGACCTCCATAAAAGTCTGCCTTCCGTCTACCATCAGTTACAACGCACAGCAAATACTATGCGGTGCAATGCCTATGTTCGCACAGGGGTCTGACGGATCATTGAATTTTTATAACCTAATGAGTGTTATAAAAATCTCCGTACAGGGCAACGGCCTGCTAAGGGGAATATCAATCAGTTCCCCCGACGGACTTGGAATGAGTGGAAACGGGCGTATTATAACCGACAAGAACAATATCCCAAGCCTCCTGATAGAGGACGCCGAGACCACGCTGACCATAAACACCGGCGCCATATTTCTTTCAGATAATCCTCAAGATATTTATTTGCCAATCCCGGCGGCGACTTATGAAAACGGCCTTAAACTGGAATTCCAATTTGAAGGCCGAACCGAGACACGCGTATTGGGGGCATTATCTTTTGAACGCGCTGTCATGAGAGCCGTCAAGCCGTATGAAATAAGCGTTCCTTTTGATTTCAACAGCTACGAGACCAAAGAAAATGAAATCTGGTATAAATCCGACGGCCAGCAAGACATCTCAGACAAAGCGGATTTAGACACACCTATAATCTCACACTCTTTCTCGAAAAGCAATCGACTCGGAGTAATCACGACCCAATCGCCGATTGTGAAAATCGGAGGCCCCCTGTTTAAGTCTCCGGAGTATGTGACCTTTGTGAAGCTTCCCGATTCAGTTCAGGAAATTGCCATGAGTAGCTTTGAAAATGCAGCCATAGAGACCTTTGATGCGCCTAACGGTCTGCGAATCATAGGGACAGATGCATTCTTTAAATGTAACAGGCTGAGAAAAGTTGTTCTTAATGACGGCCTTGAATCACTTGGTCTTCAGGTCTTCGGTGAATGCCCGAATCTTGAATCTGTTTACATTCCCGGAACAGTAACTATAATCGGGGCCTACATTTTCAGAGAAAGCACCTCCAAACTGGACCATTGGGACGGGGACTGCCCGCATATCGACAAAGACCGCCATGCTCTTTATTCTACTTCTGCATACGGTGTAGTGACAGAAAAATCTGATATGATTGACATAATTGCCGGATGCAATCTTACAGAATATAGAATTCCGGATCAGGCATTGTTCACTCAAAACTACGCTTTTTCGGGGCTTGGAAAACTTAAAAGACTTATCATTCATGAAAACTTCATAGGATTCGGGCTTTATGTCTTTTCATCGCTGACTAAACTGGAAACAATCATAAGCTACGCTGCAACTCCTCCCCATTTTAATCCCGACGAAGACTTCAGTTCAGCAAGCCTTAAGGAAATCCGCGTACCGAAAAGCAGCGTTGACAAATACAAAGAGGCCGACGGCTGGAAAGCTTTCTCAGACAAGATCGTAGCACTTCCTTAACTCCGGACAGATCCGCATATACGCGAAAAGTGCACTGCTTCACAGCAGCGCACCTCCCTCATAACCAAAATTCAAGTATTTTTTCGCAGCAGCCCGGCGCGGGACGCGCGGGGTCTGCTGTTTCACATCCAACACGAGGTAATCCGATAATCGTCCGTCCGCAGGGGCGGACTTATCTTCGTGGTGCAAAGTTACGAATTTTCTCGCAACGAATTGTTAATTAACGCGTTAAAGCATTATAAAAGCTGTTAAGCCGGTTTTGTTAATTTACACGCAACTGCCTATCTTTTGCCTACTTCGCAAAAAAGCATTATCTTTGCACAAACAACACGACATAACCTACCCGCAACAATATGGAACTCAGCGAACAGGAAATCATCCGCCGCAAAAGTCTTGATACCATGCGCGCTATGGGCATCGAGCCCTATCCCGCAGCAGAATACCCCGTCGACGCCTACAGCGACGACATCCGCGCCAACTTCGACGACGCGCCCGACGCGCCGGTGCGCGAGGTGTGCGTGGCCGGCCGCATCATGACGCGCCGCATCATGGGCAAGGCGTCCTTCCTCCAGCTCCAGGACAGCCACGGACGCATACAGGTGTACATCTCGCGCGACGACATCTGCCCCGGCGAGGACAAGGAGCTATACAACACCGTCTTCAAGAAGCTGCTGGACATCGGCGACTTCATCGGCGTGACGGGCCACGTGTTCCGCACGCAGACGGGCGAGATTTCCGTCCACGCTTCCAGCCTCACGGTGCTGGCAAAGTCGCTGCGGCCTCTGCCCGTAGTCAAGGTGAAGGACGGCAAGACCTACGACGCCTTCGACGACCCGGAGCTGCGCTACCGCCGCCGCTACGTCGACCTTGTGGTAAACCCCGGCGTGCGCGACATCTTCCTGAAGCGCACCAAGGTGTACACCTCCATGCGCAACTACTTCAACGAGCACGGCTACATCGAGGTGGAGACGCCGATACTGCAGAGCATTCCCGGCGGCGCCTCGGCGCGCCCCTTCATCACCCACCACAACGCGCTCGACATTCCGCTGTACCTGCGCATCGCCGACGAGCTCTACCTGAAGCGCCTGATCGTGGGCGGCTTCGAGGGCGTGTATGAGTTCTCCAAGAACTTCCGCAACGAGGGCATGGACCGCACGCACAACCCCGAGTTCACCTGCATGGAGATCTACGTCAGCTACAAGGACTACAACTGGATGATGCGCTTCACCGAGCAGATGCTTGAGCGTATCTGCCTGGAGGTGAACGGCACCACCGATGTGCAGGTGGGCGACAACGTCATCAGCTTCAAGGCGCCTTTCCGCCGCGTCACCATGGCCGAGGCCATCCTGGAGCACACCGGCGCCGACATCACCGGCATGGACGAGCAGCAGCTCCGCGACCTCTGCGCGCGCCTCGGAGTGGAGACCGACCCGGGCATGGGCAAAGGCAAGCTCATCGACGAAATCTTCGGCGAGAAGTGCGAGGGACACTACATACAGCCCACCTTCATCACCGACTATCCCATAGAAATGTCGCCGCTTACCAAGCGCCACCGCGACAACCCCGAGCTCACCGAGCGCTTCGAACTCATGGTGAACGGCAAGGAGCTGTGCAACGCCTACTCGGAGCTCAACGACCCCATCGACCAGTACGAGCGCTTCGTGGAGCAGATGCGCCTCGGCGAGAAGGGCGACGACGAGGCCATGATCATCGACCACGACTTCATCCGCGCCCTGGAGTACGGCATGCCCCCCACATCGGGCATGGGCATAGGCATGGACCGCCTCGTCATGCTCATGACGGGCCAGACGGCCATCCAGGAGGTGCTTCTCTTCCCGCAGATGCGCCCCGAGAAAAAAGCCGCACCGGCCGCCGAACCTGCCGCCGACGCCGCCGCCGACAAGCAGTAAACCGTACGCAGCCATGACTTTTCCCGGTAACATAGCTGTGCTGGGCGGCGGCAGCTGGGCCACCGCCCTGGCAAAACTGCTGCTCCAGAACTGCGAGATGATACACTGGTACATGCGCCGCGACGACCGTATCGACGACTTCAAGCGCCTGGGCCACAACCCCGCCTACCTCACGGACGTAGACTTCGACATCAACCGCATAGCCTTCTCCAGCGACATCAACGAGGTATGCGCCGCCGCCGACACCCTCCTCCTTGCCATGCCGTCGCCCTACTTCAAGGACCACATGGCGAAGGTCACCGTGCCGCTGGAGGGCAAGTACGTCGTCTCGGCCATCAAGGGCATCGTGCCTGACAGCAACGAGCTCGTCACGGACTACATGTGCAAGCACTTCGGCATCAACCCCGACCACATGCTCTGCATCTCCGGCCCCTGCCACGCCGAGGAAGTGGCTCTGGACCGCCTCAGCATCCTCACCATAGGCTGCCACACGCCCGAGCTCGCCGACGCCTTCGCCCGCTGCATAGCCGGGAAGCACACCCACACCGTCACCTCCACCGACCTCAACGGCATCGAGTACGCCGCCGTGCTCAAGAACGTCTACGCCATCGCCGCGGGCATAGTCCACGGCATGAAGCTGGGCGACAACACCCTGGCCGTGCTCGTCAGCAACTCCATCCGCGAGATGGAGCGCTTCCTCGACAGCGTTGACCACCGCCCCAGGCAGATCTGCGACAGCGTCTACCTCGGCGACCTGCTCGTGACGGCCTACTCGCGCTTCTCGCGCAACCACAACTTCGGCTCCATGATAGGCCGCGGCTACTCCGTCACGGCCGCCCGCATGGAGATGGAGCAGACGGCCGAGGGATACTACGGCACCAAGTGCATCCACGACATCAACCGCAACTATCAGGTGGCGATGCCCATTCTGGACGGCGTCTACGACATCCTCTACCGCCGCATGTCGGCGCAGAAGGTAATGAACCGCATCGCCGCCACATTCGATTGAACAAATCTTACGGCGTAACGCACATGTAGCGCAAGCGTCACAGGTATGTAACATCGACGCCGTAACTTTGCGACAACCGAAAAACGGCCAAATCTAAATTCAGCTGAAAACCAACCTATAGTAGCAAATGTAATACCTGCAACGGCACGTCGATGACGACGCGCCGTTGCTGTTTCAGACAACATGGCAGACAACTATCTGGAAACGAAAATGGAGCAGTACCGGTCGGGCGTCCGGGCCGTGCGGCGCCGCAGCGCCGGGCCGCGAGTGGTGGTGGCCGGCAGCGACAGCGTCGCCGTGCTCGCCGAAGCCGCCCGCCATGCCGCCGCAGGCTGCCGCACGGCCGTGCTCGCCGCCCCTGCCGGCACGCCCTCCACGGTGCGCGCCTATCCCGCCTCCATGCCGACCGCCGCGGCCCTGCGCCGCATCATCCACGACTGGCACGACGTCGACCTCCTCGTCCTTTGCGGCGACGCCCCGGGCGTGGAAGACGAGCTCGCCGCGCAGCGCAGCGCCATCCCGGCCCCCATCCGCAGCGCCGCCTTCCGAATCGAACACATCAGATAGTGGGAGTGAGGGTGTTATCGAAACAAAAATACAGAAATGACACAAATAACAAATTAATTTTTTTGTTGCCTCTGACCTTATGTCCTTGTTTCTCGTCATCACCGCCAACTCCTCACTCCTAACTGCGGGCGCAGCGCGCCCGCACCCCTCTTACCTATACACTCTCAACTATAAACTATTTTTTGTAACTTTGCAGCATGATCACGACCCGAACGCTGAAATGCTGGATTGAAGCCATGCGGCTGCGCACGCTGCCCGTGTCGGCCGCAGGAGTGGTGGCCGCCTGCGGCTACGCTCTCCACGACGGCTGTTTCGACCCCGCGCCTGCGGGTATCTGCCTGATTTTCGCCATCCTGGCGCAGATAGCCAGCAACTTCGCCAACGAATACTACGACTTCACCGGCGGCCTCGACCGCGCCGGGCGCGACGGCCCCCGCCGCGGTGTCACCGAGGGCGACATCACACCCCGCGCAATGCTGCGCGCCACCTACATCACCCTGGGCATCGCCTGCGCCACAGGGCTCTCGCTCGTGGCCTGGGGCGGCTGGTGGCTCGTCATCGCAGGCATCTTCATCGTCCTTGCCGCCCTGGCCTACAGCACAGGACCCTACCCGCTGTCGCACCACGGCCTCGGCGAAGTGATGGTGATAATATTCTTCGGCCTCGTGCCCGTGACCCTCTGCTACTATGTGCAGAGCCGCACATGCACCGCGACCGTCGTCATGGGCGCCATAGGCATAGGCCTCATGGCCGCCAACCTGCTTATAGTCAACAACTACCGCGACCGCGACGACGACCTCGCCGTAGGCAAGCGCACGCTGTGCGTGATGCTGGGACGCCGCGCCATGCGCGCAGCCTATCTGCTCAACGCCGTCATAGCCGTGGCCCTGTCGCTCCCCGTGTGGCTCACGATGCCCGCAGCCGCACGCGTCATCCCCGTGGCCTACCTCGCCGCAGCCGTGGCCCTCCGGCGCATGCTCGGACGCCGCAGCGGCAGCGCCCTCAACCCCCTGCTGGGCATGACCGCCATGAGCATGCTCGCCTACGCCCTGGCCTTCGCCATCGCAGCCGCAATATCATAAACTCAAAATCAAGAGGCTGTTTAAAAACGGATGTTAACACAGGGGTTGCATATTTTGGAGGGTATTTCATCCTGCGGGAGCAGGAGCGTACTGGATGTACGCGACTGTGACAAAGGATGAAAGACACCCAAAAGATGCAAAGCCGAAGTAACTTTTCATGATAAAATCAGCCTCCGGACAAAACGAAAGAAATATTAAAATAACAGTATGATAAACAAACAGATGATAAAAGTCAGCTCGCCTCGGTCCCTCTCCGGCGCTTTCCGCCGTCTTCTTCGGTCGAGTGGCTACGGCCACACTCCCTCATCAGACGACAAAAATCGCCCGGAGATTGACCGCCCCTGTGTTAACATCTGTTTTTAAACAGCCTCTAACTGACAGATATGTTTTCCGGTATAGTAGAAGAAGCCGCCACCGTCACCGCCGCAAAGCGCGAGGGCGGCAATCTGCACCTCACCGTGCGGTGCAGCTTCGCCAACGAGCTAAAAATCGACCAGTCCGTGGCCCACAACGGCGTGTGCCTCACCGTCGTAGCACTCAACCCCGACTCCACCTACACCGTCACAGCCATACAGGAGACCCTCGACCGTTCCAACCTCGGGCTGCTCCGCGAGGGCGACCTCGTCAACCTGGAGCGCTCCATGCTCATGAACGGACGCCTCGACGGCCACATCGTGCAGGGCCATGTCGACACCACCGCCGTCTGCACCGAAGTGGAGGAAGTGGACGGCAGCCGCTACTTCAAGTTCGAGTACGATGTTCCGGCCGAGATGGCCGCCAAAGGCTACATGACGGTGGAGAAAGGCTCCGTCACCGTCAACGGCGTCAGCCTCACCGTCTGCGACAGCGAGCTGCGCTCCTTCCGCGTAGCCATCATCCCCTACACGCTCGAGCACACCAACTTCTGCCGCATAGAGCCCGGCACCCGCGTCAACCTCGAGTTCGACATCATAGGCAAATATCTCGCCCGCCTTCAGGAAGTGCGGGACGCCGAGTGATCTGCTCCTGCTCTTAGCAGGAAATATGCTGCGGCGGCGGTAAGTATGGTGCCGGCCCAGTCGGCGCACACGTCGGCGGGGTCGGCGCTGCGCACATCTGTCATCGTTCCCTGCATGATTTCCGTAATCACGCCGAAGGCCATCACCCACAGCGCCACAACCGCGATACCGGCCATGCGGCAGGGAAGACCGGCACGCCGCCTGTCGAAGACGGCCACCGCCATAAGCGTCGCCATCATGCAGGCGTGTACCACCTTGTCGGCGCCATCGAAGAGCTTCAGCCCCTCGGGCTGCGGAGGATTGGGCGTAAGCACGGCATAGAGAATCAGCGCCACCACCGCAGCAGTGGGCCACCACGCGAGGAGGAAACGCTTAAAATGCCACATAGTCCTCGGGGTTAAGCGCGACGCCCTTGTGCCACAGCTCGAAGCGCATGATGCCGTCCGGGGGCGTCACCCCTATGCGCGCACCCGTCGCAGGCATGTCGCCGCGCCGCACAAAGCTCTCAGCCAGTCCCGAGCATACGCTCACGAACTCGTTGGGATGCTGTATGACGACGGTATAGAGGCCGCGTGAGTCGGTCGACGCGGCCACCACCGTGCCGCGGTATATCGCATCAATGCCCTGCCGGCGCTCGCCGTGCAGCTCCACGCTCGTGCCGTCGGGCGACGCCTGCGGCTCGGCGCCGGGCGCCGGGCTGTAGAAGGCCATGCCCTCGGCGGCGATAGGAGCCAGCACAGAGAGATTGTAGCGCTGCGTGTTCTCGAACTTCTGCACGAAAGCGCGTTCGGCATCCGATGCAGCCATCAGCGTGTCCGACAGCTCGTTCAGCGCCGAGTGCGAGAGGCGCGCCGAGTCCGGGTCGACCCGGCCTTCGAGTATGGCCGCCACATCTGCCAGATAACGTTCGTTCTGATGCATTGCTCGCGTGAGCGAGTCGAGGCGCAGCGTGGCCTCCACATAGCGGCCCCGCATGTCGCCCGGCAACTGGCCCGGCAGCATGGAGCGCAACGGCGTGAAAGCAATCACCACATACACCAGCGCGGCCACGGCGGCCACGGCCAGCGCGCCCAGCAGGAATGCCTCGCGGCGCGCGAAGCGCACGCTCCACACGCGCGAGAACGCCGCCTCGTTCACATAGTCGATGCGGCGGTAGCGCCTGCGGCGCTCCCCGCTGTCGGCCGAACCGAGGTCGGCCGAACCGGGGATGAAGCGTTCAAACAGTTTCATGCCACAAAGATACGATTAAGTCGAGCATAAAGCAAATTTATTTGTTTTTTGGTCCCCGGCGAACAAATATTAAAGGCCGCATGTTTTTAAATTACTTACAGATTTATTAACGTTTCACTTATTCAACTCTCTCGTGATTATGAAAAAGCAGATTCTGGCAGCCGCGGCTGTCCTTCTCCTCCCCGGAGTATCGGCTCTGGCACAAGAGCCTGCAGTGATTGTGGAAGAAGAAACCATCACAGTAGCAGAAGTGCCCTGCGCCACACACTATTACAGCGGCCATGCCGACAACTGGTTCCTGCAGCTCGGTGCGGGCATCAACTCGCCATTCTTTGAGTTCAGCGACGTCAACGGCAGCAAGAAGCACCATCTCACGGCCGTCTACGACGTGGCCTTCGGCAAATGGTTCACACCCTACTTCGCCACACGCATGAACTTCATGGGCGGCACGCTCCACTGGGACAACGTCACCTACCATAAGATGAACTACGTGGCCGGCTCCGTCGACTTCATGTGGGACATGTTCAACGGCCTCGGCGGCGTCAACACCGACCGCGTCTTCTCCATCGTGCCCTTCGCCGGACTCGGAGCCGCCTACGCCTGGAACATGCAGCCCGCAGGCAACATAGCCGGCGGCAAGACACGCCACAAATCCACCACCTGGGCTCCCGACATCTCCGCCGGCCTCCAGCTCCGCTTCCGCCTCAGCCGCTACGTCGACTTCTTCGCCGAAGGACGCGTACAGTTCCTGGGCGACGTCTTCAACGGCACAGCCTACGGCGTACCCGTCGACCTGAACATCAGCGCCATCGGCGGCTTCACCATCAACTTCGGCGGCAGCGGCTTCAACAGCTACAACCCCTGCGACTACACCGGCTACATTGCAAACCTAAACAACCAGGTCAACGACCTGCGTGCCGAACTCGCCACCACAGGCGCAGCTCTCGCAGCTGCCGAGGCACAGCTCCCCTGCCCCGAAGTGGAAGCTGCCGAGATAGTGGAGGCTCCCGCCGCACCTCTCATGGCTACCGTGCGCTTCTCCCTCAACTCGGCCCGCATAGCCCCGCAGGAGGAAGTAAACATCTACAACATAGCCAAGTGGATGAAGGATAACCCCGACCAGAACGTCGCCATCGCAGGCTACGCCGACAAGGACACCGGCACCGCCGCCTACAACATGAAGCTCTCCAAGCGCCGCGCACAGGCCGTCTACGACGTCCTCACCCGCACCTACGGCATCAGCCCCGACCGCCTCTCCATCGTCGCCGAAGGCAGCGACAAGCAGCCCTACGACACCAACAACTGGAACCGCATCGTCATCTTCAGCGTCGCTGAATAATCGAGCCATAACTCAACAATCCTCCGCGCACCCACCCCGCGCGGAGGATTTTTTTGTAGCAAAAACGGAGCCGTGCATACGCTGATGCATGGCTCCGTTCTCTCAATTTGGCAGGATTATTCTCTGATGATTCGTTTCTCTGTCCTGCCGTTGGAATACACCACGATATTCAAGCCCGGGAAAGGACGGTCGGAGCGATGACCCTGGAGATTGTAATATCCGATAATTGTCGGTACCTCAGCATCGCCGAGAACATCATCAATTCCCGATTCGCCGGGTATCGTAAACGTCTCTTCCGAGCCGGTGTACATCTGTCCGTCCACCTTTGCATAAGCGCGATAGGTATACGTGACACCCTGCTTGAGGTCGGTCAGTTCAGTCGAAATGCTGATGCCATTGCACTTTATGAATGTATGCGACGACTCCACGCCGTTGCCCGGAGCATGCTGTGCTCCGCCGTTAGGCCATACCTCGAAACCCTGCTCGCTGATGTCGCCGCTGCCGGGCACCACAGAGCCTTGCAGCGTCACAGAACCGTCTTTCCTGACACGTGCCGGGCGAGTGTTGATCTCGGGGTCGAACCAAACGTTGGCGTCGCCGGTGAAAATGCCAATCCATTCTCCGATGTATTTTGTGTCGTTGGCTTCATATATCGGACGGAACTTATAATAAACATCCGGATTGAGATTGTTCAGTATGCCTACAAGGCAACCGTCAACTACCGGGCATGCCGCTTTGTTGCTCTGCACAACATCCGGCGCATCTACCCGTCGCCACTCTACGTAAGTCTCGGACACGTTTTCAAGATTGGTTTCGTAAATCAGTCTTGCTTTTGTTGTGGTCATGGCTTGGGAGCTGCCGCTGGTCCATTTGGGTGTCTCCGATTTGAATAACACTTTTATCTTAGTTCGATTAGAAGTCTTGCCATCAGATTTGCGTCGATACTCCCAGTAGCCTCGTAATTCATAATCTTGCGCAACGTCAAGATTGAAAACATTGAAAGTCATCGGTTCTGTTTGTTCCACCTCGACATCTTCCATTTTTTTGCCGCTACGATAAACCGCCAAATCCCCAAATACTATATCACCCAGCGAAGAATCATAACCTGCTTTATCCTCGGGAATCTTGAAAATCACTTTTGCCGATTGCGTCTTAGTTATTAACGAATAGCTGCTTGTAAGCGTTGGCATTACCGGGTGAAAATCATATATATATTCTGTGCCGTCTATTTCATAAAATGCACTAAATTCTTTGCTTTCAGACGGCAAAAAATCATTAAAAAACACGCAATGGTCATAAGAGGAATTAGCTGTAGCGTAGTATTTGGTGTTGTCGTATATAACTCCAATCTTATCCGTGGGCTTCAAAAGGCCGTCATCATAAAGTTTATCAAAGTATAACTCTATCTTTTGTGGTGTTATTATTGCTGGACAAGCCCAATCTTCAGCAATATAGTCGTCGTATATTTCCCCAATTGCCTGAAACCCTTTTGAAATGCGGAATACGGCAAATTGTGGATGAATGCCATGAAAAATTAACTGTGAATCTTTTATAAAGGAAAATCTATTATTTGATATTAGGAAAGCATTCCCGTTTTCATCAAAAGGCACATATTGATCTACTGGGACGAAATTAGGATAACTATTGTATTGGGCATATGATATTCCATATAGCCCGTAAAGGCCGGGAATATCCGGTTCAAAAACGGCATGTGCTTTAAGACCATGCGGCATCCACTCCAATTGTAATTTTACTGAAACATCGTCAAGTGATGGTGTATTGGCCGTGGATTGATAAGGCTTGCGCATCTTAAATCCATTATAATTGAATGTGAAATCATATCTTCCATTTGGCAGGATATATTCCCCTAATTTGTTCTTTTCGATTAGTACATTGTTGCAATACACTGCTACTGAAGAATAGCCGTATTCTGCAATCTTATCTTCGTTCGGAACGGCTGTCTCATATGCATCCTTATTTTGTATGTCAATACATTCTTTGAAGATATCCTCGCCGAAGTCACCACCTAAACCGTCAGTCTCGTAGTAAGAACCCTTAAGCTCATTTATACTGAAAAGGCCACCACAATATCCAATCAGCGGCTCGATTACTTTACCATGTTCATCGTAAGTGACTACTAATTGAGAATCACCTTGACCGAATAATTCCACTTTGGGCGAGAGCCCCAAATCATTGCAGACAGCTGTATTTTTCTCAAATGTTTTAACATTCACAAGAGTCGGAGCAAAGTCCCAAAGATATATGTTGTCTGTTATAATGTTTTCCGCAGATTTGTCTGAATCATAAACCTTCCCACAGCAATTAACAATTGTATGATGCAGGTCACGATTCTGAAATACATGATAGGCGGGATAAGACCGGTAAAATTGATTTGTAATGAAAATATACATTTTCTTCATATTGGAAAGAGGAGAAAGGTCTGTGGTATTTGCCGTGATCTCATCGCTCCAATTGTATATTAGTAACTCTATCCATTTGAGCGACTTGCATTTCTCCCACTCTCCACTGACGAGTTGAGTCGCCGGGTTGTTATATTCACAGGCAATATAGCCGGGTTCATCCGATGGAATGTAGTCGCTTAATCCGTCATGCCAGTCAAGCCGGATTGAAGCATGCTTTATGCCGGTATTTTCCGGCAGAGCATACACGGAATAGTACTTTCTGCTATTTTCCTTGCTGTGGTAATAACACTTATAGGTTACATTGTCGACGGAGAACTCGTAGTCAGGAGCGCCGTCGGGCAGAGCAGCCGCATGAGTGCACAGCGGCATGAGCATGGCAATCAGCAGTGGCAGATTCAGCCATTTCGGGGTACGCAGACCTGCGCACAGCCGGGAAAGTAAATCTCGAATCATGGGAGATAGTTGAAGGTTTATTCTCCGCAGTCCCGGCAGAAAAAGTTGATATGGGATAAAAAAAAAGCGTGGGACTCCATCGGTACTCGTCCCACGATTAGAGGCTCTCGCATTGCCCACAGAAGTAAGACGAGCAACGCAGAAGCCCACGCGACAGATAGACCAAACGCCTTGCAGCCGACAGGATACAGTTATCCCGGCTGCAAGTAGTATAGACTACAATCAACGGGCGTCCATCATTGCCTCATCCCTGACTTCTGTATGAATTTGCGAGATTCCTAATCGTCAAGAACAAAGCGCCAATAACGCTTCTTGCCCGCAAGCGGCACATCACAATGCGGATGCCGGGAAGACTCTTCTCCCTCAGTCATCTGCATATCAGCGCTTAGGCCGTGTGCGGACATGGCAAAATTACAACAATCTTCTCAAATCTGCAAAACAAACATTTTATTTTTGTAAAAACGCACATCTGAAATGATTTTTGTAACTTTGTATTTAAGATGAACACCGACAGGAGGGCACGGATAGCGGCCATAACGATAGTGGTGCTGGCGGCCGCGGCCATTTTCGGCACGGCGACGGCACGACTGATGCGGCCGCGGGTAGAGCACGTCGAGCTCGACCCGCAGGAGTATCCCGTGCGCGGCATGGACATCTCGGCCCACAACGGCGTGGTGGACTTCCGGCGCGCGGCGGCCGACGGCATCGGCTTCGTGTTCCTGAAGATCACCGAGGGCGAGACGTTCCGCGACGCGGCGTTCGACGACAATTACCGCCTGGCCCGCGAGGCCGGTCTGCCCGTGGGTGTATACCACTATTTCCGCTTCGACAGCGAGGGATGGCGTCAGGCGGCCAACATGCTGCGCACGCTGGGCGACCGGCGCGTGGACCTTCCCCTGGCCGTGGACGTGGAGGAATGGGGCAACGCCCCGACGCGCTCCACCGACGAGGTGGTGGAGCAGCTGCGTTCGATGGTGGACTATCTGCACGCGTGGGGCTACCGCGTATTGCTGTACAGCAACAAAAGCGGCCACCAGCGCTTCCTGCGCGGCAACTTCGACGACGGCGAGGTGTGGATATGCTCGTTCACGGACCCGCCTCTGCCGGGCGGCGACGACTGGCATCTATGGCAGCACTCGCACCGCGGCCGCGTGGACGGCGTGCCCGGCCCCGTCGACCTCAACGCCTTCCGCGGCGACAGCGCCGCCTGGCAGGCGTGGCTGCGGCGAGGACCGTTCCTTTAGGCTATAACTTCTTCGCACCGGGCTTTTTCAGCTCATGCGTGAGCCAGGACCGACCCGTCCGACAAGTCCGACCGGTCCGACCTGTCAGACCTCACCTCCCCACCGCATGAAGTCGCCCGACAGCATGTGGCTGTTTTTGTACAGGTAATTTGTGGCTTTCTCGCCTTTTTTAATTAAATTCCCATCTTTGACACTATCTATGGATAATTAGCTGTATATCTGCAGGATAGCCATATTTTAATTGTGCTAACATTTTAGCACCAAACATTTAACACACTAAAATATAGTTAAATATGCTAGTGGTATAATCTAAAATTCAATGATATTAAGCCATTTGATAATAACTTGGTTTGAGAAAGTCTTATTTTTTTAATATTTAGCCATCCATGCAAGAAGTCAATAAACATAAATATCTAGTAATCAAGTGTTAGTACAATTAACACAGTTAAAACATCCCTCTAAATCACTTGATGATAATATCTTAACTGTTAAAAGCCTCAATTAAGTGTCAAACTCCCGACCCGACAGCATGTGGCTGTTTTTGTACAGGTAATTTGTGGCTTTCTCGCCTTTTTTAATTAAATTTGCACGTAATTTGCATATTAAAATGGAAACTAAATACATATTCGTCACCGGCGGTGTGGTATCGTCGCTCGGCAAGGGTATAATTTCGGCGTCTCTGGCAGCGTTGCTGAAGGCGCGCGGATTTCATGTCACGATACAGAAATTCGACCCTTACATCAATATCGACCCCGGTACGCTGAACCCCTACGAGCACGGCGAATGCTACGTGACGGAAGACGGGCATGAAGCCGACCTGGACCTGGGCCACTACGAGCGCTTCACCAACATCCGCACCTCGCGGGCCAACAATATCACCACCGGCCGCATCTATCAGAGCGTCATCGACAAGGAGCGCCACGGCGACTACCTGGGCAAGACCGTGCAGATAGTGCCGCACATCACCGACGAGATAAAGCGCGCCGTCCGCGCCCTCGGCTCCACGGGCAAGTACGACTTCGTGATTACGGAGATCGGCGGCACCGTGGGCGACATCGAGTCGCTTCCCTTCCTGGAAAGCGTGCGCCAGCTGCGCTGGGAGCTGGGACAGAGCGCCCTGTGCCTGCACCTCACCTATGTGCCTTACATCGCGGCCGCCAAGGAACTTAAGACCAAGCCCACGCAACACAGCGTGAAGCAGCTCCAGGAGCTGGGCATACAGCCCGACGTGCTGGTGCTGCGCACCGAGAAGCACGTGGGCCACGACATGCGTGCCAAGATCGCCCGCTTCTGCAATGTGGCTCCCGATGCCGTGGTGCAGAGCATCGACGTGGACAGCATCTACCGCGTGCCCATAAAGATGCACGAGCAGCACCTCGACGAAATCGTGATGCGCAAGATGGGCGTGCCCGTGGAGGGCGAGCCGCACATGGCTCCGTGGCTCAACTTCCTCGACAAGCTGGACCACGCCGAGGAAGTGATAAACATAGGCCTCGTGGGCAAATACGTCGAGCTTCAGGACGCCTACAAGAGCATCAACGAGTCGCTATTTCAGGCCGCCATCTACAACGACCACAAGGTAAAAATCAAGTACATCCACTCCGAGAAACTCAATGCCTCCAACGCCGACGAGCAGCTCGGCGGCATGGACGGCGTCATCATAGCCCCCGGCTTCGGCCAGCGCGGCATCGAGGGCAAATTCGTGGCTATAAAGTGGTGCCGCGAGCACGACGTGCCCACGCTGGGCATATGCCTGGGCATGCAGTGCATGGTGATAGAGTACGCGCGCGACGTGCTCGGCCTCGAGGATGCCAACTCCACGGAGATGGACAGCTCCACGCGCCACAACGTCATCGACCTCATGGAGGAGCAGAAGAGCATCACCAACATGGGCGGCACGATGCGCCTCGGCGCCTACGACTGCGTGCTGCGCCCGGACAGCATCACCGCACGGGCCTACGGCAAGACGGAGATACGCGAACGCCACCGCCACCGCTTCGAGTTCAACAACAAGTACCGCGAGCGCCTGGAGGCTGCCGGCATGGAGTGCGTCGGCGTCAATCCCGAGACCAACCTGGTGGAAGTGGTTGAGGTGCCCGCCCTGCGCTGGTTCGTAGGCACGCAGTACCACCCCGAGTACAGCAGCACGGTACTCTCGCCGAGCCCGCTGTTCCTCGACTTCATGCGCGCAGCCATCAAGTATAAGCACGAAAAATAATAGACCAATGGATCGCAATACCCTTACCGGCCTCGTCCTGATGGCCGCCATACTGTTCGGCTTCATGTACCTCAACAAGCCGGACGCCACACAGAACATGGAGGCCGACGTGGCCCACATGGAGCAGACCGCCGAGAAGGCCGCACCTGCCGCCGTCACAACCGATACCATAACGCCTGCCGACCTGGCGTCGCTGCGCGAGGCCATACTCAGCGCCGGCACCGTGCAGCCCGACGGCTCGCACCGCCTGACGACGGCCGCCGTCGACCTCACCGTCGACAGCGCCGCAGCCGTGGCAGGCACCATCCACGCCGGCAAGCCCACCGGCGACGTAAGCTTCGCCGACCTTGCCGCCGGCGCCGGCTCGCTCGGTCCCGACGACCGCCGCATGGCTCTGGAGACGCTGCGCAAGGCCGTGGCCGACGCGCACAAGTACAAGGCCTTCGCCGGCAAGCTCGGCGGCGAGAATGTCGAGAAGGTGATGGAGAACGACCTCATGCGTGTGACCTTCTCCTCTCGCGGCGGCCGTGTCAGCCAGGTGGAACTTAAGAACTACAAAACGGAACTGACGACGCCCGAGACACCCATACGCCTGTTCCGCAACGAGAGCGACGGCTACAGCTTCGTGCTCACCACAGCCGACCAGCGCCTGAACACCTCCGAGTTCAACTTCACCCCCGTGGCCGAGAGCGACACCTCGATGCTGATGAAGCTCGAGCTGGCCGACGGCGCATGGTGGGGCATACGCTACAGCATGCAGCCCGGCAGCTACCTGGTGCGCATGCAGGTGGTGCAGGAGGGTATGGCCTCCGTGCTGCCCGCCAGCACCGCCACCATGGGCTTCCGCTGGCATCAGACCCTCGGACGCAACGAGAAAGGACGCACTTTCGAGGAGCGCAACTCGTCCATCAGGTACAAGTACGCCGGCGAGGGTCCGGAGGAGCTCAGCTCCAGCAAGGACGACAGCGAGGAGCTGACCGGCCGCGTGCGCTGGGTGGCCTTCACCAACCAGTTCTTCAGCAGCGTGCTCATGGCCAAGGACTACTTCTCGGCCGTGCGCCTCGACAGCAAGGTGCTCAAGGAGGCCGACTGGCTTAAGGATATGGATGCCGCCGCAGAGCTGCCCTACAGCGTGGCCGACGGCGTCGCCGCCGACTTCTGCTTCTATTTCGGCCCCAACGACTATCCGCTGCTCAGCGACATCGACGATACCATCTACCCCGACGAGGACATGGACCTCACGAGCCTCGTGCCGCTGGGCTGGGGACTGTTCAGGTGGATCAACCAGATTATCGTAATCCCCGTATTCGACTTCCTGGGCCGCTACATCGCCAACTACGGCATAATAATCCTGCTGCTCACGCTCTTCATCAAGCTCATACTCTTCCCCTTCACCTACAAGAGCTACAAGAGCCAGGCGCGCATGCGCGTGCTCGCACCCGAGATAACGGCCATAAACGAGAAATATCCCGGCCAGGAGAACGCCATGAAGCGCCAGCAGGAAACTATGGCCCTCTACTCGCGCGCCGGCGCCAGCCCCATGTCGGGCTGCCTGCCCATGCTGCTTCAGATGCCCGTGCTGATAGCCATGTTCTCGTTCTTCCCCTCGGCCATCGAGCTGCGCGGACAGAGCTTCCTGTGGGCGCATGACCTGTCGGCTCCCGACTACATCTGCACGCTGCCCTTCACCATCCCCTTCTACGGCAACCAGGTGAGCCTCTTCTGCCTGCTGATGACAATAGCCAACGTGGTGTACACCACCTTCACCATGCAGAACCAGCCCGGCGGCCAGTCGATGCCCGGCATGAAGTGGATGATGTACCTGATGCCGGTGATGTTCCTGTTCTTCTTCAACGACTACGCCTCGGCCCTGAGCTACTACTACCTGCTCTCGCTGCTCATCACCATAATCCAGACCACCGTCACCCGCCACTTCGTCGACGAGAAGAAGGTACGCGCCGAGATGGAGGCTAACGCCCGCAAGCCCCGCAAGAAGTCGGGATTCATGGCACGCCTGGAGGCCGCGCAGAAGCAGCAGGAGGCCGCCATGCGCGCACAGGCAAAGGCCAATGCACGCAAGAACCGCCGGTGATTTGGTTTAGGGTTTAAGGTTTAACTCCTTTAACTTCTTAACTTTTCAACTTTCCTTGAGAACCGTCCTGCTGACAAGATTCTCGGCCATCGGCGATGTAGCCATAGCCGTGCCTGTGGTCTACAGCGCATGCCGCTGCTACCCGCAGACGCGCTTCGTGCTGCTGACGCGTCCGGCCATGGTGCCCATCTTCACCGACGCGCCGGCCAATCTCTGCGTCGCCGGCGTCGACCTCAAGGACGGATACAAGGGCGTGGGCGGCATATACCGTCTGGCCTCGCGCATATTGGAGGAGTACGCGCCGGCGGTGTATCTCGACCTGCAAAACGAGATGCGCACGCGCCTGCTTGCCGCCTTTCTGCGCCTGCGCGGCGTGCCGGGCTTCCGCATCGACAAGGGCAGTCGCCTGCGCCGCCGCCTGACGCGGCGCCACAACAAGGTGATGCTACCCCTGCGCGGCATGCGCGACGTCTATGCCGCAGTATTCGATGCTGCCGGCATGCAGCTGCGCGAATGCTTCGACAGCCTTTTCGGCGGCCGGGGCAAGGCTCCGGCACCGCTGTATGCCTCCATCTCGGCGCCCAAGGCCGAAGGCGAGCGATGGGTGGGCATAGCCCCCTTTGCGGCATACGAGAGCAAGATATACCCCCCGGAACTGATGGAGCAGGTGGTGCGCCGTCTGGCCGCCGAGCCCCGCGTGCGCATATTCCTGCTCGGGGGAGGCCGGCAGGAGACCGAAATCCTGGAACGCTGGGCCGACACAATCCCCGGCGTAAGCTGCCCGGCCGGCAAACACTGCGGCTTCGCCGCCGAGCTGGCGCTTTTCAACCACCTCGACTGCATGCTCACCATGGACTCGGCCAACATGCAGCTGGCCGCCATTGCCGGGACGCCTACCGTCAGCATCTGGGGCGCCACGCATCCCTACTGCGGCTTCACAGCCTGGCGGCAGAGCGAGGCCGACACCCTGCAGCTGCCCGTGCCGTGCCGCCCGTGCAGCGTCTACGGCAACCGCCCGTGCCTGCGCGGCGACTACCTGTGCCTGCGCGGCATCCGGCCTGAGATGGTGGCCTCACGCGTGATTGAAACTCTAAACAGCAAATGACGATGTCCGACGATAAATTCGATATACGCGACAGCCGCGAGACTCCCTCGGGGGGCAGCGAACGCGACATGGAGCGCGCCCTGCGTCCCGACCAGTTCGAGGCTTTCCGCGGACAGGAGAAGATAGTGGACAACCTGCGCGTGTTCGTGGCCGCGGCCCGCATGCGCCGCGAGGCTCTGGACCACATCCTGCTCTTCGGTCCTCCCGGCCTGGGCAAGACCACGCTGGCCGGCATCGTGGCCAACGAGCTGGGCGTGGGCATGAAGATCACCTCCGGCCCCGTGCTCGACAAGCCCGGCGATCTGGCGGGCATCCTGACGTCGCTCGAAACCAACGATGTGCTGTTCATCGACGAGATACACCGCCTCAGCCCCGTGGTGGAGGAATACCTGTACTCGGCGATGGAGGACTACCGCATCGACATAATGATAGACAAGGGCCCCGGCGCACGGTCGGTGCAGCTCAACCTGGAGCCCTTCACCCTCGTTGGCGCCACCACCCGCAGCGGCCTGCTGACGTCGCCGCTACGCGCGCGATTCGGCATCAAGTGCCATCTGGAATACTACGACCACGCCGTGCTGCGCGGCATCGTGGAGCGCTCGGCAAGGCTGCTGGGAGTGAAAATATCGGAGGACGCCGCCCTCGAAATAGCACTGCGCAGCCGCGGTACGCCGCGTATCGCCAACGCTCTGCTGCGGCGCGTGCGCGACTTCGCCCAGGTGCGCGGCAGCGGCGACATCGACCTCGACATCGCCCGCTATGCCCTCGAGGCCCTCAACATCGACCGCTACGGCCTCGACGAGATAGACAACAAGCTGCTGCGCACGGTCATCACCAAGTTCAAGGGCGGCCCGGTGGGTCTCTCCACCATCGCCACCGCCCTCGGCGAGGACCCCGGCACCATAGAAGAGGTGTACGAACCCTACCTTATAAAGGAAGGTTTTATAAAGCGCACCCCGCGCGGCCGCGAAGTCACCGACCTGGCCTACAGCCACCTCGGCATCGCCAACGCCGACAATCTGGGTCTCTTCTCCTTCGACTCCGCCGGGGAATAAGGCGCCCCGTTCGCTTCAGGTTGAAAATATTTGAGGGTTGCGGGCATTTTGTGAGATAATTGTTTTATATTTGCAAAAACAATCCCTCTCAAAATAACTGCAAGTTATGAAGAAACACAATTTTTACGCCGGACCGTCGATACTGAGCGATTATGCCATCAACAACACAATCGACGCCATACGCGACTTTGCCGGCACGGGTATCTCGCTGCTGTCGGTGTCGCACCGCAGCAAGGAGTTCCAGGCCGTCATCGACGAGGCCGGTGCTCTGGTGAAGGAACTGCTCAACGTGCCCGAAGGCTACAGTGTGCTGTGGCTGGGCGGCGGCGCCTCCATGCAGTTCTGCATGATTCCCTACAACCTGCTGCGCACCCGCGCGGGCTATCTCGACACCGGCACCTGGGCCCACAAGGCCATCAAGGAGGCGCGCCTCTTCGGCGACGTCGACGTGCTGGCAAGCAGCGAGGACGCCCACTATACCTACTATCCGCACGACTACCATGTGCCTGAAGGCCTCGACTACCTGCACATCACCACCAACAATACCATCTACGGCACCGAGCTGCGCGACGACCTCGACGTTCCCTGCCCGCTGGTGGCCGACATGAGTTCCGACATCTTCACGCGTCCCGTCGACGTGGCCCGTTACGACGCCATATACGCCGGCGCGCAGAAGAACCTCGCCCCCGCGGGCGTGACGCTGGTAATCGTCAAGGACGCCGCCCTGGGCCATGCGGACCGCAAGATTCCCACCATGCTCGACTACCGCACACACGTGGAGAAGGGCTCGATGTTCAACACTCCCCCAGTGCTGCCCATCTTCACCGCGCTCCAGACCCTGCGCTACTACAAGCAGCTCGGCGGCATACGCGAGCTTCAGAGCCGCGCCGAGCTTAAGGCCGCCAAGCTCTACGACGCCATCGACAACAGCGAGATGTTCGAGGGCACGGCCGTCATGGAGGACCGTTCGCTGATGAACGTGACCTTCGTCATGGCTCCTCCTTTCAAGCATCTGGAGAAGGACTTCGTGGACTTCTGCGCGCAGCGCGGCATCGTCGGCATCAAGGGCCACCGCAGCGTGGGCGGCTTCCGTGCGTCGCTCTACAACGCCCTGCCCATGGAGAGCGTCGACGCCCTCGTGGAGGCTATGAACGATTTCGAGGCAACACATAAGTAAGAGGCTGTTTAAAAACAGATGTTAACACAGGGGTTGCAGATTTTGGAGGGTATTTCATCCTGCGGGAGCAGGAGCGTACTGGATGTACGCGACTGTGACAAAGGATGAAAGACACCCAAAAGATGCAAAGCCGAAGTAACTTTTCATGATAAAATCAGCCTCCGGACAAAACGAAAGAAATATTAAAATAACAGTATGATAAACAAACAGATGATAAAAGTCAGCTCGCCTCGGTCCCTCTCCGGCGCTTTCCGCCGTCTTCTTCGGTCGAGTGGCTACGGCCACACTCCCTCATCAGACGACAAAAATCGCTCGGAGATTGACCGCCCCTGCGTTAACATCTGTTTTTAAACAGCCTCTTAACCGCCATGAAGATATTAGTCGCCACAGAGAAGCCCTTCGCACCCGTCGCCGTCGCCGGCATACGCGAGGTGGCGCAGGCCGCAGGCCATGAGCTGGTCCTGCTGGAGAAATACACCGACCGCAGCGCGCTGCTTGACGCCGTGGCAACGGCCGACGCGCTCATAGTGCGCAGCGACAAGGTTGACGCCGAGGTGTTCGCCGCCGCCCCGCACCTCAAGATTGTGGTACGCGCCGGCGCCGGCTACGACAACATCGACCTCCATGCTGCCACCGATGCAGGCGTGGTGGCCGAGAACACTCCGGGCCAGAACTCCAACGCCGTGGCCGAGCTTGTGTTCGGCATGGCCGTCATGGCCGTGCGCAACATGTATGCCGGCACCAGCGGCACCGAGCTGCGCGACAAGCGTCTTGGCCTCCAGGCCTTCGGGCAGGTGGGCCGCTGCGTGGCGCGCATCGCCGCCGGATTCGGCATGCACGTCAGCGCCTACGACCCCTTCTGCCCGCCCGAGGTCATGCGCGAGGCAGGCGTTGAACCCGTCGACAGCGTGGAGGCTCTCTACGCCGGCAACGACGTCGTGAGCATACACATCCCCGCCACGCCCGAGACCCGCGGCAGCATAGGCGCGGCTCTCATCGGCCTTATGCCCAAGGGCGGCGTCCTCATCAACACCGCCCGCAAGGAGGTCATTGACGAAGCAGGCCTGCAGCGCGTGATGGCCGAGCGTCCCGACCTGCGCTATCTGGCCGACGTGCGCCCCGACTGCGCCGACGCTCTCGCAGCCGATTGCCCGGGCCGCGTGTTCTTCACGCCGAAGAAGATGGGAGCGCAGACAGCCGAGGCCAACATCAACGCAGGCCTGGCCGCCGCGCGTCAGATTGTAGCCTTCTTCCGCGACGGCAACACACGTTTCCGCGTCAACTGACCGTACAACAGTGATTTATTCCGGTGACGGAACGCACGATAATGCGTTTTCCGTCACCGGATTTTTGCACCCTAAAGGTTAAATATTGTTAACTCAATGAATTTTTTAACCTAAAAAGTATGTTATATAACATAAAACCGCTAATTTTGCAACGTGTTTTTCATGGTATTAGATTTAAGGTTAAGAAGATTGCTCGTCGAGATGACGGGTAATTTTTTTATATACATGGTGTTAATGCAAAATTTTGAGTAAATTTGCACCGTGTTACGCCGGCAGGCATCTGATTTATATTAATTTCATATCCCGGATTCAAAAAATGGCCGATACAGCTCAACGTTGGACAGAGATAGAGCATCTTCCCGAATGGGACGAGGAATTCTATAACGTCTATACTGCCCGCAAGCTTGGCAAGTGGGTGATGATGAAGACTCTGCGTCCTGAATTCCGCGACAAGGCCGAGTATCAGGCCATGATTGAGAAGGAGTTCGACGTGCGCTACAATCTCGCCCACCCCAACATCGTGATGGTTAACGACTTCGAGGATGTGCCAGGTCTCGGCCGCTGCATCATCTTCGACGACGTCTACGGCACGTCGCTGCGGAAGCTTATCGACAAAGGCGAGGTGACGGAGGCGCACATCGAGCAGCTGCGCCGCTGCCTGCCCGCGGCGCTCGAATACATCCAGAGCAACCACATCGTGCATCATCCGATACGCCCCGAGCGCATCATCTTCACCGAAAACATCGGCAACCTGAAACTTATCGACGTGGGCTTCGACCAGCATGAGGCCACCTCTCCCGCCATGGCCTGCGACGACGTCCGGGCCTACGGGCAGATAGTGACAGAGACGCTGGATGCCAGCGGAATAGCCGACCCGCAGCTGCGCAGCGTGGCCGAGCGCTGCCTGCGCCGCGACGGCCACCGCCGCATAGCCGACGCCCACGACCTGCACATCGCACTCGAGGGCACCCGCACCGGACGCCGCTTCTACCTGATAATAATCGCATTCCTCTCCGTAATGGTCATTCTGCTGGCCTGGCTCTCGACAAAGCCCGTGAACTGAACGCTATGACTGATAAAGACAAAATAGAAATAACGGCTCTGCGCCCCACGCGCGCAGAGCTGCTGCGCTATATACACTTCGGTATCGACCTCTACAAGGGCAACGCCTGCTTCGTGCCGCCGCTGATAGTGGACGAACTGGAGACCCTCGACCCCAAACGCAATCCCGCCGCCGAGCAATGCGACTCGCAGAGCTTCATGGCCTGGCGCGGAGGCAAGCCGGTGGGCCGCATCACGGCCATAATCAACCGCGAGGCCAACAGGCGCTTCGGCAGCAAGGCGATGCGCTTCGGATGGGTCGACTTCATCGACGACGCTGACGTGGTCGACGCCCTCTTCGATGCCGCCGCGCAGTGGGGCCGCAGCATGGGCATGACAGAGATGATAGGCCCGATGGGCTTCACCGACATGGACCACGAGGGCATGCTCGTGGAAGGCTTCGACGAGATGGGCACCATGGCTACCATATATAACTATCCCTACTACCCCAGGCACATGGAGCGCATGGGATTCGCCAAGGACGCCGACTGGATAGAGTTCCGCATGAAGGTGCCCGAAGCCGTGCCGGAGAAGATGCAGCGCATCGCCGACATCGTGGCCCGGAAATACGACCTCCACAGCGTGAGGTTCACGTCGAAGAAGGAGCTGAAGCGCAAATACGGCCACGCGTTCTTCCGCCTTATCAACGAGGCCTACGCCGACCTCTACGGCTTTGTGCCCCTGACCGACCGCATGATCGACAGCTACGTGAACACCTACCTGAGCATTCTGCGCCTGGAGGACCTGAGCATCATCGTCGACGGCGAAGGGCGCCTCGCGGCCGCCGGCATCTCCATGCCGTCGCTTTCGGCCGCGCTGCGCCGCAGCGGCGGCCGCCTGTTCCCCACGGGCTGGTGGCACCTGCTCGGAGCCATACGCGGCCGCGGCGTCGACGTGGTGGACCTCATGCTCGTGGCCGTCAGGAAGGACCTGCTCGGCAAGGGCGTGAACTCCATGCTTTTCGCCGACCTTATCCCGCGCTACATCAGCCACGGCTACCGCTGGGCCGAGAGCAACCTGGAGCTTGAGGTCAATGCCAACGTGCAGCGCCAGTGGGACTACTTCGAGCACCGACAGCACCGCCGCCGCCGCGCCTGGCGCAAACCCATCTGACTATAGGGATTATATAATTTATCTACTTGCCGCCCAGTGCTTTAAGCACCTGGTTCTTTATCTGCTCCATGCCTTTGACCGTGGGGTGGCCGGCGCGCTTGTCGATATCGTGCAGCAGCACGTACTCCACGCCGAAGTGGCGGCACTCCGTGCATATCGACTCGGTGATTTCCGGCTTCAGCTCGGAGTTGATGATGTAGACTATGCGTGTGCCCGGCATGCGCGCCTGCGCCTCCCGCAGCAGGCGTCCGAGCGCCGGACGGAACTCGTACATGTGGCCGAGCGTGAGATTGTCGTAGACGTATTCGCCCAGGGGAGCGCCGCACCAGCTGTCGTTGGTGGCGCCGAAAATCAGCAGCACATCGGGCGGAGCGATGCGCGCCAGACGCGTGTTGAAGGAGCGTGCGCGATAGTCGTCACCGTTGTAGCCGGTGTAGCTTATCGTGGCTCCGCTGTAGCTATCGTTGACGCCGAGTATGTAGCCGCCTTCGGCCACGAGCTGCCACCACCATGTCTGGCGGACGTCGCGGACATCGGTGAGCTCCTCACGCTCCCGGGCGAAATACCAGGGTTCGTTGCCTTCCGGGATATAACCGTCGAATGTGGAATAGGAGTCGCCGAGAATCGAGACTACGGGCTTGGCGCCCCCGGCGGCTTGCATGCCTGTGGCTGCCGCCGCGGCGAGCAGGACTGAGAATAGGATTCGTTTTATCATGGTAATGTGGATTTGAAAATACGTGAATGGCTGTCAGCGCCGCACGGCCACGGAGTCAATGCGGATGCTGATTTCAAAAGGTGAGGCGGCCGCCTGCACGCGCCGCCGCGGCTCGGAGCCGCGGTAGTAGTAGACGCCCTGGCGGTCCCACGCCGGGATGTCGAGGCGCCGGGTCTGACGCGGCGGTATGTCGCAGCGCATGGTAGCGCGCCGGCGGTGCAGCTGATGGCCCTGCATGTCGAGATAGTCGATGGTGGCGAGTATCCACACCAGCGTGGCGGAGTCAGCGGCGTTTGTGACGAAGAAGCTCTCGCGGCGCGAGGAGAGAGTCTTGTCGTAACCCGCTATGACGACGGCTCCGGAGGGCGGCACGAGAGTGTCGGCCGCCGGCTGCGCCATACGCTCGGCCGCAGTGCGCGCGGCCTGTGTGCGACCGGGGCGAGTGGTGCGCTGCGCGTGACATGTCAGGAGGCATGCCGAGGCAAGGAGCGTCAGTATAGCGGCGTGAAGACGCATCAGAGCGAGCTGAATTTGTAGGCGAAGCCTATGGAGAGGATTTCCTTGAACTGGAGCTTGTGCCACTTGCTGTCCTCGAGACGCGCCGTGCGCGTGTCGTAGCGGGCGTGCATGAACAGCTGGGTAGTCAGGAACTTGTTGATTTCAAACACGATGGTGTTCTCCCAGTCGGCCTGAACGCTCTCATAGTCGGAGAAGCCGTAGAGCCGCGAGCGCAGGTAGATGTTGTAGGCCATCTTCCAGTATATCTTCACCTCCGCGTTGCTGCCGAACTTGTGGGCCGTCGTGCGGTCCTGCCGTATGTCGTAGTCCTCGTGGTTGAGGCGGTCGCTGGTACATGTGCGCAGGTTGTAGGACAGTGGCGAGATGCTGGCATCGAACGTGAATGTCTTCTTCTTGTTGGCGTAGTTGTAGGTCATACCGAGACCCACGGTGAGGTCGCCCGGCGAGAGGAATCCGCTTTTGAGGTCGGGCGAGTTGGGCTTATAGCTGTTCAGCAGCTGTGTCTTGAACTGCCCCGTGACAGAATAGTACCAGCGGCGTGCGGCCTTCAGACCGAAGGTGCTGTTGACCTGGAAGATGTCCTCGTTGATGTTGTAGTCGTGGTACTCGTCGTCCGGCGCGTTGTTCATGCCGAGCTTGTACTGGGCCGTAGTCTCGAACAGGATGTTGGGGTGGAACTCCTGGTTGAGCTTCACGTTGTAGTATATCTGTCCGAGCATGTTGAGGTTGTTCTTGCCGCCCTGGTACCAGTTGGGCGACACGTAGGCCTGCGAGAACTGAAGCGAGACGTTGAAGGTGCGTATCCAGTGCCGTTTCTTGACCTCCTCGGCCTTGACGGTGGGCGCCGCGGCCGGACCGGTCACGCTCTCCACTATATCGACGGAGAAGTCGCTCGGGTCTACGATGGCCGAGTAACGCTTGGGCGCGTCGGGTAGCTCGGCCGCGATGTAGGGCAGGTCGTCGGGATGGGCGAAGAAGTAGCGGTGGCGTATGCGCTGCATGCGCGCTCCCACGGCGTTGGCATCCTCGAGCCAGCGCAGCGCGGGGTTGCCGCTGTAGTCGGAGGCGGCTATGTCCACGGTGTCGGGAAAATCGTAATGTGAATATACCGCCGGCAGAAAGAAGTAGGCCGGCAGCGGAGCCAGACTGACGACGGTATCCACCGGGGTGTCCTCGTCAATAGCTACTATCTCTACATCCTGAAGCGACTCAAGGCCGTCCGAGTCGGCCATACGTGCCGAGTTGCGGAAGTGGAACTGGGCGCCGGCCGGCAGCGTGGCGGTAAGTGCGGCGAATATCAGTAGGGCTTTGTGCGGTTGCATATTACTTATGTGATGGATGGATATGACGGCGGCCGCCGATGGCGGCCAGGGTGCGGTTATGGTTATTTCCTTGCAAGATAAAGCGTGCAGGCGCCGAACGTCATGGGCCGAGCCTCCGCGCGGGATGCTCCGGCCGCGAGAATCAGCGCGCACATGTCGTCGCCCTGCGGCACGGCGGCGATGCTTTCGGGCAGGTAGCTGTAGGCGCGGGAGTCGCGGCTTATCAGCCGGCCGGCCGCGGGGATGACGTAGCGGGTATAGAGCCGGTACAGTGGCGCCGTGAGGCGGCCTCGCGGAGTCGACAGCTCCAGCACGGCAAGCAGGCCTCCAGGGCGCAGCACACGCATCATCTCGGCATAGCCGCGGTCCAGATGCTCAAAGTTGCGCACGCCGTAGGCCACGGTTATGGCGTCGACCGAGGCGTCGGGCAGGTCAATTGCGAGGCTGTCGCCGATGCGCAGGCCAACCCGGTCGTTGAGGCCCGCTTCGCTCACCTTGCGGCGGCCAATCTCCACCATGCCGGCACTCAGGTCTATGCCCTCGATGCTTGCGCCGGGGATGCGCCGCGCCAGAGCTATCGCCATGTCGCCGGTGCCGGTGGCTATGTCCAGCACGCGCCGCGGCGATACCGATGCCACAGCCCGGACGGCCCGGCGGCGCCACAGGCGGTCGATGCCGAGGGTCATGGCGCGGTTCATGAAGTCGTAGGCGGGGGCGATGCTGTCGAACATGTCGCGCACCTCCTCGCTCTTCCCGCGGCCGCGGCCGTAGGGCATGATTTTTTCCGCTTTGACGTCCATGATTGCAAAGTTAACAACTTTTTGCGTTACGGCCAAGTGGCGTTCGGTTTTTGCAGCCGGCGGCGTCATTTTAACTATTATTAAGGAGCAAAAGGGACTAATCTCGATTTAATTGCCTACCTTTGCCGATGCATTTTGGAGCTGTAAGGAAAGCCGGGACTCTGCCGCTGACGCGGTCGGGTTTCTCTTTTTTATTATGCTCGCTATATTAAACCACAAATAATTCTATTCCCATGGCTATCACTTACATGACCAAGGAAGGTTATCAGAAAAAAATGGACGAAATCGCGTTTCTCGAGAATGTGAAACGCCCCGAGATAATCGCGGCCATTGCCGAGGCACGCGACAAAGGCGACCTCAGCGAGAACGCCGAGTACGACGCCGCCAAGGAGGCACAGGGCATGCTGGAGATGAAGATCTCCCAGCTCAAGGACCTGCTGGCAAACGCACGCATCCTCGACGAAAGCAAGCTCAACACCAACGAGGTGCAGATTCTCAACCGCGTGAAAATCAAGAACGTCGCCAACGGCCAGGAGATGGAATACACCATCGTGGCCGACAGCGAGGCCAACCTCCGCGAGAAGAAAATCGCCACCTCCACCCCCATCGCCAAGGGCCTGCTGGGCCACAAGGTGGGCGACATCGTGGAGATACGCGTGCCCAGCGGCCTTATGAAATTTGAAATCAAAGAAATATCCTTCTGATGGCAACGATTTTCTCACGCATAGCCGCCGGCGAGATTCCCAGCTACAAGGTAGCGGCCGACGACCGTCACTTCGCTTTCCTCGACATCAATCCCGTGGCTCCGGGCCATGTGCTCGTGATTCCGCGCCGCGAGGTCAGCTACATCTTCGACCTCACCGACGAGGAGACCGCAGCGCTGCACGTCTTCGCCCGCAAGGTGGCCCGCGCCGTAGGCGCAGCCATGCCCTGCAAGCGCGTGGGCATGACCGTGATAGGCCTTGAGGTGCCCCACGCCCACATCCACCTCATTCCCATCAACGAGGAGAACGACATGAACTTCGCCAAAGGCAAGATGACCCTGCCCGAGGCCGACATGCGTCACATCGCCGACGCCATTGCCGCCGAATTCGATAAACTGAAGGACTGATGAAACGCCTTGTTATCCCGGCTCTCGCAGTGCTCGCCGCCTGCACATCCGGCAGCCACGGATGGAGTGTGGAAGGTACCGTCAAGGACGGTGAGGGACGCCGCATGGCTATCGAAGCCTTCAACGCCGGCAACTGGTATGCCATCGACAGTGTCAGCATAGGTCGCGACGGCGCCTTCAGCTACCGCGCCGAGGCTCCCGCCGCCATCGCCGATGTGTACCGCCTCAATCTCGACGGCCGCTGCATCTACTTCCCCGTCGACAGCACCGACGCCCTCACCATCGCCACCGACACCGCAGGCTTCGGCACCGAGTACACACTTACCGGCACTCCCGCCGCCGACAAGATTGTGGCTATCGACCGCCTCATCGCCGAGAGCGTGGCTGCCCGCGGCCCTCAGGGCGCGCTCACCGACAGCATCCTGAAGAGCAAGCTCAACGACATAGCCATCCACGACAGCACCTGCATCGCCGCCTACTACATCATCAACAAGAACATAGGCGGACGCTCGCTCTACGACCTGAGCAAGCGCCGCGACCTCAGCATCGTAGGCGCCGTGGCACAGCGTTTCACCGACAACCGCCCCGACGACGCCCGCACGCAGTGGCTCACGGCCATCTTCCTCAAGGCCCGTCAGCTGTATAACCCCCAGGCCGGGGGCCTCAGCATGCAGGTGCAGGAAAGCGGCCTTATCGACATCGTGCGCTACGACAACAAGGGCCATGAGCAGAGCCTCGCCGCCATCGCCGGCAAGGGACATCCCGTGGTGCTCAGCTTCACGAGCTACGACCTCGAGTCGTCGCCGGCCTACAACGTCGTGCTCGCTGACCTGCGCGGCAAATATGCCGCCAACGGCCTGGAAATATACCAGATAGCCTTCGACGGCGACGAGGTGGAGTGGAAGCAGAAAGCCGACAACCTGCCCTGGATTACGGTGTGGAACTCGCCAGTCGACGGCACCGACGTACTCATGAAGTACAATGTCGGCGCGCTGCCCGTAGCCTTCGTCATCGACGGCGAGGGCGTCATCCGCGAGCGCGTCATCGACCCCTCCAAGCTCAACGCAGCCGTAGCCAAGGTACTCTGATAAACAGACGTTAAAAAACACTAAATAATATTAATAATGCGGGCGCGCTACCTACAATAGTGCGCCCGTATTATATTAATACGTAAAAAATCGCTAACTTTGCACAGACTTCAGAGTGAAGGAGGGGGCGCAGCGCTTCCTCCTGTTTTTTAACCATAACCTATAATGATAGACAGTCAGAAACTTACCGACACAGTCATGAAGGCTATCGAGGGCACCGACCTTTTCCTCGTGGACCTTCGTGTAAGCCCTGCCAACGAGATCGTGGTGGAGATTGATTCGCCCGAAGGCGTCGACATCGACACATGCGCCGCCATCACACGACGCATAGAGCAGGAGTTCGACCGCGATGTCGAGGACTACGAGCTGGAAGTCGGCTCAGCGGGCCTTACGGCACCGATGCGCGTGCGCGGACAGTTTCTGAAGAACATCGGCAACCCCGTAGAGGTGCTCACCCGCGACGGCCGCAAGCTTCACGCCGTGCTCCGCGGCGTCAGCGACGACACCACGTCCATCACGCTGGAACACGAGGTGAAAGTGAAAGAGCCTGGAGCCAAGCGCCCCGTGGTCCGCGCCGAGGAGCTGACCCTCCCGCTGGCCGATGTGAAATACTGCGTTTACGAAATAAAATTCTAACCGACAATACTATGGCAAAGAAAGAGGCAACCCCCAATATGGTAGAGCAGTTCGCCGAGTTCAAGGAACTGAAGAACATCGACAAGACCACCATGATCAGCGTGCTGGAGGAATCGTTCCGCAACGTGCTGGCCAAGATGTTCGGCACCGACGAGAATCTTGACGTGATTCTCAACCCCGACAAGGGCGACGTCCAGATTTTCCAGAATCTCACCGTGGTGCCCGACGGCGAGGTGCAGAACCCCAACCTCGAAATAGCACTCAGCGACGCCCGAGAGGACAACGACCCCGACGCCGAGGTGGGCGAGGAACACACCAAGGAGATCGTGTTCGAGAAGTTCGGCCGCCGCGCCATCCTCAATCTGCGCCAGACCCTCCAGAGCAAGATTCTCGACCTCCAGCACGAGGCCGTCTACGAGAAGTTCAAGGACCTCGAGGGCGAGCTCGTAAGCGGCGAGGTATACCAGACATGGAGCCGCGAGACCCTCCTGCTCGACGACGAGAAGAACGAGCTCCTGCTCCCCAAGAGCGAGAGCATCCCCGGCGACTTCTTCCGCAAGGGAGAGACCGTACGCGCCGTCATCGCCAACGTCGACAACAAGAACAACAACCCCAAGATCACCGTCAGCCGCACCAACGAGCAGTTCCTGCGCCGCCTCTTCGAGCTTGAGGTGCCAGAGATTCACGACGGCCTCATCAGCATCCGCGCCGAGGCGCGCATCCAACGGTATCTTGACCTCGGCGCGGACCGCTGCATTCTGGGCACGGTGGCCGTAAAAACCTTCGATTTCACGGCAGAAATGGCACTGAAATACGGCGCACAGATCGCCGTCGGTGTTGACATGAAGGACGGCGCTGTCGCTGTCAACGGCTGGAAGGAGGTCACCCCCGAGCCGGGCGTGGCATTCTGCCGCCGCTGCGCCAATGCGGGCGTCAAGGCCATTATTGCCACCGATATTTCCCGGGACGGCACGATGCAGGGCACCAATATGGCGCTGTACCGTGAGCTTTTGACGATTCCCGGCATCGAAGTCACGGCCAGTGGCGGCATTGCCGCCATGGCCGAGCTGGCCGAGCTTTCCGCCATGCACTGCCTCGCAGCCATTTTGGGGAAGTCGATTTATACGGGTGCGAGTGATCTGGCCGAGGCCGTGAGGCGGTACGAAAGCAAGTGAGGAGAGAGGAGTAGCAGAGACATCTCCTACTCCTCTCTGACAAAAGGGGGAGTGAATGTATGATAACATAACGCATAATTCCTTGTCTGGTCGTCATAAACGGGCGCGTGGGCAAGGGTGTCAACTTAGAAGGATTGCAGGACATGGCCGATCCCGTCGAGATGGCGTGGTACTACAACGCCTCCGGCGCGGACGAGCTGGTGTTCTACGATATTACCGCCAGCGTCGAGGGGCGCGGGCTGTACACCGATATTTTGCGCCGGGTCGCAAGCCAGATTTTTATCCCGCTGACCGTCGGCGGCGGCATCACCACGCTGGAGGATAAGAGCTGCGGCTGCGTACAGAAGGGCGGCACCGCCCCCATCATGGACGTCATCGGCTACGGCGATCCCGTCGTCACCAAGGGCCTGAATATGCTCTCCGGCCCCGGCAATGACCTCGTGTCCGCCACTGCCATGACCGCCGCAGGCGCACACCTCATCCTCTTTTCCACCGGCCGCGGCACGCCGTTCTCCTCTCCGGCTCCCACCCTGAAGATCTCTACCAACACCCCGCTGGCAGAGAAGAAGTCGGGCTGGATCGACTTCAACACCGGCGTTATCGCTGACGGCGAAAAGACCATCGACGAGGCCGCAAAGGACCTGCTGGATCTGGTCATCCGCGTTGCCAGCGGCGAGCAGACCAAGGCCGAGAAGCACGGCTTCCGCGAGATCTCCATCTTCAAGGACGGCGTCGTGCTCTAACTGCGATTCGCGTATTTTGAATACGTTGGCAACAGCCGCGAATCGCGTGTCACAAAACAGCCGCCTTTGAAAGGGTCTGGAGTGTATCTTTGTGACCAAAATAAAGGCTGCTGTACGCGCTTTTTGCGATACGGCGGCCTTTTTGTGCATGAAAACGGAAAGGAAGTGTTTTATATGATGGGTGCAAATGGCGCAGTATTGTTTTCTCTGCTGATCTATGCAGCGCTGCTCTACGGTGCGGTGCGGCTGATCAAATACTTCATCCGCTACGGCATTGATTACTATTTTGAAAAACTGGTGGAATACCAGAAAAACCAGAAACATACGGAGGACTGAAATTTATGAATCAGATCACCTCCCAGTACGTCACCGAGAACGGTGCATGCTATGAGCAGTACGTCATCACCGACCCCGAGGCAAAGACCGCCCTCACCATCACCCCCGAGCGCGGCGGCATGATCACCAGCTTTACGCTGGACGGCGAGGAGTTCGTCTGGACCCGCCGCCCCAATTTCTCCGAGTGCAACCGTCCCCGCTTTGGCGTGCCGGCGCTGTTCCCCAGCTGCGGCAACCCGGATAACGGCGTGCACATCTTTGACGGCAAGGCTTACCCCATGGAGACCCACGGCTTTGCCGACCTGTGCGCATGGGACGTGGACCGCGTTGGCCCGGACGGCGTGGAGCAGGCGCTGGGGTCCACCACGCAGCCCGAGGTCCGGGACCCGGTCGCGTTCACCCTGCTGCTCGACT
>URSD01000009.1 GCA_900550395.1 uncultured Porphyromonadaceae bacterium | reverse complement strand
ATACTCGGCCTTCAAACTACTGGACCCCCTGATTTCAAAATCATGAATGGTATTCGGGTCGCTACCCATTTCATTATTCACCACTTTAGTAAAAGAAGTATCGAGCACAGACAAGGTATTCAGGATATTTCCCGTAGAAATAGTCTTCAGTTCATCTCCGGAGAAGGTCTTGGATACACCGGTAAAGCTCTCCTTCTTCCGGGTAAAATAACCATTGACCACCACCTCTTCCATTTCCGCCACTTCCTCGGTCAATATCACATTCAACGTTTCTTGCCCGGCATATCAGACCTCCTGTGGCTTCATGCCGACAAATGTATACATCAATACCGTTTCTTTCCCATCCTCCGGAATGGTGATCGAATATTTTCCATCGATGTCGGTCGATACGCCTAAGGTCGTCCCTTTAATTACGACGGTCACTCCCGGTAAGACCGCCCCGCTTTTATCTTTCACCACTCCTTTCAGTACTTTCGGCCCGGCCGGTACTTCTCCTTTTGCACGAATCAGAATGATATCATTGTACAGCTCATACTCCAAATTCACTTTTTTCAATACCATATCCAACACTTCGCTCAATTCTTTGTCTTTAACCTGAACGGAAACCTGCCCAGCTTCCCGCACCACACCGGAATTATACATCATTTTCATACCGGTTTGTTGTTTCACGGCATCGACAAATTTCTCCACAGAAACCTCATTCAAGTCTAAAGTCACCAGCTTGCTTTGAGAAAAAACATGAGCCGATAAATTCAGGCTAAAAACAAAAATGAAATCAATACAACATTTGATAAACATCAAATTTTTCCTAAACATCTTTAAAAGGCCCGGAAATCGGATCAGACGATTTTTTTTCATACCATTGTAATTTAGTTAAGTAATTAAGAAGACTTTCGAGATAACAGGATTTTATTATTATCTATTTCATAATGAATATCCTGGAGTCTTTCCAACACTTGCAGGAAAGTATTGATCGAATCATACCGTTCGAGACTACCGGTATATTTCAGCTGTTTCATTTCCTCATTCCGGACTTGTTAAGTCAGCAACGCCGCAGGGCGCTCTTTTTGAGCGAAAAACGGGACTCGAACCCGCGACCCCGACCTTGGCAAGGTCGTGCTCTACCAACTGAGCTATTTTCGCATAGTGGTGCGCCGGCGTTTTCCGCTTTTGCGATGCAAAGGTACTGCAAATATTTGAACCAGCCAAATATTTTGCGGAATTTTTTTGAAAATCGAGCGAAAATCCGCGAAAATGCGCCTAATCAACGAGGATAATGGCGTGCTCCCCCCGCGCGGGGCGCTCAAAGCCGGAGTAGAAAGAGGCAAGAGCGTCGGGTGAAACTATCTGGTCGTCCGGGCCGGTGCCGCGGCGGCCGGTGAGGCGGCGTTGCAGTTCGGGGAGAGATACGTCGAGGAAGATTGTGGCGGCGTCGATGCGCCGGTCGGCGCAGATGCGTCGCAGGGCGTCGCGCTGCGGGCGCTTGCAAAGAGGTGCGTCCACGACTACGCGTAGACCGGCATCGAGCATCTGCGCGAGGCATGACGCAAGCGCGGCGTTTACTGACATGAATAGTTCACGCCGTGCTTCGGGCGACATGGTCGCATAGGCCTCGCCGGCGCGCTCCCAAAGAAGCGCGTCCGATGACAGACGTGTGTAGCCGTCGGCTTCGAAACGGCGGGCGAGCCGGGTCTTGCCGCTGCCGCTGACTCCGCACACCAGCACTACGCGCGCCGAGGGCAGGGCTGCGTCAGGCATCGGCCGGGTCGATGGTGCGCAGCTCGTAACGCTGTGTGCCGAGTCCGAGCTGTTCGGCATAGTCAAGGATGTGGGTGGCGTTGCGGCTCTCCATGCGTTCTATAAGATGTGTCTTGCCGGGGTCGGGGGAGTTGTAGACCATGTCGACGCATGCACGGTCGAGGGCCACGGGGTCGAGAGAGGCGAGAATGCCGATGTCGCCCATGCGGATGGGCTCGGGCTCGGCCACGCAGTCGCAGTCGACCGACAGATTGTTGGCGACACTGATGAAGAGAATGTTGTCGCCGGCTTTGTCGAATACCGACTCGCAAGCCTCGGCCATGGATTCAAGGAAGTCGTCCTGCGGCGGTACGTTTTCCCAGTCGACGGGCACATCGGCGCAGGTTCCGGCTGTGTGTATCCATGCCTTGCCGCGGCTGGAGGCCATGCCGATGGCTACGTTCTTGAGCGCGCCGCCGAAGCCGCCCATGGGGTGGCCCTTGAAGTGGGACAGCACTATGGTGAAGTCGTAATCGAGCCAGTTGCGGCCTACGTAGTTTTCCTTGAGGTGCTTGCCCTGGCGCACCGGCAGGGCGATGTCGCCCTGGGCGTCCATGATGTCTACCTCGGCTATGGCCGTGAATCCGTGCTCGGCCGCCGTCTGGAGATGGTCTGCCACGTTGCACCGGCGTCCTTCGTAGGCAGTGTTGCACTCCACGATGGTGCCTTCCACAAGGTGTACGAGGCGCTTGATTACATCGGTGCTGAGATGGTTGGGATTGCCGGCCTCACCGGTAGAGAGCTTGATGGCGACGCGTCCTTTGGCTTCGCGTCCGAGTGCCTGATATACTTTGACGAGATTGTCTGCCGTGATGCGCGGGCAGAAGTAGACGGTAGAGGGCTTGGTGTCGGTCATTGCGGTGCTGTTGTTGGTGGTGTGTCGTTGCCCGTCTCGGTGGTCTCGGGGCTTTGCTTGCGGTGCAGCGGAATGGTGTACGTGATATGGAACGCACCTGTCAGGGCGCCGTTGCGCGAGCCATAACCGGGTATATACCATGCTTCGCCGTAAGGAGTATGGCTGCGGTGGAGCAGGCTGTGGTATTTGAGAGTCCAGCCGGCGGAGATGCCTTTCCATAACTTTACGCGGAGTCCGAAGCATATTTCAAGCCAGCTGGCGGTGGAATTCTGTCGGGGTATTGATGTGGTGGCGGTCTCCTGCCAATAGGGCGAATTGACTTCAATGTCGGTGACCTCCCAGCGGAATGTGGAGAATCCGTAGCGCAGGCCGGCCGTCAGCATGTAGTCGGGATTGCTGTTGTACAGGAAGTTGTAGTTGGCGCCGATGCGGAAGTAGGGCGCCAGCGGAGCCTTGTAGGTGTATCCCATCCCCGACGGCTTGTGGTTTGCCATTCCCAGTCCCGCCTCGAAGACGGGTATGTAGCGGTTGTGCATGTTCAGTTCGGCGGCAAATCCCGTAAGGCCGTAGTCCTGTCCGAAAAGACGCATTGCGGCGTCCCAGATGTCTACCGAAACGCTGACGGAGTGGAGCAGCGGGTATTGCATCTTGGGGATGCCTCCCACCTTGGCGAGAGAGTCCACCCACTTGTCGCCTGTGATGGTGTCGACCCATACGAGCATGCCTTTGTCGTTGACATAGCTTGTGGACTGTGCGCGGCGCTGCGCGTTGATTCGCGCGGTGTCGCCGGCCAGTTCGTTGCGGCTCTGGGTGGCTGTCGCGGCGTTGTTGACCGGCGTGGTGCGGCGCTGCGGCAGAACCGTGAGAGCCGGCACTACGGCCAGCAGAAGCAGTAGCAGGGCGTGTCGCATCACCTGTCGCCCGCCTCCTGCTCGGGCTGGTCCGCCTCTTGGGTGCGGAAATATATGAGTATTGCCACGCGGTCGATGTTGGTTATGAGCGAGTCGGCCATGCGCACGCTGTCTATAAGATGTGTGGTGTGCGACACTTTTGTTACCCGGTAGCGGTAGGACGCGCCGCACTCTTCCGACGCGAAGTAGGGTATGCTCTCGTACTCGAACTCCACGGTGTCGATGAGGTCGGGATTGTCGAGCGCTTTCTGGCGGTAGATGAACTGCCATGCCGTGCTGCTCTGCGTGGAGCGCATGGGCAGGTACAGCTGGCTCTTGGCAGGGGTGGCGGGGCTGAGCACGTCGCCGTCGGGCGCGCCCACGCCGACCACCTCAAGCGAGTCAACCGAAATCACGTCGCCGGTAGCCGACGACCGGAACTCGGCCAGCGGCAGACTGCTGCGGTTGTCGAGGCAGCCGCTTGTGTTGCATGCTCCGAGGCATGCGGCCGCAAGGACGGTCAGTGCCAGATATGCTGTCAGTTTACGCCCCATTGGAGGATGTCGTCGAGAGCCTTGCGCTTGCGTGCGGGTGCTTTTTCGTCGTATGCCGGATAGCCTATCGGGATGATGGCAACCGGTTCTGTGTGTTCGGGCAGGTGCAGGTCGGCGCGCAACTGCTGCGGGTCGAAGTTGCATACCCAACATGTGCCGAGGCCGAGTGTGGTGGCTGTCAGGCAGATGTGCTCGGTGGCGATTGCCACGTCGATGTCGGCGTGATCTTTGTCGTCGTAGCTACGGTGCCACGACTCGTCGTGGTGTCCGCATACGATTATGAATGCCGGTGCCTCGCGTATCCACTCGCGGTCGTAGGCACGTGCGCAGATGTCGCGTCCCTGTTCCCCTTCGAGCACTATGAAGCTCCATGGCTGCCTGTTGCAGGCAGAGGGGGCGAGGCGTGCCGTGTCGAGGACGGTGCGTAAGAGGTCGCGGTCGACGGGTGTATCTTTATAGTGCCGGCAGCTGTGGCGCGATTCCACGAGGCTGGCAAATTGTGCGAATGCGTTAAGTTCCATGTGGTTATATTGTTGCTTTACAATCGGTGTCGCCGATTTCAGAGTCTATTTCGTAGTGGTTGCGTCCCGGTGCGTTGCGGGCGACGAGCTCGCCGACGAATCCGGCGAGAAACATCTGCGCGCCCAGAAGCATAAGCGTCAGGGCCAGGAAGAAGTAAGGGTTGTCGGTCACGAGCGTGTAGGGCTGGCCGTGGTACATGTTCCATAGCTTGCCGAAGCCCACGATGCCGGTGGCGACAAAGCCGAGCAGGAACATCAGCGAACCTGCGAGGCCGAAAAAGTGCATGGGCTTGCCGCCGAATTTGCCGGTGAACCATAGCGTGATAAGGTCAAGATAGCCGTTGACAAAGCGGTCCAGGCCGAATTTGCTCTTGCCGTACTTGCGGGCCTGGTGATGCACCACTTTTTCGCCAATGCGCGTGAAGCCCGCCAGCTTGGCGAGGTAGGGGATGTAGCGGTGCATGTCGCCATACACCTCTATGTGTTTCACCACCTTGCTGCGGTAGGCTTTGAGGCCGCAGTTGAAGTCGTGCAGGTTGTGTATGCCGCTGACGCGGCGCGCCGTGGCGTTGAAGAGTTTTGTCGGTATGGTCTTCGACAGCGGGTCGTAGCGCTTCTGCTTGTAGCCGCTGACGAGGTCGAAGCCGTCGGCCGTAATCATGCGGTAGAGCTCGGGAATCTCGTCCGGGGAGTCCTGCAGGTCGGCGTCCATCGTGATGACGACCTCTCCGCATGCTCGGGCGAAACCTACGTTCAGAGCCGGGCTCTTGCCGTAGTTGCGCCGGAAGCATACGCCCCGCACTGCCGGGTTCTTTTCGGCCAGATCGCATATCACGCGCCATGAGTCGTCGGTGCTTCCGTCGTTTACGAAGATGATTTCGTAACTGAAACCGTTGGCCTGCATCACGCGCTCTATCCACTGCTCCAGCTCGGGCAGCGATTCGGCTTCGTTGAAGAGGGGCACTACTACTGATATATCCATTTCAGAAATGATTATCTTTTTTTGCCGGCGCGGATGACGGCGGCGACTATGATTGACAGAATGGAGCCGGAGAATACTCCTGCCCAAAGGAGCGCCAGGGCGATGTCGATGGCGCGCGGCACCATGTTTTGCTCCACAATGGTGTTTACGGCCTTAGCCATGCTCTGAGCCTGCGCCGACGGCAGCTGCGCGTACACGTCGGCTGCCTGTAGCAGCGAGTCGCGCACAAGCGCCGGCTCCCACCACCGCAGCCATGCCAGCGCCAGGGCGGCCATAAGCAGGGTGCCGAAGAAGAAGATACAGATGCCGTGCATCCACAGCATCGCAAATGTGCTTCGGCATCCGTCGGCACGGTATGCGCGGCGCAGCATCATGTAGAGGAGTACCGGCACAGCCAGACACAGCACGGGAAAAGCCAGCGAAGCCACGGCTATGCGCATCGACAGCGCCCATGAGGCGAAAATGCCACACAGCACCAGACCCATCAGCGCCCCGTCGGAGGCTCCGCGGCGATACACATTATATGTCTCGGCTTCGTATCCCATATCGCATTTATATCTTGCAAAGTTAGCACAAATTTTCGTACCTTTGCAATCTGAATCAACATTTTCACTACATAAGAATTCTGTAATGGCTCTAAAATGCGGCATCGTGGGTCTGCCCAACGTCGGCAAAAGTACCCTTTTCAATTGTCTTTCCAACGCCAAAGCCCAGTCGGCCAACTTTCCGTTCTGTACTATTGAGCCCAATGTGGGCGTAATCAGTGTGCCCGACGAGCGTCTGAACAAGCTCGTCGACATGTGTCAGCCCCGTTCGGTAGTACCGGCCACTGTGGAGATTGTAGACATCGCCGGACTCGTGAAAGGCGCCTCCAAGGGCGAGGGCCTCGGTAACAAATTCCTGGCTAATATACGCGAGACGGACGCGATACTCCATGTGCTGCGCTGCTTCGACGACGATAATATCACGCATGTCGACGGTAGCGTCAATCCTCTGCGTGACAAAGAAATAATAGATTACGAGCTGCTGCTTAAGGACATGGAGACTATCGACGGCCGCCTTGCACGCGCGCAGAAAGCAGCAGCCGCCGGCGACAAGACAGCCCGCATGCAGGCCGACGTGCTGCAGCGCATTCACGACGCTCTCGAGCAGGGTAAGCCGGCGCGCAGCGTCGTGTTTGAGACGCCGGACGAGCTACGCTTCGTCCGCGAGCTTTTCCTGCTGACGTCCAAGCCCGTTCTGTACGTGTGCAACGTCGACGACGCATCGGCTGTGGACGGCAATGCCTATGTCGATTCCGTGCGCGAGGCCATTGCCGCAGAGGGCGCATCGCTGATGATTATCGCCGCGCAGACCGAGAGCGAGATTGCCGAACTCGACACCTACGAGGAGCGCCGTGAGTTTCTGGAGAGCATAGGCCTGGAGGAAAGCGGTGTATCGCGCCTTATCCGTGCGGCGTATGCTTTGCTTGACCTCCAGACGTTCTTTACCGCAGGCGCCGACGAGGTGCGCGCCTGGACTTTCATACGCGGCAGCAAGGCTCCGCGCTGCGCCGGCATCATACACACCGACTTCGAGAAGGGCTTCATACGTGCCGAGGTGATAAAGTACGACGACTATGTCTCGCTCGGAGGTGAAAACGCCGTGCGCGAGGCCGGCCGCCTCGGGGTCGAAGGCAAGGACTACGTGGTTCAGGACGGCGACATCATGCACTTCCGCTTTAATGTCTGAAATCGCGCTAATCCAAAAAATCATTGATAATTTTGGATTGTAATCCAAAAAAATCATGATATTTTTGGATTAGGCCAATCTTTTTAATATTTTTGCCCTTGATATGACTGCGATAAAATCCATAAGGCGCAAGCTGTATTCGCTTGTGGCCGCAAGAATGTTCAAGGGCAAGGCCATCATACTAATCGGTCCGAGGCAGGTGGGTAAGTCCACTCTGTTCCGAATGCTCGACGAGGAAAATGGGCTGAACGCTCTAATGCTTAATTGCGACGATCCGGACGTCCGCCTGATGCTGACATCTTTGTCGACCGCGAAAATGCGACTTTTGGTCGCCGATTACAAGACGGTTATCATAGACGAAGCGCAACGTGTCGACAGCATTGGTCTGACGATTAAACGCCTTGTGGAAAATTTCCCCGACGTGCAGATTTTAGTCACCGGCAGTAGTTCGCTTGATTTGCAGTCGGCGATTAACGAGCCGCTTACGGGACGGAAGTACGAGTATTTTATGTATCCGGTATCGACGGGCGAACTGCTCGACACCGGCGGCTTGAGCTGTGTGTCTGATCTGTTTATCCCAAGGCTTATTTATGGCAGTTATCCGGAGATCCTGACGCATCCAGATGAGGCACTCGAACTCCTGACCGGCCTTGCCGGCAGCTATCTGTATAAGGATATATTGGAAATGGATGGCGTACGGCGTCCGGTAATACTTGATAAACTTCTCGTAGCGCTTGCTTTGCAGGTGGGAAGTGAAGTGTCGTACAGCGAGGTGGCTCAGACGGTGGGCAGCGATCCGCGTACTGTGGAAAAATACATTGACCTGCTTGAGAAATGTTTCGTCGTCAGACGCCTCGGTGCGTTGAGCCGCAATCTGCGTAACGAGCTCAAGAAGTCGAAAAAGATATATTTCTATGACACCGGCATCAGGAATGCGATAATCAAGAATTTTGCTGAACCGGGTCTGCGTACCGACATGGGTGCGCTATGGGAGAACTTCTTTATCATGGAGCGTATCAAGCGTAATGCCTATCTCGGTATCAGCCCGAATTACTATTTCTGGCGCACTACTTCACAGCAGGAAATAGATTTCATTGAGGAAATAGACGGTAAGATGAATCTTTTCGAGCTGAAGTGGAATCCGAGGACATCGTCAAAATTCCCCGAAAGTTTCCTCAGGAGTTACAGCGTTCGCATGTCGGCGGTTGTGAATCCGGAAAACTACATAGACTACCTTTTACCCTCTGAATAATGTCCGAATCAAGAATTAAATATATCGCGGCGGCGCTGTTTGTGATGCTGCTCGGCATAGTGGCCGGAGGCTGCGACAATGATGTGTTCATCAAGCCCTTGCGCGTCAGCACTGAGGAGGTGACTCTCGATGCTGCCCATAGAGAGGCCCATATAGACGTGTCGGGCGACGAGTGGCAGCTGGGCAGCTCCTCATCGCTGCCGGTGCAGGTCGACGGAGACTATTATTATATCGACCAACCCACCCTTAGGGCCGGTGTGCGCCGCACTTCTCACGGTCTTGATCTGAGCCTCGACCGCTACATAGGGCTGGAACCATACGAACTGACGCTGATAATAGCCGGTGACTATGCAAGTTATTACGTCAACGTAACCCTTATGCCTACAGAGACCGTCGAAGTGCTTGGCGTGGACTACACTCTAAACTCATGGGGCACATTCCCGCCGTACTCCCGCACCGACGTGCTGTCGGAGGTGCATTATCTCAACGGGCTGTCAGAATCCAAACTTGATCTTGTCGCTCCCGACGGTGTTCCGTCGGTCTATTGTTTCGAGCCGCTGCTGACCGACCCGTTGGCCGAAGTCGCCCTCAGCGTGGGCGCTACGGTGCCTTTGCCATCGGTTGGCGACTACATATGGGACTGGCAACTGGCCGGTGATACAGGTGTGCTCGCGTCCGGCTGGACCCCTGTCATTCTACGCCACTTCCCGCCTGTGCCGCCGTCGATGGAGGTCCCTGTCGGTGTGCCTGTGGCTGTCAAGGTGCTGTGCGATTATGAGTGCTGCTCGTTCCAGTGCGTCGTGCGCATCAGGGCAGGCGGAGAGGAGACTTCGTTCATCGCACATCTGAATATCGAAATGCCGGTAAGAATCTACAGTACATATGAAATACTTCCTTAAGACCATAATTGTGGTCGTATCGCTGCTGGCCGTCGGTGGATCGGCTGCTGTTGCTTCGGACGCCGACAGCACTGAGTGTCGCTGGCGTCACAGTATCGAGCTTTCCGGCCGTGCCGCGCCCGTTCTGCGTTCTTCGTCCATGCTGCGTGGCGAGAACGCCACCGGCCGCGGGGTGAATGCCGCCTTTGCGGGGGACATCCATTATACCATGCGCATGCCCCGCGGCTCGCACTGGGACCGTTACTATCCGCATGCCTATCAGGGCGCGGGCATAGGTTTTACCGCTTTTTCTCCCGACGGCCTGACGGGTACGCCCTTCAATCTCTATGTGCTTCAAGGGTCGCGCATAGCGTCGCTCACTCCGGCGCTCAGTCTTGATTATGAGTGGAACTTCGGTGCCTCCTTCGGCTGGCGCAAGATAAGCAACGACGACCCGTTCGACTCAAGCGACATCGACGGTTTCGGCTCGAAGGTCAATGCCTACATAAATATTGATTTTCTTCTCAAATACCGCATAAGCCGGCATTTAACCCTGGTAGGCGGCGTGGGAATATCTCACTTTTCCAACGGCAACACCGACTATCCCAATCCGGGTGTCAACGCCGTATGGGCGCGGCTCGGCGTGGCGTACAGCCTCGGGGCTGTGGCGCCTGACTCGCGCGCCGACTGGACCGGCTTCGAACCCGGAATGGTTTATGACGTCACGGCATACGGCGCATGGCGCCGCGGCTTTTTCGACAGCGCTGTCGCCACCGGCGCCTCCGAACCGGACGAAGCGCTTGTGCCGGGCCACTTCGGCGTCGCGGGTTTCAATATCAATCCCATGTGGCGCTTCAATCCCGTGCTTGCCGCCGGCGCCTCCGTCGACGGTCAGTATGACGACTGCGCCAACCTGTCGCCCTATTACGAACCGAATTCTCCTGTCGACGATCCCCGCTTCTACCGTCAGCCTTTCAGCCATCGCTGCTCGCTCGGTGTGAGCCTGCGTGCCGAGCTGACGATGCCCATATTTGCCGTAAATGTGGGCGTGGGCCACAGTATCTGGGCTCCCGGAGGTCCTGACATGCGCGGCTGGTACCAGACGTTCACTCTCAAGACTTTTATAACCAAGCGTCTTTATCTCAGCACCGGCTACCGCCTGCTGCGCTGGCGAGATCCCGGCAATCTCATGCTCGGAGTGGGCTATCGCTTCGGGCGATAATTGGCTGACATATAAATTAAAATACCATGGAAAGCAATTCTGAAGGCTTTATCGGCCGTGTGCGGCGCACCCTGTCGCCGCGGGCTCTGTGTGCTGTCGCCGCGAGTCTGTGGCGGCGTTTCCCCGTCGCCGTATGTTTCATTCTGGCAGGCACCGTGTGGGAGTGGCTATGCGACTGGAAAGTCCTGCCTGAGGATAATGAAATATGGTTCGCCGGCATATGGTGTGCTTCGCTTGGCGCCATGCTTTCGTCGGTGGTGCGCGTATGGGCTGAATTTCTCGGCGGTATGCGCCGTCAGTCTGTGTTGCAGATGATTGTCTGCGCCATAGTGGCGGTGGATTTCGTGCTTATCCTGACGCATTGCAGCTGGACGGGCGACGATGCCGGGCGTGTGGCTGTGGCTACGGCGCTGTTTGTCGCTGTCGTGTTCATGCCTGCTGCCCGCGGAGTCTCCCGACGCTCTATGCTTGCATTCAGCTTCAGTCAGATAGTCAATGTTGCCCGGTCGTTATGCCTTGCCGTGCTTATGGCTATAGCAGTGAGCATGATAGTCGGCTCCGTCGGTGTGCTTTTCGACGTAAGGGTAGGCCATCCGATGGTTTTCTTCATAAGCTCTTTGGCATGTGCGCTTCCCGCCCTCGTGTTTTTGGCTAATATACCCGGGCCCGGTGCAGTCGGTACAAATCCCGGCGCGGACCGTTTCTTTGCCGGCGCGTGCAAGAATGTGGTACTCCCGCTGGTAGTCATATACATGGCGGTGCTCTATGTGTATGCGCTGAAGATCGTGATTCAGTGGAGTCTGCCGCAAGGCAGCATCGTCGCCATGGTTACCGGTCTGTCTGTCGTGGTGATGCTTTCTCTCTATGGCCTCCAGCCGTATGTCGGTGATGACTACAATTCCGGCGCGCGGCGTATAGCCGGACTCGCCCGCCGCTGGCTGCCGGTGCTTATGCTTCCTCTGCTCGTGCTGATGTCGGTAGGCCTGATTTACAGATTCTCCCAGTACGGCCCCACGCCGTCGCGCATCTACGTCGCTTTGTTCGCCGTATGGGCCTTCGCGTCGATGATATGGCTGATAGTCAATAGCAACGCCAACCTCAACGTCGTGGCAATGAGTTTCGCCTGCTCTTTCGTTCTGGTGTCCGTCGTGCCGGGGCTGAACGTGATGTCGCTCACAACCTCTTACCTCCGCAGCTCGGTGAAAGAGGCGTTTGCGGGATGCCGTATGCCCATGACCGAGGCGGAGGCACGTGAGGCGCTGTCCCGGATGCCTGCCGATGAAGCCCGGCTCACAGCCTCGCGTCTGCAATACCTTGACAGCTGGGACGATCATACCCGTGTGGCCGACATCGTCGCTTCCGACGGGATGCTGTATGCATGGAAGCTTGTCGATGATGAGGATGAGGCTGTCGTCGATGCTTCCGAGGTCTATTGCTGGTGGAACGGCCCCGTGGCGATACCCGACGGTTTTACTCAGGTAGAGCACAATGTGCTGAGGAGCAGCGACCGGTTGCGGATGGTCGGTGGCCGTGTGTCGCTGGGCTGCGACAGCATCAGTCTCAGCATCCCTATCGACAGCCTTATGCACATCAGCGATGAACGCTTCAGCCCGTTTGATGCCTATTCCGATGCCCGCACCCGCGTCTCGGTCGTGGCCGTTGATGCCGACACCATTGCGCCCGACAAGGCTGTCATCAACAAGCTGGAAGTTTACATTTTCACAAAATAACCGAAAGGCCTCTCTCCGCGCTTTTTCATTATACCAATGTGTATTTTGGAAAATTCTTTGTAATTTTGCAGTCGTTAAAGTAACTGTGCAAGAAATCAATCGTTCACGACCATGAATATTTCATATAAGTGGCTTAAAGAATATATCGACATACCAGCCTCAATGACGCCGGAGAATGTGGCCGACGCCCTTACTTCCATCGGTCTGGAGACAGGCGGAGTGGAGTGTGTGGAGAGCATCCGCGGCGGCCTGCGCGGCATCGTCATAGGCAAGGTGCTCACGTGTGTGGAGCACCCCGACAGCGACCATCTGCACGTCACCACCGTCGACCTCGGCGGCGAGCAGCCCGAGCAGATAGTATGCGGCGCCCCCAATGTGGCTGCCGGACAGACGGTAGTTGTTGCTACCGTCGGCACTACGCTCTACGACGGCGACAAAGAGTTCAAGATCAAGAAATCCAAGATACGCGGCGTGGAGTCGTTCGGCATGATATGTGCCGAGGACGAGATCGGCGTAGGCACCAGCCACGACGGCATCATAGTACTCCCAGAGGGAGCCGCCCGCCCCGGCACTCCGGCAGCCGAGTACTTCGGCCTCAGCGACGACTACGTGCTGGAGGTGGACCTTACGCCCAACCGCATCGACGCCGCGTCGCACTACGGCGTGGCACGCGACCTCAACGCCTGGATGGGCATACACAGCACACCCACGACGCTCACGCGCCCGTCGGTCGACGGCTTCCGTGCAGGCACTCCCGGCGATGCCCGTGCCATCAGCGTCGAGGTGGAGGCCACGCAGGCATGCACCCGCTATGCCGGCCTCACCATACGCGGCGTCCGCGTAGGCGAGAGTCCCGAATGGCTACGCACCCGCCTGGAGACAATCGGACTGCATTCCATCAACAATGTCGTCGACATCACCAACTACATACTTCACGCTTTCTGCCAGCCGCTGCACTGCTTCGACGCCGCGCGCATAGGCGGAGGTCGCATCGTGGTGCGCACATGCCCGGAGGGCACCCCGTTCACCACCCTCGACGGCGTGGAGCGCAAGCTCAATGCCGCCGACCTGATGATATGCGACGCCGAGCGCCCCATGTGCATGGCCGGCGTATTCGGCGGTCTCGACTCCGGCGTCACGGAGCAGACTTGCGACATCTTTCTGGAGAGCGCATGCTTCAACCCCACCAGTGTGCGTCGCACGGCGCGCCGCCACGGCCTCAGCACCGACTCCAGCTTCCGCTTCGAGCGCGGCGTAGACCCCAACGGTTGCCTCTATGCCCTCAAGCTCGCAGCCATGATGGTGCAGGAGCTGGGCGGCGGTGAAATCTGCGGCGACATCATCGACATCTATCCTCAGCCTGTGGAGCCGGCGCACGTCGACTTTACCTACGAGGGATTCGCCCGTGCGATAGGCGAGGACGTGCCGCACGACACTCTCGACCGCATCCTCTCCCTGCTTGAAATCAAGGCCGATCCGGCCGGACCAGGCGCGCTGACGCTGGCAATGCCCACGTATCGTGTCGACGTAACCCGTCCCTGCGATGTCTACGAGGAGCTGCTGCGCATCTACGGCTACAACAATATCCCGATGCCCGCGTCGCTCCACAGCAGCATAGGCGTGAAGGCACGCACCGATGCCGACGACGACCTGCGCCGCGTACTCAGCGAGCAGCTGTCGGGCGCCGGATACCGCGAGATAATGAACAACTCGCTCACGGCCGAGGCTTTCTACCGCGAGCTCGACGAGCATAGCGCCGACGGCTGCGTGCGCCTGCTCAATCCTCTGAGCCAGGACCTCTGTGTGCTGCGCCGCACCCTCTTGTTCGGCGGTCTCCAGGCCATGGCCCGCAACATCAACCGCCGTTCGCCCGACCTGCGCATGTACGAGTTCGGCCACGTCTATTCTCTGCGCCCCGGCGTGGAAGTGACCGCCGAGAAGCCTCTCGCTCCCTTCCAGGAGGGTCAGCGTCTGGGCTTGTGGCTCACGGGCGACAGCCGTGCGGCCTCGTGGCAGCATCAGGCCGAGGCCTCGACGTTCTACGACCTTCGCGCCACCGTCGACAATGTGCTGACGCGACTGGGCATCACGGCTGCCGAAGTGCAGACAGCCCGTTGTGACACCGACCTTATGAGTCCGGCGCTGCGTCTGTCCACCCGTTCCGGCAAGGAACTCGGCACCATGGGCGTCGTCCGCCCGCAGATTGCTACCCGCGCCGATGTGCATCAGCCCGTATATTTTGCCGAACTTGACGTAGACGCCCTTTTCGACTTCGCCGCACGCCACCGCACGCAGTTCAAGCCGCTGCCGCGCACTCAGGCCGTGCGCCGCGACCTGTCGCTGCTGCTCGACAGTGCAGTCAGCATGGCCGACATCGAGCGCGAGGTAAGCGCCGCCGAGCGCAAGCTGCTGCGCGGCGTCAGCCTCTTCGACGTCTACGAGGGCGAGCACCTGCCAGCCGGCAAGAAGAGCTACGCCATCGCCATCTATCTCCAGGACGACGAGAAAACGCTCAACGACAAGCAGATCGACGCCATAATGGCAAAAATCCTCGCCCGTCTCACGGGCAACCTCGGCGCCGAACAGCGCTAAAACAACGCATACACAAAACAATACCACAATAGCAAGCAACAACCACAATGGGAAGAGCATTTGAATACCGCAAGGCCCGCAAGCTCAAACGCTGGGGCAACATGAGCCGCACATTCACCCGCCTGGGCAAGGAAATCACCATAGCCGTCAAGGCCGGCGGCCCCGACCCGTCGTCCAATCCCCGTCTGCGCGCGCTCATGCAGAACGCCAAGGCCGCCAACATGCCCAAGGACACCGTGGACCGCGCTATCAAGAAGGCTACCGACAAGGACGCCGGCGACTACAAGGAAATAACCTACGAAGGATACGGCCCCCACGGCATCGCCATCTTCGTGGAAGCCGCTACCGACAACAACACCCGCACCGTTGCCAACGTCCGTTCCTACTTCAACAAGCTCGGCGGCAACCTCGGCACGCAGGGCTCGCTCAGCTTCCTCTTCGACCACAAGTGCGTATTCAAGATCAAGCCCAAGGACGGCGTAAGCCTCGACGACCTCGAGCTTGAGCTTATAGACTACGGCGTGGACGAGCTGGAGAACGACGAGGACGAAATCGTGCTCTACGGCGCGTTTGAGTCGTATAGCGACATCCAGTCGTATCTCGAAGGCAACGGTTTCGAAATCATCAGTTCCGAATTCGAGCGCATTCCCAACGACCTCAAGGATGTGACTCCCGAGCAGCGCGAAGCCATCAACAAGCTCATCGACAAGCTTGAGGACGACGAGGACGTGCAGAACGTCTTCCACAATATGCGCGAGGACGACGAGGACGAGGACGAGTGATAATGGACGAACCACAGACACACGAACTCTCTCACGGGCAGAAGCGCACCGTCCTTGACGCCGACGACGTCATGGACATGGTGCCGCGTCTGCGCGGTCATTACAAACTCGTCAACCGTCTGCTCCACTGGCTGCAGGTCGACCGCGTCAACGCGGTACACGACAAGTACTTCGACACCCCCGGCGTACCCTTTGCCGAGTCGCTGCTGAAGGACTTCCGCATCACTACGGAGATTGATGGCGCCGATGTGCTCGACCATCTTCCCGAAGGCGCGTTCATCACCGTGAGCAACCATCCCTTCGGCGCGCTCGACGGCATCACGCTCATAGCCGAGGTGGGCCGCCGCCGTCCCGACTACAAGGTGATGGTGAACATGATTCTGAACCGCATCACGGCCATGCGCCCCAACTTCATCGCCGTCGACCAGAAAGGCAGCGACGACCCGGCCAAAAAAGCCGTGTCGATGCAGGGCATAAAGCAGGTGATAGAACGCGTGCGCGCGGGGCATCCCGTGGGATTCTTCCCGGCGGGAGCCATCAGCATCATCAACCGCCACGGCTGGCTTGAGGACGACCCCTGGAAGCCTGTCGTCATACGCCTTATCAAGCAGTTGCGCGTGCCGGTGATTCCCATTTTCTTCCACGGCACCAACAGCTTTCTGTTCAACGCATTCGGCAAAATCAACTGGATGCTGCGCACCCTGCGTCTGCCCAGCGAGGTGTGGCGCAAGTGCGGCACTACAATGCGCGTAAGCGTCGGACCGGTCATTTCTCCCGAGGAGATAGCGCGCCATGCCGGCAGCGTCGAGGAACTCGGCGAGTGGCTCAAGGCACGCACCTACGAGCTGCGCACCGCGCCTTTCCACGCCGACATCGTCGACGACAGGTCTGCTAAAAAGTAATCACCCTGATATGCCATTGGTAGCCAACATAAGCGAAGCGGATGTGCAGCAGGCCAAGATGCGGCTGGGCATCGTCGGCAGTGCTCCGGCCCTTACTCAGGCCGTGGCGCGTGCCATACGCGTCGCACCCATCGACCTGAGCGTGCTCATCATAGGCGAAAGCGGCACCGGCAAGGAGTTCTTCCCGAAGATAATCCACCAGTACAGCGCCCGCAAGCATGCCAAGTACATCGCCGTGAACTGCGGCGCCATTCCCGAGGGAACGATTGACAGCGAGCTGTTCGGCCACGAGAAGGGTGCCTTCACCGGCGCGCTCGCTTCGCGCAAAGGTTACTTCGAGGAGGCCGACGGCGGCACTATATTCCTCGACGAGGTAGCCGAGCTGCCGCTTACCACGCAGGCGCGCCTGCTGCGCGTGCTGGAAAGCGGCGAGTTCATAAAGGTAGGCTCCAGCCAGGTACAGCGCACCAACATCCGCGTGGTGGCCGCCACCAACGTCGACATGGCCCGCGCCGTGGCCGAGGGTCGCTTCCGCGAGGACCTGTACTACCGTCTGAGCACGGTGCAGATAGGCATCCCGCCGCTGCGCGAGCGAGGCAGCGACATTCTGTTGCTCGCGCGCAAGTTTGCCGCCGATTTCGCCGAGCGCTACCGCATGCCGGGCGTGACGCTGAGCGACGGCGCGCGCGCCCTGCTCACCCGCTACCGCTGGCCCGGCAATGTGCGCCAGCTCAAGAACGTCATGGAGCAGGCCGCCCTTTTCGAGGCCGGTTCGGAGCTGAGCGCCGACGCCATGAGCCGCTATCTGCCGGCAGGCAGTGCGGTGATGTCGCCCGTGCTCGCCGCTTCCGACGCCCACACCTACGAGCGTGAGCGCGACATGCTGTTAGGCATGATAATGCGCATGCAGGCCGACATTCGTCAGCTTCAGGAACGCGCCGATGCCGCCGGCGGCGACGACGTGCGCCGCCACCGTCACACGCCTGCCGATACCGGATACGTGGAAATGCCTTCTCAGCTGCCCGTCAAGCTCGAGGATGTGAATCCGATGGAAATCAACACAAGCGACTCCACGCCCTCGCTCGATGACACGGAGCGCGCCGCCATAGTCAACGCCCTGGAGCGCAACCTCGGACGGCGCAAGGCGGCAGCCGCCGAGTTGGGGATAAGCGAGCGCACTCTTTACCGCAAAATCAAGGAATATGGCCTGGAGTAAACGTATATGCGCCGCGCTCGTGCGGCCTCTGCTCGTGCTGGCGGCGCTGTGCGTCGCCCTGCCTGCATGCAAGGTGTCGTACACGCCCAACGGCTCAATGCTCGACTACAACATCTACAAGACAATACGCGTGGCGCAGTTCCCCATTCGTGCCGCGCTGGTGTATCCGCCCTTGCAGCAGATGTTCGAGAACGAGCTGCTCGACTATATCTCGCGCAATACGCGCCTTCAGACCGTCGAGGGCGCTTCCGACCTTGAACTCGAGGGTGAAATCACGGGCTACAGCCTCACACCGCAGGCTGTGACCGAGAACGCCTATGCATCCAAGACGCGTCTCACCATCAGTGTGCGCGTGAAGTATCTCGACAACAAGAACGATAAGAATAACGTCGACCAGACGTTCAGCGCCTATCGCGATTTCGATGCGTCGCTCATGCTCACCGATGTGCAGGACGGCCTCTGCGAGGAGATAAGCGAGGAACTTGTGAATCTGATTTTTAACGCCACCCTCGGCAACTGGTAATCTCCCCCGATATGACATTCGCCGAAGCTCTGCACCGCATCACAGCATGCCCCGAAGCCGTCCCCGACCGGGAGACGGCCGACGCGCTGCGCGATGCCGCCGCACGCTGGCCCTTCAGCCCCCTGGCTCCGGCCCTGCTGTTGCGCTACGGCCTTGCGGAGCCCGGCGAAGCGGATGCCATGCGCGCCCGCGTGGCTGTGCTTACGGCCGACAAGCAGGCGCTTGCGTCGTTGGCGGCAGCTCCCGGCGAGGATCCGGCCACATTCTATCCGCCGCAGCCCGTGGCCGAGCCTGTCAGCACCGATTCGGCCATCGACACCTTCCTTGATACCTATGGCCGGACATCGCCCGAGGAAGATGCTCTGCTCGAACGTCTTATTTTCAACCCGGTGCCGGAGTATGCCGACTTGCTCGAGGATAGTGAGGCACAGCCTCAGTCGGCTCCGTCGACCGCCCAGGACGCGATGATCGACGCCTTCCTGCGGCGCGAGGAGGAGGCGCAGACACCCTCCGAAATGCCGGCTCCCGAGGAACCGTCACCTGCCGAACCTGCACCGCAGCCCGAGGCCGCGACGGCGCCTGAATCGGCTGCAACGCCGGCCGACAGCTCTCTCAGCGAGAGCCTTGCCCGCATATTCATAGGACGCGGCAGCTACGGCCGTGCGTTGGAGATAATCAGCGACCTCGCCGCACGCTTTCCGGAGAAAAATCCTTTCTATGCCGACCAGATACGCTACCTGCAGAAGCTTGTGACCCTGCAGGGTATGGCCGGCGGAGGCAACTGACCCATATTCTTCCGCAGCGGTCCAACAATTGCCGCCGTTTGTTTGTTATGTAAGAGAAACATCTGCATAGCAATACATCAGAATATGGAAACCGTTTATCTCAAAGGCACTCCGTGCCACACCTATGGTTCGTTGCCCGAAGTGGGCGATAAAGCACCCTGTTACACTTTCGTCGATAAAGATCTCAAGGAAATCAGTTGCATGGACTTCCTCGACCGGCGCGTGATACTCAATGTATTTCCGAGCCTTGACACACCCGTGTGCGCTGCTTCGGTGCGCCGCTTCAACGTGGAGGCCGCAGGCCTGAAGAATACGACCGTGATATGCGTGTCGATGGACCTGCCATTCGCCATGGAGCGCTTCTGCACCGCCAACGGCATTGACAATGTTGTCGTCGCATCGGCTTTCCGTTCGCCCCTGTTCGCCCAGAAGTTCGGTGTGCAGATGGTCGACGGTCCGCTGGCCGGACTGCTCGCGCGCTCCATCTTCGTGCTCGACGAGGACAGAAAAATAATATATTCGCAGCTCGTGTCGGAAATTACCCACGAGCCTGACTACGAGGCCGCCATAGCCGCGCTGAAGTAGTCTGTCATATAGTAAAGCGCCACAGCATTGTCGCGCCCTTGTGGGCGGCTGACGATGCTGTGGCGTATTGTTGTTGGGCGGGAGGCTGTTATTCAGCCGCTGCGGCTGCGGCTCCGGCTGCTGTCGTTGCGGCTGCTGCCGGGGTAGGCTTGGCTTCCCAGCCGAGGGCGCTGGCGCCGAGCACGGCTGCATCGGCTTCCTTCAGCTCGCTCAGGAGCACTTTGGGTTTGCCCTTGAAGATGTTGAGCATGCTGCGGTCCATGGCCTCGCGCAGCGGCTTCATGAGCAGGTCGCCGCTTTTGCTGAGGCCGCCGAAGAGGATGAATGCCTCGGGCGACGAGAACACGGTCATGTCGGCGAGTGCTTCGCCCAGTATCGTGCCGGTGTAGTTGAAGACGTCCTTGGCCAGCTTGTCGCCGTTCATGGCGGCGTCGTACACGTCCTTAGAGGTGATGGATTCGATGGGCAGGTCGCGCAGGGTGGAGGGCTCGGTGCGAATCTCCAGGAATTCGCGTGCCGAACGTGCCACGCCCGTTGCCGAGCAGTATGCCTCCAGGCAGCCCGTGCGTCCGCAGCCGCAGAGGCGGCCGTTGTTGCGCTTCACAATCAGATGGCCCAGCTCGCCGGCGAAGCCGTCGTGGCCGTAGACCAGCTGACCGTTGATGACGATGCCCGAGCCTACGCCCGTGCCGAGGGTAATCATGATGAAGTCCTTCATGCCGCGTGCGGCGCCATAGGTCATTTCGCCGATGGCGGCTGCGTTGGCGTCGTTGGTGATGGCTACTGGAATGCCGAATTTCTCAGTTACGAGCTTAGCCAGGGGCACGTTGGGCCAGGGCAGGTTAGGCGCGTTCTCGATCATGCCGGTGTAGTAGTTGCCGTTGGGGGCGCCTATGCCTATGCCGTAGATCTTATCTTCCGCGTCGTTGGCCTTGATGAGGCGGGTTGCCTCGGTGTAGAGCTCGTCGATGTAATCCTCGATTTTTGCGTGCTTCTGTGTCTTGATGGAGTCGGAGGCGATGACGATGCCGCGTGCGTCAACGATGCCGAAAACGGTGTTGGTGCCGCCGATGTCAATGCCCAGTACGTAGGGTTTCATTTCTTGTATGCGTTAAGGTTAAGAGTTTATTGGACAAAATTAACAAAAACCTCGCGTCGCTGCAAACATCCTGTGCTAAAAATCAATAATTGCAGAGATATACACTTCCCGCAGAGAAAAAGTGCATGTATTTGTGGCTATCGCTCTTTATGATATTCTTTGCGTTCAGCTTTGCGTATTGTTTTTGCCTCCTTGGCGTCCAGAGTCTTAACCGAACGGATGGTGACGTGTATCGTTGCTCTGCACTCGGTCGGAACAGCACCGAAAATGCGGCGGAAATTGACACCGTTTCCGATGAATTCGGATTGTTGTACCATCGACCCTAACTGTCCTGATGGCAGATATGTATCGGTGATCTGCCATTGGCGTATATCGGAGGAGAAACCGATGGCTTTCCTTATTTTCTCGTTGTCGCGCGTTATGAACGGGCGCATGTCGCGTGTCACGGTCGTGTCGCGGTATGTGGCATGCTGATCTGCTTTGCCGGGGATGGGCCAAAATTCCGTAAGCACGTCCAGTACAAGATGCTTTGCACTTTTCAGGGTGTAATTTGCATCGCAACTTATGCTGTCGGCGTATTTGTCATATTCAACGCTGTATCTGCCGTCCTTTGTCGGGTAGAGATAATAAATTGTTGTGCCTGATTCGAAAGCTTGTCCTTTACCGGATTCGTTACAGAACTGAAGTTCGGCACTGTATCCGCCGTCAATGCGCAACACATTGCTTTCTGCATCTTTCGCATGTGCGGTAAATGCGCATATGTTCGTCAGGATAAGCAGAAGCAGGCAAAGTGTTTTAGAAAAGCGGAATTTTTTGGAAATAGTCATGTTTAACATTGCGGAAAACGAAATTTCTGCAAATATAATAAAATTTTTTAATGAATCAATTATTCCGGCATGTTATCGGTATTTTTTATATTACTGTCCGGTAAAACGTTATAAGATACTATATATTGGACATTAACCTCCATATAAGCCCTATTCATCGGAGATTACCCGCCGGATGGCGGGTAAAATCCGGTTAGCCGCGGATTAAGGCGCGTGGCGCCGTATCCGCGGTAGGTTCGGTAAAGGGCATCAACCCGCCGGATGGCGGGTTGCACAGCCTCTGGCGGCCGCGAAATATTCTGAAAATCTGACAATAAACCCGGACGTCGTGCAACCCGCCATCCGGCGGGTTGATGCGTTTGTGATGCTTCTTCCGCGAGTATGTCGCTCCCTTTGGTCGCTCCTTAACTCGCGGTTAACCGGATTCAACCCGCGACAAGCGCGGGTTGTTCCCGTTTTATCGGACAGCAATAATTTTTTTATTTCATTAGATTCCAGTACACGGTGTAGCGGCGGTGGTGGGCGTCGTACAGCGGCATGAGGGTGCGGCCGTCGGGGGTGGCGAAGTGGAGGCCCTCGCCGGGGACGCGGCGCACGGTGGAGGGGGCAAGTATGGTATTTAGGTCGGCCGGCACGTGATAGTCGTAGGTGTAGTAGTCGTTGCGCACGGTGGGGTCGGAGAACGGAGCCGGTGCGGCCATACCTTCCGTGCCCATGTCGCCGGCGAGCACCACGGGGCCGTAGAGCAGGGCGCCGCGCGATGCGTCGTCGCGGGCCGTCTCCACGCGCAGGCTCATGGGGTAGCGCACATCCACGGTGTCGCCCTTGCGCCAGCGGCGGTGTAGCGTCATGTAGCCCGAGGGCGAAGTCTTGGCTGACACCCGTTTGCCGTTGACGCGCAGCTCGGGGCGCGCACACCATGCCGGGTGGCGCAGCGAGATGGCAAGCGCCTCGGCGGGAGCCTCGTCGATGGTGAGGCGCACGGTCTCCTCCTCGGGGAAGCGCGTGGTCTGCGTCAGCCGCAGACCGCGCTCGCGCCAGTTCAGGCGGGAGGGGATGAACAGGTTCACAAGCAGCTCGTCGTCGCTGTCGCCGCCGTGGTAATAGATGCCCTCGCCGTACTTGGCGTGGCTCTCGAATCCGCTGCCCACGCAGCACCAGAAGGAATTTTCAGGGGTGGAGTACACCTTGTAGGCGCCGCTGAGCAGGGGCAGGAAGTAGCATACCATGCCGCTGGCCGTGTCCTGCTGGGCGAGGATGTGGTTGAAGAGCGCGCGTTCGTGATAGTCGGCCACTGTTGCGTCTGCGTCCCAGCAGAAGATGTGGCGCCCGAGCTTGAGCATATTGTATGTGCAGCATGTCTCGCCGGTGTAGCCGTTGATGTTGCGGCTCATCTCGTCGGGATTGAAGAAGTGTTCTTTCTGGCTGAGCGAGCCGGTGGCGAATGCGTGCTTGCCGAGCATCTCGCCCCAGAACTGCCGCACCATGTCGCGGCTGCCTGTGTCGCCGCACAGCTCGTAGTTGCGGGCCTCGGCCAGCAGCTTGGGCAGGAAGGTGTTGCAGTGCTTGGTGCCCATGTCGAAGTCGCCGCGGGCCAGCGGGTCGAGCACGTCGTTGTGGTAGAAGAAACGGGCGGCGCGCAGATAGGTGCTGTCGGCGGTGGCCGCATAGAGGTTGTAGAGCGACTCGTTGATGCCGCCGAACTCGTTGCGCAGCATCAGGCGGCGCGTCTCCTCGGGCAGCGAGTCCACTTTCTTGGCCGCCCACGAGCCCATGCGCCTTGCTACCTCGAGCGCCTGTTCGTTGTGGCCGTAGACGTACTGGTCGAGCAGACCGGCCAGTATCTTGTGCAGCGTGTACCAGGGTGCCCACACCGACTTGCCGCGGATGTTGCGGTTGATAAGTTCCTCGGGGAAGGCGCTGAGGTAGCCGTCCGGTCCGAGTGCCTGCTGCACCTCGGCCAGCCCGGCCACGAGGCTGTCGCCCTTGAGGCGGAACAGTTCGTCGCCCGTGGCGGCGTACATCAGTCCGTAGGCTGAGAGCAGGTGGCCGGTGGTGTGGCCGCGCAGGTCGCAGTCCGGCGACTCCCAGCCGCCCAGACGTATGGGAGTGTCGTAGCCGCCCTCGCGCCCGGCGAAGACGCCGGCGTTGGTGCGGAAGTTGTGCAGCAGCCTGCGCACGGGGATGGAAGCCATCCATGCCGAGTCGCGGGCGATGTTGTCGTGGACGCGGCCTGGAAGCACGCGCACGTCCTCCAGCGCGAACGACCGGGCGCGAAGCGGGGCCGTGGTGTGCAGTTGCAGCGCCTGCTCGGCGGCGCCGGGATATACTGACTGTGCGGCGGCCGAGATGGCTGCGGCGCACATTAGGGTGGTGATTATTCGTTTCATATCAGGATGTTTATGATGAAATACGTTTCAGATGCCGCCGATACCCAATCGGGCGGCGAGTGGCGCCCGTTCGTGCCGCCCGAAATTTTTCTTCTGAAAAAATTTGGAATTACGAACAGCATCGCTTAATTTTGCGTTATGAAAGAAAGGGCGGAAGAGACCGCCACAAGATACACCACATCAAAGTAGATTGGGAAACTCTTCAAATTTTACTGAAATGCCGAGACACGCTTTGCCGCCCAATGGCGGGCCTCAGCCTCGAGCCCTTGGCGAGAGGATGCCTTTGAGCCGGAGGATTACAAAGGACGGCGAGCACTCAAACCCTGTCTTATCGGAGTTTCATCGCATCCTTTGATGTGGCCTTATAAAAAGAGGCGCCCGACCATTGCGGTCGGGCGCCCTTTTCGTTGTGTGCCTTGCGGAGTTACATCCTTATTTTCTCCACACGGTTGCCCTGGCGGCGTATGTAGAGCCCTCCGGCTTCGGGATGGGCCACGCGTATGCCTTGCAGGTTGAAATACTCTACGGGAGCCTCGCTGTCGCTCTCCTCTATGGTATCGCTCTCTATGTCGTCGATGCCGGTGCTGAGGCGCTTTGCGGAGATGACTATTTTGTCGCCTGCATTCAGGCTCGGGAATGCCACGTAATCATCATTTGCTACGGAGGAGGCAGCATATGCGGCGGCATGTTGTGGCGCTGTATATGTTTTGCCGTTAAGATAGATGTACATGCTGCTGATGTTCGGGTGATGAACCTGCAGCTTGCCGCTGTGCGATACATTGATGGTTGCGCGCTGCACACGGCTGTCGCTCCAGGTCATGTCGGTGGTGTAGCCGCCTTTTGCGCGTATGCCTTTGATTGAACCGGCTGTCCATTCCTGAGGGAGCGCCGGCAGCAGATCGATAACGCCTGATACGCCCTCTGCCGTAACGCTGCCGCGGTAGCTCTGCAATAGCATTTCGGCTATGGCTGAGGTAAGACCGGCGTTGCCCTCTATCTGATATTGCCCGAGGGTTGTGTTGTTGAGGTTCAGCATCAGGTGTTCCTCTGCCACAGCGGTGTGCAGATTTTCGTATGCGCCTTTGTACCCGTTGCTTGTGTTGGGCTGACGTGTACGTGCGCGGCAGTTGGCGCGCCATGCGTCCACCCATCCTGCGGCTTCTCCGCCGTCGCCGTCACCGCGAAGCTCGAGCGAGCGTATAGTAGCGTCGAACGCGGTCGGGTCAGCATCAAACGGAGATACTTGTCCTAATGGGAAAAGACACATCAGATGCGAAAGGTGACGGTGTCCGTCGGCTATTGGTGCCGTACCTTCCCACTCCTCGATGGCACCACCGTTTACGTGGATACCGTTGTCAAGGCGGGAAAGTATATCCTGCATAGTGGAAAGATAGCCGGTGTCTCCGCCGAGTATTTTCCGGCCTGCTATGGCGTTGGTGAACAGATCGGTCACGAGCTGGCGACCGTGGACAGCCGTTGTGCCGCCGCCACCGCCATTCTCCGGCGACCAGCATTCAGGAAGCACGAGTTTGCCCGAACCGTTGCTGATGAGGCGCTTTTCCCAAAAGCGGCAGGCATTTTCCATTACAGGTACTATACGCGCCAGATATTCTCTGTCGAGGGTGTAGACGTAGTGTTGCCACAGGTGATGGCAGAACCAGGCGTTGGCTTCCGAATACTGCGAGTTGAATTCAACCTGGTGGCCGAATATATTGTTGGCGTTGCCGAGTGTCCATGCTCTGCTGTCGCAGCCGGGAGCGCGTGCGGCTGCAAGTTTGCGCCATTCAGGACGTTGCGACATGTTGATGATGTAATTGAGGAATGCCATGTGGGGGTCGCTCAGTCCGGTACTTTCGGCCGGCCAATAGTTCATCTCAACGTTCACATCGGCATGAATGTCGCGGTTCCACTGGTCGTCTGTGCCCCATATGCCTTCAAGGAAGTTTGGAAGCACATTGTTTTTGCGCGAGGAACCGATGAGTGTGTATCGTCCGTAGTTGAAAATAATGGTTTCCAGCAGGCGCCACTGCGCATCGGTCAGCGTGCCTTCCCGGCCTCCGTCTACGAGCTGGTCTATGGACATGTCGTTTTCGGCTGTGTTGTCGAATTCCAGTGCGCATGCGTCGTAGAGAATGCTGTGGTCGGCCACATGGTCGTTGTAGAGTGAACGGAATCCTTTTGCAATTGCCACGTCAGTCTTTCCGATGGCCTCGGCTGTGAGGTCTTTGCCGCTGCGGAAGTCTTCGGCGGTCTGGTCATAGCTTGAAGCGCATGCCATCACTACCATGAGACGCGTGGCGTTGTTGATTTTTACTGTTGTACCGGATGTGTCCGCCACGCCGTCGGTGTCCCATGCTATGCAGACTGTATTGCTGACGGTCTTCAGTGAAGCGGAGGCTATGAAGTGAGAGCCGTCGGTGCATTTTCCTGAGAGTTTGCCGCCAAGGGCTATTTCGTAATTGCGCGGCTGCTCTGAGGTCAGATTGGTTACAAACACGTCGTCAGGGTTGCTGACGAAATACTCTGCGGCCACAGGCTTGTCGCGTAAGGCATAGGCGGATACTACACCTTTGCTCATGTCGAGCTGCGACAGATATTTGAGGTCACCGTTCTCGTTGTTGTCACGTATGGAAAGTTTCCCCAGTTCCTCATACTGTCCGGGGGCATCGATGTAGCCTGTGCCGGTTGTGGTTGTTGGGTAGGCCGATGGTGGTGCACCTTCATAAAAAGTCTTGTGGCAAAGCTTCATCTCATCGAATCGGTTGCCGGATAATGTCAGGCCAATGCTTCCGTTGCCTATCAGGAAAGTGTGCATGTCGTAGCGTGGCGAGCATTGCATACTCCATCCGGGGTTGGTTTCCTCATAGAATATTATGTTGGCTTGATTGGCAGGTGTGTAGCCATTGCCTGTCCATTCCAGCATTTCCTGCGGGAATGTGGAGGAAAACCCTTCGTCGGGCAGCGAGGGGTCGCGGTAGCTCGTGCAGGTGTAGGAGAGGGAGAGCGCGGTGGGGTCGACGCGGAGGTCGTAGCTGCCGGCGGCCGCAACTTTGTGGCCGGAGTCGGAGGTGCTCAGCGCTATGGTGTGTGCCTCGGCGTCGGTAGCGAGGATGTCTGCGGCGAGGTAGAGGCGCGTACCTTCATAGATGATTACGGGCACTGCTCCGGCGCTGTAGAAGGCCGTTTTGGTGTAAATACCGGAGGCGTCGGGGGTGACTGATGCTCCGTCCAGTGTCAGCACGGGAGTGTAGGGGGCGCGGGTGACGGTGCAGCCCGTAGGCTCGCCGTCGCGCAGGGCTATCGTCAGCGAGTATGTGCCTTTTACGCCGATTGTCGCAGCGTTGCCTCCGGCCACGAGGCGGAGCTTAAGCGTCTGCTGTGCGTTGTTGGTCGCATCGAATGCGGGGTCGGCTTCAAAGCCGTAGGAAGTGTCGCCCACGGTGACGGGACCTAAGCTGAGGCTGCCGCCGGCGTCCACATTATAAGTGCCCTGCACGTTGAAGGTGCCGGTCTGCCCCTCCACGTCGTCGGCCACTATCAGGCTGTTGCCGTCAATGTTGACTTTGAGAGGAATCTTGTCGCCCGATGCTTTGGTGATGACGCATGCCGACGGCACTCCTTTCAGCACGCTCAGCCCGACGGTGTAGATGCCCGGACGGGTGACGCTGATGTCCCCGCCGCCGCTTACGAGCGCCACTGTCTGCGTCTGCTCGTCCTTGCTGTCGGTGAACGTGGGCTGTGTCTGTGCGCCGTAGGCTGCGCCGCCTGCGGAGATTCCACCGATTGTGAGGCTGTTGCCGTCTGTGACCTCATAGCTGCCCTCGATTGTGAAAGTCTCGCTGAGTCCGTTGATGTCGTCGCTCACGTCTATTGTCGTGCCGTTGATTGCCATAGACAGCGGGGTGGGGTCGGCTTTCGGCAGGTCCTCAATCTTACACAGAGTCATTGTGCATGTGTTGTCGCCGTTTACGACTACTATTATGCCGAAGTCATTACTTTGGGTATCACCCACATAAAACCTTGATGAATCTCCTGCGTTTAACGTGACGGTCTTTGGCAAGTCGTTGTAGCCTCCTATACCGGTCTCTTGAGAGAATCCGTATTTCGTCCCGTCTACTTCAATGATGTAGGAACCCCAGCTTGCGGGAGTGAACGTACCAGTATAAGTCTTACCGTCTGGAACTAATGGCGTGAGGGTTGTCAGTAGTTGGTGATTCCAAAATTCATAAAACTTAACATCGGCTGCTTTTACGGTTGCTGTTGCACATATTGTCAGTAGCAACGATAGAATCATCCGTGTTATCGGTCTCCCGGGGGTGTTTTTCATAGTATTTAATGGTGATGGTTTATTGTTTTCTGTACAAAAGTAATGAAATTTTTAGATAAAATCGCAAAATTTGTTTAAAATGTGATACTATTTTAACGTCTTCGGCACTGAACCGTCAGACAGAGGCGGTTGCAATTTGTGTTTTTCATGCCAAAGCGCTATCTTTGCAGAAAATATCATACTTGCCAAAAAACACAGTTTACTTAAGATGAAGAAATTATTACTGACATTTGTGGCTCTCGTCCTGGCCTGCGGCATCGGCGCCGTGGCCCAGATTGTCACCACCACGCCCGCCGTATTGCAGGAAAACTCCACCGGCGTGGTGCTTTACTATCACGCTGATTCGCCTCTCGGCAACGACGGTATGAAGAACTATACCGGCGACGATGTGTACGCCCACATAGGCATCACCACCGCCGCGGGCGACTGGCAGTACATCGCTGCGGGTTGGGATACCGACCTTCCCAAGTGCCACATGACGCGCGTCGACGCAAATACTTACTCGCTGGTTATCGGCGATATACGCACATTTTTCGGAATCAAGGACGACGACCACGCCACGCGTCTGTGCATGGTGGTGCGCAACTCCGGCGGCTCGCGTCAAGGCAAGGCCAGAGGCGACAAGGACATCTTTGTCGACATCAAGCCCGCCGGCCTGGCGATGAACTTCGAGTGCTCGGCAGCCGGAGTAATTACTGCCGCCACCACAGTGACGCTTGCCGTCAACACTACCGAGGAGGCCGACATCGCCATTACCGTCAACGGCGCACCATTCGCCTCGGCCACAGCTGCTGTGTGGCTTGCCAAGGATTATACCATCAGCGCGGCCGGAACATATGAATTTGTAGCCACGGCCACAGCCGGCGGCAAGACGCTGAGCCAGACACACACGGTGACGTACGTCAGCCCCTCGGCCGAACGCGAATATCCGGGCGGCACGCCCCGCATGGGCGCCGTGGAGAACGCCGACGGCACTGTGACTTTCTGCCTGGCGGCTCCCGGCAAGAAGAGTGTGGTTATGGTGCCCTCGTGGGACGGCCACAAGGTGCTCGACAGCAACACCATGTACCGCCACGACTACAACGGCGCGAGCTACTTCTGGATTACGTCGCCCGTTCTGGCCGACGGCACGGACTACACATATTATTATATAGTGGACGGCCAGACAGCCGTGGGCGACCCCTATGCCCGCCTTGTGCTTGACCCCTACAATGACAAGTATCTGCCTGTAGCCGACTGGATGCCGGCCTATCCCGCCGAGGTCACTGAGACCGTGCCCCTGGCCGTATGGCGCCGCGGCATGAACGACTACAGCTGGAGCGACTTCACGATTCCAGCACACGGCAGCCTGTACATCTACGAGATGCTGCTGCGCGACTTCACCGGCACCGAGGGTCAGCGCCTGGGCAACGGCACCCTGGCCGCCGCCATGGAGAAGATACCCTACATCAAGAGCCTCGGCGTCAACGCCGTGGAACTGATGCCGGTGATGGAGTTCAACGGCAACAACTCGTGGGGCTACAACACCAATTTCTATATGGCTCCCGACAAGTCGTATGGTTCGCCCGAGGAGTACAAGGACTTCATCGACGAGTGCCACCGCCAGGGCCTGGCCGTGATTCTCGACGTGGTGTTCAACCAGACCGACGGCCTCGCCCCCTGGTATCAGATGTACCCCGCGGGCGGCAATCCCTTCTACAACGCTACCGCGCCGCACGACTACAGCGTGCTCAACGACCTCAACCCCGAGAACGCCATCGTGGAGCAGCACTACAAGGACGTGCTGCAATACTGGCTGCGCGAGTACAACGTGGACGGCTTCCGCTTCGACCTCGTGAAGGGCCTCGGCGACAACGGCAGCTACGGCTCCGGCACTGACGCCGCAAACACTACGCGCACCGCCCGCATGAAGCGCCTGCACGCCGCCATGCGCGAGGTGAAGCCCGACGCCATCCACATCAACGAGCTCCTGGGCGACAATGCCGAGGAGAACGCCAACGCCGCCGACGGCCAGCTGGGCTGGCACAATCTCAGCCACAACGCCGGGCAGTTCGCCATGGCCTACGACGAGAACGGCCGCGGCATCTCGGAGTTCTATGCCGTCAATGCCGGCCGAACGGACGGCCATGCCGTGTCCTACGCCGAGAGCCACGACGAGGAGCGCCTCGCCGCCAAGATAATGGCCTATGCCACCGACAACGTCAAGACGGCCACCGTGCGCGCCGCACGTCTGGGCGCTACCGGCGTATGGATGATTCTGTCGCCGGGTCCGAAGATGCTCTGGCAGTTCCAGGAGCTCGGCAACGAGGAAAGCACCAAGAATGCCGACGGCTCGAACAACACCGACCCCAAGACCGTGCGCTGGAACGACCTCGACAACGCCGTGCGTCAGCGCATCCTCGAGGCTTACCGCGCCGCAGGCTCCCTGCGTGCCGCCCATCCCGAGATGTTCGGCACGGGCGCCGAGTTCTCCTCGGTATGGAGCGCCGACAAGTCGGCCCCGCGCAGCCTCTGCGTGCGCAAGGACAAGAAGTCGGTTGTGGCATTCTTCAACCCCTCCGTTTCGGCCGCGCAGACCGTGACCGTCACTTCCGCCGGTCTTGAGGCCGCCGACGCCGAGCTGGTCTATGCCAGCCGCGGCTTCAGCAATCCGCAGCTCAGCGGTACGGGCGGCACGCTGTCGCTGAAGGTGCCGGCAAACGGCTTTGCCATCTACTGCACGGCCGGCCTCAACGGTATTGACGACATCACGGGCGACGGCGGCGCATCTGCCGTGCGTGTGCGCGGTGGTGTCGGCGAGATCATCGTGGAGGGCGCCGAAGGCATGCCCGAGGCTTACGATATGTCCGGTCGCCGTGTGGCTCTCACCGGGCTCGACGCCGGATTGTATCTCGTCCGCGTTGACGGCTCCGGCTACAAGGTTGTTGTGAAATGAAGAAAATTATCCTCATATTCCTTATAATCGCAAGCGCATGCGCGAGGCCCGGCCATGATAACGGCTCGGGCGAGCCGCAGGCGCTTGCGCCCGTCTATGAGTACTTCGCCGAATATGGTTCGGCTTCGGCGCTGCCCGACAGTCTGCGTCCCGAGGTGGAGGCGTTCATGAAGGTGACGGGTAGGGGAGATGCCTCGGCTCCGGCGCTCGCTGCTTGGGCGGCTTCGCCGGCTGTGGAAGTCTTCACTCCCGCCGTCGACAGCGTTTTCCCCTCGCTCGCTCCGGTGGAGCAGAGGCTTGGCGATGTGCTTGCCCGGGCCTCGCGTGAGGGCCTGGAGCTGCCGCGACGGCGTTATGCCGCCGTTGTGTGGGGACGTCCGGAAAGCATCGTGTTCTGCGACAGCGTGATGCTTGTGGCGCTCAATCACTATCTGGGAGCATCCTATCCCGGCTACAGTCACCTGCCGGCCTATGCGCGTGCTGCGAAGGAGCCGTCGCGCCTCGTGCCTGACATGGCGGAGGCTCTGGTTGGCACCGCCTGTCCGTACGAGCGCCGCGAGAGCAGCACGGTGCTGTCGCGCTTGCTCTACGAAGGCGCCATGGCCGAGGCGCGCATGCGCCTGTGCGGCATCGGCGAGGCCGAGGCGCTGGGATATGATGACGATACGTATGCCGACCTGGCGGCACACGAAGGCGAGCTGTGGCAGCTGCTTGTGGCCCGCGGCTTGCTTTACAGCACTCTGCCGGCCGATGCCGAGCGCTTTGTGTCGCCTGCGCCATCTGTGTCGTTGCTCGGCGCGGCTGTTCCCGGCAGGGCAGGGCGCTTCATCGGTCTGCGCATAGTACAGACCTATCTGCGCAGGCACCCCGAGGCTACATTGCCCGAGCTGCTCTCGCCCGCATTCTACGACTCTGATGAAACCCTGCGCCGCGCGGCCTACACCGGTGGAATATGAAAATGTCCCGGCTTTCACAAGCCGGGACATTTAATAGGGGAATTGTTGCAGTAAATTATGGAGTGGGCGCTGAGGGATTCGAACCCCCGACCCTCTGCTTGTAAGGCAGACGCTCTGAACCAGCTGAGCTAAGCGCCCGTTATCGCCGAAAGCGTTGCAAAGGTACTGCTTTTTTCGAAACCTCCAAAATTTTTGAAAAAAAAATTTGAAAAAATCGTCCAAAATCACCCTTTGCGACGAAATATTGGCCTAAATAACCTCAATAATTCCCCTCTTACCTATAACTTACAACATTGGAAGACACATAGGGACATAAGGTCAAAAGCGACATAAGAATTATTAATATTGATAATCATCAAATAAAAAACTTCTGTTCCTTTTGACCTTATGTCCTTGTGTATCTCGTCCTCCGAAGTAATCTCCCCCTCTTATCTCTCCCCTCTCAACTATAAACTTCAAAAAAAAGTGGAAATGTTTGCATAATAGCGAATTAATTAGTAATTTTGCATCGATTTTGTGGCGTGCTATAGCCTAACGTATCGTTAACTGCGTGACAGTTACCGCGATACGTGGCAAATGGCATGCTTATGGAGTCGACAGAATATTTAAACAAAATAGAAGAAGTAACCCAAAGTTAAACCAAAAAACTAAGATGCCTACTATTCAGCAATTAGTACGTAAGGGTCGCGTGGCGCTCGAAGACAAGAGCAAGAGCCCCGCGCTCGACAGCTGCCCCCAGCGTCGTGGCGTGTGCGTTCGCGTCTACACCACCACTCCCAAAAAGCCTAACTCGGCTATGCGTAAGGTAGCTCGCGTGCGCCTCACCAATGGCAAAGAAGTGAACTCCTACATCCCCGGCGAGGGCCACAATCTTCAGGAGCACAGCATTGTGCTCGTGCGTGGCGGCCGTGTGAAGGACCTTCCCGGCGTTCGCTACCACATCGTGCGCGGCACTCTCGATACCTCCGGTGTCAAGGACCGCACGCAGCGCCGTAGCAAGTATGGTGCCAAGCGTCCCAAGGCAGGTGCAGCCAAGAAGTAATTCGGTTTTCGCAATCGAGTGAAGTAATCTGAACGCACCGCGAGATTTAATCAATTATTTTAAACTCGTTTTTTGATTCTTGAAAAGCTGCCCGGTTGAGTAAGCCGTGCCGGAGGGCACAGCTGAAGCAAAAGAAGCAACAACCAAGCAATCTGAAAACACAACACACTGACTAAAAATGAGAAAGGCAAAGCCTAAGAAGCGCCAAATCCTTCCCGATCCCGTCTTCGGTGACGTGCGTGTGGCTAAATTCGTCAACCACCTCATGTACGACGGCAAGAAGAACACTTCCTATGAGATCTTCTACAAGGCGCTCGACAATGTGAAGAGCAAGCTCCCCAACGAGGAAATGACTGCTCTCGAAATCTGGAAAAAGGCCCTCGAGAATGTAACTCCCCAGGTGGAGGTGAAAAGTCGCCGTGTGGGCGGCGCCACCTTCCAGGTGCCTACCGAAATCCGTCCGGACCGCAAGGAATCTATATCAATGAAAAATCTCATCCTCTATGCACGCAAACGCGGCGGCAAGACAATGGCCGACAAGCTCGCAGCCGAAATCGTTGATGCCTTCAACGAGCAGGGCGGCGCTTTCAAACGCAAGGAGGATATGCACAAAATGGCAGAAGCTAACCGCGCATTCGCACACTTCCGCTTCTAATATACTTTCATTGACTGTAAATCCCACCGCAAAATGGCTAAATCAGACGAACATCTCAAATATACCCGCAACATCGGCATCATGGCTCATATTGATGCCGGCAAGACTACGACGTCGGAGCGTATTCTCTTCTATACCGGTCTGACTCACAAAATCGGCGAGGTGCACGACGGCGCCGCAACCATGGACTGGATGGAACAGGAGCAGGAGCGCGGCATCACAATCACTTCGGCCGCTACCACCGCTTTCTGGAAATACAACGACGAGAAATACAAAATCAACCTGATTGACACTCCGGGACACGTCGACTTCACTGTCGAGGTGGAGCGCTCGCTCCGTGTGCTCGACGGTGCCGTCGCCACTTTCTGCGCAGTCGGCGGTGTTGAGCCTCAGTCTGAGACCGTATGGCGTCAGGCCGACAAATACAACGTGCCCCGTATCGGCTACGTCAACAAGATGGACCGCAGCGGCGCCAACTTCTTCGAGGTTGTACGCCAGCTCAAGGATGTGCTCGGTGCCAATCCCTGCCCCATCCAGATACCCATCGGCGCTGAAGAGACCTTCAAGGGCGTAGTTGACCTCGTGCGCATGAAGGCTATCTTCTGGCACGACGAGACCATGGGCGCCGACTACGAGGTTGACGACATCCCCGCCAGCCTCGTTGACGAAGCCAACGAATGGCGCGACAAGATGCTTGAGAAAATCGCCGAATTCGACGACGACCTCATGGCAAAATACTTCGACGATCCCTCCACTATCACCGAGGAGGAAGTCAAGAAGGCCCTGCGCAAGGGTACCCTCTCCATGGAGATCGTGCCCATGATTCTCGGTTCCTCGTTCAAGAACAAGGGCGTGCAGTGCCTGCTCGATGCAGTCTGCGCTTATCTGCCCAGCCCTGTCGACGCCGGCGCCGTTGAAGGCCATGCCGTCGACAACCCCGACGAAGTCGAGACCCGCGAGCCCAGCAGCGACGCTCCCATGTGCGCTCTTGCATTCAAGATCGCTACCGACCCCTATGTAGGCCGTCTGACATTCTTCCGCGTTTACTCCGGCGACGTCGTTGCCGGCAGCTATGTGCTCAACGCACGCAGCGGCAAGAAGGAGCGTGTGAGCCGCCTCTTCCAGATGCACTCCAACAAGCAGAACCCCATGGAGAAGATCGGCTGCGGCGACATAGGCGCAGGCGTAGGCTTCAAGGATATCCGCACCGGCGACACTCTCTGCGCCGAGGACGCTCCCATCGTGCTTGAGGCTATGGAATTCCCCGATCCCGTTATCGGTATCGCCGTGGAGCCCAAGACCCAGAAGGACCTCGACAAGCTCGGCGTAGGCCTCCAGAAGCTCGCCGAGGAAGACCCCACCTTCCGCGTGGAGACAAACGAGGAAACCGGTCAGACCGTCATCAGCGGTATGGGCGAGCTTCACCTCGACATCATCATCGACCGTCTCCGCCGCGAGTTCAAGGTAGAGTGCAACCAGGGTCGTCCGCAGGTTACCTATAAGGAAGCCATCACCCAGCCCGTCGAGCTCCGCGAGGTATTCAAGAAGCAGACCGGCGGCCGCGGTAAGTTCGCCGACATCATCGTACGCGTAGAGCCCGTGGACGAAGGCTTCGAAGGCGGCCTCCAGTTCGTCGACGAAGTCAAGGGCGGCAACATCCCCAAGGAGTTCATCCCGAGCATCCAGAAGGGTTTCCAGACCGCTATGAAGAACGGCGTCCTCGCAGGCTATCCCGTGGAGAACCTCAAGGTTACCGTTATCGACGGTTCGTTCCACCCCGTCGACTCCGACCAGCTCTCGTTCGAGCTCTGCGCCATCAGCGCATTCAAGAAAGCCAGCGAGAAGGCCGGACCCGTGCTGCTTGAGCCTATCATGAAGATCGAGGTCGTTACCCCCGAGGAATCCATGGGCGACGTCATCTCCGACCTCAACAAGCGCCGCGGACAGGTAGAAGGCATGGAGACAAGCCGCAGCGGCGCACGCGTCGTGAAGGCCAAGGCTCCTCTGGCCGAGATGTTCGGCTATGTGACCGCCCTCCGCACCATCACCTCCGGCCGTGCCACCAGCACCATGAGCTTCTCGCACTACGCCGAGGTCAGCAGCAGCATTGCCAAGGCCGTCCTTACCGAATGCCAGGGCCGTGTCGACCTCATCAAGTAATATGCATATAAACAAACCAACAATATGAGCCAGAAAATTCGCATCAAACTCAAATCTTACGATCACAACCTCGTCGACAAGAGCGCCGAGAAGATCGTCAAGACCGTGAAGGCTACCGGCGCAGTGATCAGCGGTCCCATACCCCTGCCCACGCACAAGCGCATCTTCACTGTGAATCGCTCGACCTTCGTCAACAAGAAGAGCCGCGAGCAGTTCCAGCTGTCGTCGTTCAAGCGCCTCATCGACATCTACAACAGCACCGCCAAGACCGTCGACGCTCTCATGAAGCTCGAGCTCCCCAGCGGCGTGGAAGTAGAAATCAAGGTCTGATGCCCCGCGGTATCATCCAGCACATTCAAATCAACATTCACTCCTAAACAAACACAGAAATGCCAGGATTAATTGGAAAAAAAATCGGAATGACATCCGTTTTCAGTGCCGACGGTAAGAACGTACCGTGCACTGTTATCGAAGTAGGCCCGTGTGTTGTTACGCAGGTGAAGACGACCGAGAAGGACGGCTACAACGCCCTCCAGCTCGGCTTCGAGGAGCAGAAGGAAAAGCACTGCACGAAGCCCGAGCTCGGCCACTTCCAGAAAGCCGGCGTGACCCCCATGCGCCACTTGGCCGAGTTCAAGGGTTTCGACGGCGAGTACAAAGCCGGCGACAAGCTGACTGTCGACCTCTTCGGCGACACAGAGTTCGTCGACGTCATCGGCACCAGCAAGGGTAAAGGCTTCCAGGGCGTAGTTAAGCGCCATGGCTTCGGCGGTGTGGGCCAGAGCACTCACGGCCAGCACAACCGTCTGCGCGCACCCGGTTCGATCGGCGCCTGCTCCTATCCCGCAAAGGTATTCAAGGGCATGCGCATGGCCGGCCAGATGGGCAACGAGCGCGTGACAGTGCAGAATCTCCAGATCGTCAAGATCATCCCCGAGCACAACATCCTCATGATCAAAGGCTCCATCCCCGGCGCCAAAGGTTCCATCGTCTTAATTGAGAAGTAAAATGGAAGTTGCAATCTACAATAAGGAAGGACAGGACACCGGCCGCAAGGCAGTCCTCAACGATGAGGTGTTCGCAATCGACGCCAACGAGCACGCCATCTACCTCGATGTCAAGCAGTTCCTTGCCGACCAGCGCCAGGGCACACACAAGAGCAAAGAGCGCAGCGAAGTAAGCGGCTCCACCCGTAAGCTCCACAAGCAGAAGGGCGGCGGCGGCAGCCGTATCGGCGACATCAACTCGCCCGTACTCGTAGGCGGCGGCCGCGTCTTCGGTCCCCGTCCCCGCGACTATCGCTTCAAGCTCAACCGCAAGCTCAAGCAGCTCGCCCGTCGCTCCGCACTCACCGTGAAGTGCCAGGCCGACCAGATCATCGTCGTGGAAGACTTCACTTTCGATGCACCCAAAACTAAAAATTTCGTAAATTTTGCTAAAAATCTTAAAGTGGACGGCAAAAAGCTCCTCCTCGTTTTAGCAGAACGAAATAATGTCGTATCTTTGTCTGCTCGAAATGTGCCCGACGTTCGCCTCATGAACGCCGCGGACATCAACACGTATGCAATCATGAACAACAACGCTATCATCCTCACGGAAGGTAGCCTTGCTGTGGTAAACAACCTGTAAACCCCTGGAGGAACCAACAATGGACATAGAAATCAAACCCATAGTGACCGAGAAAGCCACCCGCCTGACGGACAAGCTCAATCGTTACACATTCCGCGTTTCCCCCGAAGCCAACAAATACCAGATCAAAGACCTGGTGGAGAAGCTCTACGGGGTGAAGGTGGCCGCCGTCAACACGGCCGTCATGCGTGCCAAGAACAAGAGCCGCTGGACCAAAAGCGGCCTGCTGCGCGGTGCGACATCGCGCTGGAAGAAAGCCTTCATCACCCTCGCTGAAGGCCAGACCATCGACTTTTACAGCAACATCTGATAAATAAAATGGCAGTAAGAAAATTCAAGCCCACGACTCCCGGGCAGCGACACAAAATTATCGGCGTGTTCAAAGGTACAATCACTGCTACCACGCCGGAGAAATCTCTTACAGTCGGTAAACGTGCCAGCGGCGGCCGCAACGCCGAAGGCCATCTCACCACTCGCTACCTTGGTGGTGGTCACAAACGCAAATACCGCTTCATTGACTTCAAGAGAAACAAAGACGGAGTCCCCGCTGTAGTAAAATCCATCGAGTACGATCCCAACCGTTCGGCGCGTATCGCACTCCTTTACTACGTAGACGGTGAAAAAGCCTACATCATCGCACCCAACGGTCTCGAAGTAGGCGCAACTGTGGTAAGCGGTCCCGACGCAGCTCCCGAGGTGGGCAACGCCCTCCCCCTGGGCAAGATACCCGTAGGTACCGTCATCCACAACATCGAATTGCGTCCCGGCCAGGGAGCCTTCATGGCCCGTTCCGCCGGCACCTTCGCCCAGCTCATCAGCCGCGAGGGTGACTATGCTATCGTCAAATTACCTTCAGGAGAAACCCGCAAGATCCTCTGCGCCTGCAAGGCCACCATCGGCGTCGTAGGCAACAGCGAGCACTCGCTCGAGCAGAGCGGCAAGGCAGGCCGCAGCCGCTGGCTCGGCCGTCGTCCGCGCAACCGCGGCGTTGTCATGAACCCTGTCGACCACCCCATGGGCGGCGGCGAAGGCCGCGCCAGCGGTGGTCATCCCCGTTCGCGCAAGGGCCTCTACAGCAAGGGTCTCAAGACACGCTCCCCGAAGAAGCAGTCTTCGAAGTACATTATCGAACGTCGCAAAAAGTAATCTGATAAAATAGCAAATATGAGCCGTTCATTAAAGAAAGGTCCCTTCATCAGCGTGAAGCTCGAGAAGAAGGTCAACGACATGAATGCTTCCGGCAAAAAGAACGTCATCAAGACCTGGAGCCGCGCATCCATGATCGCCCCCGAGTTCGTCGGCCATACTTTCGCCGTACACAACGGAAACAAGTTCATCCCCGTGTACGTCACCGAAAACATGGTAGGCCACAAGCTCGGCGAGTTCGCCCCCACACGCACATTCCGCGGCCACGCCGGCAACAAGAAGAAATAAGGGCCAGCCAATCAATTTTATTGACAAAGAAAAGCAACACATACAATGGGTGTAAGAAAAAAAATATCTGCCGATCAGAAAAAGCAGGAACGTAAGCAGGTGGCTTTCGCCAAGCTCACCAACGTGCCTACTTCGCCCCGCAAAATGCGCCTCGTCGCCGACATGATCCGCGGCAAGGAAGTGTTCCGCGCCCTTGGCATGCTCAAGTTCTCCAACAAGGAGGCTGCTGCCCGCGTCGAGAAGCTCCTGCGCTCTGCTGTGGCAAACTGGGAAGAGAAGAACGAAAGAAAAGCCGAGGACGGCGAGCTCTACGTGAGCACCATCTTCGTTGATCCCGCCCCCATGCTCAAGCGTCTGCGCACCGCCCCCCAGGGCCGCGGCTACCGCATCCGCAAGCGCGCCAACCACGTCACCGTTATCGTGGACACCATCAACAACACTAACAATCACGAGGCATAATACAATGGGACAGAAAGTAAATCCTATCAGCAACCGTCTGGGTGTCATCCGCGGCTGGGACTCCAACTGGAGCGACGGCACAAAGCAGGGTGAGAACATCCTTGAGGACTACAAGCTCCGCAAGTACCTCAACGTACGCCTGGCCAAGTGCAGCGTGAGCCGCATCGTGATTGAACGCACGCTCAAGCTCATTACCATCACCGTCTGCACATCCCGCCCCGGCCTGGTAATCGGCAAAGGCGGCGAAGAAGTCGAGAAGCTCCGCGAAGAGCTCAAGAAAATCACCGACAAAGACGTACAGATCAACATCTTTGAAGTTAAGCGCCCCGAGCTCGACGCCGAAATCGTGGCTGCCAACATCGCCCGCCAGATCGAAGGCAAGGTGGCTTACCGCCGCGCCGTCAAGATGGCTATCCAGGGCAGCATGCGCGCCGGTGCCGAGGGCATCAAGGTGCAGGTAAGCGGCCGCCTCAACGGCGCCGAAATCGCCCGCAGCGAGATGTTCAAGGAAGGCCGCACACCCCTGCACACCCTCCGTGCCGACATCGACTACGCACTCGTCGAGGCACACACCAAGGTAGGTGTCGTGGGCATCAAGGTCTGGATCTGCCGCGGCGAAGTATACGGCAAGCGTGACCTCGCTCCCCAGTTCAGCCAGCAGAAGGAGACCCGCAGCGCAGCCCCCGGCGGCGCACCCCGTCGCGGTGGTTTCCGTCGTGCCAAAGCCAATCGTTAACCTCTCAAGATAGCAAACACAGATGTTACAACCTAAGAAAACCAAATTCCGCCGCCAGCAGAAGGGCCGCATGAAGGGCGTAGCACAGCGAGGTAACGATCTCGCTTTCGGCTCCTTCGGCATCAAGACCCTCGAGAGCAAGTGGATTACCGGCCGCCAGATTGAGGCCGCACGTATCGCCGTGACACGCTACATGCAGCGTCAGGGTCAGATCTGGATCCGTATCTTCCCCGATAAGCCCATCACCAAGAAGCCTGCCGAAGTCCGCATGGGTAAAGGTAAAGGTAACCCCGAAGGCTTCGTTGCGCCCGTTACCCCCGGCCGCATGATCATCGAGGTAGAAGGCGTCAGCTACGACATCGCCAAGGAGGCACTCCGTCTGGCCGCCCAGAAGCTCCCCGTCGTTACAAAATTCGTGGTGCGCCGTGACTACGACCCCACTCAAAACGTGTAATGCACCATGAAGAAGGAAGAAATAAAGGAAATGACCACGGCCGACCTGCGCGAGCGCCTCGCACAGATGGAGACTGAATACCAGCAGCTCCTGGCCACTCACGCTGTCTCCCCCGTCGACAACCCCGCCAAGATCACGGCTGACCGCCGCATGATCGCACGCGTCAAGACCGAGCTCCGTCAGCGCGAACTCAACAACAAATAATCATCCCCGCCAAAATGGAAGAAACAAGAAACCTCAGAAAAGAGCGCATCGGCGTGGTATCCAGCAATAAGGGCGACAAGACCATCACCGTCGTGGTCAAATGGAAGGAGAAACACCCCATCTACGGCAAGTTCGTCAACAAAAGCAAGAAATATCACGCACACGACGAAAACAACGAGTGCAGCGTGGGCGACACCGTGCGCCTGATGGAGACCCGCCCCCTCAGCAAGACCAAGCGCTGGCGCTTAGTAGAAATCGTAGAAAAAGTTAAGTAATAACCCCATGATACAGACTGAAACCCGCCTGACCGTCGCCGACAACAGCGGTGCAAAGGAAGCCCTTTGCATCCACGTCCTCGGCGGCACCGGTCGCCGCTACGCTTCCGTAGGCGACATCATCGTTGTCTCCGTCAAGAGCGTCATCCCCAGCTCCGACGTCAAGAAAGGCACCGTTAGCAAGGCCGTAGTCGTCCGCACTAAGAAAGAAATCCGCCGTCCCGACGGTTCCTATATCCGTTTCGACGACAACGCCTGCGTCCTCCTCAACAACGCCGGCGAACTTCGTGGCACACGTATCTTCGGACCCGTTGCCCGCGAACTTCGCGCAGCCAACCAGATGAAAATCGTTTCCCTCGCACCGGAAGTTCTCTAATTAAACCCTTAATTCAAGAAAAAGTATGAAACTTCATATCAAAAAGGGCGACAACGTCTGCGTGCTTGCCGGCGAGAGCAAAGGCCAGCAGGGCCGCGTGCTCGAAGTGCAGGCTGCCAAGCAGCGCGCCATCGTCGAGGGCGTCAACATCGTCACCAAGGCAACCAAGCCCAGCGCCAAGCACCCCCAGGGCGGCCTCGTGAAGATTGAGGCTCCCGTCCACATTTCCAATCTCGCCCTCATCGACCCCAAAAGCGGCAAGCCCACTCGCGTAGGCTTCCGCAAGGATGGCGACAAAACCGTTCGTTTTTCTAAAAAATCCGGAGAGGAAATCAAGTAATGACTGCAACGCTTAAAAAGGACTATAACGAGCGCATCGTCCCCGCTCTTGAGAAAGAGTTCGGCTACAGCACCGTAATGCAGGTGCCCAAGCTCAAGAAGATTGTCATCAACCAGGGCCTCGGCGAAGCCACCCAGGACAAGAAAATCATCGAGACAGCCATCAACGAACTCACAGCCATCACCGGCCAGAAAGCTGTAGCAACCCTCTCGAGGAAAGACATCTCGAACTTCAAGGTTCGTAAGAAAATGCCCATCGGCGTCATGGTGACCCTGCGCCGCGACCGCATGTACGAATTCCTGGAGCGCCTCGTGCGCGTGGCTCTGCCCCGTATCCGCGACTTCAAGGGCATCGAGAGCAAGCTCGACGGCCGCGGCAACTACACCCTCGGCATCACCGAGCAGATCATCTTCCCGGAAATCAACATCGACTCCATCAGCAAGCTCATGGGCATGAACATCACCTTCGTGACCAGCGCCAACACCGACGAGGAAGGCTATGCTCTCCTCAAGGAATTCGGCCTGCCCTTCAAGAACGCTAAAAAACAGTAATTCGAAGATATGGCAAAAGAATCAATGAAAGCCCGCGAGGTAAAGCGCGCAAAGCTCGTTGCCAAATACGCCGAACGCAAGGCCGCACTCAAGGCCCAGGGCGACTATGAGGCATACCAGGAGCTCCAGAAGTTCCCCAAGAACGCTTCGCGCGTGCGCCTGCACAACCGCTGCTCCATCACCGGACGTCCCAAAGGCTACATGCGCCAGTTCGGCCTCAGCCGCATCCAGTTCCGCGAAATGGCTTCGGCCGGCCTTATCCCCGGCGTCAAGAAGGCAAGCTGGTAAAATCTCACGAGCCGATTACTCCGAGTATTAAATATTGTTGGGAACAGCCCAATCAATTTAAACAATCAACAAAATGACAGATCCTATAGCAGACTATCTGACAAGATTGAGGAACGCTATCAAGGCCAACCACCGCGTGGTTGAGATCCCTGCCTCAAACTTGAAGAAGGGAATCACCAAGATTCTCTTCGAACAAGGCTATATTCTTAACTACAAGTTTATAGAGGGTGAAACCCCCGCCGGCATCATCAAGATTGCCCTCAAATACGATCCCGCCGACCGTGTAAACGCCATCAAGGGCCTCAAGCGCGTATCGCGTCCCGGCCTGCGCCAGTACACCGGCTACAAGGACATGCCCCGTGTTCTCAACGGCCTCGGCATCGCCATCCTCAGCACCTCGCAGGGTGTGATGACCAACAAGGCCGCCGCCGAAAAGAAAATCGGCGGTGAAGTTCTCTGCTACGTATATTAATCCATAACCACAATACTAATATGTCACGTATAGGTAAAGCACCCATCGCCATTCCCGCAGGCGTAAGCGTCGATGTCAAGAACAATGTGGTTACGGTCAAGGGTCCCAAGGGCACCCTCACGCAGACAGTGAACCCCGAACTCGACGTTAAAATCGAAGACGGCCACATTCAGCTGAGCCGTCCCAGCGACGACCGCGAGCACCGCGCACAGCACGGTCTCTACCGCGCGCTCATCCACAATATGGTGGTAGGCGTCAGTGAAGGTTACCGCAAAGAAATGGAACTCGTAGGCGTAGGTTACCGCGCGAGCGCCACCGGCCAGGTGCTGGAGCTCTCCCTCGGTTTCTCCCACGCTATCTTCATCAAGCTTCCCCCCGAAGTCAAAGTAGAGGCCAAGAGCGAACGCAACAAGAACCCCCTGATCATCCTTGAGAGCGACGACAAGCAGCTCCTCGGTCAGGTGTGCGCCAAGATCCGTTCGCTGCGCAAGCCCGAACCCTACAAGGGCAAAGGTATCAAGTTCGTCGGCGAGGTTATTCGCCGCAAGTCCGGTAAATCGGCTGGTGCCAAATAAGTAACACAGAAGCTATGAAAACGAAGATTCAAAGAAGAAATAAAATCAAGACCCGCATCCGCGGCAAAATCTCCGGCACAGCTGCCCGTCCCCGCATGACCGTGTTCCGCTCCAACAAGCAGATCTACGTTCAGTTTATCGACGACCTCGCCGGCGTCACCCTCGCCTCTGCCTCCAGCAAAGGCATCGAAGAGGGCACAAAGTGCGAGATAGCCGCCAAGGTCGGCGAGCTCGCCGCCAAGAAGGCTATCGAAGCCGGTATCAATGAAGTAGTTTTCGACCGCAACGGCTATCTCTTCCACGGTCGTGTAAAATCCCTTGCTGATGCTGCTCGCAACGGCGGACTTAAATTCTAAAAACTATGGCAAAAGCAATGAATAACCGCGTAAAGACCACCAACGACCTCGACCTCAAGGACCGTCTCGTTGCCATCAACCGCGTCACCAAGGTCACCAAGGGTGGCCGTGCGTTCACCTTTGCAGCCATCGTTGTTGTCGGCAATGAGAACGGCATCGTAGGCTGGGGCCTGGGCAAGGCCAACGAAGTGCAGGCCGCCATCGCCAAAGGCGTCGAGGCTGCCAAGAAAAATCTTGTCCGCGTGCCCGTGCACAAAGGCACCATCCCCCACGAGCAGATTGCCAAGTTCGGCGGCTCGCGCATCATCCTCAAGCCCGCAAGCCACGGTACCGGCGTGAAGGCCGGCGGCGCCATGCGTGCTGTCCTCGAGAGCGTAGGCATCACCGACGTCCTCGCCAAGAGCAAGGGCTCTTCCAACCCCCACAACCTCGTGAAGGCCACCATCGCCGCACTCAGCGAGATGCGTTCGCCCGCACAGGTAGCCAAGAACCGTGGCATCAGTGTCGAACAAGTATTCAAAGGCTAAACTACCAATGGCACAGATAAAAATCAAACAGATCAAAAGCCGCATCAACTGCCCCGCAGTGCAGAAGCGCACTCTCGACGCCCTCGGCCTCAAGAAAATGAACCACACGGTGGTAAAGGAAGACACCCCCAGCGTGATGGGTATGGTTAACAAAGTTCGTCATCTGGTAGAAGTGACCAACGCTTAAAACATCAAATACTATGGATTTAAGTAATTTGCAGCCCGCTGTGGGCTCCGTACAGCGCAAGACCCGCATCGGCCGCGGCCCCGGCTCCGGCAAGGGCGGAACATCCACCCGCGGTCACAAGGGTGCGAAGTCGCGCTCCGGCTATAAGCACAAGATCGGCTTCGAAGGCGGCCAGATGCCCCTCCAGCGCCGTCTTCCCAAATTCGGTTTCAAAAACATCAACCGTGTGGAGTACAAGCCCGTGAATCTGGCAACACTCCAGCAGCTCGCCGATGCAACCGGTCTCCAGAAGATCGGCCTCGAGGAGCTCCGTGCCGCAGGCTTCGTGAACCGCAACCAGCTCGTTAAGGTTCTCGGCGTCGGCACGATCACCAGCGCTATCAACGTCGAAGCTCATGCATTCTCGAAGGCCGCACAGGCTGCCATCGAGGCCGCAGGAGGCTCCGTCAATAAAATCGACGCATAATGAGATTTGTCGAAACACTCAAGAACATCTGGACTATCGAAGAGCTGCGCAAGCGCCTCCTCGTGACTCTCGGGCTGGTATTCGTATACCGCCTGGGATGTTACGTGGTGCTGCCCGGCATCTCGCCCGCAGCCATTGACGCACTGGCCAACTTCACCAACAAGAGTGGTCTCATGCAGCTCCTCGACATGTTCTCCGGCGGTGCCTTCTCCCAGGCATCCATCTTCGCCCTCGGTATCATGCCCTACATCACCGCATCCATCGTGATCCAGCTGTGCGGCATGATTCTGCCTTCCTTCCAGAAGATGCAGCGCGAGGGCGAGAGTGGCCGTCAGAAACTGAATCAGTACACGCGTTACCTCACCGTGCTGATTCTCTTCCTGCAGGCTCCTGCCTATCTGATTAACCTGCAGGTGCAGGTCAACAGCGCCAGCAACGGCACCGCCCCCATGGTGTTCGGATTCTGGACCGTAGTCTATCTGACGATCATCCTCGCCGCCGGCGCCATGTTCATCCTCTGGCTCGGCGAGCGCATCACTGACCGCGGCATAGGCAACGGTATATCCTTCATCATCCTCGTCGGCATCATTGCCCGCCTCCCGGGAGCCCTGTTCTTCGAGTTCACCAGCCGTCTGCCCAGCAGCTCCGGCAGCCAGGGCGGCCTCGTGATGTTCCTCGTCGAGATAGTCCTGCTGTTCGCTGTCACCGTCGGCGCCGTGCTCCTCGTCCAGGGCACACGCAAGGTACCTGTGCAGTACGCCAAGCGCATTGTGGGCAACCGCCAGTACGGCGGCGCCCGCAACTACATACCTCTCAAGGTCAATGCCGCAGGCGTAATGCCCATCATCTTCGCCCAGGCCATCATGTTCATCCCCATCACTGTCGCCGGTTTCCGCGGCGGCAACTCGGGATTCATGGCATCCTTCGGCGACATCAACAGCTTCTGGTACAACGTCGTGTTCTTCATCCTCATTGTAGCCTTCACCTACTTCTACACGGCAATCACTGTCCGTCCCAAGGACATCGCCGAGAACATGAAGGCCAACAACGGATTCATCCCCGGCGTAAAGCCCGGCAAGGCCACGATTGAGTATCTCGACACCATCATGAGCCGTATCACCCTTCCCGGTTCGCTCTTCCTCGGCATCGTAGCCGTCATGCCCGCTTTCGCCCGCCTGTTCGGTATCAGCCAGAACTTCGCCCAGTTCTTCGGCGGCACATCGCTGCTGATTATGGTGGGCGTGGTGCTCGACACGCTGATGCAGATCGAGTCGCATCTGATGATGCACCACTACGACGGCCTCATGAAGGAGGGCAAGATCAAGGGACGCACCACCGGCCAGGCATACTGATAAAACACGTCACTGAATGATCTACCTGAAGACAGCCGACGAAATCCAGCGCGTGGCAGCAGCCTGCGACCTCACCTCCCGCACTCTGGGAGAGGTGGCACGCTGGATAGCGCCCGGCGTCACCACACGCAAGCTCGACACCGTTGCCCGGGAGTACATCCTGGACAACGGCGGCAAGCCTGCCTGTCTGGGCTACGAGGGATTTCCCGGCACCATCTGCGCCGAAGTCAACGACATCGTTGTTCACGGCTTCCCGTCGTCCTACGCCCTGCGCGAAGGCGACATCGTGGGTGTCGACCTTGTGGTGGAGCTTGACGGGTTCATGGGCGACAGCTGCTACACGTTCACCGTGGGCGAAGTCGACCCCAAGACCGTCGACCTGCTCCGCACCACCAAGGAGAGTCTCTACGTGGGCATCGCGGCCGCCAAGGCCGGCAAGCGCATAGGCGACATTGCCAACGCCATACAGACCTACTGCGAGCACCGCAACTACAGCGTTGTTCGCGAGATGTGCGGCCACGGCATCGGCAAATCCATGCACGAGGACCCCGAGGTCCCCAACTACGGACGCCGCGGCATAGGACCCGTCCTGCGCAACGGCATGTGCATCTGCATCGAGCCAATGATCAACATGGGCAGCCGCAACATCACCATCGACCGCGACGGCTGGACCTGCCGCACACGCGACCACAAGCCCAGCGCGCACTTCGAGCATACTCTGGCGATAGTCGACGACGAGCCGCGCGTGCTCACTACCTTCGACTACATCAGCGAGGCCCTGCAGGACAGATTCATTTAACCGACAATACATCCCCCATCCAGCACACCGATATGGCAAAACAGTCAGCAATCGAACAAGACGGCACCATCGTCGAGGCTCTCAGCAACGCAATGTTCCGCGTTGAGCTCGAGAACGGCCACGAAATCACCGCCCACATCTCCGGCAAGATGCGCATGCACTACATCAAAATCCTGCCCGGCGACAAAGTGCGGGTGGAGATGTCGCCCTACGACCTCAGCAAAGGCCGTATCGCTTTCCGCTACAAATAATCAGAAAAACTAAGAGATATGAAAGTAAGAGCTTCAATCAAAAAGCGCACCCCGGACAGCAAGATCGTCCGCCGCAAGGGGCGTCTCTACGTCATCAACAAGAAAAACCCTAAGTACAAACAGCGTCAAGGATAATTCTTGCTATTTTTGCTAAAATAACAAACTGAACAAACATGGCAGTACGTATCGTGGGAGTGGACCTCCCCCAAAACAAAAGAGGTGAAATCGCCTTGACATATATCTTCGGCATCGGCCGGAGCGCCGCCAAAACCATCCTCGAGAAGGCCGGCGTCGACGTAAACATCAAAGTAAAGGACTGGACCGACGCACAGGCCGCAGCCGTGCGTGAGGTAATCGGCGCCAACTATAAGGTAGAAGGCGACCTGCGCAGCGAAATCCAGCTCAACATCAAGCGCCTGATGGATATCGGCTGCTACCGCGGCATCCGTCACCGCAACGGCCTACCCGTACGCGGCCAGAGCACCAAGAACAACGCCCGCACGCGCAAGGGTCGTAAGAAGACCGTCGCTAACAAGAAGAAAGCTACTAAATAACAGGAAATTATGGCAAAAAAGACAGTCGCAGCAAAGAAGCGCAACGTCAAGGTCGGCGCAGAAGGCCAGCTTCACGTTCACTCCTCTTTCAACAATATCATTGTGTGTCTGGCCAACAGCGAAGGCCAGGTTATATCCTGGTCCAGCGCAGGCAAGATGGGCTTCCGCGGCAGCAAGAAGAACACTCCCTACGCCGCACAGATGGCCGCGCAGGATTGCGCCAAGACGGCCTACGACCTCGGTCTCCGCAAGGTGAAGGCCTACGTCAAGGGTCCCGGCAACGGCCGTGAGTCAGCTATCCGTACCATCCACGGTGCAGGCATCGAAGTAGTCGAGATCATCGACGTTACTCCGCTGCCCCACAACGGATGCCGTCCTCCCAAACGCCGCAGAGTTTAAAAATCAGAGGGCCGCGACGCCTCCCGGCGGCTGCCGGCCCGCCTCTGCTTTCAGCTTTTAGTTTCAGAACACCCCTCATATCATAAAACCGAACATTGTCCGGACGCGCTGCACTCCACAGGCGGCCGACCCACGGACACAACGACGACACACGACGCTATCCACGTGAATAGACCATACTTCTATCACCTCTCTATGGTCGCGGCTGCACTGCCGACAGCGTTCACAATCTCCGTCCCGGACAATGCTCAAAACTGATTTTAAACACAATGGCAAGATACATCGGTCCCAAGACCAAAATCGCACGTAAGTTCGGCGAGCCCATCTTCGGCGAGGACAAGACCCTCCAGCGCCGCAACTATCCCCCCGGCCAGCACGGCCAGAACAAGCGCCGCAAGACATCCGAGTACGGTGTCCAGCTCCGCGAGAAGCAGAAAGCCAAGTACACCTACGGCGTGCTTGAGAAGCAGTTCCGCAACCTCTTCAAGCGCGCCAGCGCCATGAAGGGTATCACCGGTGAAATCCTTCTCCAGCTCCTCGAGAGCCGTCTCGACAACGTGGTGTACCGTCTCGGCATCGCGCCCACCCGTGCCGCCGCACGCCAGCAGGTGCTCCACTGCCACATCACCGTCAACGGCAAGGTGCTCAACATCCCCAGCTATCAGGTGAAGCCCGGCGACGTCGTAGGCGTCCGCGAGAAGTGCAAGAGCCTGGAAGTAATCGCCGACAATCTCGCAGGCTTCAACCACAGCAAGTTCCCCTGGATCGAGTGGGACGAGGCCAGCAAGAGCGGCAAGTACCTCCACGTTCCCGCACGTGAGGACATCCCCGAAAACATCAAGGAGCAGCTCATCGTCGAGCTCTACTCTAAATAATAATCTATAAACGCAAGATCCATGGCTATTTTAGCATTCCAAAAACCCGATAGGGTCCTCATGTTGGAAGCCGATAATTTCTACGGCAAGTTTGAGTTCAAGCCTTTGGAACCCGGCTATGGCATCACTGTGGGCAACGCACTCCGTCGTGTACTCCTCTCCTCTCTCGAGGGTTTTGCTATCTCCAGCATCAAGATCGACGGCGTACGCCACGAATTCGATACCATCCCCGGAGTCAAGGAGGATGTCACCAACATCATCCTTAACCTCAAGCAGGTGAACCTCAAGCGTGTTGTCGAAGACACCGAATTCGAGAAGGCTTCCATCACCGTATCGGGCCAGGAGGAATTCAAGGCCGGAGACATAGGCAAGGTTCTCTCGGGGTTTGAGGTCATCAATCCCGACCTTGTGATTTGCCACTTGGATCCCGGCGCAAGCTTCACCATCGAGCTCACCATCAACAAAGGTCGCTCGTGGGTGCCTGCCGATGAGAATCGCACACCCAACGACACCATCGACCAGATCGCCATCGACTCCATCTACACGCCCATCAAGAACGTGAAGTACACCGTCGAGAACTTCCGCGTCGACCAGAAGACCGACTACGACAAGCTCACCATCGAAATCACCACCGACGGCTCTATCCTCCCCAAGGACGCCCTCAAGGAGGCCGCCAAGATTCTGATTTACCACTTCATGCTCTTCTCCGACGAGAAGATCACGCTTGAAGTGAACGAGAATGTCGAGAACGAGGAGTTTGATGAAGAAGTGCTCCACATGCGACAGCTCCTCAAGAGCAAGCTCGTCGACATGGACCTCAGCGTGCGCGCCCTCAACTGCCTCAAGAGCGCAGAAGTAGAGACGCTCGCAGAGCTCGTGGTCTTCAACAAGAACGACCTGCTCAAGTTCCGCAACTTCGGTAAGAAATCCCTCACCGAGCTTGAAGAGCTGCTCACCAGCCTCGGACTGTCGTTCGGAATGGACATCTCCAAATACAAATTAGACAAAGAGTAAACATCAACGATGAGACACAATAAGAAATTCAACCACCTTAGCCGTACGCACTCCCACCGCGACGCCCTGCTGTCGAACATGACCGCATCGCTGATCCTCCACAAGCGTATCTTCACAACGCTCGCCAAGGCCAAGGCACTCCGCGTGTACGCTGAGCCCCTGCTCACCCGCGGCAAAGAGTACAACATGCAGAACTGGCGCCTCGTGTTCGCCCACCTCACCAACAAGGCTGCCGTCAAGGAGCTCTTCCAGGAAGTAGGTCCCAAGATCAAGGAGCGCCAGGGCGGCTACACCCGCATCCTCAAGACCGGCAACCGTCTCGGCGACAACGCCAAGATGTGCTTCATCGAGCTGGTGGACTACAACGAAGCCATGCTCAAGGACAGCGCAGCCGCCGGCAAGGGCAAGAAGACCCGCCGTTCGCGCGGCAAAAAGGCAGTCGAGGCAGCAGAAAAGCCCGCCGAGGCAGCCCAGCCCGAAGCTACTCCTGCTGAATAAGCCGTCAGAGCTATCTCAACAGATACATGCAGGCGCCCCGGCATCCCGGGGCGCCTGTTTCCGTCAAAATGCGAAGAAAAAGAAACGACTGATTTTGATTCTCGCCTTGCTCGTCTGCGCGTCGGCATAGATATAGATTATGATATGACTTCCTACGCCCTCGTCAAGAGCTTCCCCGCTACGGACGCACGTTCGCAGCGCTTGCCCGCATGGGAGCCGAAGCGAGCGTTCTTCCGCCTCGGCGAGGTGTACAATGCCATGAATAGCGAGGCGGATTCTGTCAAAAAACCATAACGCTATGGCACATGTCGGTTTTATTGGTTAATTTTGCGAATCGGATACCAAAAAGCACGTATATGACCAAGAAACTTATCGCACTGGCTGTGGCCGCGGCTTTCGCCGCGACGGCTGTGGCGTCGCCCGTGATTCCGCGCGACGAGGCTATCGAAGCCAAAGTGGAGCAGACGCTCGCACGCATGACCCTCGACGAAAAAATCGGCCAGATGACCGAGCTCACCATCGACCTGATCTGCCACCTCGACAAGGATGGTAACCTCGTGTACCATCCCGGCATGATCGACACCATCATAGGCAAGTACAAGGTCGGCTCAATCCTGAACACGCCCCAGCATTCGCTCACGCCGCAGCAGTGGGAGGAACTCATAGGCAAGATTCAGGACGCCTCCATGAAAACCATGGGCATCCCCACGATATACGGTCTGGACCAGAACCACGGCACCACCTATACCACGGGCGGAACGCTCTTCCCGCAGAACATAGCCGTGGCCGCCACCTTCAATCCCGAACTGGCCGAACGTGCGGCCGCCATCACGGCCTACGAGACGCGCGCATCGGCATGCCCCTGGACCTACTCGCCCACCGTCGACCTCGTGCGCCATGCCGCATGGCCCCGCGTGTGGGAGAACTTCGGCGAAGACCCCTATCTCAGCGGGCAGATGGGCGGCGCGCAGATCCGCGGCTTCCAGGGCACCGACCCCAACCACCTCGGCAAGGACAAGATAGCCACCTCCGTCAAGCACTACATGGGCTACAGCGTGCCCTTCAGCGGTCAGGACCGCACGCCGGCCGTAATCAGCGAGGCTGACCTCCGCGAGAAGCATTTCGCTCCCTTCCTGGAGTGCCTACGCAACGGCGCCCTCACCATCATGGTGAATTCCTCAAGCATCAACGGCATACCCACGCATGCCAACAAGCGCCTCCTCACCGGCTGGCTCAAGGATGAGCTGGGCTGGGACGGCATGATTGTGACCGACTGGGCCGACATCAATAACCTCTACCAGCGCGAACGCATAGCCAAAGACAAGAAAGAGGCAATCGCCATGGCTATCAACGCAGGCATCGACATGGCTATGGAGCCGTATCAGTGGGACTACTGCACGCTGCTTAAGGAACTCGTGGAGGAAGGCACCGTGCCGATGGAGCGCATCGACGACGCCACCCGTCGCGTCCTGCGCCTGAAATATCGCCTCGGCCTTTTCGACGAGCCTATGACGCGCATCAAGGACTATCCCGACTTTGCATCCGAGGAGCATAGCCTCGCCGCGCGCGAGACCGCCATCGAGAGCGCCATACTGCTCAAGAACGAGGGCGACATCCTGCCCCTGAAGCAGGGCACGAAGATACTGGTGACCGGCCCGAACGCCAACTCCATGCGCAGCCTCAACGGCGGCTGGACCGTCACATGGCAGGGCAAGCTGAATCCCGGCGAACTCGACTCGCATAACACTATCCTTGAAGCCATGCGTGAGCGCTTCGGCGCCGGCAATGTCAGCTACGTGCCCGGCGTTCTCTACGACGAGACCGGCGACTACCGCGCAGAGCTTACGCCCGATTTCGACGCCGTAACCCGCGCCGCTGCCGATGCCGACGTCATCGTGGCCTGCATCGGCGAGAACTCATACTGCGAGACGCCCGGCAACATCGACGACATCACCATCTCGCCCAATCAGGCGCAGCTCGTCCGCGTGGCCGCCGCTACCGGCAAGCCCGTCGTTCTCATTCTCAATGAAGGCCGCGCCCGCGTCATCTCGGAGATAGAGCCGCTGGCCCGTGCCGTGGTCGACATACTCCTCCCCGGCAACGAAGGCGGCAACGCTCTGGCCGCGCTGCTCGCCGGCGACGCCAATTTCTCCGGACGCCTCCCCTACACATATCCGCGCCACGTCAACGCCCTCTCTACCTACGACTACAAGGCCTCCGAGAAGGTCGGCACCATGGCGGGCGCCTACGACTACAACGCCGACGTGAAGGTGCAGTGGCCCTTCGGCTTCGGCAAGAGCTACACCACCTTCGCTTACGGCGAGCTGAAGCCCTCCGCCACCGAGTTCCGCAACGGCGACACGCTGGACTTCACCATCGATGTGACAAATACCGGCGACCGCGAGGGCAAGGAGACCGTCATGCTCTACAGCAGCGACCTCGTGGCCTCGCAGTGTGTGCCCGACAACCGTCGCCTGCGTGCTTTCGAGAAAATCAGCCTGAAGCCCGGCGAGACCAAGACCGTCACCCTGTCCATTCCGGCCTCCGACCTGGCCTACGTGGGCGCCGACGGCCGCTGGCTCCTGGAGAAGGGCGACTTCAAGATTCAGGTAGGCGACAAGGTGACCGACGTCACCTGCACCGAGACCTACCTCTGGGATACCCCCAACCGTTGATAACAAAAATGATAGATATTGAAAATCTGAAAAACAAAGTGCTGGAAGGCGGCCTCCTCTCGGAGGAGGAAGCTTTCCGGCTCTGCGACATACCCGACGGGCTGGAAGGCCAGCTGCTGGATGCCGCGGCCGAGGTAACCCGCCGCTTCTGCCGCCCGGTGTTTGAATCCTGTTCCATCCTGAACGCACGCTCCGGCAAATGCTCCGAAAACTGCAAATGGTGTGCCCAGTCGGCCCATTACAAGACGTCGGCGCAGACCTACGGCCTCGTTAGCCGCGAGGAGTGCATGCGTGTGGCCGGGCTCAACCGGCAGGCCGGTGTGCGTCGTTTCTCGCTGGTGACAAGCGGACGCGCCATGCAGGGCGGGGAGCTTGACCGGGCCTGCTCCTACTATCGTGAACTTGCCCGCGAGGGCGGCATAGGCCTCTGTGCCTCTATGGGCCTGCTCGGCGCCGAAGAACTCAGGCAGCTGCGCGAGGCCGGCGTCAGCCGCTACCACTGCAATCTGGAGACGGCGCCGTCCTATTTCGGCTCGCTGTGCACCACCCACACCATCGAGGACAAGATCCGCACCATCGACCTGGCCCATGAGGCCGGCTTGGAGGTATGCTCCGGCGGCATCATCGGTATGGGCGAGACGCGCCGCCAGCGCGTGGAGTTCGCGCTGACGCTGCGCCGTGTGGCTCCGTGCTCCATCCCCCTCAATATCCTCCAACCCATCCCCGGCACGCCTCTGGAACACGCCGAGCCGCTGACCGATGCCGAGATACTCCGCACCGTGGCGATGTTCCGGCTGATTCATCCCCGCGTGACGCTGCGTTTCGCCGGCGGCCGCGCAAGGCTGAGCCGCGAGGTGCAGCTGGAGGCTATACGTGTGGGCGTCAACGGCGGCATCGTGGGCGACCTCCTTACCACCATCGGCTCCGGCGTCAACGAGGACAAAGAACTTGTCGCCCGTGCCGGCTACGAATTCTGATAACCATATAGTAACCATAAATAACCATAAAACAACCATGAAACGCATCCTTACATTGGCCGTTTTGGCCGCATCTTGCCTTGGCGCACTCGCCCAACAGGCTCTCTGGGGACAGTCTCCATATCTGTCGCCCGAAATCAATGCCGACAACACCGTGACCTTCCGCCTGAAAGCACCGAAGGCCGTGCGTGTGCAGCTCACCGGCGATTTCCTGCCTGCACAGAAAATTTCGACGCCCCGCGGCGAGTTCGAGATTCCCGGAGTCGCCGACATGACCGAAACCGACGGCGGCATGTGGCAGTTCACTACGCCCGAGCCCCTCGCTCCTGAGCTTTATAGCTACACCATGCTCGTAGACGGCCTGAAAATCAACGACCCCGCCAACGTCCATCGCATCCGCGACGTGCAGTCGGTCACAGACGTGTTCCTTATTCCCGGCGAACGCGCCGATCTCTATGCTGTGCGCGACGTGCCTCACGGCACCGTTTCGAAGCAGTGGTACCACAGCGACAAGCTCGGCATGGACCGGCGCCTCACCGTCTATACTCCCGCCGGTTACGAGACCAGTGGCAAGCGTTACCCCGTGTTCTATCTGCTTCACGGCATGGGCGGCGACGAAAACGCCTGGACGGAGCTGGGCCGCGCCGCGCAGATTCTCGACAACCTCATCGCGCAGGGTAAGGCTGAGCCCATGATTGTAGTCATGACCAACGGCAATGCTGCCCTTCAGGCCGCCCCCGGCGAGTCGAGTCTCGGTTTCGCCGCCCCCACCATCAATCTGCCCAAGACCATGGACGGCAGCTTCGAGGACGCCTTTCCGGAGGTCGTGAACTTCATCGACCGCAATTACCGCACCGTGCGTTCCAAAAAGGCGCGCGCCATCGCCGGACTCTCTATGGGTGGCTTCCACTCTATGCACATCTCCAAACAGTATCCCGATATGTTTGACTACGTCGGCCTTTTCTCTGCCGCAATCGAGCCATACAAGGACACACACAGCCCTGTCTACGACGACCTCGACGCCAAGCTCAAGGCGCAGTTCTCGCGCAAGCCCGCGCTCTACTGGATAGCCATCGGCGATACTGACTTCCTCTACGAAGCCAACAAGGCCTACCGCAAGAAGCTCGACGACAATGGCTACAAATACGAATACTACGAGACCCCTCAGGGCCATATCTGGAAAAACTGGCGCATCTACCTGACTGAATTTGTTCCACAGCTTTTCAAGAAATCATGAAGTTTTCTCATATAGCATCAATAGCATCCTGTCTGTTGATTATGTCTTCATGTAACGGGGCTCCCAAACTGGGAGAAGCTCCTATCGATGATGTGATAGCCGCAATGACGCTCGAAGAAAAGGCACATCTGGTTATCGGTACAGGTATGGCGGGATTGGATAAGGGCGACAGCGCCGTTGTCGGCGAGACCCGCAGCATAGTTCCCGGTGCTGCCGGTACTACTTACCCTATTCCGCGACTCGGCATCCCGTCGATTGTTCTCGCCGACGGTCCCGCCGGACTGCGCATCAATCCGACACGTGAGGGCGATACCGCTACATATTATTGCACTCACTTTCCGATTGGCACTATGCTGGCTTCGACCTGGGATCAGGAACTCGTAGAGAATGTCGGAAAGGCAATCGGCAACGAAGTCCTTGAATACGGAGTAGATGTGCTTCTTGCACCGGCGCTCAACATCCACCGCAATCCACTTTGCGGCCGCAATTTCGAATATTATTCCGAGGACCCGTTCGTAAGCGGCAAAATAGCCGCTGCCTACGTGCGTGGTATACAGAGCAACGGCGTCGGCACTTCAATCAAGCATTTCGCTGTCAATAATCAGGAAACCAATCGTATGGCTAACGATGCTCAGGTGTCGCCCCGCGCGTTGCGTGAGATTTATCTCAAAGGCTTTGAGATTGCCATTAAGGAATCGTCTCCGTGGACTGTGATGTCGTCCTACAACTATGTTAACGGTACATATACTTCTGAAAATCCCGAGTTGCAGACTACATTGCTTCGCGACGAATGGGGCTTCGACGGTATGGTTATGACCGATTGGTTCGGTGGCAATGATGCGGTAGCGCAGATGATAGCCGGAAACGATATGCTCCAGCCGGGATATCGCAAACAATATGATGCCATTATTGCCGGTGTCAAAGACGGATCACTCGATGAAAATGTGCTGAACAGAAATGTGAAGCGTATTCTTGAGCTTATTCTCAAAACGCCCCGTTTTAAGGGTTATAAATACTCTAACAAGCCCGATCTCAAATCTCACGCCGATATAACGCGCAGGAGCGCTACCGAGGGAATGGTGCTATTGAAAAACGATAGCGAGACTCTCCCGTTGGCTGATAATGTGAAAAAGGTAGCTCTGTTCGGCTGCACTTCTTATGACTACATTGCAGGAGGTACAGGTTCAGGCAATGTGAACCGCGCCTATACGGTTTCGTTGCTCGACGGACTTAAAAACGGCGGATATGAAACAGATGACAGCCTGAAAGCTGACTACGAGCAGCATATCGCCGCAGAAAAGGAGAGTCTCCAACCTGAGGATGGTCAATTTTCGGCTTTCATGCCGGTAGTGCTTCCTAAGGAAAAAACTTTCAGCGATGCACGGCTGAAAGAACTTGCCAATAGGATGGATGTCGCGCTTATTACCGTAGGACGTGGTTCAGGCGAATTCCTTGACCGAGAATCCTCCAGTTTCAATCTCAGCGATGCCAATAGGAAGCTCATCAGCGATGTCTGCCGCGTGTTCCACGCAGCGGGGAAAAAGGTAGTCGTTGTCCTTAATATCGGCGGTCCGATTGAAACAGCTTCCTGGAAGAATCAACCCGATGCGATACTCTGTGCATGGCAGGGTGGTCAGGAAGGCGGCAACAGTGTGGCCGATGTCCTGAGTGGCAAAGCATATCCCAGTGGAAAACTGACTTCGACATTCCCCATCCGGTTTGAAGACCATGCTTCTACTGCAAACTTCCCGGTTGATCTTAAAGCAGATATCGATTTGCTGAAGGATAACCAGGGCGAAAAAAAGTATGACCGGAAAGATGTTGACTTTACCCGTTATTCCGAGGATATCTATGTCGGCTATCGCTACTTCGACACCTTCGGCAAACAGGTTTCCTATCCTTTTGGCTATGGATTGTCTTACACCACGTTCGGTTATTCAAATCCGACAATAGAAGAGAATAACGGTATATACACGGTTAGTGTCACGGTTAAAAACACTGGCAAAAGACCCGGCAAGGAAGTGGTGCAGCTATACGTTGCCGCTCCCAACCGTGCAGATATGAACAAACCGGAGAAGGAACTCAAATCGTTTGCCAAAACTAAAGAGCTTAAGCCCGGCGAAAGTGAAACTGTGACAATGACCGTCAACACTTCCGACCTTGCATCGTTCGACGAGAATGCATCGGGATGGGTTGTCGATGCCGGTACTTATGATTTCCTTGTTGGAGCTTCGTCTGCCGACATCAAAGCTTTGCTCCAGGCCGAAGTCAAGGCCGCCAAAGAGGAAGTGAGGGATATTCTCAAGCTCAAGAATCCGATAAATACGCTTAAACGGAATTAATGATGAAAAAATAGTATTCACATTTTTTCTGTCAGGAATTGTCGTCACGGTCATAGTTAGTTCGATGACCGTGACGGCATTTCAATTTCTCGCGACGACAAGATGCAGAAGCATATTGAGTAGACGCTCAGCGAGATTATCTCCTATCGACTATAAACAAAAAGGAGCGACATTGCTGTCACTCCTTTTGAGCCGCGAGTGGGACTCGAACCCACGACCTTTTCGTTACGAATGAAATGCTCTACCAACTGAGCTATTGCGGCGTCTGGTCTTTGCTGCGCCGGGGGTGCCGGCGCTTTTGCGGTGCAAAGATACTAATAATTTATGGTTTGATTGCTAAATGTGAAGGAAATTTTTGTGTCTTTGAGTGAAATTCGTACCATGGCCGGCCCTTGCACGTACGGGACGAGGGCGCTTTCGGTGGTGGAGTAGTCCCAGTAGCTTGAGCCGGTGCTCTCGAATTCCACCTGCACGGGGCAGAGGCGGAAGGTGACGTCGGCAGGCGTTATTTCCTCTTTTTCAAGCAGCTGCATTAGGTAGGGACGGAGTCCGGAGAAGGTGTAGCTGTGGTTCGTGCGGTTATAGGCGGCGTAGAAGCTGGTTTTGTTGTCGGGCAGCTGGTTGTTGGCGAAGAATTCGTCTTTCTTGTCGGCGAGGACGAGCAGAACGTATGGCGGCGCGGGGATGCCTTCGGGGTTGGCGAGGGTATCGGCGGGAATGCTCATGGTGAGGGTGTTGATTACGGAGTTCTGTCCTTTCTTCGCGTTGTAGCTGTCGATGATTTTCTGTGCGGGGAATGTCAGCTCGACTTCAAGGCCGGCAGGAGCCACGATGAGGTTGTTGCCGCTGCTTACCATGTTGCGTATGTTGTCGCTCATGTCGAGGCGTATGTTGTTGTTGGTCACTACCTCGGGCGTGACGGCCATGTAGTTGCCTATCATGTAGACGGTGGAGTCTTTCTGCGTGGTCTCGTTCTTGACGACGCGGTGGTAGTACATGCTCATCATCGTCTGGGTGATGCGGCTGACGCGTCCGTTGCCGTAGCTGTTGGCTATATACACGCCCTGAAAGACGTTGTTGATGAAGTCAGCGGGTGTGGCGAAGTTCTTGGGGTTGGCTTTGTAGGCCTCGAAGAGTTCGTTGGCAAGGCTGCGCGGCATGCCTACCTGGATGTAGCGGTAGGGCGATGCAGCCACGGTGTCGCTTTCGCCCACGGCGGAGGCTGAGTAGATGGCCGAGCCGAGGCGGTCGGAGGGGTCGTAGTAGTCGGCCGGCGAGAAGTTGCTGTAGATGGGCGAGGGGAGGTTGCGGTTGAGACGGTACACTTCTATGCCCATCGGTACGACGCTGTCGCCGGTGAAGGCTTCCTTGGTCATGCGCATGATGAGCTTCAGCGAGTCGATGTCGGCGGTGGTGATGCCGGTGGTGTCGATTATTGTCGCGGGCATGAACTGGGTGACGACGCTGCTGCTGAGGGAGCCGAACGCTTCGGCGTCGAGGCTGCCTATGAGTTGTGTGAGCGTGCGCGACTGCACGGCGCCTGTCTCTACAGTCTGGCCGGTGATTGTGAACGAGGAGTCGATGACTACGCTGATTTCGTCGTCGACGATGGTATTTCCTATGGTGCTTGTCTCCTCGCAGGCGACGAAAGCCAGGAGGATTGCCGCTGCCGGGATTGCGAGTAGTCGCTTCATGGCGTGCATGTTAGGGGGGGATGAATCAGAGAGTGGAATAGAACTCGGCTACGGCGTCGGCGGTGACGGGTGCGTCGCCGCAGCTGAGGAACGGTTTGCCGCTGGCGCGGGCATAGGCCAGAGTTTCGGCGTCGACACCGGGGAGGGCCTCGATGATGGCGTCGCTGTTGTCGATGGCGATGCGCATCAGGGCTGCGTGGTCGGCGGGCGTGTCGCCGAGTACTTCGAGCTGTTCGGGCGTGAAGCCTTCCATGAGCAGCTTCTCGCGGAAGCGGGGGTCGAAGGCGCCGTCGAATTTATCGGGAATGAGCGAGAACACTATCTTTCCGGTGCGGAAGGAGGGGTCCTCGTTGTATTTGTGCTTGAGGTAAAGCGGGGTGAGGGCTGTCATCCAGCCGGTGCAGTGCACCACGGAGGCGTCCCAGCGCAGTTTCTTGACGGTCTCTACGGAGCCGCGGACGAAAAACATGCTGCGCTCGTCGTTGTCGGCGGGGTGCAGGTCGTTCTCAAGTCCTTTGGATGTGTGGCGCTCGAAATAGTCGTCATTGTCCATGAAGTACACCTGCATGCGTGTGGGCTGCAGAGTGGCTACCTTGATGATGAGGGGATGGTCGGTGTCGTCGATGATGATGTTCATGCCCGACAGGCGTATCACCTCGTGCAGCTGGTTGCGCCTCTCGTTTATGATGCCGTAGCGGGGCATGAAGGTGCGTACTTCTATGCCTTTCTCCTGGATGCTCCTGGGAAGGTCGCAGCATAGACTGGATATAGTATTCGCAGGCACGTAAGGATGAATTTCCTGCGATATGTATAGCACTTTTTTGACGTCCATCTGTTATGACGCTTTCTTTCGATTTTAATATTATGGTGCAAAGTTACGCAAAATTTTGCACAATAAGGGCTGCGGGGGCGCGCGGGAGCGCGTTTTTTCATTTTTTTAAGTTTAAAGATGGCGATTGTTGAGTAATTTTGCAGTCAGAAAAAGCTCTGAGTATGAAAAAAATTCTGTTTTTGCTGCTGTCGGTGCTGATGGTGGCACTGGCTGCGGGCGCTCAGGCGTCCGGGCCCGCAGTTGTGAAGTGGCGCACGTCGGTGCGCATGACGTCGCCTACGGAGGGTGTCGTCACCGTGCGTGCCATAATCCCGGAGGGAGCGCATCTCTATGGCATGACGATGCCCGAGGGTGGCCCGAAGGCGACAACGCTGGATTTCGGCGCGTCGCAAGGCGTGAAGTTCACCGGACGCACCTCGGCGTCGCCGGCGCCGACCGTGGCCCGCGACGAGGCTTTCGGCATGGACCTGCAGTGGTGGGAGGGCCGCGTGGCCTTTTCGCAGAGTTTTCGCCTGACGGCCAAGGATGTCGCCGAGGCACGTATCAATGTGAAGGTTACGTACATGACCTGCAACGGCATGAACTGCATGCCGCCGCGCACGGAGTCGATCTCGGCGCCGGTTCCACCTTTTAAGAAGAAATAAATTATGAGAAAGACGATTATAATTCTTGTGGCGTCACTGCTGTGCGCTCTCGGCGTGGCCGCGCAGCTGCCGGAGCACGTGGCGTGGGACGCGCGCGTCGACAGCGTGGCTCCCGGCCGCGGCACCGTGGTGCTCACGGCCACCATGGCCGACGGCTGGCATATCTACGGCTTTGACAAGCCCACGGAGGATGCGAGCATGTTTCCCACCGAGCTGAGCCTCGAACCCTCGCAGAGTTATACGCCGCAGGGCGAATGGACGCCGTCGCGCCCCGCCGCGGAGCATTTCGACAATATGCTCCAGCTGAAGCTGACGTGGTGGGAGGGAACGGTGGAGTTCCGCCACGATTTCGTTCTGGCCGATGCCTCGCGCGGGGCCGACATAAAGGTGAAGGCCGCCTGGATGGTGTGCAATGCGCAGAGCTGCACGGCTCCGGCGCGCCGCACCTTCGATCTGCATTTCGGCGCGGTATCGGCTCCGGCGGTTCCCGTCGCCGACGCTTCCGAGACGGCGACTCCTGCCCGTCCCGAGGCTGCGGTTCCTGAAAACGCCTGGTGGGACCCCGTGGATGTGGCCGGCGCCACCGACGCGCTTCCGGCCAGCCGTGCGGCCCTGTTGCTGTTCGGTTTCCTCGGCGGCCTGCTGGCGCTGCTCACGCCCTGCGTTTGGCCCATGATACCCATGACCGTCAGCTTTTTCCTGAAGCGCGGCCGCAGCCGCCGTCGCTCCGTGGCCGACGCGCTGACCTACGCCGCCGCCATCATCGTGATTTACCTGCTGCTGGGCATCGCCATCACTCTGATATACGGCGCCGGCAAGCTCAACGAGATAGCCACGAGCGCCGCCTTCAACGTGGTGTTCTTCCTCATATTGGTGGTATTCGCCATCAGTTTCTTCGGTGCGTTCGACATCAAGCTGCCGTCGAGCTGGGGCACCGCCATCGACGGCAAGGCCGAGACGAGCACCGGACTGGTGAGCATCTTCATGATGGCCCTGACGCTCGTGCTCGTGTCGTTCAGCTGCACGGGTCCCATCATCGGCACACTGCTGGTGGAGGCCGCCTCGCAGGGCAACGTCATGGGCCCGGCTCTCGGCATGGGCGGTTTCGCCCTTGGTCTTGCGCTGCCGTTCGGTCTCTTTGCGTTCTTCCCCTCGATGCTCAAGGAGATGCCGCGCAGCGGCGGATGGCTCAACAGCGTCAAGGTGGTGTTGGGCTTCGTGGAGCTGATACTGTCGCTCAAATTCCTGTCGGTGGCCGACCTGGCCTACGGCTGGCACATCCTGGACCGAGAGGTGTTTCTCGCCATCTGGATAGTGCTGTTCGTGCTCCTGGGCCTGTACCTGCTCGGCAAGCTGCGCTTCAGCCACGACTCGCCTGCCGGCCATACGAGCGTGGGCGGCTTCTTTCTGGCCGTGTGCTCGCTCAGCTTCGCCGTGTATCTGCTGCCCGGCATGTGGGGCGCGCCGCTTAAGGCCGTCAGCGCCTTCGCGCCGCCGCTGCATACGCAGGACTTCAACCTCTACGGAGGCGAGTTCCGCGAGTTCCATGATTACGACGAGGGCATGCGCTATGCCGAGGAACATAAGCTGCCCGTGCTCGTGGATTTCTCCGGCTACGCCTGCGTGAACTGCCGCAAGATGGAGGGCGCGGTATTCGATACGCCCGCCGTGCGCGAGCTCGTGGAGCATAACTTCGTACTGATAAAGCTCATGGTCGACGACAAGGCACGCCTCCAGAGGCCCTACAGCGTGGAGGAGAACGGTCGTCGCGTAGAGATAGAGACCGTGGGCGACCGATGGAGCTACCTGCAGCGCCACAAATTCGCAAGCGCCACGCAGCCTTTCTACGTGATGCTCGACAATGCCGGGCGCCCTCTCGGCCCCTCGCGCAGCTACGACGAGAACGCCGAGGCCTTCGTGGAGTGGCTGAGGCAGGGAATTTCCGAATATGAAAAGTGATTCAACGATATGATACATAGCCGCGAAGAACGCATGGAAGCGCTGGGGCGCGTGATAGACACGCTCGAAATCCTGCGCGTGAAATGCCCATGGGATGCCAAACAGACCAACGAGAGCCTGCGTCCCAACACCATAGAGGAAGTGTACGAGCTCTCCGATGCCCTCATGCACGCCGACGACGCCGAAGGCGGAGCCGCCAACCTGCGCAAGGAGCTGGGCGACGTGCTGCTGCACGTCCTCTTCTACAGCAAGATAGCCGACGAGCAGGGCCGCTTCGACATCGCCGATGTGGCCGACGCGCTCAACAGCAAGCTCATATTCCGCCATCCGCACGTCTTCGGCGAAACCAAGGTGGAGAACGCCGGTCAGGTAGCCGACAACTGGGAGAAACTCAAGCTGCGCGAGAAAGGCGGCAACCGCACCGTGCTGGCCGGAGTGCCCAAGGCACTGCCCGCGCTCATTAAGGCATTCCGCATCCAGGAGAAGGCCGCCCACGTGGGCTTCGACTGGGAGGAGCCCGCGCAGGTATGGGACAAGGTGGACGAGGAGATGACTGAGGTACGCGAGGCCATAGCCGGCGGCGACGCCGACCGCATCGAGGCCGAGTTCGGTGACCTCCTTTTCGCCGTGGTGAACGCCGCGCGGCTCTACGGCGTCAATCCCGACAATGCCCTTGAACGCACCAACGCCAAGTTCATGCGTCGTTTCGCCCACATAGAGGAGACGGCCGCCGCGCAGCAGCGCAGCGTGGCCGACATGAGCCTCGACGAGATGGAAGCTGCCTGGCAGGACGCCAAGAAAGACGAATGAAGCTCTGCATCACCGAGAAACCGAGCGTGGCGCGCGACATCGCCAACATCCTCGGAGTGACCGTGCGCCGCGACGGCTACTTCGAGGGCGACGAGTGGTGCGTCACATGGACTTTCGGCCATCTGTGCTGCCTGAAAGAACCCCACGACTATACCGACCTCTGGAAGCCCTGGAGCCTCAGCCGTCTGCCCATGGTGCCGGATAAGTTCGGTATCAAGCTGATCGATGTCGAGAGCTACAAGCGACAGTTCGCAGTTATAAAGGACCTTATCGGCCGGGCTGAGGAAGTGGTGAACTGCGGCGATGCCGGCCAGGAGGGTGAGTTGATACAGCGCTGGGTCATGCAGAAGGCCGGATGCAAGTGCCCGGTGAGGCGCCTGTGGATCTCGTCGCTGACCGACGAGAGCATACGCGACGGCTTCCGCGACCTCCAGCCTGCGGCCAAGTTCGACAACCTGTATCTCGCCGGCCTTTCCCGCGCCATAGGCGACTGGCTGCTGGGTATGAACGCCACGCGCCTCTACTCGCTGCGCTACGGCGGAGGCAGCCGCCGCGTTCTCAGCGTAGGCCGCGTGCAGACGCCCACGCTGGCGCTCATAGTGGACCGTCAGCGCGAGATCGACAATTTCCGCCCGGAGGACTTCTGGGAACTGCATACCGAATACCGCGGCGCCGACTTCTCCGCGGCGTCGGGACGCTTCACCGACTCCGCCAAGGCGCGTGAAGCCATGGAGCACGTGCGTCCGCTGCCGCTGGAGATTACGGACGTCACGAAAAAGGCCGGGAGAGAGGCGCCTCCGCGTCTGTTCGACCTGACGTCGCTCCAGGTGGAGTGCAACCGCCGCTGGGGATGGAGCGCCGACGACACGCTGAAACTCATACAGAGCCTCTACGAGAAGAAGGTGACGACATATCCGCGCGTCGACACCACCTACCTGAGCGAGGACATATACCCCAAGGTGCCGGACATACTGCGGCGTATGACGCCGTACGCGCCGCTTACGGCGTCCGTGCTGGCCGCCAAACTGCCGAAGAGCAAGAAAGTGTTCGACAACTCGAAGGTGACCGACCACCATGCCATCATCCCCACAGGGCAGTCGCCTACGGTGCTCGCCGGTCTTGAGAAACAGCTCTACCACCTGATAGCGCTGCGTTTCATCGCCGCATTCTATCCCGACTGTCGCTTCGAGTCGACCGTGGTGGAGGCCCGTGCGGGCGACGTCAAGTTCCGCACCACAGGCAAAGTTATTACCGAGCCGGGCTGGCGCACGGTGTATGCCGGCGATAAGGGCGCCCCCGAGGAGTCTGCCGACCAGGACGGTACGGCCGTGCTTCCGGCTTTCGCCAAGGGCGAGTCGGGGCCGCACGTGCCGCGGCTCGTGAAGAAGACTACGCAGCCGCCCAAGCTCTACACCGAGGGCACGCTGCTGCGCGCCATGGAGACGGCGGGCAAGACCGTGGACGACGACGAGCTACGCGACGCCATGAAGGAAAACGGCATCGGGCGCCCGTCGACGCGAGCTGCCATTATAGAAACGTTGTTCAAGCGTGGCTACATAGAGCGTCGGCGCAAGTCAATCGCCCCCACGGCGGCCGGAATCGACCTTATCGACACCATACGCGACGAGCTGCTGAAGTCGGCCAAACTCACTGGCCTCTGGGAGAACAAGCTGCGTCGAATAGAGCGCGGCGACTACTCTCCGGCCGAGTTCATTGCCGAGCTGAAAGAGATGATAACGCGCATAGTGAACGACGTGATGCAGGACAACAGCGGGCGGTGCATACAGGCGGTGCAGGAAGCGCCTAAGGCTGCCGCCGATGCGGACAAGCCGAAGACGAAGGAGCGTGCCAAGACGCCGGCCGCACCGCGCCGCAAGCCCGTCAAGAGTCTGGAGGAGATTGTCTGCCCCGTGTGCGGCAAGGGCCATCTGTTGCGAGGCCGTACGGCCTACGGATGCAGCCGCTATGCCGAGGGCTGCACGTTGCGTCTGCCGTTCGAGACGTATCCGGCCGACCTCACGCCGGCGCAGCTGAACCGCAAGCTGCCGCGAACAAAAAAGTGAGATGCGTTGTTGGAACGTTATGGATTGGCAGCTGATTACGGTAATCGTTATAATCGTTCTCGTGCTTGCGCGCGTGGTGTGGAATGTGGTGCGTCGTGTGCGTCAGCGCGGTCGGTCGTCGTGCTCGTGCGGTTGCGGCGGATGCCCGCTGTCGGATGAATGCAACGGGCGCAAACGCTCCGATGTGAAATTGTTTTAAGAGCCGGTTTGACAATAAATGTTAACGGCAGGGCGGTCAATCGTTGAGTGATTTTCTTTAGGTCTTGAGGGAGCGATGGCGGCCAATCGCGACCGAAAGGCATGAAGAAAAGCGCCAACGAGTGGCCGAGGCGATGGTAACTTTCGCTCCGTCAGACAGATAGATTATGTGCAATGCGCGCGGTAGTCAGCAGTGCCGGAGCATGAAGATTATTGACGCGAGATAGGTCATTGCTCTGGTCGACGACAGATAACGCTCATAATTTCTGCACAGCCGCCTGAAGTTTTCAAGCCATGCATTGGTACGCTCAACAACCCAACGGCCTGAAATCTGACTGAATTCTTTTGTTCCGAAATTGGATTTCACACATTCCACGGTGCAGCCGTCAAGACCGGCGTCTACACACCGGTAGCCTTGGTCGGCTTTTACCAACGAGACGGACAGATAGTGCAAGCGCATGTCACGCAGCAACAAAAATACCGACGCCTCGCATATCGCGGGCGCTTTTCGGTCTGTTCGTCAGTCGTGTACGTCAAGTACACTCCCTCCTCTCAGGCCAAAAATCGCTCCACGCTATGCGACCCTGCCGTTAACATTTATTGTCGAACCGGCTCTAATACGGAATCCATTTGAATGCGAGCCATTTCGCTCGATGCATCCATGTGGGCCACCGTTGGACGGTGACTTCTTTGCCCCATCGGCTTTCGTCTCTCCCTAAATCGTATTTAGAGATACCGCCGGTGTATGTACGGATGTCGAAAGATGTCAGATATATGTTGCCATATTGATTCAGGCGTCCGAGCAACAGCAGTGCCTGATGAGTCGGCTTGTTTTTGTCCCCATATTTGAAGGCGGTCGTGGAGCACATCACGTAGGTGGGGAAGAAGAATTCTCCCTTGGAAAGTCCTTTCAGAGGATATTCGTTGAGGGAATACATACGGGTTGGGCGATCCCTCTCCAAAATCAGACCTGCTCCCGTAGTGTTGGCCCAGGCTCCATATGCGTAGAGTTCGTTATAGCCTCCGATATACCATCCTTCGCCCAGACTCTCGGCCCATGCGTAGGCCGGGAAATAGTCGGCCATAGCGATGCCCTGGCTTTCGCAAAAGTCGTGGAGAGCCTTTTGGTTGAGGTAGCCCTGAGGACGCGTCATAAGCTTCATAGCCTCAGTCGTGTACTTCTTGGTGAGTTTTTTGTCGGTTTTGGGTTCTACGAAAAGCCGGAGACCTCCTTTTGTCAGGCATTGCAACATGAATTCGCCGTCTTTCCCGTTTGAAAGAGCAAATTCCGTAGGCGTATTCTTGCCATCGTAGTCTTGGGCGGGAGGCGCGACTATAAGCGCCTGGTGCTGTGCTGTATCCGCACTCAGTCCAAGCACAATGCATTTCATGCCGTCATAGTTTATGACTTCTCCGGGAGATAGTGCTTTTGCTTGATTAATGCAGGCGAGGATGACGGCCAGGATGATTGTGGCCTGTTTTAAGACTGTGCTCATGAGAGTATAGGTTTCGGTTTGTGTAATTCATTGTCAATCGCAAATTTATGAATTAAATAGGAGAAAAAGACAGGAACGGGCGGCTTATGGTGTTAATAATAGTTAAATATTTGGCGAAATTGTGAAATAGCTGATTAATTGTCATATATTTGCCTGAGTATTAAAAAATAACACACTTTTCAATTAATCTTACCATGAAAAAAGTTATCGCAATGCTTGCGGCCGCAGCGCTTGTGCTGGGCGTGAGCTCGTGCGGCGATGATGCCGTGCTCGGCAAGTCGGCTGCCAAGAAAGCAATCAAGAAGGAGGCTGTGTTCGCCAAGGACTTCGCTACGGCATCGTTCGATACCGGCTACTACGAGGTGGACGAGGACTATATTCTGAAGCTGGCTCAGCTCCAGGCCGCGGGCGTCATCACCTACAAGATCGACAACGTGGTTGAGAAGGTGCAGAAGCGCAACTACAGCTACTGGTCCGGCTACTCGTACTACATGGTGGATAACGAACATATGTTCGCCACGGTGGAGTTTACCGACGAGGGTCGTAAGCTTGTGGTGGAGAAACCTACCCGCACGCGTGAGGATATAGCCAAGGACTTCAAGACCAACGAGGATTTCGAGGAGGCTATGCCCGACTATATGAACTCTACGACCGACAATGCCGAGCCCGCACCCGAGGCTGTTGAAGCGCCTGCGGTGGCCGCAGCCGAGGATTCTGCCGTGGTAGAGGTTGATTCTGTTGCTGCGGAAGTAGTTGAGGAGGTAGTGGAGGAAGTCGCTGCTCCGGCCGACCCCAACGCCGCCTACGAGGCCGCCATGGCCCGCGTGAATCGTGAGGAGCATCAGGTGCTGCTCGGCCGTTACAAGTTCATCAAGGTAAAGGAAGTGCTTTGCAGCGAGGAAATGGCAAAGAACGGCGTGGGCAAGTGCCGCCTGCTCTACACCTTCGAGGACAAGACGCCTTTCGGCTATGTGCTCGGCGCCCCGCGTGAGGGTTATGTGGAGGACACGGAAGTGTCGTTCGTGTACTATCAGGATCTTGGCTGGACAGTCAGCGACATGAAGGAATAAATCGGAATAAAAAATACGGGCGATGTTCTTCGGAGCGTCGCCCGTTTGTTTTGAAGATATGAGAATAAGGATTTTATTAGTGTTGTTGCTCTGCTACGCTGTGACTATGGCGGCGGAGACAGGTATCGACCGGCGTATGCGGGAGGCGGGGTACGTTGAGGTGACCGACGTCGTGCCGGATGCGGTGGTGGACCTGATGTACGCCCGTTCCGACAACTTCGCGGGCCGCGTGCTTTACGACAGTCTGCGGCGGGCGTATCTGCATCCGCGCGCGGCCGAGGCGTTGGCGCGTGCTCGGCGCGAGTTAGAGAGTCTGGCGCCGGGACTCAGGTTGATGGTGAAGGATGCGGCGCGGCCGGTGAGCGTGCAGCGTAGCATGTTTGCTGCGGTGCGCGGTACGGAGGCGTCGCGCTACGTTGCAAATCCGGCCACGGGCGGCGGTACGCACAACTTCGGCATAGCTGTTGACGTAACGCTGTGCGACAGCCTGGGACGGGAGCTGCCGATGGGGTCGGCGGTGGACCATCTCGGGCCGGAGTCGCACATAACGGCGGAGACGGACCTGCTGCGACGCGGGGTGATAAGTCGTGCGGAGTACGACCGCCGACGGCTGCTGCGTCGGGTGATGCGTGCGGCCGGCTTTCTGACTATACGTCGGGAGTGGTGGCATTTCGAGTTGGAACGGCGTCAGTCGGCGGCTCGGCATTACCGGCTGATTGATTTCTGATGCTGTGGCAATTTATCACTCTTTGTAGGTGGATTCGAGATTTATTCTTAAAACTTTGTTAAATATTGCGATTATTGCCGCGAAAAGTTTGATAATATGGAAAAAATATATACCTTTGCAACGTGTTTTCATGGTATAGATTTAAGGTTAACTGGATTGGAAGTCGTGAGACTTTCAATTTTTTTTTGTCTTTTTAGTTTATAGATAAGAGGGGGATGAGTTAGCTCGGAGGGCGAGAAACATAAGGACAAAAGGTCAAAAGGAACAGTTTTGTTATGTATTGAATATCGAATATTAATAATATTATTGTTGTCCGGTAAAACGTTATAAGATACGATATACTGGACATTAACCTCCATATAAGCCCTATTCATCGGTGATTACCCGCCGGATGGCGGGTAAAATCCGGTTAGTCGCGGATTAAGGCGCGTGGCGCCGTATCCGCGGTAGGTTCAGTAAAGGGCATCAACCCGCCGGATGGCGGGTTGCACAGCCTCGGGCCGCCGCGAAACCTTCTGAAAATCTGACAATAAACCCGGACGTTGTGCAACCCGCCATCCGGCAGGTTGATGCGTTTGTGATGCTTCTTCCGCGAGTATGTCGCTCCCTTTGGTCGCTCCTTAACTCGCAGAAATCTAGGAGTCGCGCAAGCGAAAAGTGTTAAAAAATCAGTCTGAGTTGTGTTTTAACATTTAACAATACGGAAC
>URSD01000008.1 GCA_900550395.1 uncultured Porphyromonadaceae bacterium | reverse complement strand
CTTTCAACATAGCGGTGCTATCTCCTAAGTTCCTATGTAAGCTTTTTTTGTGGGTTGTTAGGCGTGGGGAGCTGGGAGTGGCGAGTGGGGAGGGAGGAGCGGGGAGGTGGGAGTTGCTATGGGTTCAATTTATGGGAGGGTCGGACTTGTCGGACTTGTCGGACCAGTCGGACTTGTCGGACTTGTCGGAGACATAGGACGCGTGGGCGGGTAATCTCTACAGGATGCCGACGGAACGGAAGAGGGTGGCATAGTAGGCGGCTTTTTTGTCGAGAGCGAGGGGATAGGCGCGGGAGGAGGACGGCATGCGCCATATGCGCAGGGGACGCCCGAGGTAGGTGGCGCGGGTGTATTCGCCCATGCGGGGCGGGAGGCTGTCGGTGAGGCCGGCGAGAACTGTCGCGGCTTTCTCGCCGGTGGTGGCGAGGTCACGGCAGTCGGGCAGCGAGGCAAGGAGGGCGGCAAGGGCGACGGGCTCCACGACTTCGAGGTACTTGTCGGAAGCGTTGCCCTGAAGGCGTCGTATACGGCGGCAGGTGTCGTGCAGGGCTATGTGGCGGTCGGTGAGCAGCCGGCGTATGGCATCGACGTCGAAGCGCCTGGTGCCGGGCAGGCAGAGCGCCGCGGGGTCGCCGCAGAAGATCAGGCCGCAGATGCGCCAGAAGTCATTGGAGGGGTTGGGATAGTAGAAGTCCATGCACCAGCGCCTGGGGGCGGGAGGGAATGTGCCCATGATGAGCACACGCGCCCCTGCGGGGGCGAAAGGCGGCCATGGATGCGTCTCTACGGGCAGGTAATCAGCCATAATTGCAGAAAAAGGTCAAAAATTTTGCGAAGTCGAAATAAAACTTTTATATTTGACGCGAAGTTAATATCAAAAATTGTTATTCTCATTATACTAATCACCCAAAAACATTAAAATTATGTCAAAGTATTTTGCAGAAGGCGTGGGAACGATGTTCCTGGTGCTTCTCGCCTGCGGCAGCGCAGTGCTGGCAGGCCCCGTGATCGGCGGTCTGGGAATCGGTATCTGTTTCGGCCTCGTGCTTCTGGGCCTGTGCTATGCCATAGGCAACATCTCGGGCTGCCACGTCAACCCGGCAGTATCGCTGGCGATGCTCTTCAGCGGCCGCATGAAGTTCGGCGAGTGCTGCGGCTACATCGTGAGCCAGCTGGTGGGCGCCACCATCGGCGCAGGTCTTCTTGCGGCTTTCGTGGCCCTGGCTCCCGGCTTCAACTTCGGCGGCACGACGCCCACCGAGGGCGCAAGCCTGGCCGCCAACGTGCTTCAGCCCGGCGCCACTCCCGGCCTTGCCCTGCTGGCCGAGGGACTGCTGTCGTTCTTCTTCATCTTCGTAATCCTCTGCGCCACGGACAGCAAGAAGGGCGCAGGCAACTTTGCCGGCGTAGCCATAGGTCTGGCTCTGGGCCTGGTGAACATCGTGGGCATACCCGTGGACAACTGCTCGGTGAATCCGGCCCGTTCGTTCGGCCCGGCTCTGTTCGGCAACGGCATGGGCGACATGTGGATAATGGTAGTAGGTCCGGTAGTGGGCGCACTGATTGCCGCCGTGTGCTACCGCGCACTGTTCCCCGCAAAGAAGTAAAATAACTCTTTTATAATGCAACAGGCGCGGCTCCCGTCATTGCGGGGCCGCGCCTGCTGTTTTGATGCTGCCGGGACGTTATGCCTTGACGCGCTCGATGTAGGAGCCGTCGCGGGTGTCGATGCGGATTTTGTCGCCGATGTTGCAGAAGAGGGGCACGCGCACCTCGGCACCGGTCTCGACCGTTGCGGGCTTGAGGGTGTTGGTGGCGGTGTCGCCCTTGATGCCGGGCTCGGTGTAGGTAATCTCAAGCTCGGTCTTGATGGGCATTTCGGCATAGAGGACGGTTTCGGTGGATGCGTCGCTGACTACTTCCACCATGTCGCCCTCCTTCATGAAGGCGCTGCCTGTGACGAGTTCCTTGTTGATGGGAATCTGCTCGAAAGTCTCCTGGTTCATGAAGATGTCGTCGCCGCCGTCGGCATAGAGATACTGGAAGGGGCGGCGCTCCACACGTACGTCCTCGAGCTTCTCGCCGATGTTGAAGCGGCGCTCGAGCACACGTCCGTCCACTACGTTCTTGAGCTTGGTGCGCATGAATGTGTTGCCTTTGCCGGGCTTTACGTGGAGAAACTCCACGCAGAAGTACAGACTGCCGTCCATGCGGATGCAGGTACCGTTCTTGATGTCTTGTGCGTTAATCATATAATTGTATAATTGTAGTTGCTGAGATTTAATTGTAGTTGCTGAGATTTCGCAAGTTGCGGGTGCAAAATTACGAATTTTCGCGCACATCTGCAAAAACTTATTGCCGCATGGCGATGTTTTAAATACAAAAATCCGCATCATGAACGACAGAATCAGCTACGAAGAGAAAAAAGAATTGCCCGACAGCGTATTCGGCCTGCCGGAACGCCGCGAATACCCGATGCCCGACGCAGCGCACGTGCGCGCGGCCGAGGCCTATTTCCGCTACTGCCCGGAGGAACTGAAGCCCCGCCTGGCCCGGGCCATCCTGGCGCGCGCCAAGGAATACGGCGTGGACGTCAGGAGCCAGACCGTGCTGGACTACGCCGCACGGTGACCGCGGGCGCAAAAGCGCCCGTAAGGAACATTCTTGCACCGCAAGATGTTGTATATGTAAAAACATTTCGACATTTAGGACAATGTTTGGCCGCACCGCATAGTCGATTTATAGTTAACTTTGCATCCGCCAATCACTCATAACCGCTTTCAACTACAACATCCGCACTATGAGAGCATTATTCACCACACTCGCCATACTGTCGCTCGGGCTGACCGTTCAGGCCGCCGGGGAGCAGGAAGTACCGCAGGGACCGATGACCCTGGGGCAGTGCCGCGAGCTCGCGCTGGCCAACAACAAGAACATGAAGGTGGCCGGACAGCAGGTGCGCACCGCGCAATATCAGCGCAAGGAGGCATTCGCCGCGTATCTGCCGGCCATCGACTTCGCCGGCGGATACATGTACAACCAGCGCGACATCTCCATCTTCGACTCCGACCAGATGCTGCCTACGAAGACGTTCAACCCCAAGACGGGGAGCTACGACTTCAACCTCGTCACAAATCCCGAGACAGGGATGCCCGTGAAGGGGCCCGACGGGCAGTATATCCCCGAGACCATAGCGCTGGTCCCGAAGGAGGCCATGACCTACGACGTGCACAACGTCTTCTTCGGCGCCGTCACGCTGACGCAGCCCGTCTTCATGGGCGGCAAGATCGTGGCTATGAACAAGCTCACGCACTATGCCGAGGACCTGGCCCGCGCGCTGCACGACAACGAGGCCGAAAACGTGATATACGCCGTGGACGCGGCCTACTGGCAGGTGGTGTCGCTCGTGGCGAAGAAGAAGCTGGCCGACAGCTACGTGAACCTTCTCGACTCGCTCGACCGCAACGTCGGGCTGATGGTGAAGGAAGGCGTTGCCACCCGCGCCGACAAGCTGAGCGTAGACGTGAAGCTGAACTCGGCGCGCGTGGACCTCACCAAGGTGGACAACGGCCTGGTGCTCTCGCGCATGGCTCTGGCGCAGCTGTGCGGGCTGCCCCTGGACTCGCCCATGACGCTTGCCGACGAGGGCCTGCGCGACATCGCCGACACGTCCATGCCGGCGGCCGACTACGACCTGAACCGCGTCTACGCCGAGCGCCCTGACCTCAAGGCCCTGCAGGCAGGCATCAACATCGCCGGCCAGCAGAAGAACGTGGCGCGCGCGTCGATGATGCCCAATCTGGCGCTGATAGGCACCTACAGCTTCTCCAACCCCAACATGTTCGACGGCTTCAGCAAGAAGTTCAAGGGCGCGTTCTCCGTGGGCGCGATGCTCACCATTCCCATCTGGCACTGGGGCGGCAACTACAACAAGTACAAGGCCGCCGAAAGCGAGGAGACCGTAATGAAGCTGAAGATGGAGGACGCCCGCGAGATGGTGGCGCTGCAGGTGAAGCAGGCGTCGTTCCGGGCGCAGGAGTCGGTGAAGACCTACCACACGTCGCTCGTCAACCAGGAGAGCGCCGACGAGAACCTGCGCACGGCGCAACTCGCCTTCAAGGAGGGAGTGGCGACGACCGACAACGTCATGGAGGCTCAGACCGCATGGCTCAAGGCACACTCCGAGATGATAGACGCCCTCATAGACGTACACCTGTGCGACACATACCTGAGCAAAGTGCTCGGCAACCTCTGACAAATCACAACCCCAACACCATAGAATACAATGGCAAACACTGAAGAATACAAGGGCAACAACCCCCTGCCGTCGCAGCCCGGGCAGGAGAAGGCCAACAGCACACTGCTACTGACAGTGTTCATCATCGCGGCAGCGGCAGCCATCATAGCCGTCATAGGATTCTGCTTCATGAACCGTCCCGACAACATGCTCGAGGGGCAGGTGGAGGGCACCACCGTGCGCATCTCCGGAAAGCTGCCCGGACGCGTGATGGAGTTCTACGCCCACGAAGGCGACACCGTGCATGCGGGCGACACACTCGTGCGCATTCACTCGGCTCTCTTCGAGGCACAACTGATGCAGGCGGAGGCCATGCAGGACGTGGCTCGCCAGCAGAACCGCAAAATCGACGGCGGAACGCGCCGGCAGATAGTGCAGGGCGCCTATGACCTCTGGCAGCAGGCCAAGGCCGCAGAGGGCATCACGCGCAAGACCTACGAGCGCCTGCAGCGCCTCTACGAGGAAGGCGTCATGACCGAACAGAAACGCGACGAGGCCAAGGCCGCCTACGACGCCGCCGTGGCCGCCGAACGCGCCGCCAAGAGCCAGTACGATCTGGCCGTAGCCGGCGCGCAGAGCGAGGACAAGCAGAGCGCGGCAGCCATGGTGACGGCAGCCACGGGCAACGTGGACCAGGTGAAGGCCGTACTTGATGACGCCTACCTGACGTCGCCCTGCGACGGCACCATCGACCAGGTGTACCCCGAAGTGGGTGAGCTCGTGTCGCTGGGCGCGCCCATCATGAGCGTGCTGAAGAGCGACAACCGCCACGTGGTCTTCAATCTGCGCGAGGAGCTGCTCAAGGACTTCCCGGCCGGCAAGCGCGTCACGCTCTACATCCCGGCACTCGACAAGGACATAGAGGCTGAAGTGTATTACATACGCGACATGGGCAACTACGCCACCTGGCGCGCCACGAAGACCACCGGCAGCTGGGACAGCCGCACCTTCGAAGTGAAGCTGCGCCCCACCGACAGCATCGAGGGGCTGCGCCCGGGCATGAGCGCCATCTATAAATAAGAACACGAGGCACCCTACCCTCTTACCTATCCCCTATCAACTATAAACTATCCAGAAAAGAATGTCGGCATTCACTGATTCCATACGCCTCGGCATCCGCCAGCTGTCAGAGCGAAGGCTTTACATCTTCGCCATAACCGTAGTGCCGATAGCCTGCACGCTGTTCTTCATGAGCTTCATGGATGCAGGACTGCCGCTGCACACGCCGGTGGGCATTGTCGACAAAGACCTGACGCCCACCTCACGGAAAGTCACACGCATGCTCAACGCCGAGGAGCTGCTGGACATAACGCTGCACCACGACAGCTACGCCGAGGCCATGGACGCCGTGCGGCGAGGCGAGAGTTTCGGATTCTTCGTCATTCCGGAACACTTCGAGCGCGACGCCATAACCGGCAAGAATCCGTCGCTGAGTCTATACGTCAACATGAGCTTCTTCGTGCCGGGCACTCTTTCGTTCAAGGGCTTCAAGACGGGCGCGGTGCTCACCACCGGAAGCATAGCGCAGACGCGGCTGACGGCGATAGGCCTTAACGACGATGCGACGCAGGCGCTGCTGCAGCCCGTGTCGATCAACACCAACTCCATCGGCAACCCCTGGACCAACTACAACTATTACCTCACCAACTCGTTCATGCCTGCTCTCCTGCAGCTGATGATAATGCTCATCACGGCCTATACCGTCACGCAGGAGATCAAGTACCGCACATCGGTGCGGTGGCTGCGCACCGCGGGCGGGTCGATATTCACGGCGGTTGCCGGCAAGCTGCTGCCGCAGACGGTCATCTTCCTGCTCACAGGCATGGCCATGCTCGGCCTCCTGTTCGGCTTCGGCCATTTTCCCCTCAATTCAGGCATCCTGCCCATAGCGGCGGCCATGGCGCTGATGGTCGTCGCCTCGCAGGCGCTGGGGCTGTTCCTGTGCTGCATCCTGCCCAATCCGCGCCTGGCCCTGAGCATAGCCGCGCTGACGGGCATCCTCACCTTCTCGATAGCCGCGTTCTCCTACCCGGTGCCGAGCATGTACGGCGCTGTGGGCATCTTCAGCTACGTGCTGCCCGTGCGCTACTACTTCCTCATATACATAGGCCAGGCTCTCAACGGGCTGCCCGTGTACTACTCGAGGTGGTTCTTCGCGGCGCTACTCGCATTCCCGGCAATCACGGCCTGCGTACTTCCCATGCTGAAGCGCACATGCCTCAAACCAGTATACGTACCATAAACATTCCTCAGCCGTGAATCCCCTGAACCACATATTCCGCGGACTTGCCGACACCGGCATAGCCTTCCGCAACGAGCTGCGCGTCATCACCGGCGACCTGGGCGTGATGCTGTTCTTCATCTTCCTGCCGGTGGCATACCCGATAATCTACACGGTGATCTACAACACAGAAGTAGTGGAGAACCTGCCCATAGCCGTCGTGGACCACAGCCGCACGCCCGAATCGCGCGAGTTGGCCCGCAAAGTCGACGCCACGCCGGAACTCAACGTGTACGCCTATCCGGCCAACATGGCCGACGCAAAGCGGCTCTGGGCCGAGCGCAAGATATTCGCCGTGCTGGAGATTCCGGCCGACTACGCCACATGCATAAACCGTGGCGAACAGGCCAACGCCACATACTTCAGCGACATGAGTCTGCTGCTGCGCTACCGTGCGGCACTCAGCGCCCTCACGTCGGTGCAGCTCGACCTGGGTTCTGAAATCACGGCACACCGCATCAACACGGTGGGGCTGCCGCTGCAGAACGTCTCGGCCAGCCCTGTCAACATCGACACCAACTTCCTGGGCGACACGCAGCAGGGCTTCGCATCCTTCATCATGCCGGGCATCGTCATCCTTATCCTCCAGCAGAGCATGGTCCTGGGAATATGTCTGATAGCCGGGACGTCGCGCGAGCGCATCAGCCGCGGAGGATGCTCGGCCTACGACCGCACCGACGCAACGCTGGGCGCCGTATCGGGCACGCTGGGCAAGGCGCTTGCCTACGTGTTCTTCTACATCCCCGCCACGCTCTACATCCTGCACTACGTGCCCGAGTGGTTCAATCTGCCGCACCAGGGCGACGCCCTGCAGTGGTGTCTGTTCGTGCTGCCTTTCCTGTTTGCGTCGGCTATGTTCGGCCTCACTCTGGCCCCGCTGATGCGCCGCCGCGAGGACTGCTTCATCTACATCGTGTTCACCTCGGTGGTGTTCCTGTTCCTCTCGGGCCTGACATGGCCCCGCTACGCCATGAACGGCTTCTGGCACTCCGTGGCCGACATCGTGCCCGCCACGTGGGGCGTGGAAGGCTTCGTACGCATCAATTCCAACGCCGGCACCCTGGCGCAGCAGAGTATGCCCTACCTGTGGCTGTGGGGCCTCACGGCCGCCTATTTCATCACCGCCGTAGTGCTCCGGCGTGTCAACCGATGCGGGATGAGCATAAAAATTCGCAAATCGGTGTAACGAAAAGCGGCGTTGTCCGTCTTATAGGTGTATCACACCCCGTAAGAAGATGAACGCCGACCCCTCCACGACAGCCTTCATGGCCCTGCGGCTGCGACTGCGGCAGTACGCCTCGCGCGTGCTGTGCTCCGAGGCCGAGGCCGACGACGCCGTCCAGGAACTCTTCCTGCGCACGTGGCGCAAGATTCCGGCCAAGGGAGAAGCCGCCTACCTCTTCGCGTCGCTGCGCAACATATGCGTCGACTCGCTGCGGAGGCGCACCCTGGCCGCACGCCACGATGCCGACCCGGGGCAGCCGCAGCATGAAAGCGACACGCTGGAGGACCGCGAAATCATCGAACGCATCGGGACTTTTGTCAGACAACGGCTTTCGGGCAACGTGCGCAAGGTATTCGAGATGCACGTCTACGAACAGCTCGACTACGACGAGATTGCGGCACGCACCGGGAGCACTCCCGAGGCCGCGCGCTCCCGGGCCGCCAGGCATAGCCGTCCCGTCCGCCGCGTCTGGCTCAGCGCCGCCGCATCCGTGGCCCTGCTCGCCGGTCTGGGATTCGCCGCATTCACCCTCATGCAGCCCTCGGCCGACCTGATAGAGGTGTACATCGACGGACGGCGCGTGGACGATCCCGAGCGTGCCCGCGCCATAGCCGAGGCACAGCTGCGCCAGTCGCAGGACGAAGTGGCATGCACGATGCAGGCTGCCGCAAGAGCCAGAGCCGACGCCGAACAGTCAGAAGAATTCATCAATGAAACCATAGAAAGCATAAAGCAATGAAACGCATTATCATCACCTTCATCACGTGCATGTGCATGGCCCTATGCGCCCTGGCAGCCGACGGCCCGGGGCTGGAATCGGAAAAATTCTTCGGACCCGAGTTCCGCAATATGAAAGGCGTAGAGCTGACTATAGTGACGCAAAAAAACAGCTACTACCGGAATCTGACGGTACGCGAGAATCCCGGCCTCGTAGCCAAAATACTGAAAGCGGTCAACAAGGACAGCGACAAGGCCGAGGAAGTGGTACAGCGCTACAAAGAAGGAAGCACCCACATCGTGCTCAACTTCGATGTTGACGGCGGACAATGGACCCTTTCCTTCCAGGAGATGGACGCCGGCAAAGGATGCCGCCTGTTCCTGAACAGAGACAAGCCGGCACGTTCCAAAAGAAGAAGCCGGACCGACGTCAACTGTTCCGACGAACAGCTGCAGATCTACCACGACGGCGAATGCATTTACGTGACTTTGTAGAAAAAAATGCTAAAATGGCGCAGGCGCTTGGATGCCTGCGTTTTTTTGTGTAGTTTTGCATCAAAAGCATTCAGAGCATGTGTTCACGACAGGATTGCATCGACAGACTCACAAAGTTCTCTCCGTATCTCCGAAAAGAATTCGGAGTTAAGTCTTTGTGTATCTTCGGCTCAACGGCAAGGGGCGACAACAGAGAAGACAGCGATGTGGACATATGCGTCGATATGCCGCCCAAAGCCTTGTTGGTACTTCGCCTGAAAGCTTTCTTGCAGGATTTGCTCGGGACTTCCGTCGACCTTACACGACGTCACTCCAATCTGCGTCCTCTATTTCTTTCCCAAATTGAAAAAGATGCCGTATACATCCTCCGATAAAGAAATAATAAAGGACACTTTGGCTCAGATAGAAGACGCGAATTGTCGCAATCCGCCAAAGATTTAGCTAAAAACTGCTAAAATGGCGCAGGCGCTTGGAAGCCTGCGTTTTTTTATGTAGTTTTGCAGAGAATACACCCTTGCGGTTTAAACTTTCCCGCGCCGCAGGCGTCTAATTCTAAAACATTCTCTCTTTCAACAACAAAAACACATTGCCACTGCTATGAAAATGCGACATTTATTCCCTCTGCTCGTCGGCATGGCCGCGCTGGCACTCCCCGTCGCCGCGCAGGACTATGAGGACGACATATACTACAACGCCGACAAGGCCCGCAAAGCCACGCCTAAGCCGGTGCAGAAGACCAAACCCGCCTACATTACCGGCAACGCCGGCCAAAGCGCCGACTATCCCGCCGCCGACACCTACACTCCGGCACCCGGCGCAGGCCTCGACATGGACGTAGACGCATACAACCGGCACACTCCTGCCGCAAGCGACACCCTCGCCGCGGCCAACGACGACGCCGACTTCACCTACACGCGCCGCATTGAGCGCTTCCACAATCCCGAAATCGTCAGCGGCAGCGGCGACGAGGAGCTGGAAGAATACTACTACGCCACAGAGCAGCCCACGACCATCAACGTGAACGTAATCAACATCGACCCCTGGGACTGGTGGGGGCCGTCCTGGAGCTGGCGCTATAACGCCTGGTACTCTCCCTTCTGGTCGCCCTACAGCTATGGCTGGGGACCCTCATGGAGCTGGAGCTGGAACTGGGGATGGGGCGGATGGTACGACCCCTACTGGGGCTGGGCCGGCGCATGGGGCCCGTCGTGGGGCTGGGGACCCTCCAGGGGATGGGGACCCGCACTGCCGCCTCCCGGCCACCGTCCCGGAAGGGGCAACCACGCCTGGCGTCCGTCGAGCCCCGGCTCGCACACCGGCCGACGTCCCACAGCCGGCTCAGGCATGGCTACTACCACAGGCCGACGTCCCGGCTATAACGGCAGCCACGCCTCGGCAGCACGTCCCGGCAGCGGCAGCACCGGCATCTACCGTCCCGGAGCCGGCACACGTCCCGGAAACACCGGTATAGGCGGCATCACCACAAGCACAGGACGCGGACGCTACGGCTCGGCCCGTCCCGGCACAGTACTCGGCGACCGCCGCGCATCCGTCGGGTCGCGCGACATACAGTCGACGCGGCGCGTCTCCGGCTCACGCAGCATCAACAGCGCACGCAACGCCTCGGCCGACCGCAGCATCTACAACAGCAACCGCAGCTCCTCGTCCACCCGCAGCTCAGGCAGCTACAACAGCAGCCGCAACTCGTCGCCGACACGCAGCTCGGGCAGCTTCAACAGCGGCCGCAGCAGCTACGGAGGCGGTCACAGCGGCGGAGGCTATAGCGGAGGTGGCCATAGCGGAGGCGGCGGAGGAAGCCGCGGACGCCACTGATAGCGACACCTGCTGACTTACACACGATTTTCCGGAACAATCATGCCCGGAAAATCGTTTACATCTTAGCATAACCAAACGAACACAACTATTTTGCTATGAAGAAAATACTCGTTCCCGCCATAGCCCTCGCCCTGCCGGCGGCAATGCTGGCACAGAGCGCCGTCGACGCCTACAACCTGACGCAGACCGAGCTGCGCGGCACCGCGCGCTTCCTCGGCATGGGCGGAGCTTTCACCGCCCTGGGCGGCGACCTCTCGGCAGTGGGGCAGAACCCGGCAGCGCTGGGCGTCTACCGCAGCAGCGAAATCGGAGCCACCCTCGACATCAACTTCCGCAACTACGAATCGACCAACGGCACGGAGAAGCAGACCAAGGCCTTCTGCAACAACTTCGGCTACGTGGGCGTGGTGCGCCTCGACGGCGCCCTGCGCACCTTCGCCTGGGGAGCCAGCTACAACCGCAAGGCAAGCTTCAACCGCATCACTAACGGCTACAATCCCACCCTTGATACCTCGCTGAGCAACTACATAGCATCATATACTACCGCCAACGGAGTCTACTACAAGGACATGGACTTCGGCGACAACTATAATCCATACTTCGACCCGGCGCCAACCACAGGCCTCTACAACGACTGGCTCAGCATCCTCGCCTACAACAGCTACATGATCAACCCCATCAACGCACAGGGCGACCGCTACGCCGGTCTCTACCAGCAGGGGACGCAGGGCGATGCCTACTACACAGCCCATGAGCGAGGATATATCGACGAATACAACTTCAGTTTCGGCGGCAACGTCAGCGACGTAGTCAGCTGGGGTGTCAACATCGGCATCACCGACCTGAGCTACGACCGCAGCGTGGTCTACGACGAGAGTCTCGGCAACGCCTACATCGCCACTGCCTCCGGACGCATGACTACCGGCGACGGCGGCTTCGACCTCTACAACGGCCAGAGCATCAGCGGCACCGGATGGAACTTCAACGTAGGCCTCATATTCAAGCCCATCAACGAGCTGCGCCTCGGCCTCTCGGTCAAGACGCCCACATGGTGGCGCCTGCAGCACAGCGTCTACTCCGACGTCAACTACAGATACACCGACCCCAACGCGGCCCTGAGCGAAGACAATCCCCTGAAAGGCACGGAATACACCGGCGACGAGAATAACCCCGGCGACGCCTACGACTCGCGCCTCACCTCCCCCTGGCACATCAACATCGGCATCGCAGCCGTGCTCGGAGGCCAGGCCATCATCAGCGCCGACTACGAGCGCATAGCCTACCCCGACATGAAGATAAAGCATCAGGCCGGATACTACGGCAACGACTTCGTTGAGGCCACAGCTTTCAATCAGGACATCAAGGACTACTTCCAGGCCGCCAACGCACTGCGCCTCGGCGTCGAGTACCGCGTAACGCCGCAGTTCAGCGTACGCGCCGGCTACGCCTGGCAAAGCTCCGCCGTCAAGAGCGAGGCAGCCGACGGCGACCTGCCCATCTATACCACGGGCTGCGACCCCTCCTATACGTTCAACAAGACCGTCAACCAGTTCAGCGTAGGCCTCGGCTACCGCTACCAGCAGTGGTACATCGATGCCGCCTATGTGTACCGCAAGCGTGACGGCGAATACCACGCCTTCACCAACTTCGACGGCTACACCGCGCCCACGGGCCACATCAACGACAGCAACAGCAGCTTAGTGCTTTCCACAGGCTTCAAGTTCTGATGGAGTCAATAAAGCAGCTCTACAAGATAGGACAAGGGCCCAGCAGCTCCCATACCATGGGCCCGCGCAAAGCCGCCGAGCGATTCATCGGATTGCTCGGCGTCGGCGTGCCCGCCCGCTTCGAGGTCAAGCTCTACGGCAGCCTCGCCGCCACGGGCCGCGGCCACCTCACCGACGTGGCCGTAAGCGATGTCCTCTCGCGCGTGGCTCCGACCGAAATACTGTGGGCGCCCGACATCGTGCTGCCGTTCCACACCAACGGCATGACCTTCCGGGCGCTCGACGCCGAGGGCAACGTGAGCGCCATGCGCACCTACTTCAGCATAGGCGGCGGCGACATCGTGGAGGAAGGCGAGACACGCTCGCCCGGACGCAGCATTTATCCCCTGACGAAGATTCAGGACATACTCCGCTGGTGCGAGGAAAGCGGCCGCAGCTACTGGGAATACGTCGACATGTACGAAGACGCCGGCATCTGGGACTACCTGCACGAGGTATGGACGGTGATGAAGGAGGCCGTGGAACGCGGCATCGAAGCTGAGGGCGTGCTGCCCGGAGGCCTCGGAGTGCGCCGTAAGGCCGTCAGTTACTATGTCCACGCCGCAGGCTACAGCCAGAGCCTGCGCAGCCGCGGGCTGGTGTACGCCTACGCCCTGGCCGTGAGCGAGGAGAACGCCGCGGGCGGACGCATAGTCACGGCGCCCACGTGCGGCTCGTGCGGCGTGCTGCCTGCCGTGCTCTACCATCTGCACCACTCCAAGGGCTTCAGCGAGCAACGCATCCTGCGCGCGCTGGCTACGGCCGGCCTCTTCGGCAACGTGGTGAAACACAACGCCAGCGTCAGCGGCGCCGAGGTGGGATGTCAGGGCGAGGTGGGCGTCGCATGCGCCATGGCCGCCGCAGCCGCGTCGCAGCTCTTCGGTGGCACCGTGGCGCAGATAGAATATTCGGCCGAGATGGGCCTGGAGCATCATCTCGGCCTCACGTGCGACCCCGTGTGCGGCCTCGTGCAGATACCCTGCATAGAGCGCAACGCCTACGCGGCCGCCCGCGCTCTCGACGCCAACCTCTACGCGGCCTACAGCGACGGGCGCCATTCGGTAAGCTTCGACCGCATCGTCGAGGTTATGAAGCAGACCGGCCACGACATTCCCTCGCTCTACAAGGAGACGGCTCAGGGAGGGCTGGCTGTAATCAAGTAGTTTATAGTTGATAGTTTATAGGTAAGAGGGGTCGCCACATAGTGGCGGCTTGGTATATATCTGAGGGCGGCCTGCGGCCGCCCTCCCTCTTACCTATAAACTATCAACTATAAACTAACGGCGGTTGCCGGCCAGGTCGTAGACGCGCGTCTCCTGGCGCAGCGGGTCGCGCACTTTTACGAGGCGTCCCTCGCGCACCACCGAGCATATGGCCGCCGAGTCGGGCATCTGCTCTCCGAGATAGCGGTCGGGCCGACGTCCCACCACATAGTCCACAGCCTCGAATGTATTACGGTCATTGACGCGATATAGCGTAAGTTCCTGCATATCTTCGCCGCCGGACCATATGATAAGTCCCAATCCCGGCTCGCCGGGCAACGGCCAGCAGTCCACGATAGTGGCGTGGAAGCGCGAATTCAGTGGCGAATCGCCCACCTCATTCGTAATATTGATGTCACGGTCTGTATCGGGGAAATAGCAGCGCAACTGCACGTCGCCGAAGGGAGGTGCCTCCGTCTCGGTCATCAGGGCATGCAGATAATAGCTACGGTCGGGCAACGTCATCACCAGCTCGTAGGTCGGTATCTCCTTATAGTTGGGCTTGTCGCTGATTTTGTTGAAAACCAGAGTAGCCGGGTCCACATCGTACACACCCTCGGGGCTGTCCTTCATTCCGGGCTTGCCCGCGCGGAGCATCTCGCCATCCACAAAAGTAAGCGAGCCGTCGTCGGCGCGTTTAAGCGTGCCGGAGCGCAATTGCCCCGTGACCTGCTGGATGTAGTTGATGCGCGCCTCCTTGGGGCTCTGTATGTCGACGGAGGTTATAAGGTCGGCCGCCACAGGCGTGTACACCGACCTGTCCTTAGTCATAGTGAGCACGCCGAGCACATTCTCATAGCCGTCGGCACACACCGTCGAGTCATAAAAATCAAGGCGCACATAGAGTTTGTTGCCGCCATCGCCACCCGGATTGGAAGTGACGGCATACCAATATCCTTTCCACGGCTGCTCGGGATGCTTCTCCGCGCCGCACGATGCGAGAAGGAGCACGAGCATAATCAGTACCGGAAGTATTTTGTATAGTTTTGTCATTTTTGCCGATTGGTTTGTACAAAGTTACATATTTTTTGAATAGCAATGGGCGAAAAATACGGAAATATCAAAAATACTTTCTCGGGGAAAAAGCACCAGCACAGCTTTATGGCCGGAGGCCATGGATATTGTTAGCCGCGGGCGCTTGCGCCCGTGGTGATGGGATAAAAATAGGAACAGCCCAGGAGGCGGCTGCATCTACTCCCAATCATTGGGGTGCCATGCCACCATGTATTTATCGGCCAAGAACTTCATCTCATCAACCAGATTGTTACCTGCATGATGCGCTTCCTGATTGATAATATATGCCTTCACCTTGTCTAACTCTGAAACGGCTATTGAAAAGGCATAATAACCCTCTCCCCAGCAGCGGAATTTAGGAAATTTACCGCTTGATTTCATCCAGTAACTGCTTGATTGTTTGATTTGTTTTACCAAATCGGCAATTGCCACAGTAGGGTTTACATCTACGAGCAAATGAATATGGTCCGGCATGCCGTTTATTCGGATAAGATAGCATTTGAGGTTCCGGATGATGCCTAATATGTAAGCATACAACTCCTTTTTGTCTGCCTCCGTAATTGTCATCTCTCTCTGTTTGGTAGCAAAGACGATGTGATGAAGAGATTTTGTTTTGCTCATGGTGCAAAGTTACCAATTTATATCGAAACACAAGCAGAAATTTCAGCCGCCTCCGGGGCTGAATGTGTTTGGATGGCTCCTGCCACGGGCGCAAGCGCCCGCGGTTAACAAGATCTATGGCCTCCGGCCATACAAATAAGTCCATGGCGCCGGCGCATGCGCCGGAACGGAGATCGAGCCGAACAAATAAAGCGGCTGGCCGGGGAACAATCTAAGGCGTCATGGTCTAAAAAGGACGTCTATCCTGAGAGAATGGCGCCAGCATAGGGATATGGCCGGAGGCCATGGATTTTGTTAGCCGCGGGCGCTTGCGCCCGTGGTGATGGGATAAAAATAGGAGCAGCCCCGGAGGCGGCTGAACAACACATCTATCAGAATGCATGTAAATGCAGCCGCCTCCGGGGCTGAACGCGTGAGGGAGGCTCGGGCCACGGGCACAAGTGCCCGCGGTTAACAAAATCCATGGCCTCCGGCCATACAAATAAGTCTATGGCGCCGGTGCATACGACGACCCCGTGTGCATCGAGCCGTACAAAGTGGAGGACAGGGGAATAAGAAGGCGCAGGGGATGGGGAATCCTCTGCGCCTCGTTGTCTATACTATCTTTCTATGAGAAGGGAGGTGCTTACTTGACGTACACCTTGGTGGCCTTGCCGCCCTGACGACGGATATAAAGGCCGTTTTCGGGGTTGGCTACACGTACGCCCTGGAGGTTGAAGTACTCTACGGGAGCGTTCTCGTCGACGGTGATGTCTTCGATGCCGGTGGGCTTGTTCACGCTGAGAATAAGATTCTCGCCATTTGCGTCGGGTACGAGATAGAGGCCCTCGTTAGTAAGGTGGAATTTTCTGTAAGCAGTGGTTCCGCTGATTGCTAAGTCATCTGCTTTTGCGGTTGCGGGAAGTGTAATCTCAATGGGCTGTTCGTTGGTGAGTTCGCCAATAACCTTTATACTTCCGCCATCAGCAACGGTGACAGGAACGTTGTTGTTGCCCTGCATCTGAAGGACACCCGATACATTGATTCCGCCTGTGCAATTCTCCTGTGTGAAACCGTTGAGAATGCCGTTTTTATTACCGGACTTAATATTGAGGAGGCAATTCGATGAAACGGAATTGATAATCTTAACATTTGTAATATAGAAGTTTGTTACATTGACTTCCAGCTCAGGTGTTGAGGTCGCCTTGTTGTCGCAATCAAGGACAAGATCCTGAAGTGTAAGATTGCCCTTGTCGGCGCAGAAGAAAAGCTTTCCGGTGAATGTCTTCGTTATCTTAACTTCGGGTGTCAGACCTTTGATTACGAGATTCCTTTTTGCGTTGAGAATACGGTCGCCAAGAGTTACGTCTTCAAGCACAACAAGCGTCTGATTGTCTTCGGCTGCATTATAAGCGGCCATCAGTGAAGAGTATTCCACGCCGGTCGTCTCGTTCTTTACGACCATTTTCTCAAATGCGAGAACGATGTTGCCACCTTCGGCGGCCAGTTTGTATCCTTCGGGAGCACCTTCGGGCAGCGAGAAGATGCTTGTATCAGTGCAACCCTTCACGAGAGTTGCGCCGGCAGTGTAGACGGGAATAATTTCGATATTGCCGGAGAGAGCCTCGCCTGCTGTAACGGCGTTGTTCTTCTCAAGCATCAGGGTGTAGCTTGATTCTCCCGCAATAGTTACGTTGTTATTGCCCGAACCGACAAATACCTCAGCCCAGTAGCCACCGTTGCTGTTCGCTGTAATGGTGCAATTTTCCATCTTTACGCCCGTGAGTGTTGTCTTTTTCTGTGTAAAGATAACTCGCTGAGCATTGAAGTTCTTGAATGTGCAGTTGGTGAATGTTGCCGATGCAGCAGCGTTAGCTATTTCAACTGGCTTGTTGTTGGTGAGAGTAAGGTCGTTGCCATCGAAGATGACATTGTTTACAGTAGCATTTGCGCTGTTGTTTACAAGAAGAAGGGCTTTGCCGGCATTTGTCATCTTGATGGTGGCATCTGCACTACCTTCGATGGTGAGATCTACGCCAATTGTCAGACGGTCATTTACTTCTTGAGTACCGTCAAATTTAATTACATCACCTGCTTTTGCAGCCTTGACAGCATCGCCAATAGTGTTATAGGAGGTTTCGCCGATGGTGACGGCGGCGGATGCGGCGCCGGCGGCGAGGACCGCGAAAGCGGCCGTTAAGAGTAGTTTTTTCATCATGTTGAGATAGATTTTGGTTAGTTTTTATATTGTAATTCGGTGATGGCGGCAGAACTACTCAACCGACACGAAAAAATTTTCGTGCCGGTCGAGAGTTTTTCTGCTGCGTGCCGCTTAGTTGGCGGGGCGGTAGTGCATAAGGGTGGAGAAACCGAGCTGGTCGAAGCCGCCGGAGGAGTTGCCGTAGTGGCCGCCACCGCCGTCGGGGCGGAAGAAGTCGGCCATCTCGGTGACGTACTTGGCGGGATAGTTGTGGCTGTTGCAGTAGCCGGCCCAGATGTCCCATCCGGGACGCTTGGTGCCGCGACCCGCGCCGGAGATGGCGGTCATGATGCCGCCGCTGTAGGTGTACTCGGTGAAGGGCATTTCTTCCTCAAGGTAGCGGAAGTTGCTGACGGTGATGGACTCGTAGTTGGGATCGACCTCGGGCTTGGGCACATTGTACTTGGCAACGTACTGTGCGAAAGCGATGGCGCGTCCGTCCTCGAAGGCGAAGAGGTCCTCGCCGATGCTGTAGGCCATCTGGCAGAAAGCGCCCACCATGGCTGCGCAGAGGGTGTTGTGACCCTGGTCGCGACCGGCCTCGTTGCCCTGGGCGAGCTTCTGGCCCGTGCCGTCGGGGTCGTCGAAGACTTCGATGACGCCTTTGCGCATGATGCAGCCGGGGCCTTCGCCGTGCTTGAAGTGGAGGATAGCCTTGTTGATCATGTCCTGATCGTCGGCAAGGATACCGAAAGAGAGTATGGCCGTCATGCTTGCGAGGTCCCAGTTCATCCACCAGTGGTCGCCGTTGTTCATCTCGATGAACTTGGAACAGAAGGGATAAAAGTAGGTGATGAACCAGTTCTTCACGGCGTCGAAGCCTGCGGTCTTGTCCCAGCCGTTGTAGCTGCGGAGAAGCTCGGCGGCGTTGGCGGCCTGATGCATCTGGAACATGATGAGGTACTCGTTGGAGTCGATCACGTCGTCTTTCCACTTGGGACCGCGACCGAGGAGGAGGCCCTTGTTGACGGCGGCCCAGTCTTCGAGAATCTGAATGGCAGCGGCTGCGGCCTCGCCGTCGCCGGCGAGCTGCCACTTGAGGGCGAGCTGATAGGCTGCGTGGCTGTCGCGGAAGAAGTTGGTGTAATTGTTGTGGATGCCGGGGTAGTACTCGTCGCGGAGGCCTGCGTCGTCCCATCGGCCGCCGCCGTCGGCCCAGTTGTTGGCGTCGAGGCGTGCGAGGTACTTCACGGGGCTTGCCTTGTAGGTGTTGACGGAGAAGCCGCTGGTGAGGAGCTTCTGGTAGGCCTGACTCCAGGGTTCCTGACCGAGGTGGGCCTTGGTGTAGGCAATGTCGTCGGCGGTGTGGAGCATGCAGGGGTGGCTGAGAGTGTAGACCTTGGGGTCGTAGACTTTGAAGTCTTCCTTCTCGTCGGGAATCTCCCAGGAGTCGAGGTCGCTCACGCCGTCCTTGATCTCGGAGCATGCTGCGGCGGCGAGTGCTGCGGCTGCTGCAAGAAGTATGGTGAATGTCTTTTTCATTGTTGGTGGGTGATATGTGTTGTTGAGTGGTGGGGAGAGGGAGCTGAGGGCGCGGGATGGAGCCCTCAGCTCCGCTGTTCACGTGTCACGGTTTCACTTGCGTGCGTCCTCGTCGGCGAATGCCTTGGCCTCGTCGGCGCTGGTGAAGGTACGTATCCAGAAGACGTTGTAATGCGGGTCGGCTGCGTCGACGTTGCCGTTGGGTATGTCGGCCACCTTGAGCTGGAAGAGGTTGAAGCCGTGCTCCTTGGCGCCCCATTCCTGGAACTTCTTGGTGAGGTCGATCATGATGAGGCGGTTGCCGTCGGGCAGGTCGTAGCCGTTGTTGTCCTTGGGGTTGCCGGAGTCGCGGACGTCCCAGGTGTTGTTGCCGCCCTTGGGAATGTTGCACTTGATGGCGAGCACGGGACGGGTCGACGTCATGGTGAAGAGATTGGTGTTGCTGCAGTCGATCTTGATGTCGCGGCGGTACTTGCCCGTGGTTGCGGGGAAGTTGATGCGCCAGGAGTCGCCGTCGCGCACTTCGCCGCCGTCGGCGCCGGAGCATATCCAGCGCTGCCACTGGTTGCGCGCGTCCCATACGTAGAGGCCGTCCTCGACGGTCACGGCCACTGTGGTGCTCTCGCCGGTGGCGGGGCAGGTGGCGGTGATGTTGGCGGTGCCGAAGCCCACGGGGGTGACAACGCCGCGGCGCACGGTGGCAACCATCTCGTTGTCGCTGGTCCACTCCACGGAGCCTACGGTGGCGTCGGCCGGGAAATAGGTGACGCCGAGCTCTACGCTGCCCTGGTTGATTACGAGGGGCTCTACGGGAGCTATCTCCACACGCTCGGCGTCGACCATGCGGTTGACGTGGAACTTGAATTCGGCGTAGACGCCGCTGCGGTCGGTGGTGATGGCCTGAATGACGGCGTCGCCCTGCGCGAGGCACTTGACGAGACCTTTCTGGTCAACGCTGGCGACGTCGGCGTTGAGGCTGCGCCATTCAAGCTTGGTGTAGGTGACATTGGCTGGGAGAATCTCGGCGGCCATCTGCAGCTCGTCGCTGACGTAGATGAGGCCGTCCTCGCCGGCCGGGGTGGTGTTGGTGATGGTGAGGGAAGTAGCCTTGGTGACCTCGGGGATGACGTTCACGACCACTGTGGCGCTGGCGTCGAACACGGCGAAGCCGAGGCTGCTGACGCCGGTGACGATGGCCGTACCTTCGCTGATGGCGGTGATCTTACCGTTCTGGTCGACGGTGGCTACAGCCTCGTTGTCGGAGGCGAAGATGACGGTCTTGTCGGAGGCATCCTCCGGGCCTACCGTCCACGTGATGGTGGAGTCCATACCTATTGCCAGCGGCAGGGTGCCCTCCATGTTGGTGAAGGTGATCTCGTCGAGGAGCTTTGTCTCCTTGCCGTCGAGAGTGAGCTGCTTGTCGTCGTCGCAGGATGCGAGGCCGAGGCCGAGGAGTGCGGCCGCAAGCAGTGCTATGTTTGTCTTTTTCATCAGTATGTTCTTTGGGGGATAAACTTTAAACCCTAAACCTTAAACTCACCAACCGGGGTTCTGGCCGAGATTGGGGTTGAGCATGCGCTCGGCGGTGGGGAGGGGGAAGAGATAGTGCTTGGGGAGGAACTGACGGTTGTCCTCGACGATGAGGCGGCCGTCGGCGTCGACGCTCATGCCGGGGCGGGGCCACTTCTCGAGCCACTCGCCGGCCCACTTGACGCCGATGATGTCCTTGGGCATCTCGGTCTCGGCGGTCTTCCAGCGGCGGAGGTCGTCGTAGCGGAAGCCTTCCTGGAAGAGCTCGATGGTGCGCTCGCGGCGGATTTCCTCGCGCATGTCAAGGCCGTTGGCGCTGACGAATGCGTTGGTGAGGTCGGGCATGTTCTTGTTGACGCGCTTGCGGGTGAGGTTGATGGAGATCTTGAGGTCGTCGTCGCTGATCTTGCCTCCGTTGGCCTCGAAGGTGGCTTCGGCATAGTTCAGGAGCACCTCGGCGTAGCGCAGCACGGGCCAGTCGTAGCTCTGCTCGCCGTCCTTGCAGGTGCGCTCGGTCACCCATTTCTGGTGCCAGTAGCCGCTGCCGCCGTTGGGTATGGCGCCGGCCTTGGCGCAGGAAGCTATCTCGGCGTCGCTGCCGGACCAGTCGATGCGACCGTTGGTGCTGTTCCAGAAATTGTCGCCGGGCTGGCAGAGGGTGTTGCGCTTGCGGTGGTCGCGGTTCTGCCACTCGCTGATGACCTTGTCGCGTCCCTGGAACTGCTTTGATTTCTCGATGGGCAGACCGTCCTGGCAGAGGTAGAGGTCGGCGAAGCGGCCGTTGACGCGCTGGTGGTTGAAGAATATCTCGGTGGTGAGGTTGCGGCCTATGACCTTAAGCTCAGGGTCGAAGCAGCGCTTGATGATATACTCGTGGTTGTCGCTCTTTGTGAGGCCGGCGCCGTTGCTCTGCACGTCCTCGAGAATGAACATGTACTTCTGGGAAGCGTCGCCGAGGGTGGCGTTCCAGAAGAGCTGGAACTTGCCGCCGTCGATTACTTTCTTGGCTGCGGCTGCGGCCTCGGCGCAGTAGGCGCGGCCCAGCTCCTCGTTGTTCTTGTGGTTGATCTGCCATGTGCCTTCGAAGAGAGCCACGCGGCTGAGCATGGCCCATGCGCCCTCGCTGCCTACGCGGCCGTCGGCGAGATCGGCGGTGGGCTTGAGCAGTTCGGCTGCATCCTTGAGGTCCTGGATGATGAAGTCGGCGATCTTGGTGCGGTCGTCGCGCTTGGCGAAGAGCAGGGGCGAGCCGTTGTCGATGCTGTGGTCGACGAGGATGACGTCGCCGAACTTCTGCAGGAGCTGGAAGTAGGTGTAGGCACGGAAGAAGTGTGCCTCGCCGAGGGGCTGACGGATGAGCTCGTGGCTCTGGGAGAAGTGCTCGGCGTTCTCGATGAGCAGACAGCAGCGGCGGATGCGGTCGTAGGCGCCGGTGTAGTCACCGTCGCTCTCGGTGACGGTGTGGATGCCTACTGACTGTGCGTCGCGCGCCTGGTCGTAGCTGATGAGGTCGCTGTGGCGGTCGGCGTGGAAGTTGTCGGCGTAGACGGTGCCGAAGTTGGGCAGCCAGTCGTAGAATTTGTTGGCGAAAAGCTCGAAGTCGCCGGGCTTGCTCCAGAGGTCGCCGTCGCTGAGGTCCTCCTTCGAGGTCAGGTCGAGGCAGGATGCGGAAGCAAGAGCCAGGGCTGCGATTGCCGTATATTTGAAGATGTTTTTCATTGTTTGCTGTTTGATTGGCATTAAACCTTAAACTTTAAACCATCAGAAAGTGACGTTGGCGCCGATGGTCCATGTGCGCAGGAAGGGATAGCGCTTGCTGTCGGTGATGCGGCTGTTGGCCTCGGGATCCCAGTCGTCGGTGTTGGCTTTCCATTCCCAGAGGTCGGTACCGGTGACGTAGACGCGTACGTTGCTGATGACTTTCTGCTTCTGAAGCAGAGCCTTGGGAAGTGTATAACCTATTGTGAAGTTTTTCAGGCGCAGATACGAGCCGTCCTGCACACTCCAGCTGGAGCACTGGTAGTTGTAGTCGTTGATGGTGCTCTGCATGGTGAGCTGCGGGTAGCGGTTGTCGGGATGCTCCTCGCTCCATACGTTGCCTATCCAGTGGTTGGAGCCGTTCTGGTAGGCGTTGCGCATGGGTATGCGCCATGTGTCGGGAGCGTTGCTGCTGTTGATGGTGCGCCAGATGGTGCGCTTGGCGGCTCCCTGGAAGATAAAGTTGACGTCGAAGCCCTTCCAGTCGGCGCCGAAGTTGAAGGAGTACTGGATCTTGGGATCGTTGGTGCCGAGGTAGACGAGGTCCTTCTGGTCGAGGGTGCCGTCCTTGTTGACGTCCTCGAACATGTTGTCGCCGAGGCGCAGCAGGTCAAGGTTGCCGATGGCGCAGTCCTTACCGTAGCGGGCCTTGTACTTCTCGAGCTGCTCGGCATTCTGTATCTTGCCGCAGTAGCGGTAGCCCCATACGGAGTTCAGGGGGTAGCCTTCCTGGTCGCTGCGCTGGCCGGCGCCGATGGCACCGGAGCCGCCGTTGTCGGTGAGGCGGTTCTCGACGTAGGTGAACGTGCCGCCCACGTGGTAGTTGACGGAGCCGATGCGGTCGTTCCAGTTGGCCTGACCTTCGTAGCCCCATGCCTTGAACTTACCGCTGTTGGATGTGGGCACGGCCTGACCGATGATGTGGGGATACTCCACGTTGATGAGCATGTTGTTGGTACGCTTCATGAAGGCTTCGACGGTGCCGCTGAGGCGACCGTTGAAGAGACCGAAGTCAAGGGCGAGGTTGTAGTTGTGCACGCGCTCCCAGGTACGGTCGGTGCTGGGCAGCGAGCCCTTGAGGTCCATGTTGCCCACGAGCGAGCCGCCGATGACGTTGCCGCCGGTGGAGTTCATGGTGTAGAAGGTGGTGCCGGAGTAGCGGTCGATACCGCCCTGGTTGCCGACGTTACCGTAGGATGCGCGGAGCTTGAGCTCATTGACCCAGGGGCGCAGACCCTCCATGAATTTCTCCTCGGTGATGCGCCAGCCCAGGGATGTGCCCCAGAAGAAGGCCCAGCGGTTGGCTGCCTGGAACTTGGAGCTGCCGTCGTAGCGGAACTGCGCCTCGACCATGTACTTGCTGCGGAAGTCGTAGTTGGCGCGGCCGTAGTAGGAGAGGATGGACTCTTCCCAGTTGTTGGGCTTGGTGAGGGTGATCTCGCCGGCGCCGTTGGGAATTTCGAGGGTCTCCTGGATGTCGAGGGAGTGTGTTCCGAATGCCTCGTACTTCTTCATGTTGTACTGCACGCCGCCGAGGAGGGTCACGTTGTGCATGTCCCTGAAGCTCTTGTTCCAGTCGAGGTAACCCTGGATGGAGTAAAAGTCGGTGTTGCTGTTGGTCTTCTCATAATATGTGTCCTTCTGCAGGGGAAGGGTGAAGGCCGGGGTGACGCCGTCGTAGCGGTAGAAGGTGACGGGCAGCTCCTTTTTGTCGCGGGTGGCATCGGAGTGGTTGTAGCCGAGCACCACGTTGACACGCAGGCCCTCGATGAACTCATAGCGCAATGTCTCGCTGATGTTGATTGCGTTGACCTTTAGCTTGTTGTCGCCGCCCAGCTCGCAGAGCCAGTTGGGCGCGCGCCACTGCTCAGCCCAGCCGTAGGGGCGTCCGTTGATGGCGCTGGTGGGGAAGCCCGGCTGCGCCTGGCCCACGTTGAGGGCCGCGCCTATCTGCGTGGGAGCCACCTGGTCCTGACGGTTGTAGCTGATGACGCTCTGCAAGGTCATACCCTTCATGATGTTGAAGGTATTGTTCAGTCGCAGGTTGACGCGCTGGTTGCTGTTGTTGCCCCATTTGAGGTTGGAGTCGTCGTACATGTAGCCGAGCGAGAAGCGGAAGAGGTTCTTCTCGGTGCCACCGCTGACGCTGAGCTCATGCTGCGTGCTCCAGGAGTCGCCCCACATCACGTCGAGCCAGTCGGTGTCGAACAGAGGTATGTCCGTCACATTGTTCATGCCGAGGGGGTTGCCCTCGATGATGGTGTTGGGATACATCTTGGCGAGGGTGGCGTAGCGCATCCATACATCGCTCATGTTGAAGCCGTCGTTGCCGCGGGCCTCAAGAATGCCGTCGGCCCACTCGCTCAGGCTCATGCTCTCGGCCTGCAGACCTATTTTCTTGAAGGTGAAGCTGCCGCTGTAGTCCACCTTGGCTTTGCCTTCCTTGGCCTTCTTGGTGGTGACGAGAACGACACCGCCGGCGGCCTTGGCACCGTAGATGGACGCTGCGGCGTCCTTCAGGAAGTTCATGCTCTCGATATCGGAAGGGTTGAGCAGGCGGAGGTCGTTGACGCTCTCATACTCCACGCCGTCGATGATGACGAGAGGATCGCTGCCGTTCTTGGAGAACGAGCCGCGCAGCTGCATGCCCCAGCTCTCGTCGCCGGGCGCCGAGCTGGCACGGGTGATGATGACACCGGGCACCTGACCCTGCAGCGCCTGCACGGGGCTGCTGAGGGTGCCCTTGTTTTCAAGGGCCTTCTCGTCGACAACGGCGACAGAACCCGTCAGTGTGGCTTTCTTCTGAACGCCGTAGCCCACCACCACAACCTCCTGAAGGGCTTCGGAATTCTCCTGAAGCACGATGTTCATATGCCCGTCGGTGATTGCCACCTCCTGGGGCTTCATGCCCACGTAGCTTACAACAAGGGTCTTGCCCTTGACATTCTTGAGGCTGAAATTACCGTCGATGTCGGTGACAGCGGCCTGCTGTGTGCCTTTCACCGTCACGGAAGCGCCGATAAGGGGCTCGCCGGTAGTGTCGGTGACAGTACCGGTCACACTGCTCACAACGGCAGCGGCAGCGGGCGCGGGGGCCGGTGCCGCAAAGGCTGTCGCGGGAGTGGATGCCATCATGGCCGATGCCACAAGGGCTATCATCGCCGCGCGCGACAATCCTTTATAGCTATTGTCATTCATGCGATAAGATAGATTATTATGGTTAGGTTAACTATTGATTGTTTTTATTGTCTATTATTATATGACCGCGCGCATGCGGCTGCGCACGATAGTGGAGGCCGTGAAGATGTGATTCTCGACGGTACGCGTCGACAAGCCCAGGCGCTCGGCAATCTCGGCGGCGCTCAGCCCCTCGTAGCGCCTCATCTCGAAGACGCGGCGACGGCGCGCCGACAGCGCGGCTATGCAGCGGGCCTCGATGGCAGCCAGGTCGGAGGCCACCACGCGCGACTCCGTGGAGGTGTCGCTCTTGGGGGCGTAATCCATCAGATAGCGGTCGGCCTCGCGGCGCACATAGTGATGGCGCAGGTAGTCGTTGACAACATTGCGCGCTACAGTAAAAATAAGATAACGGATCTGCTGCGGGATGAAACCTCCTTCGCCGACATGCTCCAGCAATTTCAGGAACACGTCCTGGGCAAGGTCTTCGGCGTCGTCGGCGTCGTTGACCCTCGCGGATATGTAGCGCGTCAGGCGGGGGCGCAGCTCCATGTAAGCATTTGTGATGATCTGGTCGGATTTCATGGCATTAGTGGCTATTGTTTCCGATGCAAAATTATTTCAAGATTCGCCCCTTTGCAACAAAATCAAGGTCAGATACATGCTAATCAATTTATTGGAATATGAAACACAAAAGCAGCTGAACATCAGCTGCTTAATTTTTTGAAACTCACGTTCCACTCAATTTTTTGAAACTCCGGACTAACAAAACCGCCCCGTCGGCACGCGGTGCGCGCTACCGCCCGAGGCGCTCCATGAACTCGGCCGGCGTGATACCCTCTGCCTTTTTGAAGTAACGGAAGAAGGTGGTGCGGCTGCTAAATCCGGCCTTGGCCGAAAGAGCCGAGAGAGTGTAGCGTCCGGCATCCGGCAAAGCGGCCAGACGCTTGAACTCGTCGACACGGCGGCGGTTCACGTAGTCGTAGAAGCTTACGTGGAGATACTGGCTGAAATAGAACGAAAGCCTGTGGCCCGACACGCCGGCCAGCTCGGCCAGGTCGGCCAGATGCAGCTCGGGGTCGGTGTAGGGTTTCTTCTCGGTCATTATGCTATCGAGCCGCGCCGAGATTTCGCGGCCCTCGGCCTCGTTCATATTGTATGTGCGGTATTTGCGCTTCGCCTCCTCGGGGGTGTCGTCCTCGTCGTCGGCGGCGGCCTCAGCCGCAGCCAGCGGCGGCCTCTTCGCCGCAACCGCTTCGCGCTTGCGGCGAACGTGCAGCATATAGCTCGCAGCGAACGACAGCACGGCCAACAGCCCGAGGCCGAGGCATACCCACAGCCATGTCGGATACGGCACATGCAGTTCTATCAGCGTCTCCGTGTCGTCGCGGCCGGCCTGGCGGAGCTGAAGGCGGTGGGTGCCTCCGCTGAGGTCGTAGAACGACAGGTCGAAATCGCGCTCAAGGTCGCACCATTCGCCGCCGTCAAGGCGATACTGATAATGCAGGTTCATGGGGTCGGCGAAGTTCAGCGGCGTCAGCTGCAGCGTGATGCTTCCGGCATGGCGCGGAAGGCTGACACGGCACACGCCGTCGGCAGTGGCGGCTGCGTACCCCGCCGAGCGTATGCTCTTGCCGTTTACGAGCACATCGCTCAGGCTGAGGCTGAACGAACTGTGGTGCATGTTGTGGCCGGCCTCGTGAGGGCGCACAGTAAGCAGGCCGTAGGAATTGCCGAACCACAGGCGTCCGTCGGCGTCGGCCACAGGTGTGCAGTTGATGAACAGCGGCGACGCTACGCCGTCGGTGCTTCCGAACTCCACCCAGTCGGCCGAACCCGCCTCGCGGCTGAAGATGCCGTTCGACGTAGCCAACCACATGCAGCCGTCGTTATCCTCGATGAGGGCACGCGGCTCTATCTCGTCGCCGCCGGGCATGTCGAGCGTGCCGAATTCGGTCATTGCCATGTTGCTGGTGTAGATGCGTCCATGCTCGGGCAGGAAGTAGAGGCGCCCGCGGGAATCCTGATACACCTCCTTGAACTTGCGGCTGTTGAAGAACCCTTTCGGGAAGAGGCTGCTGCTGACGGTGCCGCGGGCGGGATCGTAGACGGCGAGACCGTTCTCGGTGCATATCCATCCGTTGCCCTTGCTGTCGAAGAATACATCGTAGACATTCCCCTGAGGCAACTGGCTGTTCTCGTAGGTCCAGCGCCGTTCGCCGCCGTCAGGCATCAGGCGCACGAGGCCGGCCGACGTCCCGCACCACAGGCTGCCGTCGGGATGCGGCGTGAGGCTGAACACATGGCCGCGGCGGAAAGGATAGTCGTGGCCCGACACCGACAGGTCGGCGACGGAGCCGTCGCGCGGGTCAATGACGTGGGCGCCCCCGCCGTAAGTGCCTACCACAAAGCGACCGTCGTACCACGCCGCCGATATTATCATATTGCTGCGCAGACGCGGCTGGCATATATGTGTCACGACAGCGCCGGCATCGTCACCGCCGCTGACGTCGATAATGAAGACGCCGTCGCGTGTGCCGAGCAGCGTATAAGGCCCGCGACGCAAAACCACGCGCACCGCACGCCCGGCAGTGTTGAATCCGCCTGCGGCATAGGTGGAGAACACGTCGGCCGAGTAGAGCGTGTGCGAGGCGCCGAGCTGGTAGTATCCCACCCACAGCAGCCCGTGGCTGTCAGGGCACACGGCATACACGGCGTTGCTTGCCAGCGAACCTTCTCGGCCCGGCGTATGGGTATAACGCGCGGCTATACTGTCGGCCGAGGGGTCGATAGCCGCTACGCCGGCGCCGTCGGTCGCCACGTACACAATGCCGTCCGGACCACAGGCCACGTCGGTGATTACATTACTGTCCATGCCGGCAAACGGCTTCATCTCGCCGGTGCGGATGTCGAAGGTGACAAGGCCGTTGTCGCTGGTACCGAGATAAAGCCGCCCGGAGGCCACGGCCACGCTGTTGACGGGCACGGGATAGTCGTAAAGAATGGATGTGCTGTCGTTGAGAATCACCACGCCGGCGCCGGTTGCAAGGAAGATCGTGTCGCCCATCATTGCGATGTCGGCCACGCGGTTCGACGCGGCCGCTATACGGGAGTCTACAAGCGGCATATGTACGGGACCCGGTGTACCCGGCACAAAACGATACAGCCCGTTGGTCGTGCCTACGAGAAGGCTCTTGCCGTCCGGTGCGGGATGCAGGGCGTTGACCATCTGGACCGCACGTCCGGAGTCTCCGCCTACGCGCTCGAACTCGTCGCTCCCGGCCGCAAGCCGCCAGAGACCGTCGCCGTTGCCGGCATAGATGTCACCTCCGGGCATCTGCGCGAGCGCGTTGACGCGCCTGTCCTTGGCGTCGGTGCCGCGGATGGGATAATGGCACACGCGCACGCCGTCGAAACGGTCGACGCCCAGGCCGTTGCCGAGCCACACATAGCCCGTGCTGTCACGGAACACAGAGCTCACGGTCATGTCGAGCAGCTGACTCGATACGGTGACGCTGCGGAACTTACCGTCAGGTATGGCCGCACCTGCCCCGAAAACTGTCATAAGCAGCACCGAAAGCAGGCACATAATATATGTCAACAATCTGTTCAAGCGGTCTTTTTGCGTTTTTCGCGCAAAATTATAAAATAATTCTTGAATAAAATTCAGAAAAAAAGACCAAAATTAGCCCAATGTGTTGTAAAACACATTTTTAACAACGTTAACGCTGGGCTATGTACTTGCCGTTCTTCTCAGCCTGGCGCAGGCGGTTGAGCGCCTCGATGTAGTAGTAGTCGGCGTACACGATGGACGCGTCGATCTCGCTTCCGGCCGGATGGTGGCCGGTACTGTGCAGCAGGAAAGCGTCGTTGGTGTCGCCGCTGCGGTAGCTGTCGGATGCGAGGCTTGCAAGCATGTGGCGCGACGCGTCGTGGTAGCGCTTGGCATGAACGGCGTCGGCGTAGCCCTCGAGCTCAAGCAGCGCCGAGGCCACCACGCATGCTGCGGATGCATCGCGCGGCGCATCGAGTCCGCGTGGGTCGTCGAAGTCCCACACAGGCACACCGTCCTCCGGAAGCCGGTCGAGATACACATCGGCCACCTTGCAAGCGAAGTCGAGGAAGCGACGGTCGCGCGTCTCGCGGTAGACAACCGTGTAGCCGTAAATGGCCCAGGCCTGTCCGCGGGCCCACATCGAGCTGTCGGCGTAGCCCTGGTGGGTGCAGCCGCGCATGAAGTGGCCGTCGTCAAGGTCGTAGACAGCCACATGATAGCAGCTGCCGTCGGGCCGGAAGTGATGCTTCATGGTAGTCTCGGCATGGCGCACGGCTATGTCGTAGCAGTAGGGGTTACCTCCATGCTTGGCAGCGAAAAAGAGCATCTCGAGGTTCATCATGGTGTCCATGATGGTGTTGTGGCCTCCATAGTCGGCCACGTGGCGCGGCCATGCCAGCAGGGTTCCGGCGGTGGGATTGAAGAGTGTGGCGAGCGAGTCGGCGGCGCTGACTATGGCACTGCGGTAGGCATCGTCGCCGGTCAGGCGGTAGGCGTTGCCGTAGCTGCAATATATCAGGAAGCCGAGGTCGTGGTCGAACACCGGCTGCGACAGAATCGGCGCAAGGCTGACGGTAGCCTTTTCGGCGGCGGCACGCACCTCCGGGTCCTTGCTGTACTCGTAGGCGTACCACAGCACGCCGGGCCAGAAGCCGCTGCACCACTCCTGGGCGCACACGGGACGGCACGCCCACGTGTGCGCCGTGCCCTCGATATTGCGCGGCATCACGGTGGTGTCGGCCGGCAGATGACTGAGGGCGGCATGCACTTTCTCGTTGCAGTAGGCAAGGTCGGCATCGGCGTTGACGCGCTCGGCGGTTCCGGCGCTTGAACATGCGCCCGACACGAGGGATATAAAAGCAAGGGCTAATATCTCAAAACGTTTCATATCAATCTTTTGTGATTATCATGGCAGCTCCTCCGCGAGGCTGGAGATTGAGCGACATTTTTGTGTCGGAAGTAATTTTCTGTGTGGCGCAGCGTACGTGGGTCGCGGTGTCGACGGCAGGGTCATCCGTAAACACGCGGGCGGTGTAGGTGGCGCCCGGCTCCAGGAAACTGAAGTCGACGCTGAGGTCGCGGGCGTCGTTGTTGGTCATGGCTCCGAGCCACCAGTCGTCGCCGCTGCGGCGTGCCATCACCACGTGCTCGCCCGGGTAGCCGGACAGCACGCGCGAGTCGTCCCACACGGTGCGCAGCCGTTCGAACCATTCTATTTCAGGCTCTCCGTGGTAGCGCGCGGGGGTGTCGTACCAGAGTATGGTCTGCAACGGCGAGTAGAATACCACGCTGGCGGCCAGCTGGTGGGCATGCGTGTTGCGCAGGCGCTTGTCGAAGTAGCATATCGTGTAGTCGGCGGCGCCGTTGATCATGCGCGTGAAGGGCAGCGTCACGTTGTGGGTGGCGTCGGGCCACTCCTCGTTGCCGTGTATGCCCTCCTGGGTGAGCAGGTTGGGATATGTGCGCGAGAAGCCTGAGGGACGGAACTCGTCGTGTATGTTCATCATCAGCCTGTTCTCGGCGGCATAGCGCACCATGTCGTGCAGCCATGTGGCCCAGCGGTGCGAGGCGTACTGCACGAAACCGCTTTTGATGCCGACTATGCCCCACTCGTGCAGTAGCGGGAACAGTTCGCGCTGCTGCTTCATCAGCGCATGCTGGTTGACGTAGAGCCATATGCCTATGCCGCGCTCGCGGGCGTACTCCACCACGCGGGGCATGTCGAGCTTGTCCACCACCTTGGTGGCGTCGCCGTCGTGGCTGGTGCAGGGCAGATACCACAGCCAGTCGAAGAGCATGTAGGGTATGTTGTGTTCGGCGCAGAAATCAAGAGTGCGGATAGCTCCCTCGGTGCTGATAGTGGTCTCGCGCATGATGGTGCCTGGCTTCACCCACTCTTCCGCGTCGGCTATCCGGCAGGCCGGGTTGAGGTTGAGGACGATATCGTTGTGCTCAAGCAGCTGTCCGGGCGTGTCGGCCGCCATTATCACTTTCCACGGAGTGGCGTAATAGGTGACGATGTCGACCGGCGAATACATCACGGAGCCGAGTGTGCCGTCGCCGCGCGAGTCGAAGCGCGTGAGGCACCAGTCGTCGACGTCGGCGTCGGTCAGCGCGCCCCAGTAGCCGCCGGGGTATTCAATCGTCAGTGCGCGCTCCACGGGGTGCGTGAGCGAGTCGGGACTCACACGCATGAAGGGTGCCTGCGCCCACTCCTCGGCCCAGAGCATCGTGCCCTCGGGCAGGCGGTAGGTGGTGAGGTCGTCGGTGACTTTATGGAACACGGCAGCAGGATGCTCCGGAAAGAAGTAGCGGAAGGCCACGCCTTCATCGTAGGCTCGTACTTCTATGTCGAGGCGGTACTTCGAGGCGTCGTGGCGCGAGAGGTGCAGTGTGCCGCCGTTCCAGCGGTCGCGCACCGTGGAGCGCTCTCCGTAGAGGGGATGCCACGTGGTGTCGGCCTGCTGATAAGTGACGCTGTCGAGACGCATAAGGTCCATCCAGCGTTCGGGCTGGGCGAGGCTACGCTTGCCCAGCGCCAGCGCCATCTCCCACGACCGGTTGTCGAGGTCGAGTCCCATTCTGCCGCCCGTGACGACGGGGCGGCCGCGGAACGAAACGTCGTAGCTCACCGCAGCCACCGAGTCGGGGTCCACCGCATGCCGTATGTCGATGCGCTGCGAGCCGTCGGGCGATACGAGCGACAACGCCGTCAGCGCTGATAATGCCAGTAGATTCATGCTTTTTCAGTTCTTTTATCTTGAATACGGCTGAACGGCGCATATTACCTAATGTTTTTATAAAAGAATTGCGCCGGATTCACATCCGACGCAACCGGTCTATTACACTCTAATACCTAAAACTATCATTTACCATCTGAGATGTCATATTTCTTGCCGCCGAGGGTGAAGCGCATGCGCGGTTGGCCGCAGACTTCGACGCTTTGCCGGGATGTGCCCACCTCGCGGGCCAGCACGTTAAGCTTGGCGAGCGACGAGAATACTGGCTTACCCTCGCGTCGCAGCGAACTGCCGTGGATTATTCCGAGGTCGCGGCCGCCGTCAGCTGCGACGAGCATATAGGCGTCGGTCGACCAGCCGTCGGCCTCAATCCAGGAGTTGAGGTGCATCAGACGCCCGTCGGCCAGCTGATTGATGTACACATCGGTGGCCTTGCCGCCCTGCTCTATGCGCAGGCCTATCCAGTCCTTGCCCTCGCGGCGGGTGATGTTCACGGCCTTGGGGTCGCCGAGGATGATGGCGGTGACGCCTTTGACGCGGTCGGTGGTGCCCGGCAGGTGCAGGCTCCAGTACTCCTCGGTGCCTTTGAGGTCCTCGGTGGGGGCGGTCTTTATCTCCCAGTACAGCATCTCGGGATAGTCGTGTACGAAATTGCTGGGAGCCAGCGTCTGCGGATACAGCGGACGTATAGTGGCGCGGGCTTCGCCGTTGGTTATCTCTATGTCGCCTCCGCGCTTGCGCACATCGCCGTTGGGATGCCACAGCCATTCCCAGGTGCCGGGTTCGTGGCTGTGCAGGTCGTCTATGACGAGGATGACGTCGCCAAGCCACAGATAGTGGCGCTGATTGCGCGACAGCAGGTGCGACATGGGACCGGTGCCGTCGGCCATAACGTAGCGTGTGTGGCCGTCATCCAGCAGATTGTGCAGCGAACCGGGCAGCGACGCGCCGTGGTACTGCTGGTAGCGCGGCTGACCTTCGCCGTTGAATTTCACCACGTTGTGGGCGTCGCTCTGGAAGAAGTAGTTGCGGTATTCGGGCTTGCCGTAGGAGCAGTTGCCGGCATCCTTTATTATATCCACGCCTTTATCGAAGAGTATCAGCGAGTTGGCGTCGGCGTGCGAGTGGTTCCAGGTGGCGCCGCTTTTCACGGCGAGCATGCGTGCATCCCTTTTCCACGAGTCGCGCATGGTGGCCCAGCCGAAGTCGCTCCACAGCTTGCTCAGCGGCAGAGCCGGCTCGGCGGGGGCGTTGCTCAGGTCGGGGGTGTAGAGCAGACCCATCGGGAAGGTCAGGGGCATGCCCTCGCGGTGCTGACCGGCCTCAATCTGCCCGGCGTACCATAGCGTGACGGGGTCCTTGACGCCCATCGCATAGGCCAGCAGCATGCTGCTCTCGCCGGTGACGTTCTTGTGGCTGTCGCCGAAGTTGATACTGTACAGCATGCCTGTGCGCGGGTACGACACATGGGCGAAGAAGTCGGGCAGCAGACGCATCTGCTCTATGTCCTCAAGCTTGGCGCCGGGATGGCTGTTGAGCCACGCAAGGCGCAGCAGCAGCGCCTCGGTGATGCCGAAGCTGGCATAGTTGATGCTCTCGTACATGCCGCCCGCACGGTCGAATGTGCGGGGCTTCTGCTGAATGGCGTCGCCTGCAAAGGCAAACCACTCGGGCAGCGCCTCGACGGCAGCCTCGGCGGCAGTGGCGGCTTCCGGCACTTCGTTGCCGATAGCCATGGCGAGTATGGCGCCCATGCCGACGCACGACGTCCACCAGTTGTGACCCATGCTGTTGAGAGAGTGGATGCGCGAGGGCTCCAGCAGCCAGTCGCCGAGCAGCGGCTCGCCGGCCAGACGCCACAGTCCGCGGGCTATGGTGTCGCGGTCGGCGGCGCTCAGATAGTTGTATATCGCATCGTAGGCCAGCGCGCACTGAAACGAGCGATGGGCCATCTGCAACTCGCTGCGCCACTGCGGGTCGCGCGCCATCATCTCGGCATTGGCCCAGCTCGGAGTAGCCGCCACTTTCAGCAGCATTGAGCGCAGCGCGTCGGCATACTTGCGGCCGCCTGTCCACTGCCAGGCCAGTGCGGGGTACTCCATCTTCATCACGTCGGGCTTAGCCACAACTGCGTCGGCGCGCTTCATGATGCCGCGCACGGCTGCAGCGCGCACGCTGTCGGATGCCGCAGCCTTCTTGGCCGCAGCCACGCGTTCGGGAGTGAAGAGCAGCGACGGATGCTTGATATTCTTGCCTGCGGCGGCCGGAATGGCCACCATGAGCACACATATTATAGATAAAATGAGTAGTTTGGCCTTCATTTCGCGTTTTTATGATTAAATTTGCACCAGTTAATTCGGTTTACCGTCCAAAATTACCTAATTTTCCTCAATAATCAGATTATGCGTACTCTGTTTATAAACGCTCTCGCCGTGCTGACCCTCGCCTCATGCGCCGAACGGCCCCATACCATCACCGTCCATAACGATTCGTCCGTAGCCGCCGACGGCGAAATTGTGGAAGTTGCCGCGGCCGACGTGCCCCTGCTGCGCGACGGCAAAGAGATAAAGCTGATGCTCGGCGACGAGGAAGTGCCCTATCAGCTCACACACGACAGCCTGCTCATATTCCCAGCCACGGCTGCCGCCGGCGACTCGGCCGTCTACACCATCGTGGAAGGCACACCGGCCCCGGTCGACACCCTGGTCTACGGACGCCTTTTCCCCGAGCGCAAGGACGACATGGCCTGGGAGAACGACCGGTCGGCCTACCGTGCCTACGGCCCCGCGCTCCAGGCTTCGGGCGAGCGCGCCTTCGGTTACGACATCTGGACCAAATCCGTCGCCACTCCCGTGCTTGAGAAACGCATGCACGACGACATCGTGAACCACATATCCTTCCACGTCGACCACGGCGAGGGCATGGACGTCTACGCCGTAGGTCCCACTCTCGGCGGAGGCACCGCAGCCCTGCTCGACTCGGCAGGACGCATCGTCTATCCCTACTGCTTCACGGAGCACAAAATTCTTGATGCAGGCCCGCTGCGTTTCTCCGTAGAGCTGAGCTACGGCGACTCCACAGCCGAAAACCGCGTCATAACCCTCGACCGCGGCAGCTGGCTCAACCGCACCACCGTGCGCTTCGACGGCAAGCTGCCGGCAGGCGCACAGATAGCTCCCGGCATCGTGGTTCACCGTCAGAACCCCGAAGGTTACACCCTCGATGCAGAACACGGCTTCATGGCATACGCCGACTCCACCGAAAATGCCGCCAACGGCAACGGCGTCATCTTCTGCGGTGTCGTGGCTCCCGATGCCGCCGGATTCCAATATACTCCTTCCGCCGAGCCGGCAGGCGATGCCATCGGCCACATACTCGCCCCCGCACCCTATACCCGCGGCGAAAACTACACCTACTGGTGGGGCAGCGCGTGGAGCAAAGGCGGCATGCCGGACATGAAAGCATGGGAACAGACCCTCGCCGACTTCCGCACCCGCCTCGACAATCCGCTGCGCATAACGATTGAATAAGAGAGGAACAAAATGAGAATAGATATAATCACCGTACTGCCCGAGATGCTGCAGGGGCCTCTCAACTGCTCTATCCTGGAACGTGCGCAGAAGCGCGGCCTTGCGGAAATCAAGGTGCACAACCTGCGCGATTACACCACCAACAAGCACCGCAAAGTAGACGATTACCCCTTCGGAGGCGAGGCCGGCATGGTGATGCAGGTGGAGCCCGTGGACCGCTGCATATCGGCTCTAAAGGCCGAGCGTGACTACGACGAGGTCATCTTCACCGCCCCCGACGGCGAACTGCTGACGCAGCCCATGGCCAACCGCCTCTCGCTACTGAACAACATCATAATCCTCTGCGGACACTACAAGGGCATCGACTACCGCATACGCGAGCATCTCATCACCCGCGAAATCAGCGTCGGCGACTATGTGCTGACGGGCGGCGAGCTGCCGGCGGCCATAATAGCCGACGCCGTTGTGCGGCTGATACCCGGCGTACTGGGCGACGAGCAGAGCGCCCTCAAGGATTCATTCCAGGACGGCCTGCTGGAACCGCCCATCTACACCCGGCCGGCCGACTACAACGGCTGGCGAGTGCCCGACATCCTGCTCAGCGGCCACGAGGCGCGCATAGCCGAGTGGCGCCGCGAGCAGGCCATAGCCCGCACACGCCGCCTCCGTCCCGGATTGCTGGACAGCGAAGAGTAATTTTATTTATGATGCTTGTCGATGCCTGAGGGGCCGCACTGCTGCAGTTCCTGCTTCAGGCGGTTGATTTCGCGCTCGCTGCGCGACTGGCATTGCAGAAGCTTGTCCTCAAGCTCATCGCAGCGGCGCAGCACGGCGGCGTAATCGCGCACGGTAGCCTTCATGCGGTCCAGGGCCTGGCGCATGTGCTCGCCCTCTGCCGTGGCCTCGCGCAGATTCTCTTTCAGGCCGGCCACTTCGGCGTCGGCAGCCACGCTGTGCAGGTAGACGTCGCGCAGCAGGCGCAGCTGCTTCTCGTCGGCGGCGAGCAGTGCTTCGGCACCCGCAATTCCGATAAGAGGCGACACCGGCGCGCCGCAACGTCCGCAGAACGCATCGGCCAAAGGCACTTCGGCACCGCATACGGGGCACTTGCGATTCTCGATGCCCAGCGATGCGGCGAGCATGTTGACGTTTGCCACATATACCGACTGCAATTCCGCCACATGCTCGTGGTACGTGCGTCCGGCCTTCAGCAGCGACTCGCGGCGGCGCTGCAGCTCTTCGGCCTGACGGCGCTGCGCGGCCTCTTTCTCGGCCCGCTTGCGCGACTGCGGAGTCTGCACATAGTCCAGCAGCTCTGCCTCATAGCTGTTGAAGTCGAACGACTGATACCGCAGCAGGGCGAGGTTTATGTCCTTGGGGCGTATTCCCTTCAGTACCGTCAGCAGCTGTCCGCGCTTAAGATGGTTAAGAGAGGCAATCATGAACAGATCCCACTCGTACTTCACCCACGTGGTATCCACATACTCCGGCCTGGAGGCGAACACTATCATGTGATAGGCCTGGCGTATCACCTCGGTGATAGCGTCGCGGTACTCCGACTCGCCTATGCTCCGCAGGTCCTGCGAGGCGAGAAACGCCTTCACGCCGTTCCGGTTCAGATATTCGTGTATCTTCGCGGCATCTTCATAGTCCTCGCTCTTGCAGGATATGAACACATCATATTGTTCTGTGGGCTTTTCCATGTCGCAAAAATAAAAATTAAATCTCAATTTTGCAACGCGTAAGCTTCAAAGACCCATCCGATTGGCTTCAAATGTAGCAGGGTATGCAAAATTTAACATAACGAAATAATATTTAATCTTATTTAATACATGAGAAATGCCAGCTCATTCTCTTTTTCGTAATTTTGCAAAAACCATATCAATACCACAACACTATGCCAGGTTTCTTTAACAAAGAGAAAGACTCTGACGATAAAAAGCGGCTCAAGGAAATCGAGGAGCAGCTTACGATGAAAGAGGACGAAATACGTTCTTATAAAAAACGCGCGCAAGGAGCCGAAGAGGAACTCGCCACGCTGCGGCTCAAGAACGAGGAGCTTTACGACAAGTACGCAAAGCTCAGCGAGCGCTGCCGCGAGCTTGAGAAGCAGGTCGAGGACCTGGCGAAGCACAAGGACGAGCCCATTATAATAGAGGAAGAGAAACCCGCTGAAAAGCCTGCCGAAAAACCACGGGAAGCCGAAGCGGCACCCGCCGAGGTGATGGCGAAGCTCGACAAGATAATAGAACTTGCCGGCGACAATGCCTATAAGGACGACCTCATCAAGAAGATGCACGCCGAGATGCTCAACCTTCAGGGCGACGTCATCGCCAAGGCCACGAAGCCATATCTGAACGCCGTCATCCGCGTGTACACCCACCTCTCCGACTCCTTCAACAGCCTCAGCCGCACCGCCGTAGACGAAGGCGGCAAGCCCTCCGAGGCCGCACGCCACATCGAGGCCGCAATGCTTATGGTGCAGGACGTGCTGGAAGACGAATTCGACATCGTGCCCTTCGGTCCACACGCCGGCGACACTTTCGAGCCCCGACTCCACTATGCCGTGCAGACCATGCCCACCTCCGACCCCGAAGTGGCAGGCACAATCTCCTCCTGTCGGCAGCGCGGTTTCCGCAACATTCAGGACAACCGCATCGTGAAGCAGGCCGTCGTCATAGCCTACCGTCTTGAAAACAAAACCAAATAAACCATCATAAAATGAGCAACAACCGCGCCGTCTACGGCATCGACCTGGGCACCACCTACAGTTGCATCGCCCAGATTGACAAATACGACCAGCCGACCATCCTACGCAACTTCGAGGGCGACAACACCACGCCCTCCGCGGTATACTTCGACAGCGCCGAGCACGTGGTCGTAGGCAAGGAAGCCAAGGACCTGCTCGCCACCGAGCCCGACAAGACCGTCATCCTCATCAAGCGCCAGATCGGCATCGACGAGGCCTTCGACAAGGCCAACAACACGCTGCCCTACCACTACGACCCCGCCGAAATCTCCGGCTTCATCCTCAAGAAACTCGTCAAGGACGCCAACGACCTCGGCGACAATCCCGAGCCCATCAAGGACGTCGTAATCACCTGCCCCGCCTACTTCGGCACCAAGGAGCGCGTGCAGACCAAGCAGGCCGGAGCCGCAGCCGGCCTCAACGTGCTCGCCATCATCAACGAACCCACGGCCGCCGCCATCAGCTACGGCCTCAAGACCGACCAGAAGAAGTCGGTGCTCGTCTACGACCTCGGCGGCGGCACATTCGACGTCACCATCATCAACGTCAACGGCGGCGCCATCAAGGTTATAGCCACCGGCGGCGACCACCATCTCGGCGGCATAGACTGGGATACACTCCTGGCCGAGTACATGCTGGCAGCCTTCAACGAGGCCAACGGCACATCCTACACCCTCGAGGACAACGCCGAGCTCAAGTACACCCTCCTTCTCGAAGCCGAGCTCAAGAAAAAGCTCCTCACCGCCAAGGAGAACGTCCGCGCCAACATCCAGTACGACGGCATGTCGGCACGCATCGAGATCACACGCGACACCTTCGAATCACTCACCCAGAATCTGCTCAACGATACCCTCGACATGACCCAGAAGGTCATAGACATCGCCAAGCAGAAGGGCTACAACAACATCGACGAATTCCTCCTCGTGGGCGGCAGCAGCAAGATGCCCCAGGTGAAGAGAGCTCTCGACGCGCGATTCGGCTGCGACGCCAAGCTCAACGAGCCCGACGAGTGCGTGGCCAAGGGCGCTGCCATCTACGCCATGAACGCCGCCTACGCCGACGCCATCGAGAAGTACGAGAACGGCGAGATCGACGAGAAGCCCCAGCCCCTGCGCACCGACCGCACCGTCGTTGTCAACGTCACCAGCAAAACCTACGGCACAAGCCTCGTCAACGAGCAGGTGGGCAACATAATCTTCGCCAACACGTCGCTCCCCATCAACCTCACCAAGACCTTCTACACCGTCTACGACAACCAGACCGGCGTAGAGCTCGACGTCTACGAGAGCGACTTCACCAACCCCGAGGAGCACGAGACCGTCGACCGCAAGTTCTGCACCTGCGTGCACAAGCACACGATGCCCCTGAAGGGCCAGTACCCCAAGGGCACCGAGGTCCAGCTCACCTACAAGATCGACAACGAGGGCATCCTCTCCATCTCCGCACTCGTGGCACAGAAAGAAAAAACCGACTTCGAGCTGCACATTTCCGGCATCAAGAATGCAGAGGAGCTGCAACGCTCCATCGAGCTCGTTGCAAAAGCTATTGTTGAATAATACTCTATAAGACAATGATAGAACAGGGAGGGACCGGCGCAGAGTCAAGGCCTCTCCCTGTTGATTAAGAGGCTGTTTATAATTATGGACAGGATAATCCTATCGCAAAAGACTAAACGATGGTTCGACTCGGTCAAATTCCTTAAGGAACACAAGGACCTGATGTCGGTCGAGGAGCAGACCGCCCTCGAATTCCTTACCGAGGCATGGCGCACACGCCCGTTCGATTCAGAGCTCAAGAACGAGGCCAACGAGATGATCGGCATCCTGAGCAGCTGCGACGTGATGCACGGCAACAACCGCGACATCATCACCCACAGCAAGGAAGTGCGCGGCACCGCCAAGATCATGTACACACAGGACGCCGCCACCTTCGGCGAGTTCAGCGAAGCGCTCCGCAAGCTATACGGCAACAGCCGCCCCGTGCCCAAGCCCACTCCCAAACCAACGCCGCGGCCCACGCCGAAACCAACCCCGAAACCAACCCCGAAGCCCACCCCCGGCAGCGGCTTCGTCATCAACGACATCGTCTTCATCAACGCCGACATCCACTGCGACATCATCTCCCGCGGCCCGCTGCCAATCGACACACAGTTTGTCACGCCCGAACTCCATGTATATTGCAGCCGCTACGTCGGAGAGGTGGAACTGAGCTACAAGATATTCGAGCCCGACGGCACCATGATGCGCCTGACCGGCACCTCCGGACCCTACACCAGCTCCTACAAAGTCACATTAGGCAGCACCGCCGACAACACCGTCCTCGGCACAGGTTTCGGCTCGTCGCGCGGCGACATTTACCGCCCCGGCACCTACCGCTACGAGCTCTACCACGACGGCAAGCTCATATTCTCCAAGAACTTTGTAATCAACGAGCCCCAGATCGACGGCACCGAACTGCTCATCAAGAGCATAACCTTCAACAACATCACCTACGACGGAGACATTCTCAACAACGCCTACCTCCCCGTCAACACCCAGTACGCCAGTCCCGTCATATCCTATTACAGCTCCAAGCGCCTCGGCAAGATTCAGCTGAGCTACAGCATTTTCGACCCCGCCGGCAACCGCCTCATCAACTCCTCCGACAATGGTCCGTACACCCTGACTTGCGACATGTCCGTCCAGGCCGGCGACAACAAATACACCATCAACGGCTTCGGCAACCGACAGGGCACCTGCTACCGCAAGGGCCGCTACCGCTTCGAGCTCTACTGGCGCGGACGCAGCATCTACACCACCTACTTCAATGTCGGCAGCGTCACCCCGCAGCCAACCCCGCGGCCCAACCCCACCCCGCGGCCCACGCCAACGCCCCGTCCCACGCCCACGCCGCGCACCATCATCGAAAAGCCCTGGGAAAGGAAGAAACGCCGTCGCCGCAACCTCATCGTAGGCTCCATCATCGGCGTCATCCTCATCGCCCTCATAGGCTGGGGCGTCAGCAGCTACAACTACTATCAGATGGTGAAGAACTCACCCTCCATGCGCAACATCGCCCCCATAGACCTGCTCGACAAAGAAACGAAGCAGCCGTTCTCCCGGGCCGGCTCCGGCGTAGAGTTCAAGCTTCTCGCCAACGAAGGCGACCTCGCCCGCGTCAAGGCCGACGGCTCCCCCGAGTGCTACGTCCGCCGCGACCAGCTCATCAGCGAAAACACCTACCAGCAGGTCGTACGCATCATCGGCGACAACCGCCTGCTCCAGGACCAGCCCTCACGCATGGCTGTCCTCGACCTCATTCAGGCCAACGCCGACATCGACTTCAGCGACTGGCAGATACGCGACATCCCCGAGCGCCTGTCGCCCAACTCCGTCGTGCGCAGTAAGGCCGACGGCGGCGAAGGACTCGCCTTCATCATTTCACGCGGCGACCGCAGCATCTACGGCGTCTACGAGCTGAAGCCAGACGGCACCGTCGAGCGCGTCGACAACGGCGACGTCCCCGCCGGCAAAATGCTCTCCGACGTCCGCAAGAGCCGCCTCGGCACGTACCAGCCCGTATTCGTCTACGGCGACGTCATCACCGGCAAGAAAACCGACGTCACGGTCGACGGTGACGACCTCGCCATCACCGGCTTCGACTTCGTCAACACCGACCGCAACTGCAACGTCATCAGCCACACCATCAACAGCCGGTCCAAGTACGTCACCCCCAAGATCCGCTACCGCACCAAGAGCACCGGCCTCAGCACCACCCTCCAGGTCAAGGTAATCAGCGCCGACGGCGAGCTCCAGCGCGAAAGCAGCTCGCCCGCAGGCTACAGCTACCAGTACACCTTCACCCCCTGGAACAACTACGGCACCCAGCAGCTCACCGGCTGGGGCAACAGCGACGGCTGGAGCTGCAACGGCTACCGCTTCGAAATCTGGCACAAAGGACGCCTCCTCGCCTCCCGCACCGTCCGCTACTGACCCCCGTTATCAACACACATCAGCAACCGGCTTCCCGCGCCCGCAGTGCTCAGCACCCGCCCGCGGGAAGCCGCAATTTTAATCCGTCTTGCTCCCGTTTATTCATATCCATCCTTAACAAACGCAGCGGGGGAGCATCGGATTTTCCGATGCTCCCCCGCTGTATTCAGAATGGGGTCAGGACTTACTGCCTGTCACCGCCGTCGCGGCGCGGACCGCGTTCACGGCGCGGACCACGGCCTTCTCCACCCTCGCGGCGCGGGCCACGCTCGCGGCGCTGGGGCTCCACATAGCCTTCCGGCTTGGGCTGGAGGGCGCGCATCGACAGACGGTACTTGCCCGTCTTCTTGTCTATCTCTATGAGTTTCACCTCCACGGTGTCACCTTCCTTCAGGCCGCTGGCCTCCATGTTCTCCAGACGGTTCCACGAGATTTCGCTGATGTGCAGCAGACCGTCGCGGTGCGGCATAAACTCCACGAATGCGCCGAAGTCCATGATGTTGCGCACGGTGCCGGTGTACACCTTGCCCTCCTCGGGGAGTTCCACGATAGCGTTGATAAGCTCAAGCGCCTTGTCGATGCTGTCGCGGTTCGGTGCAGCCACCTCTATAAATCCGCCTTCGTCGATTTCGTCGATGCTGACGGTAGCGCCGCTGGCCTCCTGGATGCCCTGGATGATTTTTCCGCCCGGGCCGATGACGGCGCCGATAAGCTCCGTGGGAATGAGCATCGTGACGATGCGGGGCACGTGTGCCTTGTAGTCGTGGCGCGGCTCCGCGATGGTGTCATGGATTTTGCCCAGGATGTGCAGACGTCCCTCGCGGGCCTGCATGAGGGCCTTCTCCAGGATTTCGTAGCTCAGGCCGTCGCACTTGATGTCCATCTGCGTGGCCGTGATGCCGTCGGCGGTGCCCGTCACCTTGAAGTCCATGTCGCCCAGGTGGTCCTCGTCGCCCAGGATGTCGCTGAGCACGGCGTACTTGGTGCATCCCTCGTCGCTGATGAGACCCATTGCAATGCCGGCCACGGGCTTCTTCATCTTCACGCCGGCGTCAAGCAGAGCCAGCGTGCCGGCGCATACGGTAGCCATAGACGACGAGCCGTTGCTCTCGAGGATGTCGCTGACGATGCGGCACACGTAGGGGAAGTTGTCCGGGAACATGCGCTTCAGCGCGCGGTGGGCCAGGTTGCCGTGGCCTATCTCGCGGCGTCCCACGCCGCGCTGCGGCTTGGCCTCGCCGGTCGAGAAGGGCGGGAAGTTGTAGTGCAGCAGGAAGCGCTCGTGACCCTGTATCAGCACCTCGTCGAGGATTTTCTCGTCGAGTTTCGTGCCCAGGGTGACGGTAGCCAGGGCCTGCGTCTCGCCGCGGGTGAACACGGCCGATCCGTGAGGGCCGGGGATATAGTCGGTCTCGCACCAGATGGGGCGTATCTCGTTGGTCTTGCGGCCGTCCAGGCGTATGCCCTCGTCGAGCACGCAGCGGCGCATGGCCTCTTTCTCCACGTCGTGGTAGTAGCGGCGCACCAGAGCCTCCTTGGCCTCGCGCTCCTCCTCGGGGAGGGCGTCGATGTACTCCTGGCAGATGGCGTCGAAGCTGTCCTGACGCCAGTGCTTGTCGGCGCAGCCGGCCTTGGCTATGGCGTAGGCCTTGTCGTAGCACTTCTCGTGCACGTCCTTGCGCAGGTCATCGTCATTGACCTCATGGCAGTACTCGCGCTTAACCACGCCTACTGCCTCGGCCAGCTCCAGCTGCACGCGGCACATGTCCTTGATGGCCTCGTGGGCTGTCTTGAGGGCGGCCAGAAGGTCAGCCTCGCTGGCCTCGTCCATCTCGCCCTCCACCATCATGATGTTCTCGGCGGTGGCGCCGACCATCAGTTCCATGTCGGCTTTCTCGAGCTGCTCGAAAGTGGGGTCGATGACGAACTTGCCGTCGATACGGGCCACACGCACCTCGGCGATGGGGCCGTTGAAAGGTATGTCGCTGACGGTGAGCGCGGCGCTGGCGGCCAGGCCGGCCAGAGCGTCGGGCATGTCAACGCCGTCGGCGCTGTACAGAGTCACGTTCACGAACGTGTCTGCATGATAATTGTCGGGGAAAAGCGGGCGGAGCACGCGGTCAACGAGGCGTGCTGTCAGGATTTCATAATCGCCGGCACGGCCCTCACGCTTGAGGAAGCCGCCGGGGAAACGGCCTGCTGCGGAGAACTTCTCCTTGTACTCCACGGTCAGGGGCATGAAGTCGACGCCCTCGCCTGCCTCCTTGGCGGAAACGATGGTGGCAAGAAGCATCGTGTTGCCCATGCGGAGCTCCACAGCTCCATCAGCCTGCTTGGCAAGTTTGCCGGTCTCGAGTGTGATCTCGCGGCCGTCGGCAAGCGTGATGGTTTTCTTGATTGGATTCATAAAATGCTTTTAATTTTTTTATAACTACATATTTGGCTGCAAAGTTAACGATTTCGAGCCACATAGGCAAATCTTTTTGGCCGAATGCCCCGAAAGTAGTAAATTTGTGCAGGAAAACACAATCAGCAAAATGAAGAAATACGATTTCGACTGCGTCATCGACCGCCGCCACACCGGCGCCGTGAAGTACGAGGGGCTCGACGCCATGTTCGGGCGCCACGACGTCACGCCCCTGTGGATTGCCGACCTCGACTTCGCCGTATGTCCCGACATCATCGCCGCGCTGGGCCACCGCCTGGAGCACCCCGTGCTCGGCTATTCCGCCGCGCCCGACGCCTACTGGCAGAGCATCATCGACTGGCAGCACCGCCGCCACGGCTTCGACATCTCGCGCGAGGAGCTCGCCTTCATCCCCGGCGTAGTCAAGGGCATCGCACTGTGCGTCAACTACTTCACCAACCGCGGCGACAGCGTCGTCATCCAGCCGCCCGTCTACCATCCCTTCCGCATGGTAATCGAGGGCAACGGGCGCCGCGTGCTCGAGAATCCCCTCGCCTTCGACGGCGAGAGCTACTCCATGGACCTGACCGGCCTCGCCGACCTCCTGCGCCGCGAGCGTCCGCGCATGCTCATTCTCTGCAATCCCCATAACCCCATAGGCATACAGTGGGACGAGGACACCCTCCGCCGCGTGGCCGCACTCGCCCGCGAGACGGGCACCGTCGTCGTCAGCGACGAGATCCACGGCGACCTCATGCTGCACGGACGCCGCCACATACCCTTCCTCAGCGTAGGCGAGGACGCCCGCGCCGTCGGCGTCATGCTCGGCGCGCCCAGCAAGACCTTCAACATCCCCGGCCTCGTCAGCTCCTGGATGGTCGTCAAGAACCCCGCCCTCCGCAGCGGTTTCTATCACTGGATGGAGGTCAACGAGTTCTCCGCGCCCGTAGTGTTCAGCACCATAGGCGCCGAGGCCGCCTACACCGCCGGCGAGCCGTGGCTCGACCAGATGCTCCGCTACGTGGAGGACAACATCGACTTCGCCGCCGACTATGTGGCGCGCCACATCCCCGGCGTGCGCGTCATCCGCCCGCAGGCCTCGTTCCTGGTCTGGCTCGACTTCAACCGCCTCGGCCTCGACCAGAAGGAGCTCATGCGCATGCTGCTCGAGGACGCCCGCCTGGCCGTCAACGACGGCACCATGTTCGGCGAGCAGGGCAAGGGCTTCACGCGCCTCAACGTCGGCACCCCGCGCTGTGTGCTCACCGAGGCCCTCGACCACATACGCGACGCCGTAGCCAAGGAGGTGCGCCCATGAGACTCCGCATATTCCCCCCGGAAGAGATGCTCGAGGCCACCGTGGCCCTCCCCCTGAGCAAGAGCATGAGCGTACGCGCCGCCGCCCTCGCTGCCTTCGGCGCACGCTATGACGCCCCCCTGGCCGAATGTGCCGACACCGAGGCCATGCGCCGCGTGGCCGCTGCCCGCAGCGGCACGGCCGACGCCGGCGACAGCGCCGCCGCCCTGCGCTTCGGCGCGGCTCTGCTCGCCGCCACTCCCGGCGCCGACGTCACCCTCACGGGCAGCGACGCCCTGATGCGACGCCCCGTCGCGCCGCTGCTCGACATGCTGTGCACTCTCGGAGCCGACGTAGAGCCGACGGCCGCAGGCGTGGCCGTGCGCGGACGCCGCCTGCCCGGAGGAGCCCTCACGCTCGGACCCGCAGCCTCCTCGCAGTTCGTCTCGGCACTGCTCATGGCCGCACCGCTTATGGAGAACGGTCTCGACCTCACCATCGACTGGAACCAGCCCTCGCTGCCCTACATCGACATGACCCTCGCCATGATGCGCCGCCGGGGCATCGACTGCGCGCGCGACGGCATCGCCGTACACGTGAGCCCAGGCGAATACTCGGCGCCCGAGGCGCCCGACGTCGAGCCCGACTGGAGCGCCGCCGCCTTCTGGTACGAGATCGGCGCCCTCACGGCCGGGTTCATCGACCTGCCCGGCCTCTCCATGCCCTCGCAGCAGGGCGACAGTGCCGTCGCCGGCATCTTCACCCGCCTCGGCGTGGTGACGACCTTCGACGCCGGCGGCGCCCACCTCTGCGCCGATCCCGAGATGCACGCGCGCCTCGAGCTGGACTGCGCCCCCACGCCCGACCTCGTGCCGGCCCTTGCCGTCACCTGCGCCATGCTGGGCGTGCCCTTCGAGCTGCACGGCTGCGCCGCACTCCGCGACAAGGAGTGCGACCGCGTCGACGCCCTCATCGCCGAGCTGGCCCGCATGGGCGTCGTCGCCGGCTACGACCGCGGAGTCCTCTCCTGGGAAGGCCGCCGCGTGCCCGTCACGGAGATGCCCGTCTTCGACACGCACGCCGACCACCGCATGGCTATGGCCCTGGCCCCCGTGGCCGTGTTCGCCCCGGGCATAGTCATCGACGGCGCCGAGTGCGTCACCAAGTCATATCCGGCCTACTGGCACGACCTGCGCGCCGCCGGATTCACCACGGAGGAGGTGGACGCGGAGTGATGGAAGCCGCGCTCGTCATTCTCTCTGCAATAGTTGTCGTAGGCGCCCTGTGCCTGCTCTACGAGCTGTACTGCCGCCGTCGCGGCATCGCCGCACCTCCCGCGGCTCCGCGCCCCGAAGGCTGCTGCGGGCAGCACGAGGTGTGCGAGAAGGACTCACTGCTGGCCGGCGTCAGCGAGGCCGTGGAATACTTCGACGACGAGGAGCTGGACGCCTACGCCGGACGCACCGCCGACGCCTACACCGGCGCCGAGGAGGAGCAGTTCCGCGACATACTGCTCTCGCTCCTGCCCGACGACGTCGCCCCATGGGCGCGCTCGCTCCAGCTGCGAGGCATCGAGCTGCCGCAGGCCGTGCGCGACGAGCTGCTGCTCATGGTAAGCGAGAACCGTGCGAGCCGAGCCGACTCTAACACCTGATACGCCAATGGATTTCCTTGATTATACATTCTTCCGATACGCGCTCGCGGGCGTGGTGCTCATCAGCCTTTCGGCCGCCGTGGTGGGCAGCTACATCGTCACGCGCCGCCTCACGGCCATAGCCGGAGGCATCACCCACGCCTGCTTCGGCGGCCTCGGCCTGGGCTACTTCTTAGGCATCAGCCCCGTGCTGACGGCCGCGGGCTTCGCCATCGCCTCGGCCGCCGGAGTGGAATGGATGTCGCAGCGCATGCGGCTGCGCGAGGACTCGGCCGTGGCCGTCGTCTGGTCGCTCGGCATGGCCGTCGGCGTCCTGTTCATCTTCCTCACGCCCGGCTATGTGCCCGAGCTGAACAGCTTCCTTTTCGGCAACATACTCACCATCAGTGCCGCCGACCTCGCGGCCTTCGCGGTCTTCACCGCGGTGGTGTGCGGATTCTTCGCTATGCGCTTCCGCCAGATAGTGGCCGTGGCCTTCGACCGCGACTTCGCTCGCGTGCAGGGGCTGCCCGTGCGCTTCATATCCTATGCCATGACGGTGCTCGTGGCCGTGTGCATCGTGCTCACCATCCGCCTCGTGGGCGTCATGCTACTCATGTCGATGATGTCGCTGCCCATGATGACGGCCGAGGTGTTCTGCCACCGCTTCCGCCCCATGGTCTTCGCCTCGGCGGCCATAGCCGTCGCCGCCGGCACGGCAGGACTCTTTGCCGGCGCGGCCACCGACGTGCCCTGCTCGGCCATGATAGTGATTATCCTCGCCGCCATGTTCATTCTGGCGCGCCTCGCGCGCTACATCCTTATGCGCCGATGACTATGGACGCTACCCTCCGCAGCCAGGCGCTGGCACTGCTGCGCCGCTTCTACGGCTACGACAGCCTGCGCCCGGGGCAGGCCGAAATCATCGGCGCCGTGGCCTCGGGCCGCGATGCCCTGGTGCTGATGCCCACGGGCGGCGGCAAGTCGCTCTGCTATCAGCTCCCCGCCCTGCTCAGCGACGGCCTCTGCGTCGTGGTGTCGCCCCTGATAGCGCTTATGGACGACCAGGTGACGGCTCTCATGGCTAACGGCATTCCGGCCGTAGCCATACACTCCAACCGTCCCGACGCCGAGCAGCGCGAGGGTCTGGAGCAGGCGCGCCTGGGCCGCGTAAAACTTCTCTACACGTCGCCCGAGCGCTTCGTCCATGACCTCGACGCCTGGAGTCGGGCGCTCCCCATACGCATGGTAGCCATCGACGAAGCGCACTGCATCTCACAGTGGGGCCACGACTTCCGCCCGGTCTACACCGAGCTTGCGGGCATAAAGGCCCGGCTGCCGCAGGTGCCGGTCATAGCCCTCACCGCCACCGCCGACCGCCTCACGCGCGACGACATCCTGCGCCAGCTCGGTCTGCGCGACCCCTTCGTGTGGATAGGCAGCTTCGACAGACCCAACATCAGCATCGATGTGTGTCCCGACCCGGGCAAGAAGGAGCGCGTGCGCCGCATCCGCGAGCTCGCCGCAGCCTACCCCTCCGACTCCGGCATCGTCTACTGCCTCAGCCGCAGCAAGGCCGAGGAGATGACGGCCGCCCTGCGTGCCGCCGGCGTCAGCGCCGCATGCTACCACGCCGGCCTGCCGGCTTCCGTCCGCGAGGCCGCCCAGCGTGCGTTCATCAACAGCGAGGTCAGCGTCATCTGCGCCACGGTGGCCTTCGGCATGGGCATCGACAAGAGCAACATCCGCTGGGTGGTGCACAACAACATGCCGGCCAACATCGAGAGCTACTACCAGGAGATAGGCCGCGCCGGGCGCGACGGCCTCCCCGCCGAGGCCCTGATGTTCCACAGCGTGGGCGACATCATCACCCTCAGGCGCTTCATCGACGATACCGACAGCTCGCGCCGGTCCATCAACACCGAGAAGCTGGCGCGCATGCAGGCCTTCGTGGACGCCTCCGTGTGCCGCCGGCGCATGCTCCTTAGCTATTTCAACGAGGAGAAGACCCGTGACTGCGGCAACTGCGACGTGTGCCGTTCGGCGCCAGTTCGCTTCGACGGCACCATCCCCGTACAGAAGGCCCTCAGCGCCGTGGTGCGCACCGGATGCCGCACCGGCGCCTACATGCTGCGCGACATCCTGCGCGGACTGCGCCAGCGCGACATTGTGGCGCGCGGCTTCGACCGCCTTCCCACCTTCGGCGTCGGCGCCGACCTCAGCGCCGCCGAGTGGAACTACTATATCTCGCAGATGATACAGCTCGGCATTCTCGACGTCGCTTACGACGACCACAGCCATCTGCGCCCCACCCCCTACGGCATGCGCCTGCTGCGCGGCGAGGAACGCGTGATGCTGGCCCTGTTCCAGCCGCAGGCGCGCACGCCGCGCCGTCCGGCCGCCGCACCCGGCCGCCGCGCGGCCGCCGACCTCGTGGCCGCCCTGAAGAAAGTGCGCCTCGCCGAGGCACGCCGCCTGGGCATGCCGCCCTACCTCATTTTCTCCGACGCGTCGCTGGAGGACATGGCGCGCCTGCGCCCCGCCACCCTGGAGGAATTCGGCCGCGTCAACGGCGCCGGCGAGGTGAAGACCCAGCGCTTCGGCCGACTGTTCATCGACGCGATAGCCCGCTTTGAAAGCGGCAGTCTCGATATCCGGTAGCCTATGCATAGGACGGTTCTGCTTCTGCTCGCACTGCTCCTCCCGGCAATCGCTCCCGCGGCACCGGTCGCGGAGAATCTGCTGTTCTCGCCCGTGGCGAACCGCGAGGGCAATCCATACATACGCAGCATACTCCGGCTCGACGACGGTCGCATGGCTTTCGCCACCCTGGCCGGCATGGAGCTCTTCGACGGCTCGGACTTCACCAGCATCGACCCTCGCGGCGGCACACCGGCACCGCTGCCGGCCTACGAGGGCTACCATCACCTCTATCTCTCGCACGCCGGGCGCTATCTGTGGATAAAGAACCTGGGCACGCTGCAATGCATAGATCTGGACACGGAGACCTATGTGCCCGACACGGAGTCCTTGCTCCGCCGACTCGGTGCGTCGACGCCGCCCGCCGACTTTTTCGGCGACAGCCGCGGACGCATCTGGACCGTAAACGCCGATACCCTGCACCCGGCCGGCTCACCGACCGCAATAAAGCTACCTATGGACCACGGGCCGCTGCTCGACCTCGCGGCCGATGACTCGCGCCTGCATCTGTTCTTCCGCGACGGCACCGTTCGGGACTACGCGCTCCCCGACGGCACCCCCGCTGGCAGCAGCCGCGTGTTTGCCGCGGCCGAGGAGGCCCTGTTCGGAGCCACCTCGCTCGTGACGGAGAGCGACGGCATCCTCTACCAGATACGCAACGGCACGGCCGGAGGATTCTTCCGGCGCGACCCCGCCACAGGCCGCTGGGAGAAGATTCTGCAATCGGGACTGCGTCTGAACACACTCGCCGTTGCCGGCTCCGCAGCCTATATCTCCACCAACGACGGTCTGCTCGCCGTCGACCTGCGCACCGGGAGCGCCACGCACATACCCATGGTGCGGACTCGCTCAGGCAATCTTCTCGCCTCCGAAATCAGCTCCGTAGCCGCCGACCCCGACGGCGGCATATGGCTCGGCTTCCTCAACCGCGGCATTTTTCATCACCACCCGGCGCACTACAGGCTCGTCAGTATCCCCAAAGAACGCAGCAAAGCCCAGCAGCCGCCACGGGCGGCGGGAGTATTCTCCGAAAACCCCGACGGCTCCATCAGCATCCTGTGCGAAGGCGGCACCGGCAGGCGCGTCGACATACCCTCCGGCCGCATCTCTACGCAAGCTGCAACTCCCGGCGCCCTTACGGGAGAGTACGGCAGCTCCGCGGCATTCATCAGCGGCAGCGGCGCCATAGCTTTCGACGATCCCGACAGCTACCGCGTATTCATTCCCGCCGCGCCGGACAGCGGCACAGCGCACGTGCGCCCCGTCATCAGCGCATTATACGTCAACGGCGAAAAAATAGTCCCGCAGCAGCAGTACGACGGCAGGACGATACTGCCGAAAGCCGCCGCACGCACCTCCGGCATAACGCTCGGAGCCGACCAGAACTTCATCGCCTTCCGAATCAGCGACACGGACGCTTCCGCCGCAACGGCCACCATTTCCTACATGCTCGACGGCCTCGACCGCGAGTGGCACACCGTCCGGGGTCAGGGCGACATGCAGAAGTCCGTGACGGCGAGCTACACAGCCCTGCCGCCGGGACGCTACACATTCCGTGCGCGGACGGCCGCCGACGCACCCGCGGCGGAAATATCCGTAACCGTACTGCCCCACTGGTGGCAGACGGGATGGTTCTACGCCGCCTGTTGCCTCCTCGCCGTCCTTGCCGCCGCCACGGCCGCCACGGCCTACACCCGCGCCACACGCCGGCGCATCGCCCGCGAGCAGAGAGAGGCGTATATGCTGCAACGAATCAGGACACTCATAGAAGAGGTGGACCGCTACAGGCCGCAGACGCCGGAGGCGCCCGGAGCCGACTACGAGGCCGAGGCTGACAACGCTTTCATCGCCAAAGCCGTCGAAGCCGTCGAGCGCAACCTCAACACGCCCGGCTACTCCGTGACGCAGCTGAGCGCCGACCTGTGCATGGACCGCACCGGCCTCTACCGAAAGCTCAACGCCATGCTCGACAAAAGCCCGTCGCTCTTCATACGCGACATCCGCCTGCGCAACGCAGCGCGCCTCATCCGCGAGGGCCGGCTTTCCATCACCGAGATTGCCGAGCAAAGCGGATTCAGCTCCACCTCCTACATGAGCAAATGCTTCCAGGAACGATACGGCTGTCGCCCCTCGGAATACCGATAAACGCCCTTACACAGGCGGTTTTCAACATATGTGTCGGCAGTTTCAACATATGTGTTGCCGTGCGTCGCGCCTCCCGCCGTACCTTTGCAGCAGATTTCAAACTTAAAGTATCATGAAGAATATCATCCGCAAAACCATTCTGGCACTCGCCACGCTGCCGGCGTTCGCTACCGCCGGTGCCGCAGTGCCCGACGCCGCAGTGACCGGACCGGACGGCTGGACCACCGCCGTGAAGTTCTACTCCCCCTCCGTCGTACGCGTGACTAAATACCCGGGCGACAAAGCACCGGCGAAGAAAAGCTACTCCGTAATCATGACTCCCGAACAGGTGGAGCCCGCGGTAAAACATGAGGCGGACGGAAGCGTCAGCCTCGCTTCGCAGTGCATCGCCGCAAGCATCAGCCCTGACGGAAGTGTCAGCTTCACGGCCGCCCAAGGCAGCGCCCCGCTGCTGGCCGAAACCGCCTCCGGCCACTCTCCCTGCGAGAACAAGGTGGACGCCGGACGCTACAGAGTGAGCCAGAGCTACGCCCTCGAGCCATCGGAAATAATCTTCGGTCTGGGCCAGCGTCAGGACCCGTCGCTCAATCAGCGCGGCAGGGACGTGCGCATCTGGACCGGCAACACCAACATCACCATCCCCTACTTCGCATCCGACAAGGGCTACGGACTCTACTGGGACAACGCCGGCGACTCACGCTTCACCGACCGCGACAACACGGCCACATTCACCTCTGAGGTGGCACCGGCCGTCGACTACTATTTCATCTACCGCGACGGCACCCAGGACGGCGTCATAGCAGGCATACGAAGCCTCACGGGCGACGCCACCATGTTTCCCAGGCGCATGATGGGCTACTGGCAGAGCCGCGAGCGCTACAAGAGCAGCGACGAGCTCTGCGGTGTGCTCGACCGCTACCGCGAGCTGCGCGTGCCCATCGACGGCATCGTGCAGGACTGGCAGTACTGGGGCTGCGACTCCAACTGGAACGCGATGCGCTTCATGAACCCCCGCTACATCAACAAGACCGGCGACAAGAAGTGGATGCGCTACCTCCCCAACGGCGAGAACCCCGAGGCAGGCTACACCGAGGCGCGCATCAAGAGCCCGCGCGAAATGGTGGACTACGTGCACGGCCGCGATGCCGCCATCATGATCTCGATATGGGCCAGCTTCGGACCCTGGACCGACCAGTACCGCGAGCTTGACCGCATCGGCGCCCTGCTGCCCTTCGAGACATGGCCGCGCAACAGCGGCGTAAAGCCCTACGACGCTTTCAATCCCAAGGCGCGCGACATCTACTGGAAATACCTCTCGCATCTCTACGACATGGGATTCGACGCATGGTGGACCGACTCCACCGAGCCCGACCACTACGAAAAGCCCGGCGACTCCGACTACATGACGCACGACGGCTCCTGGCGCAGCGTCAAGAACGCCTTCGCACTCGTCACCAACAAAGGCATCTACGAGCATCAGCGCAAAATGAAAGGCAACAACAGGCGCTCCATGCAGATGACGCGCTGCGGCACATTCGGCCTACAGCACTACGCCACGATGAGCTGGAGCGGCGACGTGATGACAAACTGGAACGTGATGAAAAACCAGATTCCCTCGGGCCTCAACTACGTAATCTGCGGCATGCCCTACTGGAACAACGACATAGGCGGATTCTTCGGTGGGGACTATGACAACGACCACGCCAATCCGGCCCTGCAGGAGCTGCAGGTGAGGTGGATGCAGTGGGGCACGTTCATGCCCATGATGCGCAACCACTGCTCCGGCCCCATGCTCAACGAAATCTACGAGTTCGGACAGCCGGGCGACTGGGCCTTCGACGCGCAGAAAAAGGCCATAGAGCTGCGCTACCGCCTGCTGCCCTACATCTACAGCCTCGCCGGCGACGCCACGCAGCGCGCAGGCACCATCATGCGTCCGCTGGTGATGGACTTCGCCGCCGACAAGAAAGCCATCTGCCTCAACGACCAGTACATGTTCGGCCGTTCGCTGCTTGTCAAGCCCGTGACCGACCCCATGTACACCTATCTCGACAAGAACAAGAAAGGCCATCTGATATACCCCGACGTGGCGGCTGCGGCTGCCCCCGCAGGCGTCTACCTGCCTGCCGGAAGCAAGTGGTACGACTTCTGGAGCAACGAACTGCTGGACGGAGGTGACGACGTGCTGACGACGGCACCCATCCACCGCATGCCCGTTTACGTGAAGGCCGGCAGCATCATCCCGTTCGGACCGGAGGTGCAGTTCTCCTCCGAGAAGCCTTGGGACTCGCTGGAGCTGCGCGTCTATCCCGGCGCCGACGCCGACTTCATCCTCTACGAGGACGACGGCGTGAGCTACGACTACGAGAAAGGGCAGTTCACCGAAATACCGTTCCACTGGAACGAGGCCGAGCGCACTCTGGAAATAGGCGCGCGCCGCGGCAGCTATCCCGGCATGCTCGCCGGGCGCGAGTTCCGCGTAGTGCTGGTGCGCGACGGCACCGAGCCGGGCGACACACCCGCAAAGGCCACGCGCACCGTAAGCTACGACGGCTCGTCCGTAAGCATCGTCCTGTGACGCCGCGGCTGCACCGCAAACCACCGACTACGGAGCACCGAAACAAGACAGTGGCCTACTATTTCGAGGTATTACTATCCGCTAAAAATTTTTGAGACAGGAAAAATTTAGGGCTGAATCCCGCAAATGGAATCAGCCCTATTTTTTAATTGTCCCCTAAAGTTTAGCGGACAATAATAGTTTTATAACTCGAATTTTGATTTTATATCGTCGCAAATTTCTTCGAGCGAAAGGCCGTTTGGCTATCTCATGGTAAATCTGTAATTTTGCATATTCCAGTACAAAATATGACGAAGCAGGCAACTACGGTAGATGAACAGCTTGACCTTCTCAAATCGAGAGGACTGACTGTCATAAATGAAGACAAGGCACGTGAAATCCTTACGGATATAGGATATTACCGACTTGGCTTCTATCTGTTCCCTTTTGAGAAGACATATCCCAGCCTTAGCAACCGCACTCATAAATATATTGACGGGGCTACTTTCGAAGACGCGGTCAATTTATATTACTTCGACTTTGATCTGCGACTGATGCTAATGCGCTATCTCATCCGCATTGAGATTGCTTTCCGTACATCATTAATTTACAATCTCTCAAACAAGTATAGCTCCAACCCTATTTGGTTCGTTAGTCCTGCGATTGTAAACCGTACCTATGCCTCCGAGTTTGATAACAAGGTCTATACTTTGGAATTCAAACGCAACCCCATAATTCACCGTCACCATCAGAAAAATCCAAACGACCGTTACGCACCCGCATGGAAGACACTGGAGTATATGACTTTTGGTGCAATACTAAAATTATACGAACAGCTCAAAGAGCCGGAAGATAAAATCCTCATAGCTCATAAATTCGGCATCCGGCAAGTTGTAACATTTGAAAACTACATGCACACTATCCGACAAGTCCGGAACTTATGTGCACACGGGCTTTTACTCTATGATATGCGCTTGCCCCGACGCATAAATCGTGGTCCTGCCCGTCAAACGCCCCAAGAGTCCGGAAACATTATTGGTACCCTGCGCGTTATAATATACATAATACGTCAAGTATCTTCAAATCGCGCTGCTGAATTAAGCGAGTCAATCAAATCTCTATATGAGACACTCATTATTGAATCTCCCAATCTAAAGCCGCTTATACCTGATTTATCTACAATATGAGATTTTTAACATTAAATCTTATTTCGAGATTTTTTCGTTTCAAATAATTGTATTACCTTTGCGACACAAAAGTGCCGGTGTAGACTTCGCCGCTACACCCTTGCACTATAAAAAAAAGTAAAGTCGAGGCTGCCACTTTGTCGGGTAGCCTCGCTTATTTTATTCACGCGGGTTCGGGACGCGGACTCCAACCAAGCGGGGGTGTCGGTTGTTATTGTAATCGAAGAACAAATCTTTGATTATTATGATTAACGACAGAATCATCTGGCCCAAGCATTACGACCCTGCGAAGGCCGACATCAACGTGGAGGCCGAGGCTACGGCCGAGGGCATCACGGCCGAGGAGCTGTGGCCCTACCTCACCAACATCAGCGACATACAGAAACTCGTACATGAGGTGGTGGATGCCGAGCCTCTCGACCCGAACACCGACGACCCACATCTCTACCCGAAGGAAGAGTTCACCATCGACACCACCGAGTTCACAGCCCATTTCCGCGTGCTGGAGGCCATTCCGCCCAAGGGCGACCGCGTGGGCCGCATCACCTGGGACGGCGAGGCCACCCTGAAGCAAGGAGGCAAACCGATGCGCATCATCCACGCATGGGTGCTGGAAGTGGAGAAAGGCGAGAAGCTGAACGTGCTCTCGGCGTTCTCCGTGACAGGCAACGCCGTGTCGGCCGACTATTTCGACGCCTTCAACCGCAAATGGGTGAACGCGCTCGTGAAGTACACCATAGGCAAGGAGACGCACACCAACCATCCGCGTCACCCGTCATCGGGAGCAATGGTGAAATAATAGGTCCTCAGCGCGCCAGCGCTACCTCCTGAAGAACATCCTCGGCCAGACGGTCGCCGAAGCCTTTGTGAACATTGCGCACGGTGCCGTCGGCCGAGACTACCATAACGGCCGGGGTGGCCGTGACGCCGCAACTGCGGGCCAGACCACGCGCGCCGACGAGCACGATCTCGTCGGCGCGCTTTGTTCCGGCAAGAGTCTCGGCATCGTCGGCATGGCTGCCCGTAATGGCTACGACGAGCACCGCCGTCACGGGGGAGGCGTCCACGGCATCGCGCAAGGCAGAGAGCAGCGCGGCCGAGCCGTCGACCTGCGGGTCGAGCACGGCGATGACGGCAGGCGCGCCGAAGCCCTCGCCGTGGCCGTGGGTATAGCGCTCGCCCGACGCCCTGAGTGCCGAGAACGCCGGCAGCGGGCGGCCGGGCAGATTGTCGAAAGTATATGTGTTCTCGCGGTAGCGTCCGAAAGCGTCGGGATACAGTTCCATGAGCTGCGTCTCGCCGAACGCCTCCACGCCGGGGGCGGCCGGGGCGCCGTACTTCACGCTCACCGTCTGCTCGCTCACCTGCGAGGGATTGTAGCAGAACTCGGCGCCCACGGGCAAGCCGTCCTCCAGCGAGAATTCATAGCGGAAGCCGAGGGCCTCGACGCCCTGATAGATCTGCGAACCCTCCACCACGACCGTGCGGCCGTCGCGGCCCTGCCGCACGGTGTAGCTGCTGCACGAGTCGGCGGCGATCTCCCTCAGTCTGGCGGCGACATACTGAGGCAGCAGCTGCACAAACTGCGCCTGCCTCTGCACGCCGGCCTCAAGCCGTCCCTGCGGCGCGAAAGGCGTCGGGTCGGCGTCGGCATGGTATTCCTGCATGCGCTTGTCGCGGAAGCGGTAGTGATGTCCGCCCGTATAGGCGTTGAAGCCGCGGCTCTCGCCGCCGGGCGCGCGCATCGACCAGTCAATCAGATAGTCGCACCGTGAGAGCGTATCGCCCGGCGTCACGACCGAATTCAGCTCCACGTTGTAACGCACAGGGTCCTCGTACTGTGGCAGAAGCACCTCGTAGACAGCAGAGGCATGGTAAGGCGATGCGCTGTCGAGGGCCGCGCACACATCCTGAATATCGTAGGCATAAGCCGTCGGCGCTATTGCTGCCAGGACGGCACAGAGCAAATGTGATGGTTTCATATCGTTATATTAACACCGGCAGCTCCGCAAGAGTTCACAAAAAAAGCAGCGCCCGCAATCCGAAACATTCGGAACCGGGGCGCTGCTGTGTTAGCCGGATGTCGGTCGCTCCTCGGGCTTACGCCTCGACGGGAGTGACGTTGATGAACTTGCGTCCTTCCTTACCGACGGTAAAGAGTACATTGCCGTCGATGAGGGCGTAGAGCGTGTGGTCCTTGCCCATGCCTACGTTGAGGCCGGGATGGTGGACTGTGCCGCGCTGACGCTTGATGATGTTGCCTGCCTTGGCAAACTGACCACCAAAAATCTTAACACCGAGTCGTTTGCTTTCAGACTCGCGGCCGTTCTTAGAACTACCTACACCTTTCTTATGTGCCATTTCTGATAGTGTTTTTAGGGGTTAAGCAACAACTTGTTTGATCACGACTTTGGAGAAATACTGGCGATGGCCGTTTTTGCGGCGATAGCCTTTGCGGCGCTTTTTCTTGAAGACGATGACTTTGTCACCCTTCACGAGGTTTGCGGCCACTTCGCAAACGACCTTGGCGCCGTCTACGGTAGGAGCACCTACGAGCACTTCGCCGTCTTTGTCGGCGAGGAGGACGCGGTCGAACTCCACGGTGTCACCTTCCTTGGCATTCTCGCCGAGGTAGTGAACATACAGGAACTTGCCTTCTTCTGCCTTGAACTGCTGTCCCTGAATTTCTACGATAACGTACATGTTATTGAACATTAGTTAGTTAAGCCGGCGGGCGGGAACTTTATCTCTCGACGTTCCGCTTAGATCGAAGCCCGTTGCGGTAAAAATGCCTGCAAATTTACAGCTTTTCAGCGACTTGACCAAATTTTTTTCTGATTAGTTTATAGTTTAGAGGTAAGGGGGGCAGTAATGGAGTTAGCACGGATGACGAGAAACAGAAAGACATAAGGTCATAAGCAACATAAGAATTATTAATAATTGATATTCAACAATATAAAAAACTTCTGTTCCTTATGACCTTATGTCTTTCTGTTTCTCGTCATGCTCAGTAACTTCAGGCATATACAAAAAACAGCCGCATGCTCCTCACTCCTTTGGCATGCGGCTGTTGTGTTGTTTGTGTGCGCGTGGCGTGCTGGCCGAGCTTGGCTCGATGCGGGTCACAAGGCAACCCTGACGTCGGGGACTATCACCTAACACAACGGGCGTGCGCGTTCCTTTAGGAGAGATGCCGGTCTCTCTCCGTTCCCGATGTGTTGCCCCCAGCCTGCACTATGCGTTGCTGCCCGTTTGTCGGACGGACTGCGCGGCGGGTTTGTAACAGAATGTCAATGTTCTCTTTAGTTTAGAGTTTATGGTGTATAGGTAAGAGGGGGGCCGCCTCTGCGGCCGAGCTCCTCTTGCCGGTGCAAAGTTACAACACGAAATCGCGTTTGAATGCTGTTTTTGTACAAATGGCAAAAAAAATTTTGAGAATAAGGGGATATAGTACTTCTGCGACAAGGCCTACCGGGCGGACAAGAAGATTTTCTTCGTTGACAAAGAGTATCAGGCCGACCTGAATGTGTCTTTTACGGACAAGGAATTTCGGGCCGGATGGCGCAAGAACGACAAGAAGTATCTTCTTTATTGAACAGTCTGAGAAGGGCTTAGCAGTCGATGCGCATGATGTCGCGCTCGAAGGTGTCGCGGCTTATGGCGCGGGCTTTAAGTCGGTTGCGGTAGGCGTAGATGGTGTTGAGCGAGTAGTTGAGCACCTGCGCTATGCTCGATGAGTCCTCGATGCCCAGACGCATGAATGCCAGGATGCGCAGGTCGGTGTTGAGTCCTTCGCCGTCCTTGATTTCAATCTGTTTGTCGGGCTGGAGCAGGGTGTTGACCTGCGCCACGAAGTCGGGGTAGATGTGTAGGAACGCGTTGTCGAAGACCTCGTAGAACTCTCGGCTCTCGTCCTCGACGAATTTGCCGTTTTTCGCCATGCGGTAGAGGTCGTCGACCTGTCCGGCGCCGATTTTTCGGGTGACAAGTTTGCTGAACTGCTTCAGTTTGTCCATATACACAGAGCACAGCGTCAGGAACTGGCTGATGTAGACTTCTTTGGACCGGTTGGCCTCGCTGAGTCTTTGCTGCATGCGCTGCATGCGGCGCATCTCGTGGCGCAGAGTGAGCAGGGTGAGAAAGAGGGTGACGAGGAGGACCGCCATAGCGATGAGTGCCCACATGGTGCGCCGCTGCGATTCGGCCGTCTTGCCTGCGTATGCTTTCTCAATATAGGGCAGGGCGCGCGCGCTTTCAAGCATGCGCACGTCGGCTCCGCACTCCACGGCGTTGGCAAGCGCCAGCGACAGGCACGAGTAGGCACGGTTGATGTCGCCCTGGGAATACAGCAGTGTGCCGAGTTCCTGGAGCGAGGCCATTTCGCGCGTGGCCGAGTGAATATCGGCTATTGCAGATTCGGCCAGATAGTAGGTGCGCGCGGTCTCGTCGCCCTCCGCACTGGCTATGGCAGCGAGGTGATGGGCCGAGCGTGCGCGCAGCTTGTCGCTCAGTCCTTTTCGGCCCATCAGTCCGCGCAGCAGCACACCTGCCTTGTCGTAGTTGCCGCGCACGAATTCAAGTTCGCCGGCGTTGAAGATGTACTCGTCGCTTTCTTTCGGGAGCAGTTCGAGCAGGCGTTCCTGCATGGACGCCGCGAGGGCGCCGTAGCGCTTCTCCAGTTCGGGATAGCGTGAGAAGAATGCCGCGAAATAGCTGTACATCTGGCGTGTATGGTCGTAGTATTTTATCAGTCCTTCGGGGCTGAGCATGGTGGTGTCCACCTGTGCGAGTTTCGCTTCCGCGCTGTCGAAGAGACCAGCGAGAGGCAGAAGGGCGGCGAGATGGAAGCGTGTCTCCTGAAGGTCGGGTCCGGAGGCACGTTCTTCGGCGCGGCGCAGGTAGGCCAGTGCGGAGTCATTGTTGAATCCGGCATAGGCGTGTGCCACCTCGTTGTATGGCGCTGCGTCCGGTCCTGTGGCTTTTGCCGCGAGACTGTCGATGTGGCGTCGGCGCAGACCGGTATATATGTCGCCGCGTGCGATAGCGCCGTCAAGGCGTTCAATGGCTTCGTCGACATCGGCCTGCGTGACCTGCGCTTTTGGGGTGGCGTCGGCGGTAGCGTAGCATAACAGAATCGCCGCGAGGACGGGAATCAGTCGTGAGATTGTCATTGGAAGAGATTGTCAACGGTGTCATTGTCGATGACCGCCATCACGCGCAGTCCGTCGGGAGTATAGGCCGGTGCCGGCAACCGCATGAGGTCGGCGGTGAGGGTTTCCATCTCGTCGTTGGAGAGTATGCGTCCGGCGCGGATGGCTGCGCTGCGCGCGAGCGCGAGCGCGGCCGCCGAGCGCAGTCCCGGTCCGTCGCTCTCGCCTGTGGAGGCAAGTTCCTCAGCCATGGCAACGAGCAGTTCGGCCGGGGCGTTCTTGCCGAGGTCGGCCGGTACGCCGTTTACAGCCCAGGTGGTGCCCTCGCCGCGGGAGATGTCGAATCCCATGTCGGCGGCTACGTCGGCGGCTGCCGCGAGTGCGGCCGACTGTGCCGGAGTGAGCTGCACCATGTCCGGGAAGATGAGAGCCTGTGTGGCCGACGAGCCTTCGCGGCGTGCGGCAAGCAGCTGTGAGTACAGCACGTTGATGTGGGCGCGGTGCTGGTCGATAATCATCAGTCCTGATGCTCCGGGTACGGCGATGTAGCGTCCGCGCAGTTGCAGACAGGCCGCTGCGCCGGGAGCCGCAGCCATGCCCGGCAGAACGTCGTCAGGCTTATCGGCCGGAGCTTCCGGCACATTGTTTAGGGCGCTTCCGCGCACTTCCTCCAGTCCGGCGGCACGTTCGCCGGCAAATTGTTCGTAGAGTTTCTGCCAGTCGGTTGGCGCACGATGCGAGGCCGTGGCGGGAGGCATGGCGCCGTTTATGCGGCTGCCGCGTGTGGCCGCCGGAGTGTCGGCCGCGGGAGTGGTGAAAGGGTTATAGCCGTCGTCGGTCGATGCTTCCGGCGTAGCCACGTGCAGGCGCGGGTCAATAGCCGGGATGAAGGGCGCGTCGTCCATGTCGAAATCCATGGCTCCGCTGACATTGAAGCGCCCAAGACTCTCCTTGACGGCAGCCACAAGCACCTCGCGGATAGCCATCTCGTCCTCAAACTTGATTTCGTTCTTCTGCGGATGCACGTTGACGTCGATGTTGGCCGGGTCCACCTCAAAGCTTATGAAATAGCTCGGGCGCGCGTCGGCGGCGATAAGAGGCGTGTAGCAGTCGAGGATGGCGCGGTGGAAGAACGGATGGAGCATGTTGCGGCCGTTGACGAAGAAAAACTGCTGATAGCCGCGCTTCTTGGCCGCCGAGGGCAGCCCGATGAATCCCGAGATGCGCACGAATGGCGATGCCGTGGCAACCGGCAACAGCGAACGGTCCAGCGCCTTGCCGAAGAGGTCGATGATGCGTTGTTTCTCCGAGGCATGCAGCAGCTGGTGGAGGGTGGTTCCGTCGCTTATCAGCGTGAAGTCGATGCCGGGATTCACCAGGGCCAGTCGTTCGAACTCGCGCAGTATCTGCGCCAGCTCCACGTTGTCCTTCTTGAGGAATTTGCGTCGGGCCGGCACGTTGTAGAAGAGGTTGCGTACCATGATGTTGGTGCCAGGTACGCCAGTGACGGCCTCGCTGCTGACGAATTTCGAGTCGGCCATGCACAGGCGGGTAGCCATCTCGTCGCCCTTGCGCATGGTGCGAAGCTCCACCTGAGCCATCGATACTATGGAAGGCAGTGCCTCGCCGCGGAATCCCATGGTGTGGAGCGTGTACATGTCGGCCGCGGTTGCTATCTTGCTGGTGGCGTGATGCTCGAAAGCCATGCGTGCGTCGGCCGGCGACATGCCGGAGCCGTTGTCGATGACCTGAATGAGCGTGCGTCCGGCGTCCTTCACCACGATGCTTATGGACGTAGCTCCGGCATCCACGGCATTCTCTACCAGTTCCTTCACCACCGACGCCGGCCGCTGCACCACCTCGCCGGCCTTTATCTGGTTTGCCACGGAATCGGGCAATACTTTAATTATATCGGGATCCATGCTTCAAAATTTTCACAAAATTACGAAAAAATCCGTGGCTACGGCCGGAGGAAACACTTTTTTAAATATCTATGTGTTCTGTTTCCGATATGTCGGGAATTCTCCGTATATTTGCATGAAATTAGCACATTTCTATCGATGAAAAGACTTACCATATTGTCTGCCGCGGCGATGGTCTCCGCTGTCATGGCTACGGCTCAGATAAACTCCACGACGACAGACGGCTACATGGCCCGCGGGCTGGCTATGCTGTCGTCGGGCAACTACAACGGCTGCATAGACCAGCTGGGGCGCGTGGACCGTTCGACACTCTCCGCCGCCGAGCTGGAGCAGGTGGACTGGGCTCTTGCCGAGGCTGCTTTCGGCAACGGAGGCGCGTCGGCGCTGCCGCATTTCAAGCGTTTCCTCGCTGTGTATCCTTACTCGCAGCTGCGGGCACAAGCACAGATGAGGGTGGGTGACTGCCTCTTCACACGCAGCTATCCCGAGGCGCTGAAAGCATACCTGGAAGTGCCCGGCGCAGCGCTGAACGCCGACCTGCGCGAGGACCTGGACTACCGCACGGCCTACTGCATGCTTCAGACCGCCGACTTTGACGGCGCCGCCGCGCGCTTCGCCGCGCTGGAGCACACACGACGCTACGGCCCTGCCGCCCGCTTTTACACCGCCTACATAGCCTATGCACGTGGCAACTACGCCGAGGCAGCGCGCCTCTTCGCCGCCGCCGACAGCAATACCGAGCCCGGCTGCATGAGTCCGTACTATCTGGCACAGATCCACTACAGGCAGGAGGACTTCGGAAAGTCGCAGGCCGAGGCTCAGCGACTGCTCAAACGCCGCACGGCGCCCGAGGCCTTCAAGGCTGAAGCCGAACGCATAGCCGGCGAGTCGCTGTACCGTCTGGGCCGTCCCGGCGAGGCTGTTCCATATCTGCGTAAATATGTGGCTGCCGCCGCCGAGCCGCTGCCCTCGTCGCTATATATCCTCGGACTGTCCGAGTATGCCGATGGAGATTATGCCGCCGCGGTACGCCATCTCGAGAGCGTCACCGGCGAGAGCGACGCCATGGCGCAGAGCGCTTACCTCTACATCGGTCAGGCCCTGATGCACAGCGGCGACGTTCAGCCCGCACTGCTGGCCTTCGACAAGGCCGTGAAGATGGACTTCGACCCCGAGGTGCAGGAGACGGCATACTACAATTATGCCGTGGCCCGCATGCAGGGCGGCCGCGTGCCCTTCGGCAGCTCGGTGGAGACGCTGGAGGACTTCCTGCGTCGCTATCCCGCAAGCCGCCATGCCGCAGAGGTGCAGGAATACATCGTGGCCGGATATATGACCGACAACAACTACGAGAAAGCCCTCGCAAGCATAGAGAGAATGAAGCGTCCCGCCGACCGCGTGCTGTCGGCCAAGCAGACCATACTCTATACGCTCGGTTCGCGGAAACTGGCTGCCGGGCAGGCCGCCGAGGCGCTGCCACTGCTGCGAGAAGCCGACGGACTCGCCGCCAAGGGCGATGCCGCCACCGTGCTCGAGAACAAGCTCGCACTGGGCGAGGCACTGTACAGCACCGGCGACTACGCCGGCGCCGCCGATGCTCTGCTACAGTATGTGCGCCGTGCGCCTGCAAGCGGAGGCAACACCGCCGTGGCGCGTTACGACCTCGGCTATACACGCTTCGCGCAGAAACGCTACGACGACGCCGCGACCAACTTCCGCCACGCGGTGGAAAACTCCGGCAGCCTCTCTCCCGAGGCTGTGGCCGACGCCTACAACCGTCTCGGCGATACCCGCTACTATGCCACCGATTTCGACGAAGCCGAGAAATACTACGACAAGGCCTTCGCCACAAATCCCTCGGCCGGCGACTACGCGCTGTTTCAGAAAGGCGTGATGCAGGGTTACCGCCGCAACCACAGGGCCAAGCTGGCGACGCTCGACGACATGATGCGCCGCTTCCCCTCGTCGAGCCTCGTGCCCGATGCCCTGCTCGAAAGCACCGAGAGCCACATACAGCTCGGCGACAACCGCGGCGCCATAGCGCTGTACCGCCGACTGGTGAGCGAATATCCCGGCACCGCGCAGGGCCGCAAGGGCCACCTGCAGATGGCTCAGACCATGCTCAATACCGGCGACCGTGCCGAGGCCATAGACACATATAAGGACATCATTCGGTCGTACCCCACAAGCGGCGAGGCCGCCGAGGCGGTAGAGGCCCTGAAGCGCGTGAGCGCCGAGGACGGCACGCTCCAGCAGTACATACAGTTCCTCAACAGCGTGGACAACGCGCCAAAGATGGATGTGGCCGAGGCCGACCGCCTGAGCTATGAGGCAGCCGACAAGGCGCTCGTGACACGCGGCGACGTGGAGCGAATGCAGCGCTACGCCAACGAATATCCCGACGGCGCCTACCGCGCGCGGGCCGTGGAGAGCATGATGGCCTATTACAGTGAACACGGACAGGACGCCGAAGCCCTGCAGTGCGCCGAGGAGATTCTGCGCCGCTATCCCGACAACGCCGCCGCAGAGCAGGCACTCGTGGTGAAGGCCGAGACTGACTATGCCGCCGGCCGCGGAGAAGCCGCCCTGCGCTCGTGGCGCCAGCTGGAGCAGCGCGCAGCGTCGCCCTCGAAGCTGAACGCTGCGCGCCTCGGCATAATGCGCACGGGACGCGACACCGGCGATTACGAACTGGCAGGCCGCGCCGCCGACGCGCTGCTGGCATCGTCGACACTCGGCTCCGGCAACCGCACCGAGGCCACCTACACCAAGGCCGCGGCGCTCTCGGCGCAGGGCAACGAGGTCGGCGCCCGCAAGCTGTGGAAAAGCATAGCCGACGCCACCGACGAGCTGTACGGTGCCATCGCCGCATGTTCGCTGGCCCAGAGCTACCTGGACAGCGGCGACACCGACAGCGCCCGCCGCGAGGCCGAGGCACTGACGGGCAGCGGTACGCCGCATGCCTACTGGCTGGCCCGCGGATTCATAGTGCTCAGCGACGTATACGCCCGCGAGGGCAAGACTTTCGAGGCCCGCGAATACCTGACAGCACTGAAAGCCAATTATCCCGGCACCGAAACCGATATTTTCGACATGATTGACACCCGTCTCAGCAAGCTCAAGAAATGAAATACAACATAACACTCGCCATCGCGCTCGCAGCCGCCCTCGCGGCGCAGGCGCAGAATCTCAGCACCGAAGTGAAGGTGGACCGCACGGTAGTGCCGGCCGAACGTCCGGCCGAACGTCTTGGCTCGGTACATCCCGGGATAGTGTCGGTGCCGGTGTCGGCGCGACGCCTTGACATCGCAGAATACGGCGGCGACGGCACCATCACGCGCTCGGCGCGCCTGCTGGCCCCCGCAGCGTGGGGCGACACCTTCGACATATCGCGCTACCGCGGATACGTAAGCGCCGGATATTTTCCTGCCTATAACGCCGCCGTGTCGGCCGGTTACCGCATAATACAGAACGCCACGACGCGCCTGGGTGCCTGGGCGCAGTTCGACGGCTACTGCTTCAAGCGCGAGCTGCCGCACCTGCTCAAGGACCGCTTCAGCAACAACACGTTCGCCATAGGAGTGGATTTCGACCACCGCGTGCGCAACACCGGCGTGCTGAATCTGAAATTCGCCACGAACTATGGTCGCCTTGAAGCACCTACGGGCTACAGCGCCGGCAAGCATGACATAGGCATGACCGACCTCTCCGCCGCCTGGTGGGCCCGTGCAGGCCGTGTGGGCTATCACGTCGGCGCATCGTTCCACCGCTTCGGCTTCGACGAGGACAAGGATAACGACCTGCTGTGGGACGGCCCCGCGCCATCCCGCATCCTGCATACCGACGGCGCTGAAATACTTTTCGGTGCGACTGCCGGTCTGACTTTCCGCACCGGCAATGACCGGGGAAGAGCCGGCCTGGAGGTGAAAGCCGACTTCCTGTCGCGTCCCGACGCGTCGACGCTTGCCGCCACCAATGCTGACAATCCCGGGCACCTTGATGTGGTGTCGGCAGAGGGCAGCACGCTGGGCGTGGTGTCGCTGACGCCGTACTACGCCTTTGGCCGCGGCCGCGGCGTGGACCTGCGTCTTGGCGCACGCGTAGACATCAGCACCGGAGGCACGGGCAAGAAATTCCACATCGCTCCCGACGTGACGCTGACCTACAGCGCCGACGCCGCTACCGTGTACGTGCGCGTCACCGGCGGAGAAGTGCTGAACACCCAGCGTTCGCTCTACGCCTATTCGCCGTTCTTCCCCGTGGGCTGGCAGTACGAGCGCTCGCACATGCCGCTGAACGTGGAGGGCGGCTTCAATCTCGGCCCATGGTCGGGATTCAGCGCCGAGGTGTTCGGCGGCTGGGCAAGGGCCAACGACTGGCTGATGCCGACGCTCACGGCCGTAGGCACGGGTACGGAGCTGACCGTGATGCGTCCTGTTGACCTCAAGGGTGCGCATGCCGGCCTGCGCCTCAGCTATGCCTGGCGCAGCATGGTGGACGTCCGCGCTTCCGTGGAGATGGCTCCGCAGAAAGAGGGCTCAGGCTACTACCTGTGGCGCGACCGTGCCAAACTCGTTGTCAAGGCCGACGCCACGGTGCGCCCTATCAAGGCGCTGGAGCTGAACGCCGGGTATGAGTTCCGGCAGAGCCGCGCCGCCTACGCTTATGCGCCCGACGGCACTGCATCGCTGCTCTCGCTCGGCTGCAAGAGCGACCTGACGTTCGGCGCCCGATACGACATCACACCCGCCATCAGCGTCTTCGCCCGCGGCGAGAATCTGCTGTGCCGCAAATGCCTGGCCCTTCCAGGCGTGCCCGAGCAGGGTATTCACGGCCTTGTCGGTGCAAGCTTCAAGTTCTGACAGCCATGTTCAATTTCTTCAATAAGAGCAAGCAGACAGAGCTCCTGTGGTTCGCCACGGACATCCACTGCCACATATTCCCGGGCATAGACGACGGCTCGCCGTCGGTGGAGCGCTCGGTAGAGCTGACGGAACGCATGGCCGGGTGGGGACTGAAACGTATCTTCGCATCGCCGCATGTGACGCGCGGCAGCTTTGAGAACACTCCGGCCACCATAGCCGCCGCGCGCGAGGCACTGCATGCGGCTCTTGCCGCCGCGGGTTCGGACATACGCCCCGGCAACAGCGCGGAGTACAGGCTCGACGACCTCTTCGACGAGCAGAGGGCGGCGAAGATGCTGCTGACGCTGCCCGGCGACAGGCTGTTGGTTGAGAATCCGTTCGTGCAGGAGCCTCTGGGTCTGGACGAGCTGCTGTTCGGACTCCAGGTGGAGGGCTTCAGGCCCATACTGGTGCATCCTGAACGTTACACATATTATTATAGTCATCCCGAACGCTACCGGGCCATCCACGACAGCGGTGTGCAGTTTCAGGTGAATCTGCTCAGTCTCTCCGGCTTCTACGGCAAGGAGGAACGACGTATGGCCGAATGGCTGATGGGGCATGATCTGATTGACTTCGTAGGTACCGACCTGCACGGGTTGCGCCATGCCGAGAGCATAGAGGCCTATCTGGGCAGCCGCGAGTACCGCAACGACCGCAAGATGCTGGAGGGGAAGATTAAAAACGACCGAATATGACACTGAAGCAGACCGACAGGATAATAACCAGCAGTCAGGCCGCCGCCGTGCTTGAGGAGGGAGGCGTGATAGCATATCCCACCGAGACAGTGTGGGGCATAGGCTGCGACGCCACCAACAGCGCCGCCGTGCGCCGTATATTCGCCATCAAGCGGCGCGCCGAGGCCAAGGCGCTTATAACGCTGGTGAGCAGTGTCGGGATGTTGGAGCGCTGGGTCGACGATATACCCGATGTGGGCTATCAGCTGCTTGATGCGGCAACCGACCCTCTGACGATAGTTTATGACCATCCCCACGGACTCGCTCCCGAGCTGTTGGCCGAGGACGGTTCGGCAGGTGTGCGCATCGTCAACCTGCCTCTGTTCCGCCGATGGCACAAGCCGCTGGTATCGACATCGGCCAATATCAGCGGCATGCCGGCGCCCCGCACTCTTGAGGAAGTGTCGCCCGAGATACTTAAACAGGTGGACGCCGTAGTGAGTCCGTACGATGCGCCTCCGGCTGCCGGGCGTCCGTCCGCCGTGATAAAGCTGAGCGACGGCGGAGTGTTCAAAATCCTGCGAAAATGAGAGAATGAGTCACGCAAAGCTACAACGACAACGGCTATGCTACCTCGTCGGCGACTATCTGATGCTGAACCTGGGGTGGCTGCTCTTCAATGTTGTGCGTTTCAACTCGCTGCCAAACACATGGACCGGCAGCTTCGGCGACTTCCTGCTCTCCACGCCTGTGCTCGCCGGGCAATGCGTGATACCGCTGCTTGTGGTGGGGCTGTACGCTGTGTCGGGCTATTACAATCATCCGTATGCCAAATCTCGTGTTGACGATGTTCTCAACACGTTCGGCGTGTCGGCTCTTTCGGCACTGCTGATATTCTTTGCCGTACTCATCAACGACAACATCCCGGAACGATTGCTCAACTATCAGCTGCTGGGTATACTGTGGCTGCTGCTTGCGTTGCCCGTATATGCCTGCCGTTATGTGCTCACATCGCATGGCAAGAGATTGCTGAAGTCGGGCAGGCTGCGCCTGCCGGCCGTGGTGATAGGCGCGTGGCGCGGACGCAGGGCTGACGTGCCTGCCGAGTTCGACATCCGTGCCGTTATCGACCATGAGGATGCCGGGGCGATAGCCCGCGCCGAGGATGACGTTCGCGCCGGCCGCATCGGTGTTGTAATACTGGCATGCGACAAGGCTGACGGCCAGCGCACGGCCGAACTGCTGGGTCGCTTTCTTATGCTGGATTGCTCCGTGTACATGATGCCCGATATCTACGACATGCTGACGATGCGCACACACATAAGTTCCGTGTCGCACGAGCCGTTGCTGAATATAACCGCCGGTCTGTCTCCGGCCACTGCAAACCTTAAACGCCTTGGCGACATAGTGGTGTCGGCTTTCGCCCTTGTGTTGCTCGCGCCGGTGCTTGCGGCCATAGCTGTGGCCGTGAAGTGCGACTCGCGCGGCCCCGTGCTGTATTTTCAGGAGAGGATAGGGTACAGGCGGCGTCCTTTCAACATCATAAAGTTCCGTACCATGCGTCCCGATGCCGAGAGCGACGGACCGCAGCTCAGCAGTGAGTCGGACCCGCGTATCACTCACGTTGGCGCGTTTCTGCGCAAGTACAGGCTGGACGAACTGCCGCAGTTCTGGAACGTGCTCGTTGGCGATATGAGCCTGGTGGGACCTCGCCCCGAGCGCGAGTATTACCTGAAACGGATAGCCGAGCGCGCGCCTTATGTAGGTCTCACGCACCTTGTGCGTCCGGGACTTTCCTCATGGGGCATGGTGCGCTACGGTTATGCCAGGAATGTGGACGAGATGCTTGAGCGTCTGCCCTACGATCTGCTGTATATCGAGAATGTGTCGCTGGGTGTAGACCTGCGCATAATGCTCCATACCATCAATACTATCTTTACGGGCAAAGGCCTGTGATACAAGCTTAAAAAGAAATATGTCAGACAACAATACAGATACCGTCGACGGAGTGTACGGCCTCAGTGACGATGACGAGGAACTCGGTGCCGAAAGCTGTAGCGATGCCGAGGCGTCGGCCGGCCGGCGCAGCCTGCATGCCGCGCTGATGCGTTTCATACTGTGGCGCGAACGCCACGTGAAGGAGAAGAATTTCGTGCTGGTGCTCGCTCTGTTTGTGGGCGTATTCGCCGGTCTGGCGGCTATGGTACTGAAATGGCTTATCCATACCATCAGCGGCGTGCTCACGACCCACATCAATGTGGCGCAGGGCAACTATCTGTACATCCTGCTGCCGTCGGTGGGCGTCGTGCTCGTGGCTTGCTACGTGCGTTACATAGTGAAGGACAACATCTCGCACGGCGTCACGCGCGTGCTGTATGCCATATCGCAGAACAAGAGCCGACTGAAACGGCATAACATATACACATCGGTACTGGCGTCGAGTGTCACCATCGGCTTCGGCGGTTCGGTCGGTGCCGAGGGTCCTATCGTGTATACAGGCGCGGCCATAGGTTCGAATCTCGGGCAGATGTTCCGCCTTTCGCCACGCATCCTGATGATACTCGTGGGCTGCGGTGCCGCGGCCGGTATCGCCGGAATATTCAAGGCTCCCATAGCCGGCATGCTGTTCACGCTGGAAGTGCTGATGCTCGACCTTACCACCGTAAGCGTGATGCCTCTGCTTATAGCCTCCATCACCTCTGCCACCATTGCCTACGCCTATACGGGCTATGACTTCGAGTTCTTCTTCGTGCAGAGCGATGACTTCTATATGTCGAAGATTCCGTTTGCCATAGTGCTCGGTCTGGTGTGTGGTCTCGTGTCGCTGTACTTCACCCGCGCCATGAACATGATGGAGAATTTCTTCGGCCGCTTCCGCAATCCGTGGATCCGCACGGCCATAGGCTGCCTGATACTGTCGACGCTCGTGTTCCTGCTGCCGCCGCTGTACGGCGAGGGCTACGGCTCGATAAACAGTCTGCTGAACGGTGACCCGTCGAGTATCGTGGACGGTTCGCTGTTCTACGGCGAGGGCTCGCGCACATGGTTCATAGTGCTGTTTATCGGCGTGATAATCCTTGCAAAAAGTTTTGCCACCTCAGCCACCAACGGTGCCGGAGGCGTGGGCGGCACATTCGCGCCGTCGCTATATGTGGGCTGCATGACAGGTTTCCTTTTCGCGTTTGTGGCGAACATGATGGGATTCGATACTGTGCTGAGCACCAAGAATTTCGCGCTGATAGGCATGGCCGGCGTGATGAGTGGCGTGATGCATGCCCCGCTGATGGGCATCTTCCTTACCGCTGAACTCACCGGCGGCTACGACCTGTTTCTGCCGCTGCTGATAGTCAGCACCATAGCCTATGGCACCATCAAGGTATTCGAGCCGTACAGCATATACACCATGCGTCTTGCAAAACGAGGTGAACTTATGACCCACCACAAGGACAAGACCGTGCTGACGATGCTCAAGATAGACAATGTGATAGAAACCGATTTCTTGCCGGTGCATCCCGATATGTCGCTTAAGGACATGGTTGACACCATAGCGCGCAGCAGCCGTAACCTATTCCCGGTGGTGGACGAGGCAGGTAAGCTGAAAGGTGTGGTTGTGCTCGACGAGATACGCAACATCATGTTCCGCCCCGACCTATACCGCAAGATGTTCGTGCGCAAATTTATGTCGGTGCCTCCTGCCCGCATTGAGGAGGGCATGAGCATGGACAAGGTGATGAAGATATTCGACGATACCGGCGCCTGGAATCTGCCCGTAGTGCGCGACGGCGTGTATGTGGGCTTCGTCAGCAAGAGCAAAATCTTCACCTCCTACCGCCGCGTGCTTCGCCACTACAGCGACGACTGAGGTGTATGTAATACTCTTAAGATTACGTATATATTTGCAATGATAAGGTGTTTTTTAAAAATTTTTGCTTGTCATTGAAAATTTATTATTAACTTTGCTGCGCAGACCGAAACGCAGAAGCCGGGTCACGGGCCATGCGGGAGGGAGCTGCAACATACATAATGAAAAGCGTTTATCCGCGCTGATTCTTGACGTTCAGAAATTCTCGCAAAATTTCAGGTCTAAGTCAAGGGTTGAGCAACGGTAGATGCCCGCGGATATGTGATTATCTTGCTTTCGGCATGATATTTCGAGAGAAATATAGGCCGGATGCAATGATTGCATATACAGGCGTAGGGCTTCTGCGTTGCCGTCTGGAAAAGCCAAGTGTGATTGACCCTCTGCGGCAAAGCGCGATTGACCCCTGAAAACAATTGATTTTTGACCCCAT
>URSD01000007.1 GCA_900550395.1 uncultured Porphyromonadaceae bacterium | reverse complement strand
ATGGGGTCAAAAATCAATTGTTTTCAGGGGTCAATCGCGCTTTGCCGCAGAGGGTCAATCACACTTGGCTTTTCCACTGGTACGGCCATCAGAACTCCACCGTCAACTATCTGTTACCCGATGACCCCGAGGGCGTTTTCTGGCAGTACAGGGTCATACAGGCTGAAAATCCGGGGCATGAACTCGGATGTACCAACCAGTACGGCGCCATATGGAACGGGCGCCTCTACCTGATAGCCAAGCAGGAGAAAGATCCCGGTGCATCGGTCACCGGCGGACGCATATCCGTTGCGGATGCCAAGACGCTGAAGTTGATAAAGCAACTTGAGATTATCGACCCTTCCGGACGCCAGTGCGACGGACGCGCTTTCTGCGGCGTCAGCGCTACCAAAGGCTATGTGTCGTCGAGCAACGGCATCTGGATTCTGAATCTTGAGACTCTTGAGATTGAGGGTCAGGTAGAGGGTTCGGCAAATCCGAATGTCGGGGACGACGGCGACAAACCGGCCACCGACCCGACGAGTTCGCTGTATTACGGCCAGACCGGCACCATGATTTTTGCCGAAGGCCGGGTGTTTGCAGTACACCAGCAATACGGCATGCTGGTGATTGACCCTGCGACCGACCGCGTGGTTGAGGTCCTTGACATGGGGATTGTAGACGACGCTATCGAGAGCGACACGGGTGCTCGTCCGTCACGTCCCTCGGGCATCGGCTCCACTGTCGTGCGCTCTAAGGACGGCTGCCTTTGGTATTCCGCGTCGAAGAATGTGCAGGGCACCGGAAGCACCGTGCCGTATATCGTGCGCCTCAATCCTGCGACGCTCGAAAGGCAGGTAGTCAGGATAGAAGGGGAGGGCGTGTATGCGCCGTCCAACTCGTGGTACGCCTGGACGCCCGACCCGTTCTGCGCTTCCTCGGTATCCAACACTCTGTATTGGTGCGGCGGCGACAACAGCTGGTTCGCCAACTACAGGGTATTTCGGTACGACATCGACGAGGGCCGCTTGCGTAAGATTATAGATTACACGTCCGGCGACTGGCATCTGTATGGCTGCTCGCTCGGCATACACCCCGTCACCGACGAACTGTACGCATCGCTCTTCCACCAGTTCAGCGACCCGACTTATGTCACCGTGCGCTACGATAACGAAGGAAACACAATCAGGGAATATCCCATGATTTCAAATTACTGGTTTCCTTCGCTGTTTGTGTTCCCGCAGGGAGCCGGACAGTCGGGCATTGCTGATGCTGTTGCGGATAGCGCCGCTGCGGAGTATGGCGACATGTATTCCGTAAACGGCATTCCGGTAGCTCGCTCCGTACGGTTTGGGGCGTGGGACGGCATCCCCGCCGGTCTGTATATATGGAAATCGGGTGGCGACGCCCGCAAGGTCGTAGTGAAATGAAATAGGGGCGATTAGCTTTTTTTAGGCAAAAAATACCTTGAAATAGGTATTGATAAAGAAAAAAGCATTAAATTTGCACTGCAAAACAACTCAAATCAACCCCAATATTCAAAATCGACTATGGCTTACGTTATCACCGACATCTGCGTTGCCTGCGGCACTTGCCTGCCCGTATGCCCCGTGGGCGCCATCTCTGAAGGCGAAATCTATCACATCGATCCCGACACCTGCATCGAGTGCGGTAGTTGCGCTGAGGTTTGCCCCACCGGCGCTATCAATCCCCCGGCATAAGGCTTCACAGCTTTAAACAAAACGGGAGCCCGTCGCAGAAATGCGCGGGCTCCCGCTGTGTTTGTCGGGATGCTTATCTCCAGCCCATGAACATTTTCACGACTTCCGGGTCGTGATGGTCGAAGAATAGGCTGGCGCCGGTGTCGAGTCGGGCGATGGCGGCCATGTCTTCGTCGCTCAGGGTGAAGTCGAAGATGTCAAGATTCTGCTCCATCCTTTCTACGTGTACGGATTTCGGGATGATTATCACGCCTCGCTGTGTGAGCCATCGCAGGGCCACCTGGGCCACACTCTTGCCGTACTTTGCTCCTATCTGCTCCAGCACGGGATTGGTGAAGAAGTTGTTGCGTCCTTCGGCAAGGGGAGCCCATGCCATGACGTGAGTGCCGAATTCGTGCATGTATTCCTTCGCTTTCGCCTGCTGGTCGAAGACGTGGGTTTCAACCTGGTTTACAGCCGGCACTATTTCAACATTGCTGGCAAGGTCAATGAAATGGTCGGGGTAGAAGTTGCTTACGCCGATGGCGCGCAGCTTGCCTGCCCGGTAGGCGTCCTCAAGAGCCCTGTACGCGCCGTAGCGGTCGCAGAATGGCTGGTGAAGGAGCATAAGATCGATGTAGTCTGTGCCGAGTTTGCGCAGACTCTCGTCGATGGATGCTTTTGCTTTCTCGTAGCCGTAGTTTGAGATCCAGATTTTCGACACCAGGAAGAGCTCGTCGCGGGCTATGCCGCTTTTCTTAACTGCTGCGCCCACGCCCTCCTCGTTGTGATAGGCTTGCGCCGTGTCGATCATTCGGTAGCCGGTGCGCAGGGCGTCGCTGACGCAGCGCTCGCATTCGGCGGGGTCCACCTGGTAGACGCCGTAGCCGATTATCGGCATTACCACGCCGTTGTTGAGTGTTACTGTCTTCATGTTCAGTTGACTTTATATCTTAACCATATTACGCCGTTGACTTCGCGCTGTACCGAAAGCAGGGACAGGCTTGTCGGCAGTTTCGAGGTGTCGCTTATACCGTCGAACGACGCTCTCATGCCGTCGCGTCCGTCAATGCCGGGTGCTATCAGCATGCTCACTTCGTCGAGGAGTCCGGCGGCGAGAAAACCGCCGTTGATGAGGCCTCCGCCGAGCAGGGCGAGTCGCTCCACGCCGAAGCGGTCATAAAGAATAGTCATGGCCCGAGGCAGGTCTATGGCGTCCTTGCCAGTAGCGATATAGGATATGCCTTTGTCGCGGAGATAGGCGAGATACTTTTCTGTGGCTTTCTCACTCGTCAGTATTAGTAGCGGACGTCCGTCGTCAAGTGAGGCGCTTTCCCACATCAGAGAGCCCGTGGTATCGGGGCATATATGGAAGTCGTTACGGTTGGAGGTCGTGTGCCATTGCTCATGGTCGGCAGCCGGGGAGTCTCCGCTGTCGAATTTGCCGGGCATGGCGTAGTAGTGCTCCATGGTTACGCGTCCTTCCACCGATGCGGGGCAGCAGAGCGAGTCGAGCGTGGAATAGTATTCGTCGCCGCTGATTTTGTCCACCATCCGGCAGTCGATTCTCCCGTCGAGGGATTCTACCATGTGGCAGATGATATAGGGTTTTGTCATAGCGTAAATTTTACAGGTCCGTCGCCGGGTTTCCCCGGCTTACCGACTGCAAAGTTAATACGCTCAGACGGGAAAAATGTTGCACATTTTCCCTGACTTTTTATACATAATGCGGCGTGATGTCCGGCGCTCAGTCCAGGAACCGGTGCTCGAGGCCTTCGTAAGCGTCGATGCGGCGGTCGCGCAGAAAAGGCCACCAGCGGCGCACATGCTCACTTCGTGCCAGGTCTATGTCGACCACGGCCGTGGCTTCTGTGTCCTTCGGCGCGCGATACAGCAGCTCGCCCTGCGGGCCGGCCACGAAGCTGCTGCCCCAGAAATGAATGCCCTCGGTGGCGCCGGACGGGTCGCTCTCGTGGCCCACACGGTTGACGGTGACGACTGGCAGTCCGTTGGCTACGGCATGGCCGCGCTGCACCACTGTCCAGGCCTCGCGCTGGCGCTCCTGCTCGTCGGGCGTGTCGCTGCTTTCATATCCAATGGCCGTGGGGTATATGAGCACTTCCGCGCCGCGCAGAGCCATCAGGCGGGCGGCCTCGGGGTACCACTGGTCCCAGCACACAAGTACGCCGAGGCGTCCCACCGACGTCTCTACGGGGTGGAATCCCATGTCGCCGGGTGTGAAGTAGAACTTCTCGTAGTAGGCCGGGTCGTCGGGAATATGCATCTTGCGGTATCGGCCGGCCACGCTGCCGTCGGCCTCGAATACGACGGCGGTGTTATGATAGAGGCCTGCGGCACGGCGCTCGAACAGCGACGTGACGAGCACCACGCCTAAGCGGCGTGCCAGCTCGGAGTAGAACTTTATAGTTTCGCTTCCGTCGCGCAGGTCTACGGCCAGGTCGCAGAGGTGAATGTCCTCGCTCTGGCAGAAGTAAAGCGAATCATGCAGCTCGCGGTTGACGATGAGGCGCGCGCCGTCGGCGGCAAGCTTTTCGGCTGCCTCGGCTATGCGCCGGCGGTTCTCGTCGCGGTCGGCGCTGTTGTGCTGTTGTATGATGCCTGTGCGCAGGATTTCGGAATGTTTCATATTACTTGAGGTGGAAATTGCATTGTGGCGCAATGCAGCGAGCCGTGCTGCCGTATGAGGGCGCGGCAGTCGATAGGTATGATGTCAAAGCCGTCGAAGGCAACGCGCATGGTGTCGCATGCCAGGCGGTCCTTGCGCGGCTGGCCGTAGACAGGCATGAGTATGGCGCCGTTCAGCGGCAGAAAATTGGCGTATGTGGCGGGAAGCCGCTGGCCTTCGTCGTCGTATATGGCGTCAGGCAGCGGCAGCTCGACAAGATTGTAGGGCTTGCCTTCGGCGGTGCGGAATTCCCGCAGCTGTGCCGCCATGGCTTGAAGCTGGTCGTAATGCTCGTCGGCCGGGTCGTCGCATCCGGTGTAGACTATGGTGCCGCCGGGGGCGAAACGTGCCAGAGTGTCGACGTGGCTGTCGGTGTCGTCGCCTGCGAGTGCGCCGTAGTCGAGCCACAGCATGCGCCGGACTCCGAGTGTGCGGCACAGTTCAGCCTCTATGGCGTTGCGGTCGAGGTCGCCGTTGCGGTTGGGCGAGAGCAGGCAGGCCGATGTCGTCAGCAGTGTGCCTGTGCCGTCGCTGTCGATGCTTCCGCCTTCAAGCACGAAGCCGAGATGGTTGGCATAGGCCTGCCGAGGAAGTATCTGGCGCTCAATTAGCGCGCGCGTCGCCATGTTGTCGAGGCAGGATGCGAATTTAAGCCCCCATCCGTTGAAGCAGAAATCGTGGAGGGTGGGGGCGCCGTCCGGGGCTATGGTGGTTATGGCGCCGTAGTCCCGGGTCCAGGTGTCGTTGGTGTCCACGCGCACGATGTGCATGCGCTTGGGGTCGATGTGCGCGAGTCCGCGGGCTATGTCATCCGTGTCGGGGCCTATCACGATGAGAATTGCCCGTTCTGCGGCTGCTTCCGCTATGCGGCGGTAGCATGCCTGCACTTCCGGCAGCATGTCGGCCCAGTCGGTGTCGCCGTGGGGCCACGCCAGCAGCACAGCGCCCTGAGGCTCCCATTCGGCAGGGAGACGCTGTATGCGGTCAGAGATTGTTGTCATCGTCGTAATCGCTCAGTGAATCCCAGCGGCTGTCCTGCGACTGCATGTACTCCTCGCAATAGTCCAGAAATCCATGCCTCTCCGAACTGCCGTTCTCATGGCACCATTCCCGGTAGCAGGCGTGCAGCTCGGGGTCGTCGGCTATGGCGCGTTTGAATTCCGCTTCGGCCATGTCGATGCTGCCGGTCTGTTGCAATAGCGAGTCGAAATACTCTGTAAGGTCAAATGTGTCTTCCATCGCGCGCAAAAATACTAATTTTACGTTGTTGTGTCGCAATAGTGAAAGTTATTTATAGTTAAAAGTTAAAAATCGGGCTTGCGCACAACATTCCCGTTGCCGGTGCTGTTGTGATTTTATGTCACAGAATTCATTACCACCTGAGTCTTCATCGCCTTTGCAGGCAAAGCTTGGCAGCAGCCGCGGCTATTACTTTTTTGTCGTGGCTTTCCTTGTAGGCATGAGTGCGCTGGGATCGTTTGTCAACGACATGTACTCTCCCGCACTTCCTGCCATGTGCCGTTTTTTTCATTGCTCGGTGTCTACTGTGCAGATGGGAATGACAACCGGTATGATAGGTCTTGCTCTCGGGCAGATAATTCTCGGGCCGATGAGCGATCGTTATGGCCGCAAGCCTGTGCTTGTGGGCTCTGTGTGTCTTTTTATCGTGGCGGCTGTTGTCAGTGTGTTTTCGCCCACGATTCATTTCTTCGTGTGGTGCAGGCTGTTTCAGGGACTTGGCGCTGCGGGTGGATATTTTCTGGCGCGCACGATCCCGGCCGATGTGTATTCCGGCCGTCAGCTGGCAAAGCTCATGGCGCTCGTGGGAGCCATCAACGGCATCGCTCCGGCCTCGGCTCCAATCATTGGCGGCGTTACGGCCGACGCTTTCGGATGGCAGGGCATATTTGTGGTGCTTGTCGTATTCGCTCTCGTTGTCCTGGCCTGCTCCGGAGCCTTGAAAGAGTCGTTGCCGGTGTCGCGCCGTACAAGCGGCGCATGGTGGCGGTCGTACGGCGGATATGGCGTCATGCTGCGCAATCGGCCGTTCATGATTCATGTTGTGTTCAAGGGGCTTGCCCTCGGACTGTTGTTTGCTTATATCACGTCATCCTCGTTTATTCTTCAAAACCATTACGGACTGTCGCAGACACTCTACGGCTGTGTCATAGGCTTCAACGCGTTGTTCGTGGCGGCCGGCAGCATGACGGCGCTCAGGTTCCGTCCTCTCAAGCGTGCGGCTACCGCGGGCTCGCTCGTGATGGCGGTGGGCGCCGTGGGGCAGGCGGTGGCATTGTGTACCGTGCATAGCATAGTGCTCTTCGAGGTGCTTGCCGTAACAATGCTTTTCGGTCTCGGTCTGATCTTCACTACCACCAATACGCTGGCGATGAACGAGGGGCGGCAGCAGGCCGGCGAGGCTTCGTCGGTACTTGGTGTCTCCGGCTATGCCGTAGGCGCCGTTGTCATGCCGCTGGTGGGTGTCGGCGACGTGATTCATTCTGCTGCCGTGATATATGCCTGTATGGCTGTGCTCATCGTTGTGTGCGCATATGCGTCGCGTGCTCTCCCTGCCGACCTTGACTCTTGATTAGTGCGGAGCAAAATGAAATCCGCGCGGAGCCGGATGGCTCTGCGCGGACAGTTATGGCTGGTGTGTGGAGTATGAAGCCGTCGCTTATTCGGCAACCACTTCAAAGGGAATCTCCACGCTGACTTCCTTGTGGAGGTTGAGTGTGGCGGTGTATTTGCCTACTTCCTTGACAGCTTTCTTAAGCTCGATGCACTTGCGGTCGATGTTGTGACCCAGCTTTTCGAGAGCCTCTGCAATCTGGATGGCGTTGACCGAACCGAAGATAGTGCCGGTTGCGCTGGTCTTTGCGCCGATGGTGAGAGCTACGCCCTCGAGGCTTGCTGCGAGAGCTTCTGCGTCGGCTTTGATCTTGGCGAGCTTGTGAGCGCGCTGACGCTGGTTCTCGGCGAGTACTTTGAGAGCCGAAGGAGTTGCCACGACGGCCTTGCCTGTGGGAATGAGGAAATTGCGGCCGTATCCGTCGCGCACTTCCACTACGTCGTCCTTGTATCCAAGGCCCTGAACGTCTTCTTTAAGAATAATCTTCATAATGGAATTCCTTTAGCGTGGGTTATTTCATCAGGTCGGTTACGTAGGGCAGCAGGGCGAGGTGGCGAGCACGCTTTACGGCCTGAGCCACGCGGCGCTGGAACTTCAGCGATGTGCCTGTGATGCGACGGGGGAGGATTTTGCCCTGTTCGTTGAGGAACTTCTTGAGGAATTCGGGGTCCTTGTAGTCGACGTACTTGATGCCGCTGCGTTTGAAACGGCAGTATTTTTTCTTTTTGACATCCACACTCATGGGAGTGAGGTAGCGGATTTCGGATTGAGCTTGTGCCATGATTTAGTCCTCCTTGGTTTCTGTGGTGGGAGCTTCGTTTTTCTGAGCCTTGAGGCTGCGGCGCTTGGCGGCGTACTCTGCGGCGTACTTGTCCTGACGGAAGGTGAGGAAGCGCAGCACGCGCTCGTCGCGGCGGTAAGCGGTTTCGAGTTTCTTGACGATGTCTGTTGCGCCTTCAAACTCAAGGAAGCAATAGAAGCCTGTGGACTTCTTCTGGATGGGATAGGCGAGTTTGCGCATGCCCCATTCTTCGGTGTTCACAATCTTGGCGCCGTTCTCGACGAGAAGATTGCTGAACTTTTCTACCGCTTCCTTCATCTGAACGTCAGACAAAACGGGAGTTAAAATGAAAACGGTTTCGTAAAGCATTGGTGTACTTTATGTTGAATGAATGATGTTATGTGGCTCTCGTAAGCCGGCTGCAAAGTTAGCGCTTTTTGTCGGATTGTGCAAATTTTCTCACGCACATTTTATTCTTATTTTTGCATTATAAAAGAAGAAATTTTGCTAATTTTGCATGTTAAAACCAACATCGAACACAAAGATATCACCTATGGCAGACAATACAGAAGCCGAAAACGGCAAGAAAGAGATACTGAACTTTGTGGAGCAGACCGTGCTCGACGACCTGAAAGCCGGCAAGAACGGCGGACGACTCAACACCCGTTTCCCGCCCGAGCCCAACGGCTATCTGCACATAGGCCATGCCAAGGCCATATGCATGGACTTCGGCGTAGCCGAGAAGTTCGGAGGCACGTGCAATCTGCGCTTCGACGATACCAATCCGGTCAAGGAGGACGTGGAGTATGTCGACAGCATCCGCGAGGACATCCACTGGCTCGGCTTCGACTGGGGCGACCGCGAGTACTATGCTTCCGACTATTTCCCGCGTCTTTTCGACCTCGCGGTGCGCCTCATTAAGGAGGGCAAAGCCTACGTCGACGACCAGACAAGCGAGCAGATAGCCGAGCAGAAAGGTACACCCACGGTGCCGGGCACGGAGAGTCCCTACCGCAACCGTACTCCCGAGGAGAATCTTGACCTGTTCATGCGCATGAATGCCGGCGAGTTTGAGGAAGGCGCCCGCGTGCTTCGCGCCAAAATCGACATGGCGTCGCCCAATATGCACTTCCGCGACCCCATCATGTACCGCATCATCAAGACGCCCCACCACCGCACCGGCACCACGTGGAAGGTCTATCCCATGTACGACTTCGCCCACGGCCAGAGCGACTACTTCGAGGGTGTGACCCACAGCATCTGTACCCTGGAGTTCGAGGTGCATCGTCCGCTTTACGAGTACTTCGTGAAGGAGCTCGCCGACGAAAGCTACTGCCCGAGGCAGATTGAGTTCAACCGCCTGAACCTCACCTACACGGTCATGAGCAAGCGCAAGCTGCTCCAGCTCGTCAAGGAAGGTCTCGTGGCAGGCTGGGACGACCCCCGCATGCCCACCATCAGCGGCATGCGCCGCCGCGGCTACACGCCCGAGAGCATACGCAACTTCATCAACACCATCGGCTATACCAAATACGAGGCTCTTAACAGCGTCAGCCTGCTTGAGCATGCCGTGCGCGACGACCTCAACAAGAAAGCCACACGCGTAATGGCCGTCCTCAATCCCGTCAAGGTCGTCATCACCAACTATCCCGAGGACAAGGTCGAGATGGTCAGCATGGACAACAATCCCGAGGAGGAGGGCGCAGGCACGCACGAGATGCCTTTCTGCCGCGAGATATACATCGAGCGCGACGACTTCATGGAGAATCCGCCCAAGAAGTTCTTCCGCATGACCCCCGGCCAGGAAGTGCGCCTGAAGGGTGCCTACATAGTCAAGTGCGAGGAAGCCGTGAAAGACGCCGACGGCAACATCACCGAAATACACTGCACCTACGACCCCGACAGCCACAGCGGTGCGCCCGGTGCGGCCCGCAAGGTGAAGGGTACGCTCCACTGGGTGAGCGCGCGCCATGCCGTCGACGCCACCGTGCGCCTCTACGACCGTCTCTTCAGCGTAGAGAATCCTGCCGCCGAAACCGAACGCGATTTCCGCGAGATGCTCAACCCCGACTCGCTTAAGGTAGTGGAGGGCGTCAAAGTCGAGCCGTTCGTCGCCGAGAATGCCGAACGCGGCACCAAATTCCAGTTCCAGCGCGTAGGCTACTTCACGCCCGACTACGACAGCAAGCCCGGCGCACTCGTGTTCAACCGCACCATAGCGCTGAAGGACAGCTGGGAGAAAGAGCAGAAAAAGAATTGAGAAAGTCGTAAACGAAATAATCATAAATGATTGACGACGAAACCGAAAATCGCCGCCGCGAATTGTGCGACCGTTTCCGCGAGTCTCTCGGCAAGCCCGTGAGCGAGCGTTTCTTCGACGAGGATGAGCTTGTCGACCTCTTCGACTATGCCGGAGATATGGCCGACGATTACCTCAAGATGGAGGTACTGATGTGCGGCGCCCGTCTTTATCCCGAGAGCGAGCTGCTGAAGCAGCGGCGCGCCATATTCTATACGTTTATAAGCGATGACGCCGCCGCCAAGTTTCTCGACGACAACACGCAGGAGACATCGCCCATCTGGGAGATAATGCGCCTGCGTAGCAGGGCGCCTCAGGGCCGCGATGCCGAGAACGCCATACGCTATCTGCTCGACGGTGTGGACCGCCTCGACGACGAGGAGGTGATTCAGCTCGTCGAGCTGGCATCGTCGCTCGGTGTCTACGACTGGCTTGTCGCCAACGAGGCGCTGCTGCGCAAGAAGGCCGACTATCTGCCCATCCTGCTCTATGAACTCGGTGTCGTGTCGGAGCTTAACCACAGCTATGAGAATGCTGTGCGCTATCTTGAGGAGCTTACCGAAAGCGAGCCGTTCAGCGCCTACTACTGGTTCATGCTGGCTCAGGACTACGACATGCTCGATAAGCGCGAGCAGGCCCTCTCGGCCGTGGACTATTCCCTTGCCGTCGACCCGGAGAACAAGGATGCCCTGCAGTTGCGTGCGCGCATGCTGATGGGCAATGAGGAAACGCAGCCCGAGGCCGAGGCTATCATACGCAAGCTGGCAAAAAAGTACCCCGACGATGTCGATGTGCAGCGTGTGGCCGCCTTTATCAGTTTTGCCAACGGCAATGTAGCCGCTTCGCGCGAGACTATGCGTCAGTGTCTTGACCGTTTCCCCGGCGACCGGGCTGTGCTCAGCGACGCCGTGGGCACCGGTCTCGGCGACCTGCCGTCGGTGCTCGACCGCTTCTACAAGGCCACCGACGAGCGAGACGAGGACACGTGGCTCGACTGGGCCGAGGACCTGAAGGACTGCGGGCTCTTTGAGGAGGCGCGTCAGGTGATGGAGGCCTACGACCGCAACAGTCCCGAGCCGATGCAGGACCGTTCGGTCTACGTCGACACGCTGTTCATCCTCCAGCATTTCGATATGCTGTGCCGCATATTCGATGAAGACACCGACTATGCGTTGCTCGACGGTGCTTCCCGCTATGCCAACATCGTGATATGCCTGATTTCGCGCCTGAAATGCGGACAGACCGATAAGGCGCGCGAGCTACTGCGCTACATAGAGGAACATGACAGCCCGGAGATAGCGTGCACGGCCGATGCTCTGCAGCGTATCACAGCCATGGCTCTCGTCAACGACATCCGCGGCATACTTTCCAAGAACCGCAAGACCGACTGGCACAAGTTCGACCCGTTCGGCATGTGGAACAATCCTGCCCTCGGCGACTTATGAAGAAGAAAACAAAGAAAAAGGTACTTCTTGCGACTGCCGCCGCCGTCATTGCTGTCGGCGGCGCGTTGCTTTGGGCTGCTTCGCAGCTGACTGCTGCCTACGGCTACGAGGCCGTGCGCGTCAACATCCCTGCCGGTTGCACCGATGCCGGCGTCGACTCCATCCTGCGCGCTGATCTCGGCAAGGATTTCGGCGGTAAAGTTGCCCGTATATGGTGCTTTCGCGGAGGTAGCGCAGTTCGTTCCCATGGCAGTTATCTCGTGGAGCCCGGCATGCCGGCATGGCGCGTGGCCCGCAATATCCGTCAGTGCCGCCAGACGCCCGTGCGCTTTACGTTCAACAATCTGCGCACTCTCGACCGGCTTGCGGCGAGGGCCGACGAGATGCTCGAACTCACTGCCGACGATTTTCTTGCTGCCGCCGACAGTCTGTTGCCGCAGCGTGGCTACAGCGGACGCGCCGAATATCCCGCTGCCTTCCTGCCTGACAGCTATGAGTTCTACTGGACGGCGTCGCCCGCCCATGTAGTAAAGACGCTTGCCGACCACCGCGACCGCTTCTGGACGCCCGCGCGCCGCGAACGTGCCGCCGCCCTCGGGCTGACGCCCGTGCAGGTTGCGACGATTGCGTCCATAGCCGAGGAGGAAACCGCCTCGGCCGAGGAGCGCGGCATCGTAGGCCGCCTTTACATAAACCGTCTGCACCGCGGTATGAGGCTACAGGCCGACCCTACGGTGAAGTTTGCTGTCGGCGATTTTTCCCTGCGTCGCATCACCGGCGTTCACCTTGCCGTTGAGTCGCCGTACAATACCTACCGCAACGACGGGCTGCCTCCGGGCCCCATACGGATTCCCGATGCCGCCACGCTGCGTGCTGTTCTTGACGCCAAGCCACACTCATATATATATATGTGCGCCAAGGAGGACTTCAGCGGTCGACACAATTTCGCCACCGACCTCGCCGCGCATAACGCCAACGCCCGTCGCTACCGCCAGGCTCTCGATCGCAGAGGGATAAAGTAGATTGCTATTGCGCCGTAAGCGGCAGGCAGCGCAGCAGATAGTCGCGCGCCTCGCTCCAGGGCACATATATCTCGTCGCTGCCGGGGAGAAGCGGAATCGGGCGCTCGTTGAGCATGGCTTTAATGTAGTATTTGCCCGACTTGCGCGCACGGAACAGCACGAGTTGCAGATTGGCAGCCATGGGCACGATGTCGAAGTCGCGCCAGTGCAGCGCTACGGTGTCGAAGTAATTGGTGAGGTAGTAGCATCCGCGCAGGCGCATAAGCGACAGCAGCGGCATGAGCGTTTCGGCGTGGCCGAACCGCAGACGCACCACTGTGCCTGGCGCCGTGCCGTCGATGAACGCGTCGGTGGTTTTTATCAGGTCGCTGAGCAGTGCGGAGGCGATTTCCGCCGGCACAGTGCTGACAGTCGATGCCGAATAGCGCAGATACTGGCGTAGGTTGAAGCAAGACCACAGGGCGTTAAGCTCCTCCAATGAGAAATATATCAACGGGTCTACATCCACCGACATAGCCGAACAGCCGGCCACGACGGCCCACTCTGCGAAAGCCAGGTCGCGTACATCTGCTGCGTCGGCGAAGGGATAGCGCGACCCCAGTGCGCGCATGATGGCCGTTGTGGGGCATGTCGACTCGAAATATTCGGTGTAGGTCGGCTCCCACGCCTTGTTGTCGCGGAAGTCGATATAGTCCTTGTCGGTGTCGAACGGGCGCATCAGCGGCGATGTGGACCGTCCCGTGACCGTCCGGAACTCTGTCTCGTTGTTCATGCGGTCAAGCCTGTGGGTGAAGCAGTACATGCTCATCATCGTGCGGGGAGAGTAGCTCGACAGCGCATCCACCGTCGCGCCGGCTCCGAACAGCTCCGGATAGTTGCGTATCATGCGCGTGGCTATCGCATTCTGCTCGGCCATGCCCAGAGAGTCGAGCGCACCCCATTGTCCGCGGCTGAGGGCTATCACTTGGTCGGTAAGGCGCATCAGCTGTCGGCCTATAGGCGAGATGGTGCCGAGCGAGTCGGCCGTGGCGAGCGCCCGGCGCAGCCGCATGCAGTTGGCTGCCGATGCCGGGAAGCGTGCGCCGTGGCGTCCCACATGGTTGATGAATACCGCCGTGAGCGAATCCGGGTGCTCTTCTTCGGGCACGTCGGCGGGGTAGGGAGTCAGAGAGCCCTCGCACTGGCGTATGCTGTAGGCTGTTGCCATGGGGTCGACGGCTGAGGCTGAGATTGCCGCTGCCGCGGTTATTAATAAAAGAATGAGGCGTTTCATAAACATAATAATGTTCAATATTGCGTATTGTTCCGCAAAATTACGTAATTTTGCATCGCAAAAATAAAAATATCATAGAAATGTTTTTAAAACAACTGTTCATCACGGTCGCTGCCGCTTTGGCTGTCACATCCTGCGTCAGCGACGACAAAGAGACTGACTTCGACTGGACTCCCGATTTTAGCGATTTCAACGAGCAAGGCTACTGGAAAGACTGCTACAATACAGACCTCAACCACGTCGACGTGAACGGAGTGCGTTTCAGCCATCAGGCCGAGGCCTTTGAATACGGCGGTGTGACTTACAGCAGCTGGTACGGATTCTGCCCCTCCAAGTCGACCGACAATGCCGATTATACCTCCGGTGTCTGGACCGACCACCAGTGGAGCGCGATAACAGGCGGCGGCGTGGCCGGCAAGGGCTCGGAATATCTTGTGGCATGCTGGCGTACCGACGGCGGTGAGACTTCGTGCCACATGAGCATGGCCGACGGCTCGGCATTCTATCCTGACGACCTTTATGTCACGAACACCAGCTACGGCTACTATGCCATGAAAAACGGCACGCCCTTCAATCATGCCTTCGGAGCCGATGACAACTGCATCCTCAAAATCAACGGCTATCTCGACGGAGTGCGCAAGTTCGAGACAATAAACGTCTATCTTGCCAAGGGCACTGCCATCCTCGACAGCTGGAAGGAAGTGGAGCTCAGCAAACTGGGCAATGTCGACACTATTGTCTTCACGATGGAGTCGACCGACAGCGGCGCCTACGGCATGAACAATCCCGCTTACTTCTGCGTCGGCGCTTTCAGCTACAGCCTTGTTAACGACTGAGGCGTATATTTGCTAATAAAATTTTAAAAACAACTCGCTTTATTAAACTTTTTTTCGCTAAAACGTCAAAACAATTGTAAAATAAAAATTGAGACAGTTTCTACGATAAAAAGTAAAATGAAAAGTTCGTTTCCACGTCTTGCAGCCGCAGCCGCAGCCTTCGGGCTTGCAGTTGCGGCTGCATCCGCTTTTGACATCCGTGGCACAGTCGCCGAAGACGGTACGAGGGAGCCACTTATCCAGGCCTCGCTGCGGTTGCTTGCCGCGCGCGACAGCGCTGTCGTGAAGACGGCCGTGAGCGATGCCGACGGCCGTTTCACAATCAGCGGTGTGAAGGCCGGACGCTATGTGCTTGAGGCGTCGTATGTAGGATACAACGCGGCCTTCCGCAACGTCAGGCTGCAGCGCGATGTGCGCCTCGACACACTCTATCTGTCCCCAAGTTCCGTTATGCTGCGGGAGACGGTAGTCACAGGCATCCGCACCCCTATCAAGGTGATGGAGGACACCGTTGAGTTCAATGCCGACAGCTACAAGACGCAGCCCAATGCTGTGGTCGAAGACCTCCTCAAGCGCCTGCCGGGTGTCGAGGTCGATTCTGAGGGCAAAATCACTGCCAACGGCAAGAGTGTGTCGAAAATACTTGTCGACGGAAAGGAGTTCTTTGCCGATGACCCCACGGTGGCATCACGCAACCTGCCCGTCAACATGGTTGAAAAGCTCCAGGTCGTCGACCGAAAGAGCGATGCCGCGCGCCTCACGGGCGTAGAGGACGGCGAGGAGGAGACGGTAATCAACCTCACCGTGAAGAAGGGCATGAACAACGGCTGGTTCGGCAATGCCGAGGCCGGCTATGGCACTGACTCGCGCTACAAAGGCTCCTTCAACATCAACCGTTTCTGGAACGGCAACCAGGTGACGCTGCTCGGCGCCATGAACAATGTGAACGAGCTCGGGTTCGGCGACGGTACAAGCGGCCGTTTCCGCCGTTTCGGCGGCAGCTCGGGCGTCACGTCGTCGAAAGCCCTCGGCCTGAACTTCAACGTGGGCAAGGATGAAATACTGCGCGTAGGCGGCGATGTGATGTACAGCTACAGCGACCGCGACACCTATCAGTCAAGCGACAGGCAGTATCTTTTCTCCGACTCCACCTCCTACTACAAGAGTACGCGAAATGCCCGCGACCGCGGCCATAACTTCCGCGCCGACTTTCGCCTGCAGTGGAAGCCTGACTCGTTCAATACAGTCGACTTCCGTCCTAATTTCTCTTGGAACCGCAACGACAGCTGGAGCGACGAAGCTTCGCTCACGTCGGCAGGCGATGCCGACCGCAGCCCCGTCACGCAGAGCAGCAACCTCGACAACTCCCGCGGCACATCGGTCGAAGTCGGCGGCACGTTTATCTACAACCATAACTTCCGCCGCAAGCGCGGACGCTCGTTCTCGGTCATGGCTACCTACCGCTTCAGCAATGTGCGCGAGCGCTCCGACAGCTATTCGTGGAACAAGTTTTTCCAGGTCGATGACTCCGTAGACCTCTACGACCAGTTGACCGACAGCCGCACATGGAGCAACAATGTGCGCGCGCGTCTTTCCTGGACCGAGCCCCTCGGCGACCCCTCGAAGGGCCATTCGCTGACGTTCGCCTACAGTGTCAATGCCCGGTGGAACAATTCCGACCGTCTCACCTACGACCATCCGGTGGAGTGGCCCGACGGATGGACCGGCGACCCGGTGGTATCCGACGAGCTGGTGTTCAACGAGGAATTGAGCAACCGCTTCCGCAATACATATTTCAGTCAGGACATACGCGTGGGCTACCGCCATGTGTCTAAGAAAGCCACTCTCAATGCCGGCATATCGCTTGTGCCCCAGAGCAGCCGAAGCACCAATCTCATCGACAACGCGCGCTCCATTCCCACGCGCAACGTCTTCAACTTTGCGCCCTTCCTGCGCTACCGTCTGAAATTCAACAAGCGTTCGAGCCTGAACATGTTCTATGCCGGCCGTTCGTCGCAGCCGTCCATGACGCAGCTGCAACCCGTGGCCGACAAGACCGACCCCCTGAATATCGTCATAGGCAACCCCAACCTTAAGCCTACGTTTACCCACAATCTCAACCTCCGCTTCCAGGACTTCAACATGGAGTCGCAGCGCAGCATCATGGTGATGGCTTTCGCCAATATGGCGCAGAACAGCATCATAAGCCGCACTACGTTCGACAACACGACGGGCGGACGCACCACCACCTACGAGAATGTGAACGGCATATGGAATGTCAGGGCAATGACAATGTACTCGCAGCCCCTGCGCAACAAGGCGTTCACCATCAACAACCATCTGATGGGCTACTACAGCCGCGGCGTAGGCTACAACAACGGCGAGCGCAACATAAGCTCGACCTACAGCTTCAACGAGTCGTTCGGCATTGCATGGCGGCCGGCCGATCTCGAAATCGAGCTGCGCCCGCGCTACAGCCTCCAGTACGTTACCAACAGCCTCGCATCGCAGCCCGGACGCACGGTCCACAACTACGGCGGCATGTTCAACGCCACGTATTATACGCCTTTCGGTCTGGTAATCGCCACCGACCTCAACTATACGGCCACCTCGGGTTATTCGGCCGGATACGACACCGACGAATGGATGTGGAACGCCTCGCTGAGCTATCAGTTCCTGCGCGGACGCAACGCCACTGTGTCGCTGCAGGCTTTCGACCTGCTTCAGCAGCGCAGCAACGTGCGCCGCAACATTACGGCCAACTATATCGACGATACACGCTACAACTCGCTGACGCGCTACTTCATGGTGTCGTTCTCCTATAAGTTCTCCACCTTCGGCGCAGGCGAGAAACCTGCCGACCGTAACGCTTCCCGCTGGGACGGCCCGATGGGGCCGCCGCCGGGCGGACGTCGTGGTGGCCCCGGCGGCCACGGTCCGAGATAGTTTTTTCAGCATCGGGAGCAAACGATTTGCCCCCGATGCTTGTTCTTATAGTATATTGCATCCCTAACCTCTTAATCAGTACACACGTCCATGCCGCAACTCAAAGACATATGCTCGGCTCTTTTCGCTCAGCCTGCCGGTGCCGATATGGCTGTGCCTGCCGGAGGAAAGCTGCTTGTGGCCGAGCCTTTTATGGAAGAAGGCATTTTCAGCCATTCCGTGGTCTCGCTGCTTGATTACGAACCCGGCGGCGGAGCCATGGGAGTAGTGCTTAACCGAAAGTCGCACAATCTCCTCGGCGACGTGCTTGAGGATGTGAGTGTGCTCCGCGACGTTCCCGTCTACTGCGGGGGACCTCTTGCTCAGGACCGTGCGTTCTTCATCCACACTCTCGGCCCGGAGATAATTCCCGGAGCCCGTCCTTATATGCCCGGCATGTATGTGGGCGGCGATTTCGATGCGGTGATCGAATATATCAACTCCGGCTACGACATCGACGGCACCGTACGTTTCTTTGTGGGCTACAGCGGTTGGGACAGGCATCAGCTTGAGGGTGAGGTAGCAGCCGGCGCATGGGCCATCACCGACGCACCGGCCGACGCTTCGGCGCTTCTGCGCGGCTCCGGCGATGCCGTTTGGCACAAAATCGTACGCATGATGGGCGTGGATTACAGGTCGTGGCGCCTCGTGCCGAGACTCGTCTGCGCCAATTGAACTTGTTGATACTCAGATGCTGCACGCATCTGTCAGCATGAATGATTGTGGATCAGTGAACTTTTTTAATTAAAAAATGTTATCAAAATAGTTGGCAATCTATAATAAAATGCTTACTTTTGTGGCAGATTAGATGCCAAAATTCAGCGAAAATATATAATTGTCTAACAAAATAAAGGACTAAAAATGAACACTGAAACAATCGGAACAAACGCAGGCACCGTATGGACAGCCCTCAACACCGCAGACGTGCTCGGCATCAAGCAGCTTAAAAAAATCACCAAGCTGAAAGATAAAGAGGTGTTCGCGGCTCTCGGCTGGCTTGCCCGCGAAGGCAAAATCGAAATCAATCCCGATCCCGATGACGAGAAGGAATTCCTTGTAAACCTCGTCTGATAGGCTCGCCGATATAAACTGTACTAAAAGGACGCGGTGCAATTTCCTTTGCGGAATGTTGCATCGCGTTTCTATTATGGATTCATTATGAAAAGAGCATTATTCATAGCGCTTGTCATGCTGTTTGCCTTGTCCGCGGCAGCACAGCCAGGTGTCATCGAAGTAAACGGAGTGGCGACCGTCAACATCGTCCCTGACAGAATCAGTGTCGAAATAGGCCTTCAGGAGTATTACCGCCATAATGCCGACGGCGACAGCACGCTTGTGCGCCTCGCCGACATTGAGAAAAACGTCAGAAAGATATTGCAGGCCGAGGGAGTGGCCGATTCGGCCATTACTTTGGGCGACGTGGGCAACAGCCTTGACCCGGCGCGCTCGAAGTCGCTCCTTATGGCTAAGAGAATCAACGTGGTCCTGGACAGCTTTGACCGGCTGGAGGCCATAGCCTCTGAAATCTCAGTGCCCGGAGTCAGCAGTTTCAGCCTCAGCCGCATCGACAACACCGCCATGGCCGATTACAACCGTATGGGTCTTAAAGCCGCACTTGAGGCTGCCCGCACGAAGGCGGAGCTGATCGCTGCCGAGCAGGGCCTGCGGCTTATGCACCCTGTCGAGATAGTCGAGAATGGTCCGGCATACTATGAGACGCCGTCGATGAGCAACGTGCAGTTGCAGTACGACGGCGCCATGGAGTCGATGCGGCGTATTGTCCGCCGCTATTCTGTGAAAGTGAAATACTTCTTTATGCCGGAAGGGGAGTCTATGTGAGGCTCCCGGATGTCAGGATTTTTTGTGTGTCTCCGGCGCCCAACGGTCGGGGTAGGCGATGTGTACCCGCGGGCGCTTCAGCGCCACGGCAATGAGGACTATCCCGAGCATGACAAACGGGATGCTCAGCAGTTGTCCCATGTTCAGGGTCATGCCCACCTCGAAGGCAACCTGCGGATTCTTTATGAACTCGATAAGGAAGCGTGCGCCAAAAACACCAGTCAGGAATGTGCCGAACAGGAGGCCCGGACGCTCGCCGGCGTTGCGCTTCCAGTACATCCACATCATGAGGCCGAACAGCGCGAAGTAAGTGAACGCCTCGTACAGCTGCGTCGGATGGCACGGCACGCCCTCATAGAAAGCATGCCACTCGGCCGAGCGCGGGAACATGAATCCCCACGGCAGACTGGTGGCGTGGCCGAAAATCTCGCTGTTCATGAGGTTGCCTAAGCGTATGAGGCCGCCCACCATGGCTATGGCTACCGTCAGGCGGTCGAACGTCCACAGCGGATTGCGCTTAGTCACGAAGATGCTGTAGAGTATTATGGCTATGATGATGCCGATGGCTCCTCCGTGGCTTGCGAGTCCGCCCTCCCAGGTGGCGAGGATTTTCAGGGGGTGCTGCGAATAGTAGTCCCACTGGTAGAAGAACACATGGCCTAAGCGCGCGCCCACTACGGTGGCTACCGCCACATATATCAGCAGCGAGCCCATCCAGCGCTCGGGTGCGCCCTCGCGCTTGAACATACGGGCCACGACATTGAAGCCGAGCCAGAAGCCGATAGCGAACATCAGCCCGTACCACCGTATGGTGACAGGCCAGGTAATCAACTCTGGATTAACGTTCCAGACGATATAATCGAGCATAATCTGAGAAATTTATTTCTTCTTGAAATATTGCCGGGTGGCCTCGCGTACCTTGGGACTGAGGTAGAGGACTGTAGTCATGGTTGCGAATGCCATAAGGGCGTAGAAAAGGTCGCATACGCCCACGGCGGCCTCAAGCGGAATCATTGCGAAGACTATCATGGACAGCACGAAGAAGAGCTTGTACCAGCGGGCGCTTCTGCTGCCGAAAAGATAGCTCGCGCACGTACTCCCGTAGAAGGAATAGCTGAACATCGACGACAGGGCGAAGCAGGCCACTATCAGCATCAGCAGGTACTCTCCGCCGGGTATGCCGCGGCTGAAGGCACCCACTGCCACCTGCAGGCCCTGCACGCCCTGCACGTCGACATCGCCGCACAGCAGTATGGCAAGGGCTGTCAGCGTGCACACGAGGCCGCTATCGATGCTCGGCCCGAGCATGGCGATGAGGCCTTCGCGCACAGGCGTCTCGTTGCGCGACGCTCCGTGCATGAGGGTGGCTGTGCCGATGCCGGCATCGTTGACGAGTGCTGCGCGCCGCGCTCCGATTATTGCTATGCCAATGAAGGCGCCGAATCCGGCCCGCAGACTGAATGCCTCGCTGAAAATGCGGCCTATGACGGCCGGCACACCGTGGATGTTGCTTATGATGATGTACAGCACGGCTATGAAGTACAGTCCCACCATGAACGGTACCAGGATGGAGGCCACGTTGGCTATGCGGGTGATGCCGCCGAATATCACCAGCGACACAACGGCGCACACGGCGCAGCCGAACAGCAGTTTGTAGGTCTGCGCGTTGCTGATTCCGAGGATGTCGCCCACGTTGCTCAGCAGGCCGTTGGCCGCTATGCCGTCGGGAGTGGTGAACGTGCTCATGAACGCTTCCGTCAGCTGGTTGGCGTTCATGATGCACAGCGTGCCGAACATGCCGGCGATGGCGAAGAAGCGCGCCAGGGGCTTCCACGAACGGCCGAGTCCGCGCTCGATGATGTGCATGGTGCCTCCCTGGGGTATGCCGCGGTCGTCGGTGCCCTTGTACATGGTTGTCAGCACTCCTTCGTGATACTTGGTGCTCATGCCCACTATGGCGCTGACCCACATCCAGAAGATGGCTCCGGGACCGCCCAGCACAAGCGCGATGGCTACGCCGGCTATACTGCCGAGTCCCACGGTGGCTCCTATGGTGGAGGCGAGCGCCTGCACCGACGAGATCTGTCCGCGGGTGCTGTCGTTGCCTCGCCGCAGCTCGCGCACGGCCGCCGGCAGCCGCCTCAGCGACACCATGCCGGAACTGATGAAAAGATACAGGCCGCCGCCTATGAGCAGTATGAACAGCGGATATCCGCACAGCAGCTCGGCGGCCTGGGTTATGAATTCCGTGAATTGTTCCATTGTGGTCTGCCTTTGAGGCTGTTCACCGCGTAAGCTCTATGTTGTGTTCCGCGGCCATGCGCCGCATGTTGAGGATGGCGTAGCGCATACGGCCCAGGGCCGTGTTGATGCTCACGCCCGTGGCTGAAGCGATCTCCTTGAACGAGAGATTCTTGTAGTAGCGCATGACGATGACGCGTCGCTGATTGTCGGGCAGGCGGCGCAACAGCGAGCGCACGTCGTCCTGTATCTGCAGGTCGATCATCTCGTCCTCTATCGTGCCGTCGCTCAGTTCGCGGCGGTTGAGAATGTCGATGTCGCTGTCGTCGGTCGACAGTTTGCCGAGGCTCTTCTCCTGACGGAAAAAGTCGATGACGAGGTTGCGGGCGATGCGTGTGAGCCAGGCGGCAAAGCGTCCGGTGTCGGTGTAGCGCCCCTGCTTCAGTGTCGTCACCACTTTCACAAAGGTGTCCTGAAAGATGTCGTTGGCCACATCCTCGCTCTTCACCATCATCAGTATGTAGTTGTAGATGCGCGCCTGGTGGCGTGCAAGTAGTTCGTCAAAAGCCTCGTTGTTGCCCTGTACATAAGAAGCGACCAGCGTATCGTCGGTCAACGTCTTCATTGATAGCATTCTAATCTGTTTAAAAAGTTAAGCGTAGTTGTGTGCTATAGGCGTAATCTGGAATTAAAAAGTGAATAATGATTATTGATTTATACTTGGCCGGGAACTGGCCGGCCCCCTCTTGTACCTATTACGAATGCAAAAGTACAAAATTTTCGACGGTTTTGCAAGATAGATTCGTTTATTTAACATTTCGACGCAATAAAGCGGCGGTTCCGGCGTTATAAGACTGATAGCACTTCTAACCATTCATCAATATTGCCTATGGGTAAAAACTCTACTCCCGGCGTCAGTGCGCCATTCACTCCTGCTTCAATACCATGTAACGCCAAGGGCGGTCCGCGAGAGTCGACTCTGCGCCGTCTACGTCAGTTCGCCCGTGTCTATGCAGCGCCCCTCCCGGCGTTTCAGGGCGTCGTCCTGAACTGAGGAGCCAGGCTCCGTCTTTCTGCGGCACATGCTTCCCGAGAGGTGTGTGCCGCAGACGTTATAGCCTTGTACCCTCGCGCATTGCAATTGCCGCGCCGAATTTTTTTTGAAGAAAAATGCGGTGATGCATTGCGGTTTGAATAAAAAATCGTACCTTTGCAGGCCGATTATGTCCAATTAACGTTTCAGCGGCAGTCGGGCGATGTGCTTTTGGCCGAGCAGCGCTCCGAAATCCGCATGTATAGTTAACAATCAATCAAGCAATTACTAAAGTGGATACTTTAAGCTACAAAACCCTTTCACCGAACGCACAGAGCGTAGAACACCAGTGGGTGGTGATTGACGCAACCGACCAGCCCCTTGGCCGTCTGTGCTCGAAAGTCGCCCTGCTGCTCCGCGGCAAGAACAAGCCCAGCTACTCCCCCAACGTGGAGTGCGGCGACAATGTTATCATCATCAACGCCGAGAAGGTACGCCTCACCGGTAAAAAGATGACCGACCGTATCTATCTCAACTACACCGGCTATCCCGGCGGTCAGCGTGAGCTCACTCCCGAGGTACTCATCAAGAAGAGCTTCAACAAGCATGTGAAGCCCGGCATGAACCCCCTGTTCATCCGCGTGATGAAGGGTATGCTGCCCAAGAACCGTCTGGGCCGCCGCCTCATCGAGAACATGCACGTGTACAACGGCCCCGAGCATCCTCATGCAGCTCAGAACCCCGTCGTTGTTGATGTTAACACTCTGAAATAATCGCAAGCATGGAAAATATAAATGCAGTAGGCCGTCGTAAGGCCGCCGTCGCACGCGTTATCCTCAAGGAAGGTAACGGCGTCATCACTATCAACAAGCGCCCCCTCGAAGTTTACTTCCCCTCTCCGATTCTTCAGTTTGTCGTAAAGCAGCCCCTGAACACACTCGAAGCAGCCGAGAAGTACGACATCCACGTCAACCTCGACGGCGGTGGCTTCAAAGGCCAGGCCGAGGCTCTGCGTCTCGCTATCGCCCGCGCTCTGGTGAAAATCAATCCCGACGACAAGGCCGTTCTCCGCAAGGCAGGCTTCATGACCCGCGACGCACGCGCCGTCGAGCGTAAAAAGCCCGGTCAGCCCAAGGCACGCCGTCACTTCCAGTTCAGCAAGCGTTAAAGATTCTGCAAGGCGCACGCGCCTGACAGCAATCCGCACCGCATATCAGTGTTTAGTATCTAAAGCGCGTGGATGGACACGTTCCCTACCGCACGCTTGCTTATCCCACAAGAACGTAAACAAACTACAATTAAAAGTATGGCAACACCCACTTTTGACCAACTCCTCGAGGCAGGATGCCATTTCGGCCACCTCAAACGCAAATGGAATCCCGCCATGGCTCCTTACATCTTCATGGAGCGCAACGGTATCCACATCATCGACCTCTATAAGACGGCCGCCAAGCTCGACGAGGCTGCCGCCGCACTCAAGAATATCGCCAAGCAGGGCAAAAAGGTGCTCTTCGTAGCAACCAAGAAGCAGGCTAAGCAGGTTCTCGCTGACAAGGCATCGGCCATCAACATGCCTTACGTCATCGAGCGCTGGCCCGGCGGTATGCTCACCAACTTCCCCACCATCCGCAAGGCCGTGAAGAAGATGACCACCATCGACCGCATGACCAAGGACGGCACATTCGACAACCTCTCCAAGCGTGAGCGTCTTCAGATCTCCCGCCAGCGCGCCAAGCTCGAGAAGACCCTCGGCTCCATCGCCGACCTCAACCGTCTGCCCAGCGCACTGTTCGTTGTCGACGTGCTCAAGGAGCACATCGCCGTTGCGGAGGCCAACCGTCTCGGTATCCCCGTGTTCGCTATGGTCGACACCAACAGCGACCCCAACGGCGTTGACTTCGTTATCCCCTGCAACGATGATGCCAGCAAGAGCATCGAGCTCGTGCTCGACACCATCACTTCCGCAATGGCCGAAGGCCTTGAGGAGCGCAAGGTCGAGAAGGTAGACACCGACAAGGACGCCGAGAAGGACGCAGCCGAAAAAGCTCCCCGCCGCGAACGCCGCCGTGTGCGCCGCGCCGACGCCGAGCCCGAAGCAGCTGCTGCTCCCGCCGAGGAGGCCGCTGAAGCTCCCGCAGCAGAGGAAGCCGCAGAATAATCGCGTAATAAGGTATTGAGTTTTCAATTCAGTGCCGCGCATCCCGCGACACCGGGTTGAAAACTCAACTGATATATGCAGGATATTTTTCAAGCAAGATAAACAACCCTAAAACAGCATTACATATGGCAATCACAATGGCAGAAATCACCAAGCTGCGCCACCTTACCAGCGCCGGCCTGATGGACTGCAAAAAAGCCCTCGCCGAGACCGACGGCGACATCGAAAAAGCCGTTGAAATCCTTCGCAAGAAAGGTCAGGCCGTCGCAGCCAAGCGCGAGGACCGCACCGCTGCCGAAGGCTGCGTGCTCTCCAAGAACGAAGGCGACTTTGCCGCTATCCTCGCTCTCAACTGCGAGACAGACTTCGTAGCCAAGAACGAAGGTTTCGTGAGCCTCGCCAAAAAGCTTCTCGACCTCGCTGTAGCCAACCGCTGCAAGACTGTCGACGAGCTCAAGGCCCTCACCGTTGACGGCCTCACCGTCGCCGACCTCGTGACCGAGGAGTCCGGCAAAACCGGCGAGAAGACCGAAATCGGTGCCTACGAGATTGTAGAGGCTCCCTCCACCGCCGCCTACAACCACTTCAACAACAAGCTTGCCGCTATCGTGGGCTTCAATCTCCCCGGTGTTGACGCACAGGTGGGCCGCGAAGTGTGCATGCAGATTGCATCCATGAACCCCGTGGCTTGCAGCCGCAACGACGTGCCCCAGGCCACAATCGACCAGGAAATCGCCGTGGCTGTCGAGAAGACCAAGCAGGAGCAGATCCGCAAGGCCGTTGAGGCTGCCCTCAAGAAGGCCGGTCTCAACCCCAACCACTTCGACTCCGAGGACCACATCGAGAGCAACATCACCAAGGGCTGGATCACAGCCGAGGACGCCGAGAAGGCCCGCAAGATCATGAGCGAGACAGCCGAGGCAAAGGCTGCCAACCTCCCCGAGGCAATGATTCAGAACATCGCCAACGGCCGTCTGAACAAGTTCTTCAAGGAGAGCTGCCTCATGGAGCAGGAATATGTTCAGGACAGCAAGCTCACCGTAGGCCAGTACCTCGAGCAGACCCAGAAGGGTCTCGTGGCTGTCGCTTTCAAGCGCGTCAACCTCAACGAGGACTAATCTCGGGTCATACTCCCGACAATATAGCGAATCCGACGGATTTATCCGCCGGATTCGCTTGCATTTGCAGGTATCAATGTTATTTTGTACTTTTGTAGTGTTATGCTATGGAAGTCAGTTCTGTTTTTAAACAACTTCTTAAGGTAAATTCAATTAGGATACAGATATGGAACAATTGACCCAGAAGCTCGGTTCGGGCGAGATGGTTATTCAGGAACTGCCGGTGCCCCAGCTCTCGGCCGGGATGGTGCTTGTGAAGAATCATTATTCGCTCATAAGCGCAGGCACTGAGGGGTCGACCGTAAAAGCTGCGCGCAAGAGCCTGATAGGCAAGGCCAAAGAACGACCCCAACAAGTCAAACAGGTGCTTGAGAAGCTTCGCCAGCAGGGCGTGGTGCAGACTTATCGCGCCGTGATGAAGAAGCTTGACGCATATTCTCCGCTGGGCTACAGTTCGGCCGGTGAGGTCATAGCCGTGGCCGATGACGTCACGGAGTTCAAGGTGGGCGACCTTGTGGCCTGTGCGGGCGCCGGTTATGCCAATCATGCCGAAGTAGTCAGCGTTCCCGTCAATCTGTGCGTCAAGCTGTCGCCCGATGCCGACCTTGCCAAGGCCTGCTACAATACGCTCGGCGCGATAGCGCTGCAGGGTGTGCGCCAGGCCGACATGCGCCTCGGCGAAACCTGCGCCGTCATCGGTCTCGGCCTGATAGGCCAGCTGGCTTGCCTGGAGCTGCGCGCGTCGGGTGTCAATGTCGTGGGCATAGACGTGTCTCCCGCTGCGGTGCGTACCGCAGCCGAGCATTGTGCTGACCTTGCCATCGCACGCAACGAACCCGGAATCAAGGACCGTATACTCGATTATACTGACGGCCGCGGAGTTGATGCAGTCATCATCGCCGCTGCCACATCGAGCCTCGACCCGGTGAATTTCGCCGGATCCATCTGCCGCAGAAAAGGGCGCGTAGTCGTGCTCGGTGCCGTGCCGACGGGTTTCGACCGCGAGCCGGACTATTACAAGAAGGAGCTCGAGCTGCGCATGTCGTGCTCATACGGTCCCGGCCGCTACGACCTCAACTACGAGGAAAAAGGTCAGGACTACCCCGCGGCCTATGTGCGCTGGACCGAGAAGCGCAACATGCAGGCTTTCCAGCAGCTGATACAGAACGGCCGCCTCGACCCTGCGTATCTTACGACGCACGTGTTCAAGTTTGAAGAGGCGCCCGGAGCCTACGACATTGTGCTGAAGCGCACCGAGCCCTTCCTCGGCATATTGCTTGAATATGACGTCACCAAGGACCATAAGGCCAACACCATAGCTACGGGTGAGTTCACGCCTGCCGACGTTCCCGGCATCGCTTTCATCGGCGCGGGGTCCTACGCGCAGGGCAACCTCCTGCCCAATCTGCCCGACCGGTCGGTGGCAAGTCGCATAGCCGTGATGACAAATTCCGGCACCACGTCCAAGCGTGTGGCAGAGAAATTCCACTTTGAAAAATGCACGTCGGACGAGAACGTGATACTCGGCGACCCGCGAATCAACACCGTGTTCATCACGACGCGACACGACACCCATGCGCGCTATGTCATCGACGCTCTCCGCGCCGGAAAGAACGTCTACGTCGAGAAGCCGCTATGCCTAACGCTCGACGAGCTGATGGAGATAGAGAGCCTGACGGCAGAAAAGGGCAACGGTGTGATGATAGGTTTCAACCGCCGCTTTTCTCCCTTCGCCAGGATGCTGAAAAAGCGCCTCGGCTCGGGCAAGATGTCGATGATCTACCGCATCAATGCAGGCTCGATTCCGTCGTCGCACTGGATCCAGGACCCGACCGTAGGCGGCGGACGCATCATCGGCGAGGTATGCCACTTCGTCGACCTTATGACGTACATGTGCGGCTCCAATCCCGTGAAGGTGAGTGCTTCGGCGCTTCCCGACCCCGAGGGGCTGAACGACACAGTCAACATACTCGTCAGCTTTGCCAATGGCTCGACGGGCGTGATAGCCTATTATGCCAACGGCTCCAAATCGCTCCCGAAGGAATATTTCGAAGCCTATCATGCGGGCATCACGGGCATCATCCACGATTTCCGCCGCGCGGAAATTTATGGCGGCAAGACCGAGAAACTGAAGAAAGCCAACCAGGACAAGGGCCAGCCCGAGATGATGCGCGAGTTCTTCGCCGACCTCTCCAACGGCAAGCTGCCGATACCCCTCGACCAGATTTTCTCCGTGACAAAGGCTACTTTCGCAGTCCTCGAATCGCTGCGTGAAGACGGCATGCCCATCCTCATAAAGTGAAGAGCAACCCGGCAATGACGTCAGACAGGCAGATACTCAGGCGCGTTCTGTTCATAGGGCCTCACCTGAAAAACCGCGGCGGCATCGCGGCTGTTCTCGAGGCTTACAGGCGGAACCTGCCCGAGTTTCACATGCTGGCGACCAACAGCCTGAGGGGAAGGGTGCCCGGACTGGTAAATTTTGCCCGCACTCTCATGGCGCTCGCTCCGGCCCGTATGCTGGGCTACAAAGTGCTGGACGTCCACGGCGCCACCGGCAAGTCGTGGCGCCGTAAGTCGCTCCTTATCAGGTGGGCAAAGGCGCTGGGCTACAAAGTGGTTTTCCACATCCACAGCGGAGAGTTCCGTAAATATACGGAGGAGCGCGGTGCAGATGCCCTCAGGCCGTTGCTCAGTAGGTGCGACCGTGTGGTGTTCCTGACGGAGAAATGGAAAGAGTATGCTGACAGCACGTTCGCTCTCGGCAATACGCTGGTGCTTAACAATATTGTGGATACTCCTGCAGTGGGCCGCGAACCGCACGACCGTGCGACGGATGCACTCGTGCAGTTCGTCTACGCCGGCTGGTTTCTGAAGGAGAAAGGCGTATTTGACCTGCTTGAGGTCATAGCGTCGCACGCAGACGCGCTTCGCGGCAAAGCCCGTGTCGTGCTCTGCGGACGTTTCAATGAGGGCGAAGTGCGTGATTTCATTGCCGGACACGGCATCGCCGACATCGCCGTCTTCCGCGGCTGGGTGGATGGCGAGGCCAAGGACCGCGTGTTCAGCGAGAGCGATGTCATGGTGCTTCCGTCCTATTTCGAGGGACTGCCTATTTCACTGCTGGAGGCCATGACCTATTCGATGGCGGTGATATCCACGCGTGTGGGCGGTATACCGGAAATTGTGGAGGATGGCGTCAACGGCCTGCTTATTGAGCCCGGCGACCGCCGTGCGCTCTTCGATGCCATGAAGTTCTATATCGACAACCGGGAGGCCGTCACCCGCCACGGCTTGGCAGGAAAACGCAGGTCGGAGGATTTCGCACCGAGCTGCATAACCGGGCGTTTCATGCAGATATTAAGAAGTTTGTAAACAATGGAGCTCAATCATATTATCGTAGAGTATCTCAGAGAATTGCTGACGAAATGGCCTACGGTCAGCAAGAAAAAGAAGCTTTATCTCGACGAATTCAAGCCCGAACTGCTGGAGCAGGCCGTGCGCAAGGCCATACGCGATGTGCCCTTCTACCACGACTATGCCCGCTATCTTGAGGGCGGCTTCGACCTGACTCGCTTTCCCATAATCAGCAAGCAGGATATCAAGGGAAAGACCGAGAGCATGGTGTCGAGGCGCGTTCCGCGTATGTTCCGCTTCATGAAGCGTACGTCCGGTTCCACGGGCATACCTCTCGACGTGTACTACTCGCCAAAGGTCTTTATCGAGAAAGACCTGATATATCAGCGCCATTTCTCGACCTTCGGCAAAAATCTGCGCATCGCCCAGCTGCGAGACCACACCGACACGGGCGAACTGGTGCAGTACATAGGAAACAAGCGCTACCTGTTCTCTCCCTATTTCCTCTGCGAGGAGCGCCTCGACGAGTATCTGGACGAGATGAAGCGTCTGCGCATCAATTGCCTGCACGTATATCCTTCGGCCATCACCATCTTCGCGCGCCTCATCAAGCGCCGCTACGGCACGTCGCCATTGCAGATCAAGGGTATCGTTGCCAGCAGCGAGGCCTTCTGCGCCGAAGACAAAAAACTGGTAATGGAGGTGTTTCCCACGGCCGGGCTTATTGACAATTACGGCCATAACGAGCTTGCCTGCATGGCCGCCGCCGAGGGTCTCGGTCCCTTCCGCTTCTACCACAATTTCGGCTACGCCGAGCTGATAGACACGGGCGAGCGTACGCTCGAAGGCAATACGGTGTGCGAGGTTGTGGCAACAAGCATCATGAACACGGCCATGCCGATGATACGCTATGCCACTCGTGACTATGTGGAGGTCGATCCTCAGGGCCGTGTGCTGGCCATTCTCGGCCGTTCTTCCGATTTCATCGTCACCAAGGCCGGCAAGCTCATACCCTGTCTTTTCCTCACGCGCAAGGAGAGTACGGCCAATGTGGTAAACCGTCAGTACTGGCAGCCTGCGCCGGGACGCCTGGTGACGCGGCTCGTGGTGAACGACCGCTGGGGCGAAGCCGACCGTATCTCCATGCTGGAGGATATGCAGCGCTCGTTCAAGGACATGCTCGACTGCGACGTGGTAGCGGTGGATTCAATAGAAAAAGACGCCCGCGGCAAGCAGAGGCGTCTTCGTCAGGACGTGGATCTCACGCCTTATCGATAGACCGAATTCAGATGCGGACTGTGAAGTCGTCGGCATCGCGCATGCACGGCATGTAGTCGCGCGCCTCGCGTATGGCCTGTAATGAGAAGTCGGTAGTAAGGGTCCCCGGCAGGAATGCCGGTTGTCCGGCGTGGTCGAATGCGAAGGTGCAGCCGTCGTAGGTGCCGAAGCGGTCGCTTCCGGCAAGGTTGGCGCATACTATGGCCGCCTGATTCTCTATGGCTCGCGCTATCAGCAGATGTTCCAGAGCGTATGCGCGCGATGCAGGCCAGTTGGCCGGCAGCAGCATGATGTCGTAGGCGTAGCCGGCATTGCGCATCCACACGGGGAAGCGCAGGTCGTAGCACACATTGAGGGCAACTTTCCAGCTCCGGAATTCCACAACCGGCGTAGCTTTGTCGCCGCGGGTGAATATCCGCGCCTCCTTGCTGAGCGAGAACAGGTGTCTCTTGTCGTAGAATATGGTGCGGCCGTCCGGTTCGACGAAGAATGCACGGTTGCGGCAACTGCCGTCCTCGGCCAGTGCATCGTAGCTTCCGGCTATCGCGCAGTCGTGTCCGCAGGCCATGCGGCGCACGGCCTGCATCGTGGGGCCGCCGGGTCCTTCGGCCAAACTGCGCATCGCCTCAGCGCTGCTGACGAATCCGCTGTTCATCAGTTCGGGAAACACTACGATGTCGGGCCTGAACGCCGACGCTGCCTGCATGGCGGCTTCGGCAGCGTTCAGGTTGGCCCGGATGTCGCCCGGCGCTACCTCCAGCGGGCATGCCGTGATTCTCAGTGTGTCACTCATCTCCCGTGGTGAATTTCTCAGGATATTTGCCTTGGTAGGGCGTGTAATATTTCTTGATGTAGCGCATGTCGGCATCTATGTCGCCTGTGGGATAGAACTGCTCGTGCATGAAGATGTGCTTTGTCTTGAAGTCTACTACGGCGAGCATCACCGGCACGTGTGCTTCGGTGGCTATGCGCAGGAAGCCGGTGTGCCAGTTCGGGTTGCGGCTGCGGGTGCCTTCCGGCGTTATGGCTATGACAAGGCGCGAGGTGGTCTGGAAGCGGTGTACCAGCGCGTCTATGAGCGAGGGTGCGCCGTGGCTGCGGTCCACGGGAACACCTCCCATCGCGCGGAATATAGGGCCTAAGGGCCAGAAAAACCAGCTTTTTTTCATCAGGAATCCGGAATGGCGTCCTACGCTGCGTATAGCCAGCTCGCACAGCAGGAAATCCTCGTTGCTTGTGTGTGGCGCCACGCATATGATGCATTGCGGAATATTGGGTACTGTCACGCTTACTTTCCAGCCCATAAGGCGGAGCAGCAGTTTGGAAAATATCATATTTAGGAATGGGGCTTAAAGACTTACGGAGCTTCTAAATTGAAACCCCGACAGGCATGTCGTTTGTTTTCTGGAAGGAGGCGGGCAGTCGCCTTACTTCTTCACGGTGGCGTTCATCTCTTTGAGGATGGCGGATGTCTCGTCGTTCAGTACGTCGTGCAGACGGCGGAACGCGAGCTTATTGTAGGCGGCGAGGGCCTTGTGGTAGGCCTGCATGTCCGGGAAGTCGGCCGGACTCTTGTCAAAGGAGAAGTTGCACATCGACAGTCCTTTGACCTGAAGGCGGGCGATGCGTGTGACGAGCTCAGCCACTTTTTCAGTATCGATTCCGTCGATATATGCCGATGCCGTGAGGAGTTCTCCGGCGAGTGCGCCGCAGAGGGTTCGTATCTGTTTCTTTGTGGAACGTCTGTTTGCCATGTTGAAACGTAAGGTTGATTGTATAGGTTTAAATTAGGTTATGCTTAAGAAGAATTTTGCGGAGTGCCGGCAGAGTAGGGTATATTCGTTCTTTACGAACAACCGCACCCATCGCTCTGTTCAGTTGCAGGGGCAGTTCTATGGCGCGGGCCGTGATTGCGGTCATTCTGTCCAGGAACTTGGCAGGATGTGTGTTCACCATAGCTATGCCCGGGCGTCGGCTGTCGGGTCGGCGCATGAGACTCAGGATAGCCGATGCCGAACGCGGTTCGGCGATATAGCCCGTGCGGTCGAGGACTTCCCGGACCGCATCTTCCTGCTGCTCCTCCGTGAAGACTTCGGCGCGGATGTCGCGCCGCAATGCGTCGGCGTCGCCGGCGTATAGGCATCTCAGGCGCGGCATATTGGCCGGATATGAGTCGGAAATGTCGAAGGGCGGGAATGCGCCTCCGGCGGCCAGGTCGGCGAACGCACCGGGGCGGCAGGCGCCCGTGATGCCGCCTATCGGAGCGCCCATACGCTTGGCTATGGCAGCGGCCGTGACGTTGCTGAGATTGCCGCATGGCATGGCGAAGTCCGTGGCCGACGGGTCAAGGCCTGCGCTTTGCAGGCGTGCGCATGCCTCGAAGAAGTAGGTGACCTGCGGGAGCACGCGCCCGAGATTGAGCGAATTGGCGCTGGCGAGATGCAGTTCGGCATTGAGCTGCCGGTCGACGAGCGCGGCGTCCACCAACCGGTTGCAGTCATCTATCGTGCCGTGTACTTCCAGCGGGTGGGTGTTGCCTCCGAGGGTTGCGAACTGCGCTTCCTGCATTCTGGAGAGGCTTCCGTGTGGATACAGAATGAATACGTCTACGCCGTCCAGTCCGCGGAATGCGTCGGCAATGGCGCTTCCGCTGTTGCCGGTGGTGGCGACGAGTACGTTGATGTGTCGGACGGCGCTCTGTGATGCCAGATGCCGGTACAGGCGAGCCAGAAACCTTGTGCCGAAATCCTTGAAAGACAGCGACGGCCCGTGGAAGAGTTCCATGACGTATAGCCTGTCGGCAATACGTCGCACGGGCATGCGGTAGCTGCAACTCTCGGCCGTGATGCGTTTCAGAACGGCGCCGTCTACGTCGTCGCCGAACAGTGTGTTCGCCACCACATAGGCTATGTCGGCCGGCCTCAGCTGGTCTATGTTATTGAAGAAAGCGCGCGGCACCACCGGCAGCGAGGCCGGCATGTATATGCCGCCGTCAGGCGCCACCGGATGCACTATGGCATTGGTGAGAGAGGTGCGCAGGGATGGAGTCGCAGTGCTGATGTATTGCATGTGTCAGACCGGAATGACGAGCATGGGTAAATCTGCGCGGAAGAGTATGGTGTTTGCCAGGCCGGGGCTGAATACCCTGCCAAGGAGGCTCTTGCGCCGGTTGGGCACCACTATCAGGTCGAACCCGGTGTCGGCGTGCAGCTGCCTGATGGAGGCCGCTATGTCGTCGGCGTTGGTTTCCGTGAAAGAGAATGTCCACGACGGATAGTGCTCGCGGCAGTAGGCCAGCAACGGGGCCGACGAGGCGGCCGAGGCAGTTCTGGCGAAGCGTCGCCTGGGCGGCATGCGCATGATAGATACTTCTGTGCCGTCGGCCGGCTGAATCAGGCGCGAGAAGCTGTCTATCGCCAGTATGTCCTGTTGCTCGAGATTGCAGAAGAAAAGCACGCGGCGCACGTCAAGGCGACCGTGGATTTCCAGCGGTTCCGGCACGGTGAGTACGCTGAAGCGTCCGGCGTCGAGTACTTCGGCGCTTACGCTGCCGATGAGCTCGCGTTCCTTGCGTTCGCTGGCACGTGTACCCATCACCACCATCAAGGGTGGGTTTATGCGTCCGTATTCCACAATGACGTCCTCGGGCACACCTTCCACGATTTTGGTGGAATATTTTACCGGAGGCACTCCCGCATCGCGCAGGGCCGAAGTAAGCGCGGCCGTGAATTTCTGCATCTGTCGGGTTGCCGTCGCTTCGAGGCGTTCGCGGCTGTCGGCGTCGGCTATCTCGTAGGTGAGGTTGTCGCTGAGCTGCATGTTGGCGGCCACGTAGGGGTCGATGTAGGAGTGCAGCAGCCGCAGCGACGCGTTGTGCTGTGCCGCCAGACGTGCTGCAATGACGGCGGCCTGCATGGAGTAGTCGCTGAAGTCGACGGGCACGAGTATGGAGTGTGTCTCCTCACACTTCGCCGCGTCGGCCGAGCTGAACACATCGGCGTTCTCGATGATGCGCAATGCCAGCGGCAGGTCGGACTCAGGGATGCGTACGCGCACACCCGACGCTACCGCAGGGTCTGTAAGGTTGACGTTTTGCAGCATTACTTCTATACCTTCGGCTTCAAGCATCGACCGCAGGGAGAGGGCGCGGTCGAATGTGTGGATAGCGACGGTGATGTAGCGTGTCATTGTGGCTGGATGTGGATGGTGGATAAACGCTCTTATATTACAAGAGAGAGTAAACGCCGGTAAGAGGCCGTCGTCACTCTCTCCATATGTGCGGAATGCCGGGACTGCGCAGTGCGTGAGTCAGCCTGCCGTTCCGTTTATTTTTCCTGTTCTTTAAGGATGGCGATGGCCATGTCGTAGATGGTGGGGTCGTCGAGGACAACGATGCCGCCGTCGGGTCCGGGCTCGATGTGTACTCCGAGGTTTTTGCCGAAATCATAGTTTACGCCGCCGAAGTAGTTGCGGACGGTCTGTACTGTTGTGTTGAGCTGGTCGGCTATCTTGTGCATCGATCCGTCGGGCAAACTGTCCTTGAGGCGGCGCAGTTCGTTGAAGGTGATTGTCTTGGGCATAGTGCTAAGAGTTTATTGGGTTGTGATTGTTTTTATGTTGGTAAAGTTATTATCTTTTTTTCAAAAGACCATAAAAAAATTATATGTTTTAAAACACACGAGCCGGTTCAGATGCGTTTCACGTCCTTTGCGTGAAGCCATGCCCGGGTGCTGTTGTTGATCTTGACGTCGTACCACATCTCTGCTCCGTCTGGTCCGGGAGCCGATACGCTGTCCACTATCTGAACCTTGGTGCCTTCGTGTATTGCCACGACTTTGTCCTTGGCGTTCTGTCCGGCCTTGGGCGTGGAACTGAGCAGGGTGGTGGGCACCGTGACAACGGCTTCGTCATGGCGCGAGGGCGCGGAGGCCGTCTGGGCGGCGACGACTATGGCGTAGACGCACAGGCATAGCAGAGCCATTCCTCCGAAGAATCCCGTCTTACGCACGTAAATGCCGGTAGAGAAGATGTAGAGCGCGGCCATGCCGACTACCGCCAGAAACAGGATGAAGGCAGTCCATGCCCAGCCGTTGGGTGTCATCCACGAGGTGATGCGTGTGTGCAGATTGCTCAGGAAGGCGCTGTCGTCCTCCGGCAGGTCCTGAATTTTGGTGCGCACGAAAGCAAGGTTGGTACGTGCGTCCTGATGTGACGGGTCGAGGCGCAGCGCGCGCTCGTAGCTTATGATGGCGTTGCCGGCCTGACCCTGGCGCCAATAGGCGTTGCCGAGGTTGTAGTATGTGTCGGCAGCGGGAGCTTCTTCGGCGATGGAACGCTCATAGAGTGCGGCGGCATCGGCGTATTGCTCCGCCATGTAGGCCGAATCGGCCTGCTGTGCTAAGGACGCCGCCGCGGCACTGCAGATGCCGATGACAGCCGAGACCAGTATGCTTAGTATCTTTTTCATGCTTTCTTGCGTTTTACACCTTCGAGTTGGTTGATGGCCGATGTGGCGCGTTCGTACAGTGCCGATACTTCGTCGGCGGAGTGGTCGGGAGTGAAGCGTGCCTGCTCGCATTCGTCGAGTACGTCGATGACACTGCGGGTGGCTTCCTCGTCGGCGCCATACTCATGCAGCCGTGCGGAGATGTTGTCGCGCAGCAGCTGCGACGGCGCTATGCCGAGCTTGTCGCTGACGTAGCCCCACAGCGCGCGTGCCAGTTCCTGATAGAACTCGTCGTTCTTGCCTTCGCGCATGTATGTGCGCGCGGCCTTCAGGCGCTTTGTGGCCACACGGCTGGCACGGGCCAGGCGCCGTCCTCCGACGTCGGCACGCAGGCGGAGCGTACGCCGGTAGCCCAGGACGGCAGCTGCAAGCAACACGACAACCAGGGCATATGCGCCCCAGTACCAGCCGGAACGGAATATGATGCCCGGCGCGGTTACGACGGCGGGAGAGGTGTGTATGTGGCGGATGTCGGTGATGGTGTTGTCTATGGCTTTCTGCTCGACGGCGCTGACAGAAGTCGCGGCGCCGCGGGCTACGTTGACGTCGTAGGAACGCGTAGTGAGTGTCTCGTATTTTTTTGTGGAGGGGTCGAAGTAAACGAAGTCTTTTCCGGGAATCGTCATTTTTCCCGGCTCCTGAGGTACGATGGTGTAGTCGACGCGGAAAGTGCCGGTCATGTCGGCGCCGCTGACGGAGGCCTGTATGTCGGTCTTCGGAGTGTAGCGGTCCATTCCGGCCGGGAACTCTATGTCGGGTGCCTTTAGGAACTTGATGTTGCCTGTGCCTTTTACTATATAGGAATAGGTGGCGGCCTCGTTGGTGCGCAGCAGTTCGGGCTTCAGTTCCGTGTCGACGGTGAAGCGACCTACGGCGCCGTCAAAGCCGGCAGGACGCGGTTCGGGCAGAGCCTCGACGGTAAGCTTCGCGCTGTTGCTGCGTGTCGTTACGGTCTGCTCCACCGGGCGGTGTGTTACGAAGAACCCCATGTTGACGGGCTCGTAGCTGCGTACCACCACGTCATACTGACCCGAGTTCACCGTCAGTTGTCCGGATTTCTGCGGATACAGCAGGCAGCGTTTCAGCACAGCGGTGGTGTAATTGCGTCCGTTGTAATGTTCGGTTTCAGTGTGGAGGGTCACCGGCAGCTCCTCGGAGAGGAATCCCTCGAATACGGGCTGCTTCTTGGGCATTATCGAGGTGATGTCCGTAGTTGTGTACACCTTGATGGTGGCTATGACGGCCTCCTGTTCGTAGACGTGGGTCTTGTTGAAGGAGATGCGTATGAGCAGGTCGTCGGGCGATATGCGGTGCGAAGCCTGTGCGGGCTGTGCGGCTTGATTGCCTCCGCCCTGGCGTCCTCCCGGCTGTGATGACTGTGCGTTGCGGTCGGGAGGCAGTATGCTGAAGCTTATGGGGTTGCTGCTTACCGTTTTGCCGCCGGCATTAACCGTCAGAGCCGGTACCTTGACAGTACCGGCCTTGTCGGCTGAGTATATGTAGGAGAAATCTATGCTGGAGGTTGAGCTCATGTGGCCGTTCACAATCTCCGTGCTCTGCATGGTTGAAACCGACGGCCCGTACAGCAGAGTGCATCCTTCCAGCTGCGGCGCTTTCGGGGCGTTGGCCTCGCCGTTGGTGAGGCGGAAGGTGAGGCTGAACTTTCGTCCTTCCACCACATTGCCGGGCGGTACCACTTTGAATGTTGCCTGTGCTGCGGCTGCGATAACGCTGAGGGCTGTCAGAGCCATCAGCAGTAGTATGCGCGATTTGCTTTTCATCATGGCGTTTTACCAGGGTTTGTCTGTTGAATAGCGTCCCGGCTGAACGGGTTCTTTCTGTTTGCGCCGCGTGGCGTTTTCTTTGTTCTGCATGGCTTGCAGGATTTGCTCGGCACTCTGAGTCATTGGCTGTTGCTGTTGTTGCTGTTGCTCCTGCTGCTGTTGCTGTTGTTGCTGTTGCTGCTGCTGATCCTGCTTGTCCTGATCCTGTTTGTCCTGGTTCTGCTGCTCTTTCTGTTTGAGCTGGGCCAGGCGTAGGTTCTGGCGGGTGCGGTTATTGTCGGGATTGATCCGGAGAGCCTGCTTGTAGCGTTCTATGCTGCGAGCGTAATCCTCGTCGTTGTACGCCATGTTGCCAAGGTTATAGAAAGCTTTCTCGGCCAGGGTGCTGTCGGTGTGGAGGCAGCTGTTGCCCACGCGCTCAAACAGCTCCATGGCTTCCTGACGCGGCCGGTTCACGCTGTCCTTCGGCACGTCGGGCGCCATGTTGAGCAGCGCGAGCGCTTTGTCATAGGCCGCCACATTGGAGCCGGGATTCAGCTTCAGTGCGACTTCGTAATTCTCGAGCGCCTTGGCGAAGTTGCCTTGCTCGTAGTATGAGTTGCCTTTGCGCACGGCGTTGCGCTCTTCCTTGGTTATGGCCGTGGAAGTCTGCGCGGCGGCATAGCCGAGCACCGCTGACAAAAGGAGCAGAGTCAGAAGAATGCGTTTCATTTCTTATCCTTTTTGGTGAAGAAATTGATGTTGGTGAGCCAGCCGATCTTGCGCTCAAGTACCAGTACGTCGATAACCATGAGTATGAGTGCTATCCAGGCGAAGGTGGGGAACTGTTCGGCTCCGGCCGAGTAGCTAACACGCTTGAACTCCTTTGTCTCCAGGGTGTCGAGCTTCTTTTGCAGGTCCTCCAGCGCGGAGCCGGAAGCTGCGTTGACGTATATGCCGTCGCCGGCCTCGGCTATCTGTTTGGCAAGCTGCTCGTTGATGGTGGTGGTGACGGTGTTGCCCTGCGCGTCGGTCATGTATTCTCCCTGGCGGCCTGCCACGGGTATTGGAGCGCCCTTGGCCGAGCCTACGCCGACCACATCGACCTGAATGCCGTTTTCGGCCGCCATTTTGGCAGCTTCGATGGCTTCGCCTTCGTGGTCCTCGCTGTCGGTGATGAGTATGATTGCCTTGCGGGTGTCTTCGTCGGACGAGAAACCGTCGACGGCCATGTTGATTGCCATGGCTATGTCGGTGCCCTGATTGGCTATCATGCCCGGCTGGAGCTCGTTGAGATACATCTTTGCCGAGTAGAAGTCGGTGGTCAGGGGCAGCTGTGTCTTGGCGTCGCCTGCGAATATTATGAGGCCCACCTTGTCGTTGTGAAGCTTGTCGATGAGCTTTTCGAGCACGAGGCGCGAACGGTCGAGGCGCGAGATACCCTGCGGGTCGTCGCTGGAGGATGCGAGCATGGAGTTGCTGACGTCGAACGCTATCATCACCTCTATGCCGTCGACGCGCGCTTCCTGCTGTTTCTGTCCTGCGCGTGGACGTGCCAGCACTATGACGAGTGCGGCAAGGGCCAGCACTTCCAGCACTATTTTTATCGTAGGCTTGTATGGCGAGGCTTCCGGCATCAGCGAGGCTATGACGTCGGCGCGGCCGAAGCGGCGCAGCTTGCGCCGGCGCGACGCGCGTGCCAGCGCGTACAGCACACCTACGCCCACACATGTGAGCAGGAGATATAACAGATGTGGATTTGCAAAGTCAAACATATTGAACGGACGAATTTAGAGAGGAATCGTTTAAGGCATAGTGCGGACCACGGTGTAGCGGAGGATCAGTTCCAGCGCAAAGAACGCGAACGCCAGCCACGCCCAGATCATGTAGTTGTCCTCGGTATGGGAGAAGTGGCGTACGTCCATCTGAGTCTTTTCCAGGGCGTCGATTTCTTCAAATATTTCCTGAAGCACCTTGTTGCCGGTGGCGCGGAAGTACTTGCCGCCGGTGCTCTCGGCCACGGTACGCAGCGTGGCCTCGTCGATGACGACCTTCTGCGGCACGAATACCATATGGCCGAACTCGTTGAGCATGGGCGAGGGGGCCTCGCCGTTGGTGCCTATACCTATGGTGTAGATCTTGACGCCGAGTTCCTGAGCCACGCGGGTAGCGTCGAGAGGCGTCACCACGCCGGTGTTGTTGCTGCCGTCGGTGAGCAGGATTATGCTCTTGCTCTTGGCTTTGCCCTCCTTCAGGCGGTTGAGCGAGGTGGCTATGCCGTCGCCTATGGCTGTGCCGTCCTCAAGCATGTTCATGCTTATGGAGTTGATATAGCTCAGCAGTTGCGAACGGTCTACGGTCATGGGCACACCGGTAAGGCTCTCGCCTGCGAATATCACAATGCCGATGTTGTCATTCTCGCGTCCGCTTACGAATTTCGACGCCACAGCCTTGGCCGCCTCGAGGCGGTCGGGCTTGAAGTCGCGGGCAAGCATCGACGACGATATGTCCATCGCTATCATGATGTCGGTGCCCTCGGTGCGGGTGGTGCGCCAGTTGTCCTTGATCTGCGGGCGGGCGAGCACTATTATCAGGCAGGCTACGGCGGCAAGACGCAATACGAACAGCAGATGGCGCACATACTGCTTCCACGAACGGGGCAGACGGGCGAACGGCATCGTGGTGGACATAGCCATGTAGGGCCGCGCGTTGCGCTGCTTCATCAGGTACCATATAATCAATGGAATATACAGTACGAAAAGCCAGAGATATTGAGGATGGGCTAACTGCATGACGATTATGCTTTTTCAGTTGTTTTGTCGGCTGTTTTGTCGGCCGATGGCGATTTGCTGTCATCGCTGCCGGGTTCCGGCTCGGGTTCGGGCTTTGTATCCTCTACAAACGCGATTGCCGACTGGTAGGCCTTGACGTTGTCGTCGGGCAGAGGTCGCATGCGCGCGAACTTCACGAAGTCGGCCACCTCAAGCACCGCTTTCATGCGGTCGGCGCTCAGGCGGGTCGCCTCGTTGTGGCGCAGCGTGTTCATAATCTCGGTGGAGCTCATTTCCATGGCATTGATGCCGAAGCGTCCGTCGAGATACTGGCGCAGGATGTCGGTCAGTTCGGTATAGTACGCCTTTTCCTGGCCTGCCTCGGTGAGGCGTTTCTCGCGCAGGCGGTTCAGGCGGCTGATTGCCAGCTCGTAGGGCGGAATTGCGCGTTTGCGCAGCACGGTCATGGTGCCTCCGCGGCGGAAGTACAGCCATGCTGCTACGGCAGCTGCCACTATGCCGAGGCCGAGCAGTATCCACATCCAGTAGTCGGTAATGGGCTGCGGAATCCAGTCGTACCATTTGCGGGGGTATGCCACCGTGGACTCCATCGGGTGAATATCTTTCAGTGAGTCCAGCTCGGCCGGAAGCACTTTCAGTACGAGCTCGCGGCTGGCGGCGGTGTCGCGCCCGCTGACAACTCGCAGTGCAGGCAGCGTGACAGTGTCGGGGTCGAACGGTTGCAGGGTTATCGTGTAGACGGTCTCGCGGCGTCCGTTGCCCAGGTCTTCCGATTTATGGCTGACAGCTGTGACGTCTATTCCGCCCAACTGTCCGCCGGCCTCGGGCCAGTCGATGGTGCGCGCGTCAGCGGGTCCGAGCACACGCACGTGCAGATCGGTGCGGTAGCCCTGTGTCATGAGAACCGAGTCAAGCTCGGCCGTGACTTTCAGGCTCTGTGCGCCCGCGCTGCCGGCCGCAAGGGTCAGGAGCGCTGCCGCGAATATGTGTCTTGCTATATTCATATATCAAAATGCTGTGCGAGTTTATCGTGTGCCGCGATTTTTGAACAGTCCCATGAGCGAATGTACATAATCCTCGTCGGTAGCCACGCTTGCGAAGTCGACGCGGCGGCTGCGCAGAGTCTCGGCCATCTGCTGCTGGCGGTCGTACCACCAGCGTCCGTAGGCCGTGCGCACGCTTTTGCTCGAGGTGTCGATCCATCTCGACGCGCCGGTCTCGAGGTCGAGAACGCGCATCAGGCCTACGTCGGGCATCTGGGTGTCGCGCTTGTCGTAGACCTGAAGCGCTATGACGTCGTGGCGGTTGCGCGCTATTGCCAGCGGTTTGGAATAGTCGTGGCTGTCTATGAAGTCGCTTATCAGGAAGGTGGTGCAGCGTTTCTTCATGGCGTCGGCGAAGTAGCGCAGCGCGGCGCCGATGTCGGTGCCTCGTCCTTCCGGCTGGAAATCGAGCAATTCGCGTATTATCAGCAGTATGTGCTTGCGTCCCTTCTGCGGGGGAATGAATTTCTCGATTCTGTCCGAGAAGAACAGGGCGCCTATCTTGTCGTTGTTCTGCGAGGCGGAAAAAGCAATCGTGGCTGCGATCTCCGCTATCATCTCGCGTTTTTCCTGCCCTACGGCTCCGAAGTAACGGCTGGCCGAAACGTCGATCAGGAGCATGACGGTGAGCTCGCGTTCCTCCTCGTACACCTTGATGTAGGGGCGGTTGTGGCGTGCCGTGACGTTCCAGTCGATGTCGCGGATGTCGTCGCCGAACTGATATTCGCGTACTTCGGAAAACATCATTCCGCGCCCTTTGAAGGCCGAATGATATTCGCCCGCGAAAATGTTCTGCGACAGGCCGCGAGTCTTGATTTCGATCTTGCGGACTTTCTTGAGCAGGTCTTTGGCGTCCATTTGTCAGAAGTTGAATGATATAACTGAAATCAGGGCACCTGTACTTTGTCGAGAATTTCAGTGATGATTTCGTCTGTCGTGATGTTGTTGGCCTCGGCCTCATAGGTGACTCCGATACGGTGGCGCAGCACGTCGTGGCTGACGGCGATGACGTCCTCCGGAATCACGTAGCCGCGCTGATGTAGGAAAGCGTAGGCGCGGGCGGCGCGGGCAAGCGAGATGGAGGCACGCGGCGATGCGCCGAATGCGATGATGCTTGTCAGGTCGTTCAGGCCGTAGTCGGCGGGGAAACGGGTTGCGAACACGATGTCCACGATGTATCGCTCGATCTTCTCGTCGACATAGATCTGCTCCACGACCTTCTGGGCCTCTATCACTTCCTCGGGCTTGAGCAGCGGGGTGACTTCCGTGCGGTCGCCGGCGATGTTCTGGCGGATGATGAGCTTCTCCTCCTCTTTAGACGGATAGCCTATGACAACCTTGAGAAGGAAACGGTCAACCTGTGCCTCGGGCAGGGGGTAGGTGCCTTCCTGCTCGATGGGGTTCTGCGTAGCCATCACCATGAACGGCTCACGCAGGGGGAAGGTCTGGTCGCCGATAGTCACCTGGCGTTCCTGCATGGCCTCGAGCAGAGCGCTCTGCACTTTGGCCGGAGCACGGTTGATTTCGTCGGCAAGTACGAAGTTGGCGAAAATCGGGCCCTTCTTCACCTGGAACTGCTCGTTCTTGACGCTGTAGACCATTGTGCCCACTACGTCGGCCGGAAGCAGGTCGGGGGTGAACTGTATGCGGCTGTAGCGGGCATCAATCAGCTGTGCAAGCGTCTTTATGGCTAATGTCTTTGCCAGACCGGGGACACCTTCGAGAAGTACGTGGCCGTTGCTGAGCAGGGCTATGAGCAGGCTTTCCACGAGATGTTTCTGGCCCACGATTGTCTTGTCCATGCCGTGTGTCACGAGCTTGACGAAATCGGCCTTGGAGGCCACCAGAGCGTTGAGTTCGCGGATGTTTACATTGTCACTCATGATTATAAAAGTTGAGTTTGTGTTGTCAGGGAGTTTTGTCGTACAAAATTAATACTATAACAATTAAATGCGGAGCGCCGAATGTTAATTTAAGCTATTTTTGCTTATAAGTCTTAAATCTTTAACTTAATTTAATTATCGTGCGTGTGACAAAAGACGGGGCCGGGAATACCGGAATAATACCGGTTTCCCGACCCCGTGGGTGAATGAGATAGACTATATTATGAGCGATGGATGTTTGTCAGAGCGCGTTGTATTCTTCGTCGCTGACAGACTCGAGCCATTCGGTGGAGGCGTCCTTCCCGGGTACCTCGAATGCGAGATGGGCGAACCAGCTGTCGGCGGCGGCTCCGTGCCAGTGCTTCACGCCGGCGGGGATATGGATGACGGTGCCGGGAAGGATTTCTATGGCAGGTTTGCCTTCTTCCTGATACCAACCGCGTCCGGCCACGCCTACGAGCATCTGGCCGCCGCCCTCCGAGGCATGGTGGATGTGCCAGTTGTTGCGGCATCCGGGCTCGAAGGTGACGTTGGCGAACGGAATCTGCGAACCGGAGATACGGGCAAGGTAGCTGTTGCCTTTAAAGTATTTGGCGTAAGCCGTGTTGGGGTCGCCGATAGGGAATATCATCTCCTGCTGGAAGCGTTCTTTCTCTGTGGCTGCGTCGGTCGGGTCGGCCCATACTTCCTTGGCTATGCGGAATCCGGCCCATGCATTGGGCCATCCGGCATAGAAGGCGGCCTGGGTGAGCAGTGCGGCTATCTCCTTGCGGGTGATGCCGTGCTTTTTACCCAGCTCGAGGTGCGACTTGAACGAAGAGTCAATCAGACCTTTGCCGAGCAGAATAGAGATTGTGACCATGCTGTGGTCGTGCAGGCTCAGGGTCGTGTCGTTCCACACGGCGTCACCGAAAAGAACGTCGTCGTTGAGCTCGGCGAATTTCGGGGCGAAATCGCCGAGTACCGTGCGTCCTGCTGTCTGCTTTATCTTCTGTTGTGCCATTGCTGATGTATAGTAAGTTGATAATAAAACGATGAGAAGTAGACTTGCTATTTTTCGTGTCATAGTATGGTGTTTTACTTGTTGCAAAATTAGGAATATCCTTCGTCGTTTCCATACCATTTTCTACGTTTTTGTTACCAATTTTCGTGTAGCCGGTGAAAAAACGGCCCCGGCTGCTGTTTGTTTTGCAGCCGGGGCCTGTTGACTGGCCGTTGGCGATAAGCTTCAGTAGTTATCGGCTTTGCGCTCGAAGAATCCTTGCTCGGCGCCGCACACGGGGCAGCGCTTGGGCGCGTCTTTTCCGTTGACCACGAATCCGCATTTGCGGCATGCCCAGTCTATCGGTTCTTCCGAGGAGAATTCCGTGCCGGATTCAAGACGTTCGAGCAGTCGGCGGTAACGTTGCTCGTGATGTTGCTCGGCGCGGGCAACGAGCCGGAATGTATTTGCTATGCCGGGGAAGCCTTCTTCCTGCGCTATCTTGCCGAAATCCTCGTACATGGCGCTCCATTCTTCGTGCTCGCCGGCTGCGGCTTCCGCAAGGTTGGTCTTGGTGTCGCCTACTACGCCGGCCGGATATGACGCGGCAATTTCCACAATGCCGCCTTCGAGCAGTGAGAAGAAGGTGGAGGCATGAGTGAGCTCCTGATCGGCAGTCTCCATAAATACTGCTGCGATCTGCTCGTAGCCTTCCTGATGTGCTTTTTGAGCAAAAAGAGTATAGCGGGAACGGGCCTGACTCTCACCTGCGAATGCCGCGAGCAGATTATGCTCCGTGCGGGTGCCTTTTATGCTTTTTTTGTCCATGTGTTGTGAATATTAAGTATAATGTATATTCAGACAACAAACATGGAGGGGCGATGGTTCACAGCACACGATGCCCGCTGCGGTTGTCGGGGCCCATTCGCACTGCGCCGTTTATTCCGGCCGGTTCGTGGCCGGATTCCAGCACAGTTACGCGAAACAGATATGGCAGCCAACGCCACAGACTGATGCGTTTGCCCGAACGGAACGGCTCGAATTCAAGATTTCCTTCAGGGGTGATTTTGAGCAGTACATCACGCTTGCGTGCATGCGGACGCGCGGGGTTCAGCAGCATGCGCGCGACGTAGCGGCCCGGGGTAGGGGTGATGCGGGCCGTGCCGATCAGTGTGCCGGGCAGAAGCGACATGTCCGGCGAGTCGATAAGGATGATGTCGAAATTGTCTCCCCCGGTAGCCGGCCGGCTGATTCTGAATTCTGTCCCTGATGCAGTCATGCGCCAGTCGCCTTCCACAGCGTCGCGGGCGTGAATCCCGGCGGCGGCGAAAGCAAGCACTGACAGGAACAGCAGACGCGGATTCATGGCATCAGCGGAGTCCGGCCGGTTTCAGTACGAATGGCAGCGGCGCGCGCATGGCTACTGGTTTGTCGTGCTCGAGGCGACGCAGTGCGGCCACGGCCTGCGAACCGTCGGCGCACCATGCGGCCACAACATAATAGTACGGCTCGGCGGTGTTGACTATTCCGGCGCCTTCATAGCCGGCAGACCTGAGGCGGTCGCAGAGCGAACGGGCGTTGAACAGCGTCTTGAACTGGCCTGCAACTACGCCATAGGCACCTCCTATGGCCGTAGGATTGCCGTCTTCGTCGGCCGTGGGGCTGACAAACATGCCGCGCATCTCCACGGAGTCGCCGGCAGCTACGAGATATGACGTGTTCATTTGCTGCCGCACCTTGCCGTAGACGGTGGAATCTATGTCGAGATTCTGCGCGCGCCCCTTGATGGCTTTCTCGTAGGCGGCATGATAGTTTTCCTCGGTGGTCTTGCAGCCGGCGAGGGCGATGGCGGCCACTGCGGCCGCCGTTGCGATATAAAGGAGAGATTTCATATCAATGACTGTTTTGCGAGTTCTATGACGTCCAGATCGCGGATGTTGTCGCCGTCGATGGTGAAGCGCACGAGAGTGCGCACTTTTTGCCACCCCTGTGTGCCGGCGGCTCCGGGATTGATGTAGAGGAGATCGTGCTCGCGGTCGGGCATTACTTTGAGTATGTGGCTGTGACCCGCTATCACGAGGTGTGGCTTGTACCGGTCTATCAGGTTTGCGAATCCCGGCGACCAGCGTCCCGGATAGCCGGCGATATGGGTCATGAGAACGTTGACATTTTCGATTTCGAAATTCAGAAGCTCGGGCAGACGCCGGGCCACAAGGCCGTGGTCGATGTTACCGCGTACGCCGCGGAACACAGGAGCGATGCCCTCCAGCCGTTGCAGCAGAGCCGAGTCGCCGAGGTCGCCGGCGTGCCACACCTCGTCGCAGTCGGCGAAGTGCAGCGCGTATCGGTCGTCCCAGCACGAATGTGTATCGCTCAGCAGCCCGATGCGTTTCATCGTTACTTGAGATTGATTTTCTTTGCTATGTCCTTGGGCACGGCTTTCTTGTTGACGAGCAGATTGAGAGTCTTGGCAAGGAAGAACGGCTCGGACACGTAGAGGTAGCCGTCGTATTTCTGGTTGGTGTCCCATGAGTTCTTGACCTTGTAGTAGCGGTTGCCTTTCTGGTCGCGTGCGGTGCCTACTATCTCCATGCCGTGGTCGTCGGTGGTCTCCTGGCTGTCGAACATGTTCTGGCGCAGTTCCTGCGTGACTTCTATTTCCTCTACCGGACCTTTGAACTCGTACTTCTCGTTCTGGCGGTCCTTGTCGCTGAGGTGTACCCAGCGCGACAGTTCCGTTCCGTCCATGTCGCCCTCGTTCTTGCCTTTGGGCATCAGCGCGACGCCGTCGGTCCACTTGAAGCCTCCCTCGCTGACATCGGCCGCCCATGCCACGGTGTATCCCATGGCGAGGGCGTTGTCCACCACGGCTTTCAGTTCGTCAAGAGGTATGTTCATATAGTTGGCCCAAAGCCAGTTGTCCGGCACCTCAAAGACGAATTCCTCGTAGAACGGGTGATGCGTGAACGAAGTCAGCGCCACATAGTTGTCGGGGTTGACGGGCAGCGACGCCGCATAGCTCTGCGGGGTGTATTCCTTGCCTTTGTACGTGAATTTTTCGGGTAGCTTACCGAGATAGGCCTCCAGTACGCCCTTGAAGGCTTTTTTCCACGCCGGGCTTATTTTCTTGTTGGGTTTCTTTGTGACGACGTCGACTATGGCAGCGAGTTCGCCGTCAAGTTCGCCGTGCACGTGCTTGTCCTCGCCGTAACAGAGTCCGCGGTACACTTCCTCCGGCACGGCTCCGTAGCGGCGCCATACGTATGGTACGTCCATGATGCTGCCGCCGGCGGCGAAGTTGGCGTTGCCGTACATGCGCACGTAGCGGTCGGCTTTGTCGAGATAGCAGTGGTAGACGGTGAACATCTCCGACAGGTCGAGCGAGTCGCCTCCGGCCTTGCGTATCTCGTTCTCAAAGAACGAAGTGCCGGAGAAGCACCAGCATGTGCCGCTTTTGTTCTGGTCCTTGACGGAAGTTACGGGTATTACTATTTCGTCGGTGAAGACGAATGCGGTGTCGGTGGTTTCTTCGTCGGCCCTCGCCGTAGCGGGGGTGAGGACTGCTGCCGCGAGGGCGGCGATGATGAGTTTGTTCATATCTTATTTGGGATTATTTCTTAGGTTTTACATACCATTTTCGCCAATCGGCGGCCTGTGCGAGTGCGAAGTCGAGCATGGTGTCTGTGCCGGAAAGAGCGAGCACCGGGTCGAGGTCAATCTCGCAGCCTTCGGTGGGCGGTACGCCGTGTTCGGTGAGCTGTCGCTGCGCGTCGTAGACCGGGCAGGCCGACATACGCACGGCCCATCCGCAAGGTATCTCGGAGGAGTAGGGCATGCCGCTGCCTCCGCCCGTGCGGTCGCCTACAATGCGGATGTTCGGCAGCAGACGCATTATGGATACAAAGTTGTTGGCGGCGCTGAATGTGCTGCGGTTGGTAAGAATCACCACAGGTCGCAGCCAGCGCACATGTCCTTCGGCTGTGTCGTAGTAGAAAGGATACGGCTCGGAGAAATCGCTGTGTCCGGGACCCGTCTTGTGGCTGATGTAGCCTACGAGAGTGCGCCGGTCGATGAATCGCTCCACGAGGTCCTGTGCGGTAGTCATATAGCCGCCTCCGTTGTCGCGCACGTCGATGATGAGTGCGGGGCAGTCGGCTTCGGCAAAACTCAGCAGCGACACGTCAAGGGCGCCTTGCGGTATGCCGCCCGACATGGAGCTGACACGCATGTAGCCTATGGTGTCGTTCAGCACTTTATAGCTCAGCGGACCGGACTGCGAGTAGTCGAAACGGAGATAGTACTGTTTTACGAGGCGGTCGTCATAGTTCTGGGGATAGTCGCTCCACCATTTGCGGTAGTACGACGTGTTGAACGACGACGACAGATTCACATGCCCGTCGTGCAGCTCGTTGAGCATGTCGCCCAGGAGGTTGAAGTATTCGGCGGTCTTCATGTTCTCCGGGTCGATGCGGCTGCGGTACTTCCGGCCAATCTCGTTCCAGTCCACGCCTTTCTCCTCGAAGAAGCAGTAGTGCTCGTCGACCTGCGTCCAGAGTGCGTCGAAGTTGCCGTACATGTCGCCTCCCCACTCCTCCACGTCGTGGCAGGCGGCGAGTGCGGCGCATATTGTGAGAACGGTTATTGTCTTTTTCATCGTCACAATCAGTAAATGGCCGAAATTATGCGGGCGTTCGGGTCGATGCCGCGGCTGCGTCCTATGCTGATGGTCTCGGTGGTGATTCCGATCACGAACTGGTGGCGTATCTCGCGCGACACGATGTTGCTGGCTTTCGACGAGAATATGTCGCATCCGTAGCCCAGGCGCAGACAGGTATTGCCGAGGTGCAGGTCGGCCGTGAGCAGGTTGTCGAGGCGGAAGTAGTTCCCGGGCCAAGCCCCGTGCACCAGACCGCTGTGGTTGCCGAGGAAGATTTCATAATACAGCTCGCCGTAGTCGGGCGAAAAGAATACACCGGTCAGCGGCAGCGACGCCTGATAGCGCAGAGTCACCGGCAGACGCCCAACGCGCAGGGCGTACACGGCGATGCCCGTAGCTCCGACGGTCCACTGAGCCTTTGCCTGCGCTGGATTGTTGCCGTTGCGCGCCAGCAGCAGGCCGCCCACGCCTAATTCCGTATAGCCGCCCCAATATAGTGAGAGACCGGGCACGGCCACGTCGCGGTGGCGACGCATCATGGCCCAGGACAGGCGCAGCTCAAGGTTCGTCATTGTGGCGTTGTCAGCGGGATTGTGCGTATTGTCGAGGTCGAGGCGTCCGCCGAGCTGCATCACCCATCGCTCCGGGTCGAAGCCGGTGGCCTGCATGCGCTCGTAGCGCAGGGTGGCGCTCCATCCGTTGTAGTGCAGCGGCGTGAGGTACGTATTGCACAGATGGGCCGAGCCCATCCCCAATGTGTAAGCCCCGGTGACGGGACGGTAGGGCCGCACGCTGTCACTATCAGCGTCGCGTGCCGTCGCGGCGAGCGTCGCGCTCCATATAGCGATGAAAAGCAGCAGGTATCTCATCAGAACAGTCTCTGTTGGCCGGTGAGTTCGTCGCGCACTTCGTCGTCCGAGCTGTCCTCAGTTTCCGGAACCGTCTCGGTGGCGTTCTCAATGTCCTCAGCTGCCTCTGCCGCGCTGTCGGGCATTTCTTTCGGCTCAAGTTCCTCTACGGCCGCTATGACGTAGGTGGTCAGGCGTTTGCCGCGAGCCTTGAAGCTCTTGACACCGATAAACTCCTCGGCGTCTACCGTCAGCGGGTCGCGGAAGTCGTCGGGCGCGCCGAATGTCACGCGGAACATCGCTCCGGCATTGTTGCTCAGGGCTATGAGCGAGGACGCTTCGTTTTCGCCCAGATAGCGCTGCTTGCGCGGCGATGGCTCGAAGTGGAAGCGCTTGATGTAGGGGTAGCCCTGGTCGGCGTCGTTAAGGATTGCCGTCCACACGGTGTCGGGATTGAATTTTTCTATGCGCAGTATGTCGTCCTGGTCGTAGTGGTTGGTGGCTTCGAAGCCGGTGGTGTAGAATTCGCCGCCGCGGAGCACCACGAGCACGAGGTCGTCGCCCTTGAATTCGCCGAGATAGTCGCCTCGGCCTTCGTAGTTGAGGCGCATCACGTCGCGGTCGAACCATACGTCGAGTCCGCCGAGGGTCGATACGCCGCGTTCCTTGAGCGAGAAGCGCGCCACTTCGTTTCTTGTCACCAGATTACCCAGCGACTGCTTGCCTTTTATCGCCAGCTGGGCGAAGTCGATGTCTATTTGCAGTTTTACGAGGCGTGCTTTGGGACGGAGCACCACTTTCACCACCTCGGCCTCGCCGTTCGGATTGGCCGAGAACCATACCACGCGCGAACCAGGCTGGCCCGGCGTGAGGTTGTACTCCTTGTCGCGGGTGATGCCTGTGACGGCGAAGCGCTTCATGTAGTAGGCGCCTCCGCGGCCGTTCTGGTAGATGACGTTGTAAATGGTGCGGGAGTCGTTGCGCTTGAATACGTTGACGTACAGCACATTCTTGTCGACGAAGAGTTTTTCCTGCACCTTGACTACCTTGTAGCGGCCGTCCTTGTAGAAGATGATGACTTCGTCGAGCAGCGAGCACGGGCACACGTACTCGTCCTTTTTCAGAGATGTGCCTATGAAGCCTTCCTCGCGGTTGATGTACAGCTTTTCGTTGGCCTCGGCCACGTTGGCTGCCGCAATGTTGTCGAAATTGCGGATGACGCTACGCCGCGGATAGCGTGAGCCGTATTTTTCCTTTAGGTGTTCGTACCAGGCTATGGTGTGGTCCGTGATGTGGTCGAGCTTGTCGAGCGTGTCGGCGATGCGTCCCTGAAGGCTGCGTATGGCCTCGTCGGCTTCGTCGGCATTGAAGCGCAGGATGCGTTTCATCTTGATTTCCAGCAGGCGCAGAATGTCGTCGCGCGTAATCTCGCGTATGAACGACCCTTTGAACGGCTCCAGACGGGAGTCGATGTGGGTCACGGCGGCGTCGATGTCGGGAGCCTGCTCGTATTCTTCGTCTTTGTATATGCGCTGCTCGATGAATATGCGTTCGAGCGAGGCGAACAGAAGTTGCTCGCGCAGCTCGCCAAGCTGGATGTCAAGCTCGTTGCGCAGTATGGCCATCGTGGTGTCCACGCTGTGGCGTAACACGTCGCTGACGCCGAGAAACACCGGCTTCTCCTTGTCTATGACGCAGCAGTTGGGCGAGATGCTCACCTCGCAGTCCGTGAAGGCATAGAGGGCGTCGATGGCCTTGTCGCTCGACGTGCCTGGCTGTAGGTAGACGAGGATGTTGGCGGTCTCGGCGGTGTTGTCGTCTACCTTGCGTATCTTGATTTTGCCCTTTTCGAAGGCTTTCAGTATGCTGTCTATGACGGCGCCTGTTGTGCGTCCGTAGGGTATCTCCGTGACGGCCAGTGTGCGGTTGTCGATTTTCTCTATCTTGGCGCGCACTTTCAACACGCCTCCGCGGCGTCCGTCGTTGTAGCGCGAGGCATCTATGAATCCGCCGGTCACGAAGTCGGGAAGCAGCTCAAATTCCTCGCCGCGCAGATATGCGATGGCGGCGTCGAGTATTTCGTTGAAATTGTGCGGCAGAATCTTTGAGGAAAGCCCCACGGCTATGCCCTCGGCTCCCTGTGCGAGCAGCAGCGGGAATTTGGCGGGCAGCGTTACGGGCTCCTTCTTGCGGCCGTCGTAGCTAAGGGTCCATTCCGTAACCTTGTCGTTGTACAGCACCTCGATGGCGAAGGCCGAGAGACGGGCCTCGATATATCGTCCGGCGGCCGCCGACGCGCCCGTGAGGATGTTGCCCCAGTTTCCCTGCGTCTCCACCAGCAGGTCTTTCTGTCCCAACTGCACGAGGGCGTCGTTGATGCTCGCGTCGCCGTGCGGGTGATACTGCATGGTGTTGCCCACGATGTTCGCCACCTTGTTGAAGTGGCTGTCGTCGATGGTCTTCATGGAGTGCAGGATGCGTCGTTGCACCGGTTTCAGACCGTCGTCGATGTGCGGCACGGCGCGCTCCAGAATCACGTATGAGGCATAGTCGAGAAACCAGTTGCGGAACATGCCTTGCAGCCTGTGGCGCACAACGTCGGCCGTGGGGTCGAAATTCTTGCTGCCGGATGCCGCCGGCTGTTGGTTGTCGAAGTCGTCGGGTGTTATTTCAGGTACGTCTGTATCGGTCATGTGATGTGCTGCTCGGGGTTTTAGCACAAAGTTACTAAAAATTAAGCAATGAGAGCGAAAAAAAAGAAAAAATTGCGGATTTGGCCTCAGACGGGGTCTTTGCTGCGGTCGATGTTGCGCTCCATGATGATGTAGATAGCTGTGTTGACGATGAACATCAGTACGGGAATCCAGGGCAGTATCCACAGGAGGATGCGCATCAGCAGAAATACGAAGAATCCGAATATGGCTATGACTGTGAATACGACTACGGCCGCGGCCATAATCTGCGAGAAGAATGAGCCCATATCATGAGTGGTCCTGCTGCCTGTCCGCTGCCCGGTGGCGGTGTCGACGGTCACGACTCTGCGTTTTGAGTTCTCATAGGCGCTCATGGTGTAGAGAAATGAGCCCAAGGCGAGCATGCCGAGTATGGAGCCAATTTTTCCTTTCATGGACTTGCCGCGCCTCTGCTGTTTTTCATAGGCGCGTTCTTCCATCAGGTTGTCATATTCTTTCTGATCGATAGGCGCCCATGCCACGACGAGGTAGGCGGCGAGCGATGCTATCCACTTCCAGAACTCAAGGGTGACGCCGCCGGGCTGGTAGAGCAACGCATGCACGGTAATGGAGATGATAATTGCGAGAACAAGGAGTGGAAAGCCTACGAACTGGAAGCCTACTACGTGGCGCCGCGGGCGCCTCAGGCGGATGGCGATGGCGATGACAATCATGATGATGTCGATGACGATCCAGCGCTTGTATCCGGCGTTTTCCCGTTCGGTGTACTCAGTTATTGTGCCCTGTTCGTCTTTTTCCCCGTAGTCGTAGCTGAAACCGCGTTCATAGCCGTTGAAGGCCCTGAACACTTTGTAGGTCTCGCATTGGCTGAAGATGACGAAGTCGTTGAGCACCACGCTGTCGGCTGCGTTGACTACGACTCGCTCGTAGCGGGCATTGCTGCGCACATTGTCGGCATAGTCATAAAGGCGGTCGCCGACATAAAGCTTTGCACCTACGCTGCCTATGCGCTGGTATATTATGGATGTGTACCCTTCGGCATCGGGCTGAGGCAATGGATTGCTCCACCAATCGAGGGTCTCGTTGGAGCGTTTGGCGCCGAACACGCGTATGGAATCACCGTCTATCACGAATGGCTTTATTGCTCCGTCGGCCGCATTGGCGGGAATGAGCATAATCGGTGCATAATCGTGCAGCCCCCGGGGCAGACGCATACGCAGTGCCACTGCGAAATATTCACTCTCGTTGTAGTCGCTTGCCGCAAAGAATGGCACTTTGACGTCGGGAGCGACTGGCGCCGTCAGCAGCAGACCTCCGTCGGCGGCATAGCGTGGCGAACGGATTGCGGAGAGCCCGCACGTGGAGGGGTTGAATTGTTTCAGGCTGTGATTGCCTGCGGAGTCGGCGATGGTGCCGTCTACCTTGATCTGCACTACGGCTTCCGGGAAAGATGGTATGTTGCGCGCTGGCGCGGCTTCGGCCGCGTATGCCGTGGAGATAGCGATGACAGCCGGCAGGATGATGCGGAGTAGGCTCATGGTGTGTGGTCTGAGGTTCATCCGCAAAATTGGCATAATTATTTGATATATGCAAATTTTGCCCGAAAAACAATCCACATCATCCGACAATTAAAGGACTCGGCGATAAAAGAATGAACTATGATGAAAAAGGAGATTATCTCACTTTTCATTAAAGTTCCAATGAATTATCTTTCAATAGGAAATCATAAATACTCATTATGGTTATGCCTGATTCATTGTGGAGTACAGGAGTATATTCCCCAAGTATGATGATTTTTTTAAAAGAATCATCAATGTTTCTCAAGGATGCCTCTTCCTGCCTGACCTTTGCCTCATCAATCATCCTATAAGCCGACTGGATATAATATCTTCTACTGCCATAGTTACATACAAAATCTATTTCATAATACTGTCTTGCCCGTTCACCGTTGTCATCTCTTGTCTGTTTGGAAACGACGCCGACATCAACACTAAACCCTCGCGCAATCAGTTCATTGTATATGACGTTTTCAAGGAGATGCGTGTACTCAATTTGTCTGAAATTCAAGCGCATATTCCGTAATCCGCAGTCTGTGAAATAATATTTATATGGGCTGTCAATATACCGTTTTCCTTTGATGTCATACCTACTCGCTTTTTCCATTAGAAATGAATCACAAATATATTCAAGATAGTTGACAATAGTATTACGACTTACCTTCTCGTGTTTGATACTGACAAAAGTATTGGCGAGCTTCGTGGCATTGGTTAGACCACCAATTGAAGATGCCAGAATATTAAGCAATTCATCCAGAACTTCTGTGTTGCGAATCTTATATCGCACCACAATATCACTGATATAGGTGTTCTCAAAAAGTGCTTTCAATATCTCTACTTTTTCTTCATGTGTTTCCTTTAGCACTACTTGTGGAAGACCTCCGTATATCATATAATCTCTCAACGCATCAGACTTTTCCAAATTTACAGCGGTGATATATTCGCTGAAAGTCAGCGGGTACAGCTTAACTTCCTCACCGCGTCCGGCAAATTCTGTACGCACCTGTTTTGAAAGGAATCTTGCGTTGCTTCCGGTAACATAGACATCTGCATTATTCATATTCAGATAGCTGTTCAGAACGTCCTCAAATTCCGGCACGAGCTGAATTTCATCGACCATTATATAGTGCACTTTGTCATCGGTCAATTTAGAATCAATAAATGCAAGCAGGGCATCTGGATCACGAAGATATTTGTTTCGCCTATCTTCAAGGTTTATGTTAATGATGTGTGAATCATCGACACCTTGTTCCCGGAGCCAATTTGCATAAATGGTTGACAATAAAAACGATTTACCACAGCGACGTATGCCTGTAACGATTTTGATTTTCCCATTATGCCTTTTGGCAATGAGTTTTTTCAGATAAACGTTCCTTTCGATAATCATGTGTACTGATATTTTTTGTGTCATGACACATATTTTGTCAGTACAAAGTTAAGCATTATTTTTGAACCTTCAAAATATCACACCGGAGGCACGGGCGACGTTATTTTGCCTGTCGCGGTGTCGTAGACCACCGACGTGTTCTGCAGGCCGATGGTATAGTGGCTTTTGTCACGTTCCATCGAATACACCTTTGCTACGGCCTGGATTTCCTCGAGATAATCGTACAGCGCCGGCGGCAGCTGGTCGAACACAAGCACCTGTGGCATAGTCTCGCCGTATCCGGCTATGGCGGTCCATTCGCAGGCGGAATCGAAGGTGAGTCCCGGGCCGTTTTTGATGCGCACGCGGTAGCTGCCCCCCGTGCTGCTGCATGATGAAAGCTCGGAATTCGGGAAATAACGGTTTATGAACTGTTCGATTTTGTCCGGCACTTCACCCCACACGTCGTCGTGACTGCACGCCGTGGGGGCGATGCAGACGGCGAGGAGTGCAAGCAGGGACAGAACAGGACGCAATAGTTTCATGATTGTCAGAGAATTTGTTATAAATCCTTAACAATCGTGGGACCGCGATTGTTCTGCGGAAGGCTATCTCCGCCAGAACGACGGCACGAACAGGAGCAGTACGGTGAATATCTCCAGTCGGCCGGTCAGCATCAGGAACGACAGTACCCACTTGGCGGCGTCGGGCAGCATGTCGTAGCCGCCTCCGAAGCCGGTGATGCCGGCGCCGAGACCGGTGTTGCTCATGCAGGAGAAAGCCGAGAAGAACGCGTCGATGATGGGAACGCCCATGGCGGAAAGCAGGGTGCCACCCAGTCCTATGAGCAGCATGTATATGCACAGGAAAGCTATCACCTTGTTGACGATGTCGCTGCCTACGACGCGCCCGTTGACGCGCACCGACATCACTGCGTGCGGATAGATGCAGCGGTACAGCTCGTTCCGGCAGTTGCGTATCAGGTACAGCAGCCTGTCGATTTTGGCACCGCCGCTGGTTGAGCCGGCGCAGGAGCCGAAAAGCATAAGCAGGAACACGAGCGACAGCACCAGCGGCCCCCAGTTCTCGAAATTGGTGGGCGTGAAGCCGGTGGACGTGATGGTCGACACTATCTGGAACAGAGGATTCACTGTCAGGTCCTGCCAGCCGTTCCAGCGGCCCTGCGTCATGATGCCCGCTACAAACAGCACATACATCACGGCAACGATATAGACATACGTGCGGAACACGTCGTTGCGCCGCAGAGCCGACCATTCCCCCCGCACAGTGCGGTATATGAGAGAGAAATTGACGCCGCCGATGAACATGAACACCGTCAGTACCACCTTTATGTACACCGACCCGTAGGCCGAGATGCCGTCGTTGCGGGTAGAGTAGCCGCCGGTGCTTATGGCGCCGAATGCGTGGCACAAACTGTCGAAAAAGTTCATAGGGCCTGCCCACAGCAGGGCCACAAGCAGTGCGGTGATGGCGAAATATATCATCCACAGCGCCTTGGCCGTCTCGCTTATGCGCGGCCGCAGCTTGTCGTGGGTGATTCCCGTCACTTCGGCGTTGAACATCAGCATGCCGCCCGACGAGTTGAGCATGGGTATGACAGCCAGGGTGAAGAGTATTATTCCCATGCCGCCGAGCCACTGCATCGTGGCGCGCCATATGTGTACGCCGTGGCTCATGTCGCTGATGTCGGTGATTACGGAGGCGCCCGTGGTGGTGAAGCCGCTCATGGCCTCGAAGAATGCGCTGCTCAACGTGAGAGGCTGCCGGCAGAACATGAACGGCAGCATCCCGAAGACTGAGAATACTACCCATACCATCGACGTCAGCAGGAAGCCGTCACGCTTGCCCATGCCGTAGTGGGCCGGACGTATGCGGCGGCTCAGGAAGAAGCCGCAGAGGCCGGTGATGCCGGCTATGACCGAGAATACACTCCAGTCGCTCTCGCCGTATATCAGGCAGGTGACGATGGGAATGAGCATGAACAGCGCCTCTATCATCATGAGCCATCCGGCCACGCGCAGCAGCATGGGCAGATTTACGAGCTGGTGGTGATGTTTTCCGTACATGCCGTGTCAGGAGAATAGGCGCTCCACCTTGTGTATGGCTCCCTGCAGGAAAAATACCAGCACATGGTCGCCGGCCTGTATGTGTGTGTTGCCGTCTATCAGCATGCCGTGGCCGTCGCGTATCAGCGCAGCCAGTGTCATGCTGCGAGGCAGACTGAGCTTGCGCACGGGTGCCTCCGTGATGCGGGAGCCGGCACGCACCTCCAGCTCCGCCACCTCGGCGTCAATGAGCGCGAGGCATTTGGCCGACGATGCGTCGGCGTCGAGCATGAGCTGGAATATGTTGCTGCTTGCCAGGAGTTTTTTGTTGACTACCTTGCCGATGTTCATGCCCTCGGCGAGGTTGATGAACTGAAGGTTCTCCACTTCGGCCACGGTGCGCTTCACTCCGAGGTCCTTCGCCGCCATGCATGCCAGTATGTTGGTCTCGGAGCTGGATGTGAGCGCCACAAAGGCATCGGCGCTGTCCAGGCCGGTCTCGGTCCACAGCTCGGGGTCGCGGCCGTCGCCCATGATGATTTCCGCGTCGGGGCATTTGGCCGGGAGAGTGTGGCATAGGTCGCGGTCGCTCTCTATGATGGTGAAGCGGTAGCGGTCATGCCCGAGGTCGTACACCCGCACGGCCATCTTGTCGCCGCCCATGATTACCACGCGGCGCACGCGGAAGTCGGTCTTGCCCGTAAGATGCCGCAGCGCATCCACGTCGTCGCGGGTGAACGTCAGGTACAGTATGTCGCCTTCCTCCATGCGGTCGTCACCGCGGGGAATGATGCTCTCGTGGTCGCGCTTTATGGCCGACACGTGGAAATTGTGGTTGGAGGATGCGAAGTCTTTCAGCTGCATTCCCACCAGGGGCGCCCCGCTGCGCAGCCGCACGCCGGCAAGGATTATCTCGCCGTTGTGGAATTCATACCAGTAGCGCGTCCACGGATGGTCGAGCGCGGTCAGTATCTCCTGGGCGGCGAGATATTCCGGGTATATGACCCTGTCCACGCCCATGCGCTTCATCGACTCGCGGTTCTCGGGCGCCATGTAGCCGTAGTGGCTGATACGGGCCACGGTGATGCCGGCCCCCATCGTCTTGGCTATGGAGCAGGCCACTACGTTGCTGGCCTCGATGGGCGTTACGGCTATGAATATGTCGCAGCCGTCGCGCAGGGCGTTGCGCAGGTTCAGGAACGACGTCGGGTTGCCGGCCATCGTCATGATGTTGTAGCTGGCGTCCAGTGCCGCCAGGCGGTCGGCGTCCTCGTCGATGAGCAGAATGTCCTGCTCCTCGTTGCTGAGGAGTTTTGCAAGGTGCGAACCTACTTCTCCGGCTCCGGCTATGACGATTTTCATTTCTTTATGACATTGGCTATGGTGTCGCGTATTCCTGCGGCATCAGTGCCGCATATGGCGGCGAGCTGCGCCGGTGTGCCCTGGGTTACGAAAGCGTCGGGCAGACCTATGCGGTGTACGGGCAGCGTGTGGCCGTTGTCGGCCAGCCACTCGGCCACGGCCGAGCCCATGCCGCCGTGCGCTATGCCGTCCTCGGCGGTGATTATAGGTGCGCCTTTGGCCGCCACCTCGCGCAGAATGTTCTCGTCGAGGGGCTTGGCGAAGACCATGTCGTAGTGGGCTATGCTGTGTCCTTCGGCCTCGAGGCTTCTGATGGCCTCGGCGGCCGGTCCGGCTATGGTGCCTATGGTGAGCACGCATGCCTCGGTGCCGTCCTTGAGCTTTTCTCCACGGCCTGTCGGGGCGCTCTCCACCGGCGTGCCGAGTGGGTCGTCCATGCTGCCGCGCCCGCGCGGATAGCGTATTGCCATGGGGCCGTGCTCTCCGGTGGCTGCCGTGAGCATGAGCCGGCGCAGCCACAGCTCGTCGCGCGGTGCGGCCACGGTCATGCCGGGCACGGTGCGCATGTAGGCTATGTCAAACGCTCCGTGGTGCGTTGCGCCGTCTTCTCCCACTATGCCGGCGCGGTCTATGCAGAATGTCACCGGCAGCCCCATCAGGGCTACGTCGTGGATTATGTGGTCGTAGGCGCGTTGCAGGAAGCTGGAGTAGATGGCTACGAAAGGACGCAGACCATCCTTTGCCATGCCGCCGGCGAAGGTCACGGCGTGGCCTTCGGAGATTCCCACGTCGAACACCCTCTCCGGCATCTCTTTCTGCATTATGCTCACGGATGTGCCGCTTGCCATCGCCGCCGTGACGGCTACGATGTTGCTGTCGGCGCGGGCGAGTTCGAGCAGTGTGTGGCCGAACACGTCCTGATACTTCATGTGCCCGTCAGGCCCGGCGCTTTCTTCGGCGCGCTTGCCTGTGGCGGCGTCGAAGCGTCCCGGAGCATGCCAGGAAGCGGGGTCTTTCTCGGCGGGCTCATAGCCTTTGCCCTTTACGGTGTGCAGGTGCAGGATGCGCGGGCCGTCCATGTCCTTGATGTCGCGCAGCACGCGCACCACTGTGGCCACGTCGTTGCCGTCGAACGGCCCGAAATAGCGTATGTTCAGGCCCTCGAAGATGTTCTGGCTCCCCATCAGCAGCGACTTGATGCTGTTGTTGAAGCGCAGTATCGCGCCCTTGCCGCGGTCGTTCACGGCTCCTATTTTGCGCAGCATGCGGTACAGCCTGTAGCGCATGCGGTTGTAGCCGTGCGACGTCGTCATCTCGGCGAAGTACGAGTTGAGCGAACCGACGTTCTTGTCGATGCTCATGTCGTTGTCGTTGAGGATGATGAGGAGGTTGTTGGGCGTGTTGGCCGCATTGTTTATGCCCTCGAAAGCGAGGCCGCCGCTGATGGAGGCGTCGCCGATCACGGCCACTATGTTGCGGCGCGGACTTTCGTGGTGCAGCTTGCTTGCCATTGCCATGCCCAGAGCTGCCGAGATGCTGTTCGACGCATGTCCGGCGCTGAAGGTGTCGTACGGGCTCTCCGCGGGGTTGGGGAATCCGCTGATGCCGCCCAGGCGCCTGTTGCCCTCGGCGAATGCCTCACGGCGCCCCGTCAGCAGCTTGTGGGCGTAAGCCTGATGTCCCACGTCCCAGACGATGCGGTCGTAAGGCGTGTTCAACACATAGTGCAACGCCACGCTCAGCTCTACGGCTCCCATGCTGGAGCCGAAGTGGCCGGGGTTCTTGCTCAGGTTGTCGATCAGGAAATTGCGTATCTCGGCGCACAATTCCGGCAGCTGCTCCAGAGAGAGCTTGCGGAGGTCGGCCGGCGAGGCGATGGAGGAGAGAAGCGAACCGTTGTCGTTGCCTTCTGATGCCATGTTAATTTCCTTTGAAATATTTACGGTAAAGCGGCACAAAGATGATTATACCCGAGGCCACGATGACAAACGCCGTGTACAGTGTGAATTTAGGTGTGCCGGCGATTATGAGCGCCACGAGTCCCAGCCACAGCAGGAACAGCAGCGCAAGACCGGCGGCAGTTGTTTTCTTCATTGTCATACGCTGCAAATTTACAACATTTTTCGGACACAGAAAAATATTTGTGCCGGCTGTAACAAACTCAGCCCGGTCTGCGTCTAATGGGTATGAACCGCATAGAACACATCTTCACCGAACGCTTCGTGCCGCTGTATCCGCGGCTCTATTCGGCGGCCTGCGCCATTCTGGGCGACCGCCGCGGCGACGCTCAGGATGCCGTGCAGGAGGCGATGGTGCGGATATGGCGCAGCGGCGACGCTATGGCCTCGGTGCAGAATCCCGAGGCTTACTCGATGTGGATGCTTCGCCGCACGGCTGTCGACATCCTGCGCCGTCGCTCATCCCTGGCCGAAATAGAGCCGGACCGCGGTGGCGCCTCTATGCCGGAGCCTGACTCGGTGGAGTTTATCGGGCGCATCGTGGATTCTCTTCCGGAAGGCCAGCGCGAGGTGGTGCGCCTGAGCGCTTTTGATGAACGCTCTAACGAGGAAATCGCCGAGCTGACGGGCTACTCGCCAGGCAACGTGCGCCAGTTGCTCAGCCGCGGCCGTAAAAAAATAAGAGAAATGTACATTAAATATATGGAGTCATGAACAGGGACAGACTACGCACATTGCTTGACGCTTACTACGACGGCTCGGCCACATCGGCCCAGGTCGACGAGCTGAAGCGCTACTTCTCCTCCACCGCTACTGGCGACGTGCCGCAGGAGTTCGCCCCCGATGCCGCTATATTTCGCGCGCTGGCTCGCATGGCCGATGCTCACGCCGTGCCGCCTGCCGGTATGGAGGCACGCATACTTGCCGCCACCGTCGGCAAGCCTCGCCGTAAGTTCCTCCTGCTGCGCCGGTGGGCCGCTGTGGCTGCATCTGTGGCAGCCCTCATCGCCGTCGCTGTCTTCCTTCTGCCCCGCCCCGAGATGCCGCAGGAAGCGGATGTTCTGATTGCCGGCGCAGGCGAGGAGATTCGCACCGGCTTGTCGGTGGTGGATACTCTCTCGATGGCGGCTGCCAATGACCTTGCAGCCGATACCGTGAGGGTAGGTAAGGCACGCGTTGTCACACCCCGGCAGATAGCCGCACGGCAGACCGTTGAGCTCACCGACTCGGCTGCGGCCGTGGACGCTACCTTCCGTGTGCTTGCAAGGCTCCGCCGTACGCTCGGCAAGACTGCCGACGGTGTGGAGCACGCCGAGATGGCCGCGGCCATAATTAAGAATCCTATGTCAAATAATAAAGAAAACTGATATAACTATGAAGAAAATCATTGCAATAGTTCTGCTGGCGGCCTGGATGGCCGTCATGCCTCCTGCGCTCGCTGCTCAGTCGGGCCGCATATTCGGAAGTTTCGCCGACAAGCCCGGGGTGGAGTCTGTATATATCGGCAAAGCCGGCTTGCGTTTCGCAGGCAAAGCCGCATTCATGGAGCGTGGCGACCTCGGCGACGTCTGCGCCGGTATCACCGACATGGAGTCGATAGAGATACTGAACTGCGAGAAGAAAGCACTTATTCCGGAGTTGCAGCAGCAGGCGCAGGCTCTCGTCGACAGCATGAAGCTGGAGCTGATAGTGGAGGCGCGCGACGGCGGCGACGAGGCAACGCGTATCTACGGTATCGTACCGGACGACAATCCTGCCGTGCTGAAATCTCTGCTCATAGAGGCCCGCGACGGCGATGAATACAGCCTTATCTATATACGCGGAACCGTCGATATCGAGGCTCTGCAGAATTATGGCTCCGAAAAATGATGGCCGTCCGAAAAACACTGTGGCTGCCCGTCGTGATGCTGCTTCTGGCGTCAATGTTGGGCAGCTGCATCATAGGCAAGCCCAAAGTGCTCGGCGCCCTGAACGGCTACCCCGCCTCCGAGGGCGTCAGAGTGCCGGTAGGCACCATGATGATACTCGGACGTCTGGCCGGTGCCGACGACGACTACTCCGAGTATGGCGGCAAGGTTAAGACAGTGGAGGCGTTTGAATGCAACGATGCTGCTTCTGCCGCCTCGATAGCGCAGGACGTAGCCGCAGTGGTACGGGAACGCCGTCTGGAACTGTTGCTGGAGACACGCAGCGCCGGTGAGACTACCGCCATCTACGCCCTGATGCCGAAAAGCGACGGCACCATCATCCGCGAACTCCTTATCCACTCCTCCGAGGGACGCGAAACCAACGTCGTTTTCCTCCGCGGCAAATTCGACCTCTCCAAATTCATGGAGGACAACCTGGAATAGGACTGGAGTTGAAGGTGTTGCAGAACCCCGCTTGTAGGGACGCACGGCTCGTGCAATGCGGTTCAAATATCATTTCGGACGATTTATCGAGTGCCTTTATGTTGCTATTTGGCAGTTCGTCAGTCGATTACCCGCCGCATGGCGGGTAAAATATGGTTAGCCTCGGGTTAAGGCGCGCAGCGCCGTACCCGAGGTAAGTCCGCAAAAATGCATCTACCCGCCGCATGGCGGGTTGCACAACTCCTCACTCCTAACTCCTAACTCCTAACTCAGAAACATGAACCTCCTCAGCATCCGTCCGCGGAACGACGCCGTGCCAAGATTCATGTCGCGCGACATTTCGTGCAGCCTGCCGGCGGCCGTGTCCACAAGGGCATGGGCGTCGGCGTACGCCATGATGTCGTCAATCAGTTTGTGTACGCCTTTCTCGAAAGTCTCCTTATAGTAGACATATTTTTCGCGTATCAGAATGTGGTTGAGCGTGTCGAGCATCAGGCGCAGCACGTACTCCGCCCCGGGGTCATATGCGCTGAACTCTTTTATTGCGCGGCGTATCACCGTGATGCGCGACGTGTTCCGCCCGTGTTTCCCACGCATCAGCTCCTTGTCTATGGCGGCAAGCGTCTTGTCGTAGAGCTTGTCTACGTCGGGATTCAGGAAGAACTCAAAGTAGTCACGCGTCTCCTTGCGGGCCGAATATGCGTCGAGCACCACCTGAATTATCTGCTCGCGGTCCATCGTGGAGAGTTCTTTTTTCAGCTGTGTCTTGCTCATGGCTTTGCTTTCATGTTGCGGGCATACAGCCAGTCGAACAGGCTGTCGTAAGCGTTGTCCCGCACGTCGCGCCGCGATAGGAAGATGTCGTGCAGCGCGTCCGGAACCACGCACTCCGTCACGTCGGGGCCTAATTTCGGAGCTAACTTGTGCATGTGCTCCACATTGAGCACTCCGTCGGCTTTCTGGAATTTCGGCGTCCACGTGTCGCCGTAGGCGCTCTTGTCGGAGTGCATCACCAGCACAGGCACGCTTATGCGGCCTTTGCGCACGGCGTGCTGTGCGCGTGTTATGGCACCCAGCCACGACGTCTCCACCTTGCGCGGTACGAGGGTTTTCCACTGCGTGTTGAAGTGCCACTCGCCGTGGCGTCCGCACAGCAGCGACTCGCCGTAGGGCGAATCTTTTGTCCCCTGCGATATTTTTATGCGCGGAAAAATTTTCCCGAAAAATCCTACCGTGGGAATTGCCACATTGCGCATGAAGCCGTTCATGTTCCATTCCAGAAACGGACTGTTGAGCACGAGCAGCCGGAACATGCTGTCGGGCCGATGGCTCATGTAGGCCGATGCCACGAGGCCGCCGGTGGAATGGCCCATCAGCACCGCCCGCTTTATGCCGTCCTGACGCATTGCCGCCACCGCCGAGTCAATGTCGGCATAATATTCGTCGATATTCCGCGCCTCGTAGGGTGTCTGGCCCGGCATCAGCGAGCGTCCGTATTTGCGCAGGTCCACGGCGTAGAAGTGGTAGCATGAGTCGGCCAGGCGGTCGGCCTCTTCGCTTTGGAAGAAGTAGTCATTGTAGCCGTGGATGTATAGTACGGCCGTGGAGTCGCCGCAGTCCGACCGGTGGCGTATTACGGTGCTGCGCACCTTGCCTGAATAGTCGTCGGGCATCTCGACGCGGTGTATCTCGAAGCCGTCGCCGAGCACGGTGTCCGGCTCCCACGTCGCGGCCCCGGCACCGATGCATAGCAGCAGAAAGAGGAGTAGGGTATAGTGACGAATATGTATCATGTATATAATACAATGTATCAGCGCTCAATGTTCGCCATGTACGTTGCCAGAGCCTCGGCGCACCGCATCCCGTCGATGGCCGCGCTGACTATGCCGCCTGCGTAGCCTGCACCCTCGCCGCAGGGGTATAGTCCCGCTATGGCTATATGGTTCAGCGACTCGGGGTCGCGTGGCACACGCACGGGTGCCGACGTGCGTGTCTCGCAGCCTATCAGTGTGGCCTCCGGTGTGAGGAATCCGCGGGCCGTCCGTCCGAACTGGCGGAAGCCCTCCTGTAGCCTTTTCGCTATGGGGGCGGGCAGCAGGCGGTCTATGCGCGCTGGCGTCAGCCCCGGCGCATAGCTTGTGGGTGGCAGCGTTGCCGACGGCCGCGATGCCGTGAAGTCGGTCATGCGCTGGGCCGGAGCTTTCTGCGTGCGCCCTGCGGCCTCGAAGAAGCGCTTTTCTATGTCGGCCTGATACTGCATCATGCACAGAGGGCCGTGCTCGCGGTACTTCTCGGGCAGGTCCTCTGGAAGCACCTCCACCACCATTCCTGAATTGGCCCAGCGCGTGCCTCGGTTGCTCGGCGACATTCCGTTCACCACTATCTGACCGGGCTCGCTGGCGGCGGGGATGATGAATCCGCCGGGACACATGCAGAAGGAGTACACGGCCCTGTCGTCCACACGCGTGAGCATGCTGTACTCAGCAGCCGGCAGCCATTGTCCGCGGCCTTGCGGCGAGTGGTACTGTATGCTGTCGATCAGTTTCTGCGGATGCTCCAGACGCACGCCCACGGCTATGCCTTTCGGCTGTATCTCCACATGCTGTGCGAGCAGCATGCGGTAGACGTCGCGCGCAGAGTGGCCGGTGGCGAGAATCACGGGGCCGTGCCATTCGCGGCCCGAGGCGTCGGCCACGCCTGTGACGCGTGCGCCGCCCTCGTCGGTGAGCAGCCGTTCCACGCGTGTGCCGAAGTGTACCGCGCCGCCGCATCGCTCTATGGTCTTGCGCATGGCCTTGATGACGTCGGGCAGACGGTCGGTGCCGATGTGCGGGTGTGCGTCCACGAGGATGTCGGTGGAGGCGCCGTGCTGGCAGAACCAGCGCAGCACCGCGTCCACAGGCCCGCGCTTGCGGCTGCGGGTGTAGAGCTTGCCGTCGGAGTAGGCCCCGGCGCCGCCCTCGCCGAAGCAGTAGTTGCTGTCGGGGTCGACGATGCCCTCGCGGCTGATGCGGGCCATGTCGCGCCGCCGGTCGTCCACGTTCTTGCCGCGTTCGAGAACCACGGGACGTATGCCGAGCTGTATAAGCCTCAGTGCGGCAAACAGTCCTGCGGGACCGGCGCCTACCACCACGGCCTGCGGCGCGTCGGCGGCGAGGGTGGGGAACGCCTCGGGCTCGTAGAGCGTGGCCGAGAGGTCCACTTCGTCTACGTGGACGCCAAGCGTGAGGTTGACGGTCACGTGCCTGCGCCGCGCGTCGATGCCGCGGCGCAGCACGTCCACGCGCTTCACCCGTTCGAGGTCGATACCCAGTTCGCGCGCAGCTTCGGCCGGCAGACGCTCAGGATTGAACGCCACCTCCGGGGCAGCCTGTATGTTTATCTTATGAAGCATTCAGACAGCTTTGAAACTCATGTCGAGGCCCTTCACGCTGTGCGTCAGGGCGCCTACGCTGATGAAGTCCACGCCGGCCTCGCCGTAAGCGCGCAGCGTGTCGAGGGTGATGCCTCCGCTGGATTCAATCTCCATGTGAGGCGCCTTCTCGCGTATGAGGCGCACGGCCTCGGCGGTGCGCTCGGGCGTGAAGTTGTCGAGCATGATGCGGTCCACGCCGGCCTCGATGGCCTGAAGTATCTCCTCGGTGTTGCGCACTTCCTGCTCTATGCGCAGGTCGCGGCCCGTTGCCTTGCAGTAGGCCTTGGCCGACGCTACGGCCTGCGGGATGCCGCCTGCGAAGTCCACATGGTTGTCTTTTATGAGTATCATGTCGAAAAGACCTATGCGGTGGTTCATGCCGCCGCCGGTCTTTACGGCCATCTTTTCGAGGATGCGCATGCCGGGTGTGGTCTTGCGCGTGTCCAGCACCTTGGTCTTGAGTCCTTCGAGGCGCTGCTGATAGCGGTCGGTCATGGTGGCGATGCCGCTCATGCGCTGCATGATGTTGAGCATTGTGCGCTCTGTCTGGAGCAGCGAGCGCACCGGGCCCTCTACCTCGAAGGCCACGTCGCCGGGCTTTACGCGGACGCCGTCCTGCATGTATACGGTCATCTTCAGCGATGGGTCGAATTTCTCGAACACACGGCGCGCTATGTCTACGCCGCACAGTATTCCTTCTTCTTTTATAATAAGGCGCTGGTGCCCCATGGCCTCGGCGGGGATGGTGCTCAGTGTCGTATGGTCGCCGTCGCCCACGTCCTCGGCAAAGGCCAGAGTGAGCAGGTCGTCTATCAATTCGTCGGTGGATTTCATGCTGATTGCTTTATATTGTGTAATTTTGCACAAAAGTAATAAAAATATCGCAAAGAAGCATGAAAATCATACTGATGGTAACCGGCCGCACGCGCGACGAGGCCCTGGAGAAGCTCACGAAGCGCTACACGGCCCGTATAGGCCACTATGTGCCGTTTGAACTGATGGAGCTGCCCGACGTCCGCACCACACGCTCCACCACCGAAGCCTCGCAGAAGCAGGCCGAGGGCGCGCAGATGCTGCGCAATATTGCGCCGGCCGACTGTGTCGTGCTCCTTGACGAGCACGGACGGCAGATGACCTCGCGCGAGTTCGCCGCGTTTATCGACCGCAAGATGTCCACGCTCCCGCGCAATCTCGTGTTCGTAGTGGGTGGCCCCTACGGCTTTTCAGAGGAGGTAAGGGCGCGTGCCGACGCCATGCTCAGTCTTTCGCTCATGACGTTCAGTCACGAGATGGTGCGCCCCTTCTTCGCCGAGCAGATCTACCGTGCCATGACTATCCTCCGCGGCGAGCCTTACCATCACGACTGATGCGCCCATGTCAACGCGCTGATAGACAGTTGACAATTTTTCGTTAACAAATTTTTGCAATATTTTTTCGCCGAAATATTTGCAGGAAATGCGAAATGTCCGTAACTTTGCAGCGCAAATGAGGCGATTTAGTGTAGTGGCCTAGCACGCCACCCTCTCAAGGTGGAGACTCGGGTTCGATTCCCGAATTCGCTACTCGCCAAGACTCCTGAGCCCCGTGCTCGGGAGTTTTTTTATATACTTACGGAATAGAACCCTCTATGATTATCAACAGCGCGCGGTTTGTAATAAGTGCCCCCGACGAGAAAAAATGCCCGTCGGACATGCGCCATGAGTATGCTTTCATCGGACGCTCCAATGTGGGCAAGTCCTCTCTGATAAACATGCTTCTCGGACGCAAGGACCTGGCAAAGACTTCATCCACCCCCGGCAAGACTATGCTTATCAATCATTTTCTTGTCAACGACGAGTGGGTGGTGGTCGACCTCCCGGGCTACGGCTATGCCGCGCGCAGCAAGGCCGACCGTGCTAAGCTGGAGAATATGATTCAGGACTACATCCTGAACCGTCGGCAGATGACGAATCTGTTTGTGCTCGTCGACTCCCGCCACGCTCCTCAGCGCATCGACATGGAATTCATGGAGTGGCTCGGCGAGAACGGTGTGCCGTTCAGCATCGTTTTCACCAAGCTCGACAAGCTTACGTCCACAGCCGCCAAGAAGGCTACGGAGGTTTACCTTGCCGCCTTGCTCGAACGCTGGGAGGAACTGCCTCCGGTGTTCCGCACCAGCAGCCAGGACCGCCGCGGACGCGAAGCCATCCTCGACTATATCGAGGAGATGAACCGTCTGCCTCTCGAATAGAAATTTCCTTAAATCATCATAAAATGCTGCAAATAAGCGAAATATTCAATGCCGCCGCAGTGTTGCAGGGCGTAGCCCGCAAGACGGCCGTCATTCCCGCCCCGAAAATCAATCCCGAGGCGCAGGTATTTCTTAAGACTGAGAATCTTCAGCTGACGGGCTCGTTCAAGCTCCGCGGCGCTTACTATAAAATATCGCAGCTCAGCGACGAGGAGAAGGCCCGCGGCGTCATTGCCTGCTCGGCAGGCAACCACGCGCAGGGCGTCGCACTCGGTGCGCAGCGCAACGGCATCAAGGCCATCATCTGTCTGCCCGCCGGCGCGCCCATCTCCAAGGTGGAAGCCACGCGCAGCTACGGCGCCGAGGTGTGCCTCGTGCCGGGTGTCTACGACGACGCCTACGCCAAGGCCGTCGAGCTGCAACAGCAGCATGGCTACACTTTCGTTCACCCCTTCGACGACCCCAAGGTGATTGCCGGACAGGGCACCATCGGTCTGGAGATACTTGAGCAGCTGCCCGATGTCGACGCCGTGGTCGTACCCATCGGCGGCGGTGGCCTCATCAGCGGCGTGGCTTTCGCTATCAAGACGCTGCGCCCCGAGATCAAGGTCTACGGCGTGCAGTCCTCAGGCGCTCCCTCCATGGCCGCATCCCTTCAGGAAGGACACATCGCCCGCCTCAGCGAGGTCAGCACCATAGCCGACGGCATAGCCGTCAAGGAGCCGGGTGTCAACACCTTCGAGATGTGCAACAAGTACGTCGACGAGGTCGTGACTGTCAGCGACGAGGAGATAGCCGCCGCCATCCTCGCCCTTACCGAGCAGCAGAAGCTCGTGGCCGAGGGCGCCGGCGCCGTTTCCGTGGCCGCCGTTATGTACAACAAGGTGCCCGTCAAGGGCAAGAAAGTTGTCTGCCTCGTCAGCGGCGGCAACATCGACGTCAACACATTCAGCCGCGTCATCACCCGCGGACTCTCCAAAAGCGGACGCAACTACACCTTCACCATCGACCTCGCCGACAAGCCCGGACAGCTCTCCGGCGTCTGCACCGTCATCGCCGAGGCCGGCGGCAACATCATTTCCGTCAACCACGAGCGCATCAACACCAGCGCCGAAATCAACGGCTGTACCATCCGCATCGAACTGGAAACCCGCGACGCCAACCACATCTCCGACATCCGCAACTCCCTCCTCGCCAAAGGCTACAAAGTCCTCAACTAATAGATGTTATATATTATCACGGTCTGGGAAAGTCAGGCACCTTGGCAGGGTTAGCGACTACACTGCAAAATCGTTGCCGTTAAGGCATCGTTAAAGGCTGATTAATGATGTTGTCGGCAACATCCTTTATAGCCCTTTTCCCGAGCCATGACGCTTGCAGGGAGCCTTGGTTCGGGAAAAGGAATTAAATTTATTTTTATTGGATGTCGATATTTAGTACTCTGGAGCTATACTACGTTCGGAACTATAGATGATGATATACGGCACAAATGGGTCAAGAGCATGAAGCATTTCATGTACTATTATTAGTTTAGTTCCTTTTATTTTGATTAACCTACCCATATCGTCTTCAAAAATGCGGAAGCCATCTGCATCTGTTTTTAGATACTTACAAGGAGTGGGCTTTATACGTGAATCGTTCTTGAACGTTACGCTCAATATGCTGAAATCAGCATTACCCATATCGTAGACTATATATGCCGGGGCTCCTAATTTATCATCCTCGGCTTCGGTCCAATTCATGCCGCCGTCGGTAGCACCAATTTTATAAAAGAATGTGCTTTCTGCTAGAGCAGAAGTGAATGCTGCGCATACAAAGAGCAACAATAAGGGAATCTTTTTATTTCCCTCACCAAGTAAATTTATCGCTATTTTCATAAGCGATTCTATGAATAGTGGCCTTACAATCCTATCGACCAATTAGTTGATAAAGAAACGTGGACTGACTTTGCCCGCGTCTATTGAGAAGGTCGTAGGAAACCTATGATGAAGATGAGGGATAGCAGCCCACGCGATAGCGTGAGAACCGCTTTGTCTATCCTCTCATCATTGTGAAAATTTCCTACGTTTTCTCAATAAGAGATAAGCAAAACGCTTCTTTTTTGATGTATGTCAGTTCTCTTACTGACAATGCAAAGGTACTAATATTTTTTTTACAATCAAAATGTTCTATAACATATTCAGGGTAGCCGTATCAAAATATGAAAATATGAATCAAAATCTAAAGAACAGTATGCATACGGGATTTATGGTGGCCTTCGGCTATGCTGGCGTTATAGCTTTGTTTTGATGTGGTTGCTTTGATAATATATTTGCATATGCAATTTGTCTATCTCATGAACCATACATTATATTCTAAAATACGTTCCGCAATCACCGCCCGGGCGGTGATTGCGGAACGTATCTGCGTATGTGAGAGTAACGGTTTACTCCTCCGCGCTCTCGGCTTCGGCGGCGAGAGTAGCGTCGTTTTCTTTCTTCACGTTGGGCTCTTCAAGGCCGTAGTTGTGCTTGCTGTTGAGTACCTTCAGCCAGATGCCGAAGAAGATGGCGAGCACGCCGAATGTGGCGAAAATGAGCATCGGCACGAAGTAGCCGCCGGTGGCGTCGAGTGTCTCGCCTATGAGCAGCGGCACGAGGCAGAGACCGATGTTCTGTATCCAGAATATCAGGCAGTAGGCCGAGCCGAGGATGTTGTTGTCTATAATCTTCGGAACAGACGGCCACAGGGCGGCGGGCACGAGCGAGAAGCTTACGCCGAGCACGAGTATGAGTGTCACGGCCAGCCATACCTGCGGAACCGCCGGCAGCAGGAATGCGAAGCCGAGGTGGCAGCACGTCATGATAATGGCGCCGATGATAAGCATCGTGGCTCCGTGGCCCTTATAGTCGAGGAACGCGCCGAGGAAGGGGGTGAGCACCATAGCCAGGATGGGGAAGACGCTGAAGAGGCGCGATGCCGTCTCGGCGCTTACGCCGAGGGTCTCCTGCACGTAGTTGGGAGCGTAGCGCTGGAAGGGGAAGATGCCGCTGTAGTAGAGCACGCACAGCAGGGCTACGAGCCAGAACATCTTGCTGCGGAATATCTTGCCGAGGTCGGAGATGTGGAACTCCTCGTCCTCGCCGCCGGTGTCCTCGCCGTTAAGCTCGCCTACGGCCGCCAGCTGACGGTCGAACTTGCGGTCCATGAACACAAACACGGTGTAGCTGAGCAGGCCAATGACGAGCAGGGCGGTGCAGAATGCCACGGGAGCCAGCACCGACTGGTCGAACATGCCGGAAATCAGAGGAGAAATCCACATCACTGCGAATACGCCCAGACGCGCGATCGACATCTCCACGCCCATCGCCAGCGCCATCTCCTTGCCTTTGAACCACTTCGCAATGGCCTTGGATACGGTCGTGCCGGCCATCTCGCAGCCGCAGCCGAAGATCATGAAGCCCAGCGACGCCATCTTGGCGCTGCCCGGGAAGCTGCTCCACCAGCTGTCGAGCCAGCCGCACAGCGCCGTGGTCTCGAACCATTCGCTGATACCTATAAGCTTGATGGACGCGCCTATCACCATCAGCGATGCCGACAACAGGCCCGTGAAGCGGATGCCTGTCTTGTCAAGGATTATGCCTGCGAAAATAAGGAAGAAGAAAAACACGTTCAGGAAATACTCCGATGCGGCGTAGGTGCCGAATGTGGAGCTGTCCCAGTGCAGTTTTTCCTCAAGAAGCGACTTCAGGGGCGACATGACGTCGACGAACATGTAGGCGAAGAACATCATTGATGCTATCAGCACCAGTGCGAGCCAGCGGGCCCACGCCTTGTCGTTAAGCAATTGTTGCGTTTTTTCTGTCATAATGATGGATTATAGATATTTTAACTGCAAAATTAGTAAATTAATCACTAACTTTGTTCCATAATTTCAAGAAAATGTCAGAAACTTCTCGTCCGTACACGTTCGACAGGGTAGTGCGCCTTGTCATATCGACCCTCGGTGTGCTGCTGGCTGTCTGGATCATAGGTCTGTTGCGCGATGTTCTGCTGCCCTTTCTCGTGGCATGGCTCATTGCCTATATGCTTGAGCCGTTCGTGCAGTACAACAAGCGGCTCCTGCGGGTGCGGACGCGCATAGTGCCCATCTTCCTGACGCTTTTCGAGACGGTGCTGCTGATGATTGCCCTGGGCGTCATCTTTATGCCCGGGATAGCCGCCGAGATGCGCCAGATGGCCGTGCTCATAGGCCATTACGCCGCCGAGCCGGCCTCCATACCGTTTATCCCGGAGGGCGTGCACGATTTTCTGCGCAACGAGATTGACTTCAAGGCCATTGCGTCGCGCATGACGCGTCAGGACTGGCACGACGTCAGCTCCATGCTCCAGGATTTCGTGGCCGGCGGATTCAACCTTGTGCTGGCCGTGCTCAACTGGTTTCTTGTGGTGCTGTACGTGGTCTTCATCATGCTCGACTACGAGCGCCTGCTCCGCGGCTTCAAGCGCATGGTGCCTCCCAAGCGCCGCGACCTGGTGTTCTCCGTCGCCCACGAGGTGAAGATCAGCATGAACCACTATTTCCGCGGACAGGCACTGGTGGCTTTCCTCGTGGGAGTGCTTTTCAGCATAGGCTTCGTCATCGTGGGGCTGCCGCTTGCCATCGTGCTCGGCATGTTCATCGGGCTGCTCAACATGGTGCCGTACCTACAGCTCATATCCATCGTGCCCACGACGCTGCTCTGCCTTGTCTACAGCATGGACGGCAACGTGGAGTTCTGGCAGATATGGTGGGCCTGCATGCTGGTGTACATCATCGTGCAGTGCATCCAGGACCTGGTGCTCGTGCCGCGCATCATGGGCAAGGCCATGGGGCTGAACCCCGCCATCATCCTGCTGTCTATCTCGGCCTGGGGCACCTTGCTCGGCTTTATCGGACTGATAATAGCCCTGCCGCTTACCACTTTGCTGCTCGCTTACTACAACCGCTATATCTCCAGCCGTGAGGACGGAGAGACGCCGGACGAGCGACTACGCGACGTGGAGGCTCTTGAAAAAATGACTGAATTTCCTGAAGAATGACTGAAAAAAACACACGAGGGCAGTTCGCCACACGCCTTGGCGTAGTGGCGGTGACTGTCGGTTCGGCCGTCGGGCTCGGAAACATATGGCGTTTCCCTTATGAAGCCGGAACGCATGGGGGCGGAGCATTCATGCTTACGTATCTGCTGTTTGTATTCATTATAGGTGTGCCGGTGATTCTGGCCGAGTTTGTAATAGGACGCCACACGGGCACCAACGTTCGCTCGGCTTTCCGCCGACTGGCCCCGCGCTCGCTGTGGAGCGCCGTCGGCTATATGGGCATTCTTGCCTCGGTGCTTATTCTCGGCTTTTACTCAGTGGTGGCCGGCTGGACCATGGAGTACATATGGCAGTCCGTGACGGGCTTCGGCGACCTGCATTCGCCCGACGCCCTACACAATCGTTTCGACGCTTTCGCCGCCTCGGGATGGCGCCCCGTCATGTGGACGCTGCTCTTCCTCGCCTGCAACTATCTCATCCTCTCGCGTGGCGTGGAGAAAGGCATCGAGAAGGTGAGCAATGTGCTTATGCCGCTGCTCTTTGTCATCCTCGTGGCTTTCTGCATTCATTCACTGTTCATGCCAGGCGCCGGCGAGGGCCTGCGCTTCCTTTTCAGTCCCGATTTCTCGCAGCTCACGCCCTCCACTGTCCTCGGCGCGATGGGTCAGGCGTTCTTCTCCCTGAGCCTCGGCCTGGGATGCCTCATCACCTATTCAAGCTACTTCTCGCGCCGTACGCCGCTGGTTAAGACCGCCGTCACCACGGCGTTGCTCGACACTCTCGTGGCCGTGCTTGCCGGTGTCATCATCTTCCCTGCCGTGTTCACCTACGGTCAGCAACCCGCCGCGGGACCCAAACTCGTGTTCGAGGTGCTTCCGGCCATTTTCGCCGACATGTCCTACGGCATGGTGTGGAGCACGCTCTTCTTCGTACTGCTCTTTCTCGCGTCGCTGACGAGCACCATTTCCATGAGCGAGATCTCTATCGCGTGGCTGTGCGACGACTGCCATATGGGACGTCGGCGCGCAACGGCGCTGAACATCGGAGTCGCCTCCGTGCTCGGCACTTTGTGCGCCCTCTCGTTCGGATGTCTCAACGGATGGCGCATTTTCGGCAAGACCGTGTTCGACGCCTTCGACTATTTTTCCTCCAATATTCTGCTGCCTGTCGGCGGTCTGCTGATCTCCGTCTTCACCGGCTGGGTGCTGAAGCGCACCGTGCTTGAAAACGAGCTCTGCGGTGGCCGCCGCATGTCGTTTGCCATCCGCCTGCTGGTATTCTGCATGCGCTACGTCGCTCCCGCCGGCATCCTTATCGTATTTATAGGAGGACTGTAAATTTGCAGATTATAAGAATTGTAATTAACTTTGCGGAAAGAAACCAACAGGCCCGTCGATGGATAAGTATGATGTTTTCATTTCCTGCAAGAGCGAGGATTATGTATATGCGGAGGATATATACAACTTCCTGCGTGATAATGGTATAAACGCGTTCCTGACCTCAAAGGAGCTGCGCAGCCTCGGCGAATCGGAATACCGCAAGGCAATCACATCGGTACTGAAAGATGTGGAACACATAATTGTCTTTACCTCCAAGGCCGAGTACATCGATTCGCGCTGGGTCTTCTACGAATGGGACTGGTTTGTCAACGCCAAGCTCAAGGGATTCAAGCAAGGAAACATTGTCACCATACTCAAGGACACCAATGTCAACGACATCAACGCCGACCTGTGGAAATATGAATCGCTCGATTTCAACAACTTCGGCGACACGCTCCTCCGCTATGTGGAGACCGAGCAATCGCGTCAGCGCCGCCGCAACGAATCGCTCAGGCAGGAACAGGAACACAAGCGGCGCGAGCTGAAAAAACGTCTTGTGGAGTACGGCGAGGACTACAAGCAGGGAGCATATGCGCTTTCCATCAAGGGACACAAGGTAGACGACGTTCTCAAGGACCTGGATATGTCGCGGATATGCCCCGTATGCGGCAACAAGGTTGAACCCGGAAAGACGTATTGCGGCTGTTGCGCATGGAATCTCTCTCCTATAGACGGGGTGGAGGAACTCGATTATCTTTCGACAGTCGATCAGGAACAGCTGGCTTTGCACCGCAGCCTGTGCAGCGGCAGACACAACAGTCCTGCCGTTATTTCCAAGGAAGCGCACGAGAAGGACGTTGAAGCCCTGAAGAAGGCACTGGAAGCGGAAAAGGCCAAAAAACAGGAACCCGCCGGACAGAAAAAAATGTCCTGGCTGTCGAGAAACGCCAAAGGGGTGCTGATTACCACATTCATTCTGGTGGTATATGTGATACTCGGCTGTCTGTATCTGGTCGGCGATTCCGCACAGGAGGCAGAATCCTATCTGAATGAATTGCAGCAGAACAGATCTGAACTGAATTCAACTAAAAAGGCATTGGATCTTATGTTCGCTGACTCTCCCGTAGTGGCATCCAATATAAAGGTCTGGAATGACGGGGACGAGCCTAATGCACCGATATATTCCTCACGTTCCACTTATCTTAGAACATCGGCCGATTTTATAAGTGACACAGAGTTTGAGGACGATATTTATGTGAAAATCATTGGTCCAAACGGTTTGTCAACGGGTGCTTCCTCTCCAACAGGATACTCTTATAACACGTCCATAGAGTTATCGCCCTACACACTTGCATCTAAAACTTTGGATGGGTGGGGAGGTAAAGAAAAAGGAACCTGGTCGGCCGGGGATTACAGCGTGGAGTACTGGTACAATGGCAAGTGCATAGGTAAACGCGATTTTAAAATACGATAATAAACAAAACAGCCGCATGCTGGTACCAGGGCATGCGGCTGTATGTGTGTTTGTGCGCGAGAGTGTGCTGGCCGAGCTTGGCTCGATGCGGGTCACAAGGCAACCCTGACGTCGGGGACTATCACCTA